>PYIY01000194.1 GCA_003635195.1 Candidatus Poribacteria bacterium | reverse complement strand
AACAAACCCTTTTCGTTTTATTTTAAACCACTCCAAAGCAGTCGCTGCGAACGGATATTTGATGTTATATCCGACCCCTTTTCTGAAAGGAATCTTTCAGAGAAACCCCAAATTCATTCAAACAGTATGGGAAACTTTAAATGCAATCGAATCACAGGATTTAGTAAGTGAAGCACGAGTTTATGGGGATGGGTTATACAAACTTGAACCAAAAGAACTAGAGAATGTTTCTGTTGGCAATCTATTTTCGACGCGATTAGGTATAGAATCGGATTTCACAGCGCAACAGATGGAATTGTTAGAGATAAAGGAATAGCTATCTCGATGTTGTGTCTATGCTACTAACAGGTAAAGGTATAGGAGGTTACGTAACCTATACGTATTTCATTTTTATTGCCCTTATTACTCAGACCGCACAGGGGCCCCTTCAAAATGAAAAAAAGACATAAAAAGTACCTCCTTGATGATAGCTTCTTTATTTTCTATAATTATTGTAGTATTCCACATTACATTCCACGAAGCTAAAGCCGATACCGTGGGTAGCCGGATATCCGATTCGTACACCGTAAGTCATAGCCTTGGGATTCTTAGCAAGCAGACGTTTTGTAGCTTCTAAATCCTCATCGGCGATTTCATAGTTTTCCGTTTCAATGTCAACTACAAAAAACTGACCTTTGTGTTGAGCTTCAAGTTCTTCGCGGTACTGCTGATAGATTTCTTCGCCGCGGGCGGCGATGGTTTCAGAGGTAGCATCAGAATATGACATGGTAATTTTCCTTCTGAAATGTTGGTATAAAACACTACACTGTGTTCATTGCACATTAACATTATAACACAAAATTACGTCGCCTGCTAATACAACATTTTTCTTGCTATCCTCTAACACCTAAAGCCTCAAGTTGAGCAATCTGTTTCACCCAGGATTCCCGGATTTCTGGGGAGTAGTCACCGGGGAGTAGCGATTTGCGTGTGCAATTGAGAAGTGCCTGTAAGGTTTGATACTGTCTTATGGGCCCGATATTCGGAAGGATTCGATCTTCGGCGACAGCAATAATTTCTTCTAATGTGAGTTTACCGGAAGTTTGAGCGTCTTTCTTGAGAAGACTTGCGGCTTCAAGATCGGAGCGCAGTGATGCGAAACTCGCTGCGGAATAGTCTTCGGTTACTTTCAAAAGTCGTTCCACTGCATCATCAGGGAGGGAATCGGGGAGGGTTTTGCCGATACTCCAGCGAAGGAAAGCCTCACGGTCTTCATCTTTCGGATCGAGTACTGGAACGACTATATCTCCAACCCTGCCCTCTCGCCGTAGGTCAGGAGAAAGGTTATAGATACGCGCAGTCATCAGAAGCCATGTGATGTTGCCACGTAGCTGCGGGTCCGACATCATCGCCTGTACCTTTCCTGTCAAACGTCGTTCTGTGCTGTGTGCATCTCTCCCGACACCCCCGAATTGCGTATCCGCTTCATCGACGAAGATCAACACCTTCACGAGTGCCATCAGCAATCGCCGGAGCCGTTCAAAGATAACATCTGTCTGCCCAAACCACATACTCCGGATGTTCTTGAGAACGAGGACAGGAATATCAAGTTCACCGGCAAGCCCTTCGAAAATAAAAGTTTTTCCGCTGCCGATAGGACCACAGACACTCATTCCGGGGATTGCATCGGGACCGGTTGAAGTAATACGCGGGATCAGCTGCGTCTGAAGAAAATCCACCAACTTTTGGTTACCAACGATGTCTTTTAGACTGTGCGCCGGTTTTTTGAATTCTACGACATCTTCACCTAATTGTGCTTGAATAAATTCAGAGACCTTCTCAATAACATCTTCCGGTTGAAGTTTTTCACCGGAGTAGCAGGAAGATAGCAACATCTGGCGGAGTGCTTGTAATGATAACCCCGCAGTGAGCATAGCGAGTTGTGCCTGTGAACCCCAAAGGTTTAAAGGCTTTTCTACGAGTTTCGGTGTGTTATTAAACCAGGAAATAAAGTGCTGGCGTTCTGCCATCCCTGGTGCTGGAATTTCAACGGTAACGACCTGCGGCAACCTAATAATTCGAGAGTTCACGAGACTTGGAGATTCCGCGATAAAGATGACGGTATCGTTGCCGTTCATGAAATTGGAATCGGAGATCCAGTCTTGAACGATGCTGACGCGGTGTCTGTCTGGGAGTGACAAACTCCGAATTTCGCCTTCTGGCAGCAACATGTCTGTCGCTTCTATCAAGATGATTAATTTTTCGGGCAGCAGTTTTTCGCCTTGCGCGTTTGTGCTTCGAGAGAGCAGACAAAATTGACGGAGAAGTTCAAGTGCTAACGTCGGACTGCCGATAGCATCGTTCATGTACTGCGTAAAAGATACATCAGATGGCTCTGTAACGGCATCAAGTGATCCGAGGGGTGTCCTTTGAGACGATGCCGCTGCCTGTGCAGAACTCGGTGTACCGGCACTTACATTCGTATCAAGATCTGCCTCGGTTGTGCCGCGCCATAAGTTGAATGCGTGCTTAACCTTTTCGCGCTCGGTTTCTTGTGCAAATCTTATGGGTCCATTGAGTTCGTAAACTACGAGGATGAACCCCGGAATGTCCCAACTGCGGGTCAAAAAGGGGACGAGCGGAATATAATCCGTGTCATCTCCTTCGCGTAGAAAGAAGAGGTCGTGGATATTTCCGGACAGGACGAGACTGCGAGACGTTCCTGAATTAATGAGCATCCCGGCCTCTGTGCGGAATGCGTAAGTTGGGCTTTTAACGGCTATGAGTTCTCGCCCCCTTCTCATTCAAATAGGACACCTATTTTGTGGTAGCACTTTAGAGCGGCAGCTCAGAATCGGAATCCTCTGTTTTCTTCGCGGGTTCAGATTCGATCTCCGTTTTCGTGTCTGTCTGCTGTGCCCCGAAAATCAAGGCATCAAACTCGTCAGAGGCGTTGGATGAGCGCGCTGCAGCGAGGAATTCCTCCTCTTCGCTTTTTGAGTCGGTGCCGGCCAATTCCTGTGCGACTTTTGAACGTCCTTTCGCTTTCTCGCGAATTTCTCGCATCCGTGACAATTCAGCGGAAGTGCCGTCCATGCTGATGCCAGAAAGCATATCGGCGATTTCTTCTTGCTCGCGGGCAGTGATGAGATCGGCGACTGCTTCAGATTGCTCGCTCTTAATCTTATCTAAATCGCGATGTAGGCTGGTAATCTGGATTTTATGGGAGTCAATATCAGCCTGCGCATTTTCGATCTCACCTTCGAGTTCATCAATACGTCCCTCTTTCTCTTGTAGATTGGAATTGAACTCTTGGTAAGCGGTAACACATCGCGTGTATTCGGCGTGCTGTTTGACTTCTTCTGGTGCCATACCCTCTTTTTGCAAACCAGCAGCGGTCTGCTGCGCCTTAGCGATTGCTCCGGCTTTCAGTTCTTCCAAATTTTCGACTTCGTCGGTAAGGGTCTTTAGTTGTGACCGCTTCTGTTCAACAAGTGCGATAAGCTGCCCGATTGCTTGCTTATAGCGTTGGATGTTTCCCTTTTTATCGCTGATGATGTCTTCGTAAGCCCCTCTAACGGCTTCCGGGTTTTCCATCATCCGATCCGCTGTTTCGTGGGCGCGCCCCGTCAGCGTATACCAGATAGCCTTGAAAAATCGTGTGAATCCGTTTGCCATTTCAGTTTCTCCTGTTACGTCGTGTCTTATAAGTGCGACCTTATTGTATGGGTCTGCGAGTTGTACCAATGTTACTTTGCACGGTTTTGATCCGCGCCGCAAAACTTATCACATCGTATTTTAACATATTTTATCTAAAACTGCAAGAAAATTTTTACATGAGCCAATACCGTTGGTTTTAAGCAGTATCGGATGTTACTCAGTTACAGACAATTTACCGTTTCCGATGTGTGAGGCAATTGCTACTATGAATCTATAAACGGTTTCATATCCCACAGCAAAACGGTGCAGTCATAACTGCTACTTGCCAAGAGTTCACCACTCTTTGAAAAAGCGAGATTTTGAACATCTGAGGTATGCCCCCAAAAGGTATGGATGTTTTCCCCAGTGGCAACCTCCCATAAACGGATGGAGACTTTGTCTGTTTTGTGCCACCAAGAACCGGAGGCAAGATACCGACCACATGGAGAAAACACCACGACACCAACATGGGAGCAACGCTCAGGTAGAATCATTCCCATGCGCGGCTCTAAAGTTGCAGCATCCCATAGATGAATCCCACCGAATAATCCACCAGCCAACAAAGTGCCGCAAGGTGAAAATGCAATTGAATGGAGATACTTTGGAGGTTTGTAACGTGACTGGGTTTGTCGCTGGATTTGTCGCATATTTCCTTTATATAGGGCAACAAAAGTGGAGTCTACAGAAGGTGAGCCAAGCTGTTCACCACTCGTAACGTTCCAAAGAAATATACTCCTTCCGTCAGTCGTAGCGAATTGCTTTCCGTCGGGGTGAAAGGCTGCTGCCCGAAGCGGATCGGTATGCCCTATAAATGCATGCTGCTTTTCCCAATGTTGGACACGCCACACAACAAGTTTTCCATCTACATCTCCACTGATGAGGTACTCCGCTGACGACGAGAACACCACGGTGGTGATTAAACTCTGATGTTCGGTGAGCTCCGCTATTTGAGTTCCGGACGTGATGTTCCAGACTTCAAGGGTTTGTCCACCTTCTCCGATGAGAGCCAACAATTTTTCACAAGGGGACAGCGCACACCTTTTGCCCCTGCATTCTGGCGGGATCGGGGGAGGTATTAACTGTTTCTGAACAACATCCCAAAAAACGATACCTTCATTCCAGTATTTGCAAACCAACCTCTTGTCCAATTGATAAAAAAACAGAGAGTCAGGTACCCAATTGGGCACTGGATGTGGTGCTACTGCAGCGGGGGCACCTGCACACCACACGCGGATTTCGCGGATAGTAGCAATTGCGAACTGCTGTCCATCAGTCGAGACACATTCTGCCCTATGTTCTGTCCTATGTTTTCCTTGATATTCAATGGTATCAAGTTTTTCACCCCGGGACGCATCCCACATCACTACCTTGTCTTCATAAACATCGGCAACCCGTAATGCGCCATCAGGGGAATAGGCGAGAATCGTCCGAGTGCCGTTGTAGTTTGTATAAGTTGTCTCCAAGGTCTCTTTATCAATATTCCACACCTGCACCTCAAGGTTCTCACGTGTGGTTGGATCCTGAAGACTCGCAGCAAGAAACTGACGACAAGGCGAAAAGGCGAGATCATACACATGTCCTGATTCGCGCAGATGAGGCTTTGGATCCAGATAAGCGAAGCATTCTTTCGTTTTTAGGTTTCGGACGGTAAGGGTGTGCCAGTCAGTAAAATAAGCGAGCAGCTCCCCATCTGGTGAAAAGCAGATGGGGAAACGGACAGGGGTCTGTTCATCTTCCTTAGGTTTACCTTCCATTTTGAAACTTGCGACGTGTTGTCCGGTTTTTGCGCACCAGACGTAAACGTCGCTGTATCCGCGGCCAGATGCAGCGATGTATTGACTATCCGGTGAAAAGGCAAGTCGAGAAGTACCACCGTGCCAGCCTTGTATCTTCGCGACACGCTGCTGGGTCTCTATTTCTCGCACATTAATGATGCCGTCCGCGTTACTGGTGGCAATCCATTTCCCATCGGGTGAGAACACAACGTTAAAAATCATGCCGCGTTCGGTTTCAAACAGTGTGCCGGGCTGCATCGTGTCGAGTTCATACATCCACACCCCGACGCGCGTTCCAACAGCAAGAGACGCGTTATCCGGTGAAAACGCCATGTCAACTATGAGTCCTTTTCCTAATCGGGCAATCGCGCCATCGGGGAGTTCCCAAGTTGCCACATCGCTGTTTGTCTGTGGTTGTCGATTTTCCATCCAATACCTCCGATTTTATCGCGGCGAGCAGTCCCTTAAGAACCGATAAAGGGTTTCATATCCCAAAGCAGAATAGTACCATCAAAACTCCCACTCGCTAAGAGTGTACCATCGGGTGAAAAAGCAACATCTTGAACGTCAGAAGCGTGTGCCCAGAAGGTGTGGATGTTTTCACCAGTAGCAACTTCCCATATCCGAATAGGGACTTTGTCCAGTCCTCGACACCACCACGCCCCAGAGACAAGATAGCGTCCGCAGGGCGAAAATGTCAGTGCCCACGGACGAGGACGAATAGTCCCTTGAGATGGAAGTATGATCATCCGTGTTTCTAAAGTTGCTGTGTCCCACAATCGGATCTCGTTGGTTAACCCACCGACGATCATCGTGCCGAGACCACCAGCAATTAGGGTACCACACGGCGAAAACACGATGGACTGGATATGTTGATGTAGCTTCCATTGTGAACGCCCGCCGTTCATGGCTCGTTCGATTTCCTCAGGCACGCCTCTGTATCGGGTGACATCCTCTAAGGTATCTGGTAAAGGGAGCAGAGCAACTTGTTCACCGGTTTCAACATTCCAGAGTCGAGCAGTCCCGCCCCTGGAGCCCCTAGCGGAGGTAATGAATAGTTGTCCATCCGGATGAAATGCGATGTCTTCAACGCGCCCTGTCTGCGCCGTAAGCGAATGCCGTTTTTCCCAAGATTTGACATCCCATACGTAGGCTTCATCTGCCCAACCGCCACTGACGAAGTATTTCCCTGTAGGCGAGAACGTTAACGTGATCCCTTTACTCTCATGTTCGGTAAGTTCTGCAACTAATGTTTCAGACGGGATATGCCAGACTTCGATGTTCGCGTCGTTCGTATCAACCACCAACAGTTCTTCACACGGAGAGAGTGCCATACCTCTTCGTAAAACGTTGCGCTCAGTTAGCGGAGGAAGTACTCGCCGTGTTTCCCAGCTCGCAATATCCCAGAATACCTTACCTGTTGTTCCCAAATGACTACTGACTAATGTTTTGCTGTCTTGTGAGAATATCACCGAATAGGCAGCGGATTTATATTCAGGAAATAATGCGACTGTAGAAGGACTTTCGGCTTTCCATAGCTGCAGATCGCCACGTGTATTGGCAATTGCGAATTGCGTTCCATCGGTTGAAAAACGTGCTGCAGTCTTAGTTGTTCCTGGGGAATCAAAGGTGTCTAACTTTTCTTGCTGAGGGACATCCCAAATCTGCACCTCGTTCTCATAGATATTGGCAATCCTTATTACGCCATCGGAAGTATAAGCCAGCCTTAACCGATCGCCTTCGTATGTAGTCGGCATCATGACAAGGGATTCATTGTGAATATCCCAGACCTGCACCTCATTATCCAAGGTCACAGTGGCAAGGTACCGCCCGCAAGGCGAAAAGATGGCGGAATGCACTGGCGCATCGTGTCCAGTGAAATGAGCAATCTGTTCGCCGGTATCTACGTCTGAAATCGTGATAGTGTCTATGGCGGTCGCATACGCAAGCTGGTTTCCAACGGGTGAAAAAGAGACAGGAAAACACGAGTCGCCGTAATAACCCCTTCGGTAATCCTTTATTTCTGCATCTTCAACGGTGCAGCTCATGATAGGCGTGTCGGTGTTTGTCCGCCATGTGTAGACAGCACTATGTCCGAAACCGGATGTGGCAAGATATTGTCCGTCCGACGAAAAATGGAGATGTAAAAGGCTATTGAGGTTTCGCGTACTTCCCCAATCTATTTTTGTAATACACTGTCCGTTTTGTGTGTCCCATATTTTAACAATCCCATCTTGGTCGCCAGTGGCGATCCATCGCATATCGTGCGAAAAGGTAGCAACATTAAACATCCCACGTTCGGTACCCCACAAAGCACGGGGGATCATTGTTGCCGTGTCATATATCCAGAATCCGATTTTGGTTGCAACGGTAAGATATCTCCCATCGCTCGAATATTCGACCCCAAGTAATACCCCCTGTCCCAACCTACTGATTGCGCCTTCAGGAAGTTCCCAAGTTGTCACATCTGTGTCTTCAGGTGATCGCAGCGCGGGAGTCAAAGGTTGTCTGTTTTCCATAGAGATGTCTCCTTTTATTTTTTATTGCTACAAGACGCGCGAGGTTTAAATATCGCTTGCACCAAAGTCCACGTGTGTAGTGTTAAAGGTTATTAAGGTAGAAAAAACAGGTTAAACGGGATAGTTACGTGATATGGGATGGAGAAAAGACGCGCAAATTTAATGACCAACAAAATCAACCATTTTAATTATACACCGTTTATCGGATTTTTGTCAACGTTCCATTTAGACGTAGCAGCACCATTCAGTAGTCAGGGAGCAGTGAGAATCCTACAGCAAAGACGATCAGAAAATCGAATCATGGGAGAACTGAATGGCTTTGGATGCCCACGAAATTCTGCTTGACACAAAGGAGATATGTAAATAAAATAGACAATAAACACGATTTTCAATTTGCAGAAGATGCACATACAACCTACGATACATAGGACATTTTCATATTGGCTGTGGTTTACCACGTTCGGCGTATTGGCATTGATACTTGCCAATGTACCGTTGTTCAACATTCTTGCGTTTGAGTTTTGTGCGGTGTTAGCACTCGGTATCTCTTTCGCTGGCGCGCATGTAACTC
This sequence comes from Candidatus Poribacteria bacterium, assembly GCA_003635195.1. Lineage (GTDB taxonomy): Bacteria > Poribacteria > WGA-4E > WGA-4E > WGA-3G > WGA-3G. Next base: position 24,639 of record PYIY01000194.1, on the reverse strand, counting down.
TAACAATGGTGCAGCAAATGAAGCGTCAACCCGCTGCACTGGCGGGTTCACCGAAACAAATCGTCACGCAGTGTTTCTGGAATGCGCTGATATTTAATTTGGGGCTGCTCGTCCTACCGCTCGGTATTATTCTGCTGAACGCGCTTCGTGTTAAAAACTGTAATTTTGGCGAAGGATTCATATTTTTTTTTCTATTGCCTGTAATCAGTTGTGTATACGCGACAACAGCCGGAACTTTCTTCGGATTCTGGATTAAGAGGCGATGGTTGGCATATTTGGCATATATCGGGTTTCTCCTGCTGACTTGTGTACCTGTAGTTATCAATCTGATATTCCATCCGCCGGTATTTGCGTATCACGCAACGTTTGGGTACTTTCCAGGACCGATTTACGATTTCGTTATTCCGATAACAAGCACATTATTGATCGCTCGTGCGGAAACACTACTCTGGGCACTCCTATTTTTGGGGCTTGCAGTGAGTATTTGTGAAATAAGTAGAGATACAGCATTGATGCCGCAACTGAGGTGGCGTAAGTTGTTCAGTTCACCTACAAAACGCGTGGGGTTGTATCTGCTAATCGTCTGCTTATTCGGTTTCCAGTGCTATGCCGGGGCGTTAGGTATCCGCCCAACTCGTGGTGATATTGCCCGGAAACTTGGCGGCTTCCGTGAAACCGAGCATTTTGAAATCTTCTACGCTCGCGCACTCGAAACAGAGATTGAACAGATCGCTGAGGACTGCGAATTTCAGTACGCCCAATTATCTGCCTATCTCATGCCAGATGGAGATGAACTCTCTCAGAAGGTCCGCGCGTATGTCTATGCGTCTCCTGAGCAGAAAAAGCAGCTAATTGGTGCGCGCGGGACATCCGTAGAAGATCCATTTGGACACGGATTTCATATCCATAAACAAGGCTTTCCACACCCCGTCCTGAAACACGAGTTGGCACACGTTTTTACCGTGCCTTGGTCGCCGCTGAAAGTGAGCCTAAAGATTGGACTTCATGAAGGAATTGCAGTTGCAGCGGATTGGGATGAAGGTAGACTTACGGCACATCAGTGGGCAAAGGCGATGCGGGAAATGGAGATCGCGCCTCCGTTGTCAGCCATCATGGGAATCGGATTTTGGGGGCATGCCGGTTCGCGGAGTTATCTGCTAGCGGGCTCCTTCGTGCGGTTTCTTGTGGATACCTACGGTATCGAAAAGTTTAAAGGGGTTTTCCCGACCGGTAATTTTGTGAAACATTACGGGAAGGATCTCCAGTCGCTTGAAACGGAGTGGATTGATTTTTTGGAGGGGGTCCCTTTGCGGGATGCCGATGTAAACTATACTGCGTACCGTTTAAAGCGGCGGAGTGCTTTTGAACAGGTCTGCACGCATGAGATGGCTGCGCTGCGAGATACTGCATGGCAGGCATACTACCGAAAAGATTTCGTCACCGCTGTAGAGACCTTTGGGACAATGCTATCAGATGAACCCGATAATCTAAGCACGTTACGAGGACTTATGTACAGTGCGTATCGGATGCAGGATTACGAGAAAGCGTTATCCTTAGCGAATCGCATTGCAAGCGCGGAAGACACTCGATTCAGTCCAGAGGCGATGCTGCTGAAAGGTGATATTTATTGGCTAAAAAATGAACATGAAAACGCGATGAACGCATACACCGCTATCGAAACAGAATATGAGACGATTGAGCAGCGACGGATCAAGCGGATTGCAGCACTCTCTTATCCAAATGTCGTCTATACCCAACCGAATGGGACGATACGAGAGGATCGCTCCCTGCGAGAGTTACTCCGCCGCGTCTTGGTTGAACCGAAAGATGCAGCGGAGAAGATGGTGTATCTGTCAACATGCATTCAAGCGGCACCAGATATATGGTTGGCATATTTTTTAGCCGGTGAATTGCTTCACAGAGAAAAGGCGTGGCAGAGTAGCAATCAATACTTTCACCATGCGACGACACTTTTGGAAAAGTTAGAAGTATCTGCTAAAACATCATCACCAATACAGTTGACCCTCCAACAGTACCAAGGGCTTGCCTTAGAGACGCGAAGGTTAATAGGTATTAATGCATACCATCAGAAAGATTACGAGACTGCGGCACACGTGTTTTCCGCAATTGCGGGAGACGAAGCATTGCCCCGCGGAACTACACTAAAAGCAGAAGAATGGAAACAGAGGTGTCAGTGGACACAAGTATATCAGCAGAATTTCGTAAGTCTGTAGCCTTGAGCTTCTTGATTGAGGTTTTTGGAGTAATCTCATGTTAATTGAAGGTTGACCCAAAAACGGATTATTTTGTATTTTGATTGTTAAAACCAAAGGAGCCGTTATGAAACTTTTTGTGCCGGGTAGAATCTGCCTGTTCGGTGAACACAGCGATTGGGCAGCAAGGTACCGTCTAAATAACTCAGAACTGGAAAAGGGTTATACGTTAATAGCCAGCACAAACCAAGGTGTCCACGCCGAGGTTAAGCCGCATCCCACCCGTCTGATTTTGAAGACAACTCTCAGTGATGGTACACGTCATGGTCCCTATAGTCTACCGATGGAAAGGGAGGCTCTTCTTGCCGAAGCTGAGAAAGGCGGATTTTTTAGTTACGCTGCCGGGGTCGCCTATCAGATCCTAACAAACTACCGGGTCCAAGGATTGGAAATTGATAACTACCTCACTGATCTGCCTGTCAAAAAAGGGTTATCTTCAAGTGCAGCGATCAGTGTTTTAGTCGCCCGCGCTTTCAATCGCACTTATGATCTTAAAATGACGACGCGCGGAGAAATGGAATACGCCTACCGAGGCGAAATTACAACGCCTTCACGCTGTGGACGGATGGACCAAGGTTGTGCGTACCAACGTCCTATTCTCATGACATTCGATGGCGATCGTGTCGATGTCACAGCACTTAGTGTCCCACAAGATATGTACTTCGTAATTGTCGACCTCGGTGCCGGTAAAGATACACGCCTTATATTGAAACAATTAAATGACTGTTATCCATTTGCAGAGAGCGAATTGGAAAAAGACGTACAACACTACCTCGGTCCAATCAGCGCGCGGATTACGCAGGAGGCATATCAAGCACTCCGCACTGGCGACGCAGAGGCAGTGGGTCGGCTGATGACGCGGGCTCAGACAGAGTTCGACAAAAACCTCATCCCTGCGTGTCCATCCCAATTGACGGCACCAGTGCTCCACAAAGTCCTGAACTATGAACCGATTCAGCCGTATATATGGGGCGGTAAAGGTGTCGGTTCACAGGGTGACGGGTCAGCCCAATTCATTGCGAAAGATGAAGAGAGCCAGGGGCGCGTTATAGAGATTATTGAACGAGATTTGCAGATGTCGTGTCTGAAACTCGTTATTGAGGCAGGTCGGCATGTCCGCAAGGCAGTCATTCCCGCTGCCGGATTCGGCACTCGATTGTTTCCAGCGTCAAAGGCGATGAAGAAGGAGCTGTTCCCTGTAATTGACAAGTCTGGACGTGCTAAACCCGCAATTATGGCAATCGTTGAGGAAGCGATCAATGCAGGTATTGAGGAAGTATGCCTTATCGTCCAGAGCGGCGATACAGAACTCTTTGAGTCATTTTTCAAAACACCACCGCGAATTGAACATTACAATAAACTCAGCAAAGAAAACAAAACGTATTGTGATTATCTACTGGAATTAGGAAGCAAGGTAACATTCGTTACACAAGACGTTCAAGAAGGATTCGGACATGCTGTGTATTGCGCCCGGGAATGGGTCGGAAACGAACCGTTTTTGTTGATGCTCGGTGATCATCTTTACGGTTCAGATGAAGAAAGATGTTGTGCGCGGCAAGTCGTAGAGGCTTATGAACAGGTGGGGCACAGTGTCGTAGGGCTTAAGAAAACACCGATTGAGCTGCTCTCGAACTTCGGCTGCGTTACGGGTGTATGGACAGAAGAGCACGCATTGCTATCAGTAACAGAGTTTTACGAGAAACCCGATCCTGAGTATGCGATGGAGCATTTACACGTAGATGGTATGGATATGGATCGATTCTTGACAGTGTTCGGTATCTATGTCATTCAACCGCAGATTTTTGATTTTCTTGAACAGAACATCACCCATAATCTACGCGAACGCGGCGAATTCCAACTGACTTCTTGTTTAGACGCACTGCGAAAGGCGGAAGGGTTTTCAGGATATGTTGTTAAGGGACGACGGTTTGACATCGGTCTCCCTGAAGAGTATCGCCAAACAGTTGTTGACTTCAGGAACGCTTAAACGGTAGAGCATCGCTTGATAACAACGATTGTGAGGTCGTCATATTGCTCCGCTTCACGGACAAAAGCGTGTGCATCATCAACAAGGTGCTGTACAGTTTCCTCAGCAGTAAAACTATCAGAAATCCGCGAAACCGATTCCATTAGCCGTTCTGTCCCGTACATCTCACCTTCCATGTTGAGTGCCTCAATGAGACCGTCGGTATGTAAGATCAGGAAATCACCCTCGTTTAAATCGAAAGCAGTGGATTCATATTCTACTCGCTTCATACTACCAAGCGGCAGATCCCCGCTTTCAATTTCGATTATATCTGTCCCTTGTTTGAGAATCGGATAAGGTTGACCGCCGTTGGCATAATCAACCCGTTTTTCGGCTTCATTGAGTACCGCCAAGTTAATAGCGATGAAGCTGGGGCCGTACATCCGAGGGGCCAACCCCGTATTGAGGTCACTAAGAATGACTGCGGCTTCGGATTCAAAACGCGAGACTTCATATAACATTCCATTCGTCAACACAGCAGTCATCGCGCCGCGCAACCCTTTTCCGGCAGCATCCGCTACTGCAATAGCGGTATGTCCGTCTGCCACGGTGAGGTAATCGTAGAAGTCCCCACCGACTTGTGTGGCGGGTACCGACATGCCTGCAATATCAAATCCCTTTGTATCGGGTGATTCCGTAGGCAGCAGCCCCATCTGAATATTCTGCGCCTCACTCAACTCAGCGCGGATGCGTTGCATCTCTGCTTCTTCCTGTTGCCGCATGGCATTGCGCAGCTGCAATGTGTGTCGTCGGTTAACAATGAGGCGACCGATTAGAGAGAGTACAACAGTCACAAAGATAAGTGTCGGTAAATATGTTCGCCAGCGCGTCCAGATCGGTGGCGGGATACTAAAGTCTACAACCGCTGGTAGGGCGGTGTAAGCCCAATCTTCGCGGAATGCCTTGATGAGGAAACTGTAGTTCCCCGCTTTAAGGCCTGTATATCGGATTCGTAGAATACCATTTTGATTCTGAAATTCCTGCGTAACGTTCCTGTTGTCTATAGCCTGCTGGTTTGCCAATCCAGGTGCCGAAAGCGGAGTCCACTGGTCGAATGACAGACCAGAGTTAGTAGGCAAAAGCGTGAATTCCTCCGTTGAGAGTTTTGTCCATTCGGGCGTATCCAGTCCAATTAATTTAAACTCATACGAGAGTCCCTCGCGAAGCGGACTTATACCGCGTACATTGAAAATTTTAGCACCACGCGCAGATAGGACTAAGTTGGATGAGAAATCCGTGTAAGGTTTATCAGCCTCTAATGTAATTATTCGACATTCTGGCAGCCCCCCACGCGTGGGTGTATACTGCGTAACACCTCTCTCAGTTGCAAACCAGATATCTTTATCGGAGGATTCAAGGATTTTTGATATATTGTTATGTGCCCAACCGTTTTTTGTTGTTCGGTTGTGGAAGATTTCACCATCGTAGCGGACGGTGCCGCCGCCCCTCGTTGCGAACCATATATTGCCGCGACTATCCTCTATTACGTCACGTACATTGTCCACCAAAAATCCGTCTTCTTTTGTTGTGTAAGTTGTTAGATTTTCCCCATCGTAGCGGACTGCCCCACGAGATGTTGCGAGCCAAAGGACACCGTCTTGAGAAGTCAAGGAGGCGTTTACTGTGCCGAGTTCATCGATAACCTGAGTTTGGTTTAACACCGTGCCACGATATGTCTTCAGGGCACTTGAAAAGATAAAAATGATGTCCTCATTCTGTTCCGTTGGGTTTTGCCATACCGCAAGCGGGGCAGCAGTGGACTCACCCTCAAGCACAACCGGTTCACCGGTTTCGATGTTATTCCAGCGGATCAACCTGCCTGTTACCGCATTGAAAAACCATTTACCCACTGGTGTCGTTTTCAGGAGTGTTGTTGCTTTAAGGTTAAGCACATCTGATTCAATAAGGCGCGTTGTAGATGCTGCGCGATCAATAGTCTTCGGGTAGCGTTTCACGTTTCCGTTCCCAAAATGCACCCATAGTCTACCTTTAGCATCTCTGTATAAGTCCGTAATAGCAACTGCGCCGGGTTCTATTTCTTGCACACTTCTGCCTTGACGCATTTCCGCGGTTTTTTGAAAAAGAATTCTTTCTGTGCCTCTTTCTGTAAGCCATAAAAGTCCTGTCGCGTCCGCTTTGAAAAGATGTCCACCAAAAGCCAGCCATACATGTTCTCCCTCGGTAACAAGTACATCGGTGTTGCTATCGGAGCGTTCCCCTCCGGGTCCGGTTTTCGTCCGAATAAAGATGGAAATTTGATGATCGAAACTTGCGTTTGCGTACCGGAAGAATGTATAGCGTGTGGAACGGAAGTGGGATTCCGGTTCGTTTATGAACCAGATATCTCCACCGACTTCAAATATTTTCACGATTTCTGACTGCGGCCGTCCACTTCCACTACGGATGCCTTGCGGTTCCAAGGTAGGCATGTTGGGGGTCGGGTCTAACCTTAAGGGGTCTGTGGAACTTTCATCTGTTTTGGTATCATAACGCGCGACCCCACCGGGAACACTCAACCAGAGGAAGCCTCGGCTATCCTCAAACATCGTCTGAATCCGTTTCGTGCCGAGTCCTGCCTGTGTGCTAACTGCGGGGGTCGGATCAAATACTGTCACGCCATTATTGTGTCCGAACCATAATTTGCCATCAACAGCTTCAAAAACCGTCCGAATCTCGTCACTTCCAAGTGCACTATTAACAGTACTCGGAATTCTTTTCAGGTCTGTATCATATTGATGTATCCCATGTCCTTCAGTGAACCACAGATTGCCCAATTTATCCTCAAATTCAAGAAACCCGCGTAGATCCCTGTGCCGCTGCAGCAGTGAGCCATTCCACTGTCTTGTAGGTCGCCCATCACTAAACCAGACGCGATCTTTTGTATCAATCTGGATTGAGGCGGGTCTTCCAATAGGTATTCCTCTTGAAGAGCTACGTCTTCTGGACCCGGGTGGGAAAATAGACCCAGGTCTTCTAGTCCCAGGTGGGAAAATAGACCCAGTTGGAAGAATTTGTTTAAAGTCTTTTCCATCAAACCGCAGGAGCAAGTTATCGCCACCGAACCAGAGATCCCCAGAGGCATCTTCAGCTATCGTCTCAATTGACGTGTAAGCATTTAGGGTGGACATATCAGGCCGCGTGAATCCTGCATTCGGATGGATACGTGGGGTTCCGTCGTCTATGGCATCGTCCGTATCACCTTCTCCACCAAGTTCGGGACGGTTCCACGGGTTCTCTCGAAAAGTCAGAATTACGCCAGTTTTTTCCGCTTCTCCTTCGCTCCCGCCGAGCCAAAGAGTTCCATCTTTGCTTTGAAAAATGGCACTTATCGTTAAACTTGTGGAGCGTACCAGATCTTCACCGATAATTTCATGCGGCTGTGCCTGTGGCAGTTTTTCGATCCCTTGCGCCACGTACTTCGTTAGCACCTGATTCTCACCGACCCATATATCACCGTGCTGATCCACGATGAGTGCATTCCCAGTACTGATAAACCTGACTGAACTGCCATCAAACCGACTAATCTTACCCGATTTTTCTGAAGGATCCCTTGAGATGAACCAGATGCGTCCCCATTTATCCTCAACAATTTGTTGCGTCTGTCCGAGCAGTGCGCCCGCTTCAACATCCTCAGAACCCTCCGGTGATCCGGCGTAGGGTTTAAAAGTGTTGTCATAAAACCGACTTACGCCACCCCGATCGGAGCCGAACCAGAGAACACCTCGACTGTCTTGGAAAATGACAGGGACCACGGGACCCACCAATCCATCAGCAACGGTGTAAGTTTGAATTTGTTCAGCCCCGGTATCACTACACACAAAAAGCGCAGCAGAAGTTATGATAACGATTAAAATAAAATTTTTAATCATTTTTTTTATTTTCCTTGCGGTTCGGTCAGAACGGTTATTGCGGACTTACGTTTTGATCCTTTCACCAAGAACCCGATTTGAAAAATTGGAGCAGAAACCCAATATCTAAAAAACGCGAATACGTGAAATCGCTTCATTTATGACTTCATCTGGATACGTTAAGGAAATTCTGCAGTACCCTTCACTCCATTGTCCGTATCCGAGTCCAGGTGTTACCACAACGCCTACTTCCTCAAGCAGTGCTGTCGCAAAAGCGCGACTTGAGCCGTTGAAACGAGGTGGAACAGGGGCCCAGATGTACATCGTTGCCTTCGGTTTTTCAATCGCCCACCCACTATCTGTGAGCGCATCCACCACCACGTCTCGGCGTTTTTGATAAACCGCATTGATTGCAGGTGTGATTTCGTCTGCTATTGAGAGTGCCTTTACACCGGCAAACTGTAGTGCCCGGAGTGATCCGTTGTCTATGTTGTCTTTAACAGTTTTAACTGCGCTAACAGCGGTTGGGTTACCAACAACAAATCCTAATCGCCATCCAGTCATATTAAACGCTTTACTCAAAGAGAAAAATTCAACGGCTACTTCGGCGGCACCATCTACTTGCAGGATACTTGGCGAACGATAACCGTCGTAGGTGTTTTCGCTATAAGCGTTATCATGCGCGATGAGGATACCGTTTTGCCGCCCAAATTCCACGGCGCGTGCAAAGAAATCGAGGTCAGCAGTAGCAGTTGTCGGGTTATTTGGGTAATTGATCCAGAGAACTTTGGCGAGGCGTTTTATCTCGTCAGGAATAGCGTCAAAGTCAACATAGAAATTGTTTTCTCGCAGAAGCGGGGCATAGTAGGTCGTTGCACTCGCAAAGACGTGTCCGATGTTATAAGTAGGGTAACCCGGACTTGCTGCAATACCGAGGTCGCCAGGGTTGAGTATGCCAAGTGACAGTTTAACGATGGCATCTTTACTTCCGAGTGTAGTGGCAACCTGATCATCGGACAGCGTAACGCCGTAACGCCGTTGATAGAAATCAAGTACCGCTTGTGGAAAATCCTCAACAGGGAGGTCACATCCGTATCGGTGCCGATCGGGGTCTTCAGGATCCTGAATCGCTTGCACCAATGTATCAACAACCGGGTCTGGTGTTGGGATATCCGGATCACCGATACCGAGACTAATTACGTCAACACCTCGTGCCTTTGCTGCTTGTATCTTTTGGCGTAAATCCACAAAAAGATACGGTGGAAGTTTCTGTAACCGTTCTGCGAGTGTAACCAAAATTTTCTCCTTTAGTAGTTATCAGTTGTTAGAGGAATAGTTATCAGTTATCAGTACGATTTTTTCTCCAAAAAAATCTTTCAGTTGTCAGTACTTACTTTGGAACTATCTAAGACCTCTTGTAACTGATAACTGACAACTGGCAACTGGCAACTGACAACTATTTCAGATGCAGGATCGCCTGCTGGGTTTCACTGAGGCTTTCCATGACATTTGGACTAAAATGCAAACCTTGACCGCCCCAATCTGGCATATAACCGATACTATAACAGTAATAGAGTGTCCGTCTCGGTTTGCCGGAAACATTGATGACGGAGCCATGTGTCAATGCTTCTGTAAAGATGATAGCATCGCCTGCTTTCGCCGGAATCGGGGTCAGCACAGGATTTTCATCGGGGTGGCCTCCCCAAGGTTTAGGGAAATTGCTCTTATGTGCGCCCGGTATAACAGCGAAACACCCGTCTTCAACATCACAATCCAACATCGGAAAAACAGCCTTTGTCAAGGTTGAAACCATCTCTCCGTTTTTGCAGTGATATTGGCATTTCGGAATAATCGGTGTGCCGTGCATGTGCAAACCTGTATAACCACCGCCCCATCGGTAAATTGTGTAGGTATGATTGAGACGGTAGGGACCACCGGTTACGCCTTGAATCACGTCTAACACCTCTGGAATATCGATCAGCGTGTTAAAGACACTGTCTGCTTCCATAATATTGGAGATGTAGAGTTCCTTTTCCGTCCGCTCTGTTCCAAGACACAACGGCGATGGATAGTCTTCAGGCGGCATATTTTCGTACTGATCCAGCACAGCATTGCATGCGTTGATCACTTCTTGTGGAATAACACCCTTCAACACGATAAAACCTTGCAAGTCGAATAGATATTTTTGTTCGTCTGTCATTTTTTTCCTATGGACCTCCGATAAAGAAGTTACCGTAGGGGTTGGGTTTCCCAACCCGTGCGGGCGAGGCGACCTCGCCCCTACGGTTACTGGTTACTGGTAACTATTTCATATTTGAGAATTGTTCCATTTTGACCTACCACCCATCCGCTGTTTACGCTACTTATGTAAATAGCTTTCAGATCCGTTCGGGTATCTGTCCGTTGGGGTCTCCAATTTTGGCCGCCATCCTTTGTATGGAGGACAAGCCCCTGTTTTCCAACAATCCAGCCTTCTGTTTCAGAAATAAAAAACACATCATCCAGAAAGTTTTTCGTATGACTCTCTTGGCGAACCCAAGTTTTTCCACCATCAGCCGTGTGGAATATGAATCCGCTGATACCAGCGACCCACCCTTTCTCTGGAGAAACGAAGTAGACGGTATCAAGCCAGACATTCTCGCTCCGATCCCATTTTTTAAGTCGCTGGCTTAATTTTGAAGATTTCCACGTATGACCGCCATCAACTGTGTGTAATGCGGTTCCAAAGAGACCGACCACCCAACCCTCTCTCTTTGAGATAAAATGGACATCAAAAAGGTTCCAAGTTGTTCCACTCTTCTGTCGGACCCAGGTCTTTCCGCCGTTGCCTGTGTGGATGATCTCACCCGCGCTTCCGACGCACCAGCCAGTCTTTTCGTCGAGAAAAAAGACACCAAGCAGATCCTGCTGTGTCCCCGAGGTTTGGCGTTCCCACACAGTCCCACCGTTTGTAGTTTGCAAAACTACACCGGCTTCCGCGACCGCCCACCCTTTTTGTGGAGATACAAAGTGCGCGGCACCGAAACACTCAGTCGTACGGCTGTCTTGTGCGTTCCATACGGCACCACCATCCTCAGTGTGTAAGATAGCTCCTCGATCCCCCACAACGTATCCTTCTTCCGGGGAGACAGCACAGACCCCTACTAAAAGATGACTCGGACTCGATTGCGACTCCCATGTTACGCCACCGTTGCGGGTGTGGAGGATCGTACCATTTTCACCAACTATCCAGCCTAACTGTTTAGAGACAAAATCGACACCCAATAGGACAGCATCAGCACTGTTGTGAAAACGGGGACCACCGCGTTGATGTTTCCATTTTCCTTTCCCACCGGACGAGGTATGCAAAACCACACCTAAGTCGCCAACGATCCACCCATTTTGGGCATCCGCGAAATCAATATCATAAAGTGTAAAAGTGTGCAGCGGCTCTTTACCGAGATATTCGGGTTGTCCATAACTCGTCTTATGGCGTTGATTGCTTCCATCTGTGATGAATTGCCATGTTTGCCCACCATCGGTCGTTGCATAGACACTCCGTCGATCCCCTATAACCCAACCCGTCTGTTTGTCAATAAAGTGAAGGTTGAACAGAGCGGTTTCTGTAGTGAACTGTTCTTCCCAAGTATCCCCGCCATTGGTTGTCCGATAAATGTAGCCGGCGTTTCCAAGATTTGTTGACGTAATCAGCCAACCCAGATTTTCATCTACAAAATGGATGCCTTTCAGCGATTTTCTGTCGAACGTCTCTCCATCAACCTTTGTAAACGTCCGTCCACCATCGGTTGTTTTCAGCAGCGTGCCCCAGTCTCCAACTATCCAGCCTGTAATTTCGCCTATAAAAAAATCGTGCAGATTGTTTGCTGTACCTGTTTCAATCTGCTGCCATGTTTCTCCACCATCTGTTGTATGGATCAGAACACCGCCTTCACCGATACACCAGCCTTCTAAGGCAGAGCGAAAATAGACATTTCGCAACGGCTTGCCAAGAATACCACTGTTCTGTCTGTGCCATGTCTGACCGCCGTTGGTTGTCTGGATGATGAGGCTTTCCGCATTCTCCTCAGCGTCTAAACTTGGAATTATGTCTACAGCGTTACCGACTGCCCAACCGAGATTTTCGTTTACAAAATGGACATCGTATAGGTGCGAGCTCCAATCGCCTTCCATGACGGTTTTCCACTCGTACCGGATCTGTTTTTTAGACGTTGTATCTTCACATCCGATTATAAAAAATAAAATAGTGGTGAATATAATAGACGCGGAGTATGCTCGTGAGGGACGTTGCAGCATCCAATTAGTCGGACTTCTGAGAATGAAAAAGGATTTCGCTAACATCATGCAATCCTTTGGAAGCATTGACGACCCATCTCGCTGCGCGAATCGCACCTCTGGCGAATGCTTCTCGACTGTGGGAGCGATGGACGACACTTAATTGTTCGCCCTCGGTTGTAAACAGTACTGTGTGATCGCCAGCAATGTCCCCGCCTCTCACTGCATGGATACCAATCTGTTTCTTCGGTCTCACACCAATAATACCGCGTCTGCCGTAAATGCCGACCTCACCCAAATCTCTTCCAAGCGTCTCAGTGACCGTTTCAGCCAAACGAAGGGCGGTGCCGCTCGGTGAATCTGCTTTGTGGCTGTGATGTGTTTCTATGACTTCAATATTATAATCATCTCCGAGGGCTCTGGCAATTAAACCGAGTGCTTGAATCATTACATTAACACCGAGACTCATGTTCGGTGCCATCACGCAGCGGATACGGGATGCCAGTTCCTTGACAGTCGCAAGCTCATCAGAATCGAACCCTGTTGTTCCGATAACTATGGCTTTATCTGTATTGACAACCTGTTGAAGATACCCTAAAGCCGCTTTCGGTTTTGAAAACTCAATGACGACATCGGCGTTTTGGAGGACATCGTCAAGTTTATCCGTGATAGGTACGCCGATCTCTCCAATGCCAGCGACAATACCTGCATCGCTCCCAATTTGTGGATGTGATGGATATTGGATAGCTCCAACGAGTTTCATATCGGTTTGTTGGATGATGCCGCGCGTGAGACACCTTCCCATTCGACCACAGACACCAGTAATAACAATACGGATCATCGGGATTCCTTATAGCGACGACTTCTGAAAAAGGACTTCGCTGACATCGTGTAATCCTTTGGGGGCATCGACGATCCATCTCGCTGCGCGAATCGCACCTTTGGCAAATGCCTCTGGACTGTGTGCGCGGTGGACAACGCTTAATTGTTCGCCCTCCGTCGCAAACAGCACCGTATGATCACCAGCAATATCGCCGCCTCGCACGGCGTGGATACCAATCTGCTTCTTTGGTCTCGCGCCAACAATACCGTGGCGACCGTAAACCCCGACCTCATCTAAATCGCGTTCTAATGCTGCAGCGACTGTCTCTGCTAACCGTAGTGCAGTGCCGCTCGGTGAATCTGCTTTGTGATTGTGATGTGCCTCTATGACCTCAATATCGTAATCATCTCCAAGTGCTTTGGCAATGAGTTCAAGTGCTTGGATCATCACGTTGACACCGAGACTCATGTTCGGTGCCATCACGCAGCGAATCTGAGATGCGAGTTCCTTGACAGTCAAGAGTTCATCGGAGTTAAACCCAGTTGTCGCGATTATCATCGCTTTATCTGCCTCGACCACCTGCCTGAGATGCTCTAACGTCGCTTCGGGTTTTGAAAACTCAATAACAACGTCTGCATCTCCAAGTACATCGTTGAGTTCACCCGTAATGGCTACATCAATTTCGCCAATACCTGCAACAACACCGGCATCGCTCCCGATTTGTGGATGTTCGGGGTATTCGATTGCGCCAACAATTTCCATATCGTCTTGTTGGGTAACACCTTGGATGATGAGCCGTCCCATACGGCCACATGCCCCATTAATAATTACACGGATCATATTTTAACTCTTTTCATAGTTGTCAGTTGTCAGTAACCCATGGTTGTTGATAAAAACCTTCGCAATTGCCGCGCGCTTAACTGGAAACTGAAAGTCTGCGCAGCAGGCGATTAATAACTATTGAAGTGTGAACATGTAGGCTAAAAGATCGTGCATCTGCTTCACGGAAAGGATATCTGCATAATTTTCAGGCATAACACCTGCTTTTGGGACCCTACTACTCTGTAAATCCTTTGTGAAGTAAGTCGTCCACAATTTCCCTGAACTATCAAGTATCTGCACAACCTCATCATTCTTATTTCCTCTGTGATCGTACAGATATCGCTTCCTACCCGTAATTTCCTTGCCATCTTTGGTGACTATCGCGAGCAGTTTATATTCGTCCGTTATATAGGCACGTGGGTTGAGAATAGACTCCACAATGAACTGTGGGGAACGCGTACGAGCGATATAAGTTAAATCGGGACCTATTTCGCCGCCAGTGCCGGTAGCACCTCTGCCGTGAACTGTGTGGCATTTACCACAAGCATACCCTTCTGAGAAAAAGAGGGCTTCCCCTGCTTTGACATCGCCCTCCATATAGGGTGTCCATTCCTCAGAAGATTTTATCTCTTCTAAGGAGACACCTGCTGCTTTCGCTTGTTCTGCACGAACGTAACCGACAATCATATTAATCGCTTCGTTAGAGAGTTTGCCACCAAACTTTTGCATCCGAGTTCCCGGAAGTCCGTTGAATATAGTCTGGAAAATACCATCATCAGTCCATCCGTAAAGCCATTGGGGTTTAAAGAGGTCCGGTGCTTCCCCACCGCGTGTCTCTCCTGCATGACACCCCCAACACATCAAACGGAAATAGAACGCGCCATCTATCACATCTTCATCAGTGCTATCTTCTCTCGGTGCTGCGGGGGCAATGTCCACCTCGAGCTCTTGGGCATTTACAGGTACGAAAAGGAATAAACTCACACCTGCAAGGAAGAAGAGGATACCCCACGCTATGCGTGTGGTAGAAGTTGTACACTCAGATGGACAAGGCACTTTTGCAGACTTGTGATTGAAGTACATCATTTCTTTTCCTCCTCCTGAAATGGGGCGAAGTAAGGTAAATGGTATTTTTCACAAAGTTCTTTAAGTTTTTCCTCACTCCATTTCTCTTCGATAATCTTGTTAACAGCGTCTTGAAAGTCTTGTGTTTTTCGGGTCGGTGTCTCTTTACTGAAAGCGATAGAGACGTTCCAACGGAAGCGAGGTTCTGGGATATATCCTTCGACGATTTCTAATTCAGGATAAACTGTGCTTATCTGGTCTGCTTGCTGAATTCGGGAACCTTTCTCAATCAACCAACCCGCGTTTGCCCAGACACATCCGTAAGCGATCTGCCCTTTCTGGAGAGCGTCCAGAACAGCAATTTGTGAACCATAGACGCGGCGATTATATCCCTGTTGTCGAAGGACATCGCTCGCAATAGATCCACCTTCTGCCCCAATCATTTCAGACTTGATGTCATTCAAAGTCTTAGGCGATTGTGGATTGTTTTTCCGCTTTACCAGGATATAGCCGGTTCCATAATACGGTTTAGAGAAGTCGACGCGTTTTCCTAATTGGATGGATTCACTCATCGCTCGTTCTTCAATCGGGATTCCGATCACGCAATCGCAATGTCCACGTAACATGTCGGCAAGCAGGCTATCGCGAAGGGTGTTCAACCAATGGAGTTCTAATTCAACCCCGAGTTCCTCCGCCAGCAGATGTGCGATTTCAACATTTAACCCAGGGAGTTCCGGATCGGCGTTGGAATAGGGCAGATTTCGGACATCCATGCAAACCGCCAAAACACCTTTTTCTCGAATCTCTTCCAATGTGTTGTCAGCGTTTGCCTTCGGCAATATGAAAACAAGGACTGTAAAAAGTGTAACCCACAAAATGATATAGTGTTTCACGGGCCTACCTCCTTTTTTCGACTTGCTTTGCAGTGAGAGCAGTTAACCGTCGGCAGTCAGTAGTTCGTGTGGCAATTGCTGACGATAACAATGTCACAACGCTCTCTGGCTGAAAGCTGATAACCCATGGCTGATGGCTACTCATCGAAGAGCGCGAATACAAAGAGCGTTCCGCCTTGGCGGGCATTAACTTCGGCGTATTTCACTGCGCCTGATGCTACTACTATATACTGGGTTCCATCCAATTGATAGGTAATTGGTGGTGCGAAAACGCCTGATCCGGTTTGGAAATCCCAAAGCACTTCGCCAGTTTCCGCCGACAGTGCCATAAATCTGCCCTCTAAATCGCCAGCAAAAACAAGACCTCCGGCTGTTGTGAGGCACCCACCCCATTGTGGAAAATTTGTTTTGTGCTGCCATTTAATATCACCCGTAGAAACATCAATCGCGCTGATATGTCCCCACATCATCATGTCACCAGCTTCGTCTCTCTCTGCTGTCATACCGCTGCCGAGGTAGGGTAAACCTTTCAGATAGAAGACGCGCCCTTGATGGAAAGAACCACAGAGCTCTAAAGAGGAGACATACAGCAGATTTGTGAGCGGATTATAAGCAGAGGGCGGCCAATTCTTTCCGCCTTCCACACCCGGACAGACCCGAATCGTACCTTCTTCTGAGGTAGATACACCCGGTTTAACAGTCGGACGACCGTTTTCATCAAGGCCTGCAGACCAGTTCATTTCACAGTAAGGACTCGCGTATAAAAATTTTCCATTGGTTCTATCAAGGACATAGAAGTAGCCGTTGCGGTTCGCTTGCATCAATGCTTTAACAGGTTTCCCATCAATGTCCATATCAATCAGTACGGGTTCACTGACACCATCCCAATCCCATAGGTCGTGTGGTGTTGCCTGAAAATGCCATTGGAGTTTTCCTGTATCTGCATCCAAGGCGACAATGCAGTCGGTGTAAAGGTTATCGCCTTTCCGAACATCGCCGTTCCAGTCCGGCGCGGGATTACCCGTTCCCCAATAGACAAGATTCAGTTCCGGGTCATACGAGCCGGTGACCCAAGCGGAGCCGCCGCCTGTCATCCATGAATCGCCTTCCCATGTTTCACCGCCGGGTTCATCTTTTGAGGGAACGGTATAAAACCGCCATGCCTGCTCACCCGTTTCAGCATAATAGGCATCAATATAGCCTCGGATACCATATTCTGCACCCGATATACCGACAATCACTTTGTCTTTGACGACTAAAGGCGCGACAGTGAGGGACTCAGCGTTGGTCAGATCACCGACAACTCGATCCCATAGCACCGTACCGGTTTTCGCGTCAAGCGCGAGGAGATGGGCATCCAATGTTGTCCAAAAAATTTTATCGCCTAAGATGGCAGCCCCACGGTTCACCATGCCACAACAGATGGCTAAATCATCAGGGAGTTCATAATCGTATCGCCATATTTCCTTACCGGTTCTCGCATTCACGGCATAGATGGTACTGTAAGGCGTTGTGATAATCATCACACCGTCAACAACAAGCGGCGTACACTCAAATTTATCGTAGGGTGTTCCAATCTGAAATGCCCATTTCGTGACGAGTTTTTTGACGTTTTCAGTGTTAACCTGTTTCAGCTCGCTGTATCGCCAACTTCTGTAGTCCCGTCCATACATCAACCAACTTTCCTGATCATCTTGTGCGGAAAGCAACATCTCGTTGGTAACGGGTTGGATGTCTACCGCTGTGTTGGCTGTAGCGGTTCCCGGTATCATAACGAATGCTAAGACTACAAAGATGACAAAACCTACGCGTGCTGTATGTGGACAATCAACCGTTGCTTTGGAGAAAATAGACCTTTTCATGCTCCGCCTCCTTGTTCACGCAATGATACAACCCCAGTTTTTATCATTTCAGAAATTGTGTTATACAGAGACACGAGGCGTTTCGGAGTGAAATAATTGCCTCAGACATCAGTTTACCAAAAACCAGGTTTTATGTAAACCTTAATTAACTGTCAGCGGTTAGTAATTAGCCGTTATCCTAACCTTGCTTGCTCGCCAGCGTGATAAGAGCTTCGGACAAGCGGTCCTGATTCTACATGCCGAAATCCCATTTCTATTCCTGCCTCTCTGAGTTCATCAAATTCCTCAGGGGTATAGTAACGCTGAATCGGTAGGTGGCGTGGAGAGGGTGAGAGATATTGCCCTATGGTAAGAATATCACATCCGGTGTTGCGGATGTCCTGCATTGTTTCTAAGAGTTCCGTCACAGTCTCACCTAAACCCACCATGATTCCAGATTTTGTGAGCATCTGTGCATCAAGCTGCTTGCTGACTTGAAGGAGGGTCAAGGTCTGCTGGTAATTCGCATAAGGGCGGACGCGGCGGTAGAGACGCTGGACTGTTTCTGTATTGTGATTCAGTACTTCAGGACGCGCTTTCACGATGACTTTAAGCGCGTCCCAATTCCCTTCAAGGTCAGGGATAAGCACTTCTACTGTGCATCCGGGGCGATGTTTCCGTGCTTCGGCGATGCATTCAGCAAAGACGCTGGCACCACCATCGGTGAGATCATCACGATTGACTGAGGTAATAACGATGTGTTTTAGTTTGAGGTAACCGACCGCTTCTCCGAGGCGTCGCGGTTCATCGGTATCAACAACGCCTCCAGGTGCTCCTTTTTTCACAGCACAGAACATGCATCGCCGCGTACAGACATCACCCAGTATCATGAAGGTGGCGGTACGGCTGTTCCAGCATTCACCGATATTCGGACATCGCGCTTCTTCACAAACGGTGTGAAGCTGCAAATTCCGCATGAGTTTTTTGAGGTCAGCGTAGTTTCTACCGCCCGGAATTCGCGCCTTAATCCACGACGGATGACGACGTTGATCAGTTTTTGCGTCGACTATCGGAAGCGTTTTTAGCATTTTTTAATCTCGCCCTAACGGGAGTTGTTAGGAAGGTCTCAATAGGGCACACACCTTTCAAAAATCCGCCATGCGCCGTTGTTGCATGGCTACCGTTTCGTGCTTGTTACGACACAACGACGCGTGCCTACTACTTCTAAACTGATGGCGGGAGAGAGTGGGAATCGAACCCACCTATCCACTTGCATGGACAAGCCGGTTTTGAAGACCGGTAGAGCCACCAGACCCTATCCTCCCCCATAGTGGACACTGCAAACTATGCCTGCAAGTGCCGTGGATGCAATCTTCGAACATTCCCGTCTCGGACCGTGAGGTTTTGACTATCACAATACTCTAAGAACGGGACTGCGTATTTTCGAGAGGTATGTGCAATTTCTCGAAACTCCGCAACAGTTATTATATCATTTTCATAAAGATAAGCCATTAATAATTCTTGTATCTCTTGAAAAACGGTTTTATGGACGAAAAAATTATCCGCTATTTTGATGAATTGCCCTAAGTTTATAAGGGCAAAAAATGTAGATTCAAGTATCTTCGGTGTGTATTCTGGCAATAACGTGTTGAGTTCACTGAGTGCGGGTGTATTCATACCCGCCTCCAAGAATAATTTCTCCAGTGTCTCTTTCGCTGTCTCCTCCTCTTCGGAAAACTGAATCTCGTGAGATGCTAAACGGATTAGGTTCCCCTCCGTAACAAGCTGACGCTCAGCAATGAGTCGGTTTTCAAGTTTCTCAAAACCGAGTTCGTCTATGTTTAGTTTTCGGCGCAGTTGCGATGCATTTTGACCTGCCAGAAGCGGCTGTGCCGCATGAAACGCTGCCAATGCGTCTACGATTTCTTCTTGCGCTGCCGATGTCCGTGCTGCGTCGGAAACGAGGGGTACCCTACCCGACTTATCCCAATGGACAATTTTCCCTTCAGTTTCGAGACTATTTAAGAGGGTTTTTACATCCGCTTGCGAATGTGGGAGATAGTAATAAAGAAACGATTCTGGGACGCAGAGCGTTTCGCTATTGACCAATACAGTGTTAACGATCTCGGAGTCATCGGCTTCTTCCCACTGTGCTAAAGTCGCAATAGTTTCTGGCGTAAACCGCTTGTGCTTCGGCGCGAACGGATTAATAACCTCGCCGCCACCAACTGTATGTTGCGCTGAGAAATCGCGTAAAATGATTCGGTCGCCTCTAAACGTTAAAATCGGTTGCTCTAAACGGAGTTGGACTTGCACACTGTCCCCGGGCAAAATTGCCTCATCTACCAGTAGAATCAGCCTGCAAAATATTTCACGGGTACCGAGATACGCCCGAAAACGGCTCCAATGTTCAATGAGCCTCGGAAATGAGGACAGCACCTGCAAAGACACATCTATGTTGTCCGTCACCTGAGAATATTCAACCGGGCAGAGGACATCGCCGCGCTGAATGTTCTGGGCGGAGGTGCCAGAGAGATTTAAGGCTGTTCTTTGTCCAGCTTGTGCGACAGTTGCGGGTTCATTGTGGACTTGTATGCCGCGGACCCGAACGGTATCGCCTTGTGGAAGGATCACCATCCGCTGGTCTCGATTGATTGATCCGCCGATGAGGGTTCCGGTCACGACAACGCCAAATCCTTGTACAGTAAAAACCCGATCCACGTATAGCCTCGGGATACCGTCATTTTCCTCTGATTTTGTCGCGAGTGCTACCTGTTCGACGATCGTCCGCTTTAGCGTTTCGATCCCTGCTCCAGTTAATGCAGAAACACTCACAGTCGGAATCCCTTCAAGACTTGTACCGACGAGCATCTCCTGCGTCATCTCTGTCGCTTCTGCCAATTCATCAGGCGTTGCCAAGTCAGATTTTGTCATGACGAGGATACCATTTGAAATGCCAAGCAAATCTAAGATCGCCAAGTGTTCAAGCGTTTGCTCTTGTACCCCTTCTTTTGCATCAACAACAAAGAGGACGACATCCATTCCGTAGGCACCGGACAGCATACTTCGGATAAATTTCTCGTGTCCGGGTACATCAACGATCCCAGCACGCGCGCTATCGGGCAGGTCAAAGTAGGCGAAACCTAATTCAATAGACAGCCCGCGCTCACGCTCCTCTTTAAGTCGATCTGTCTCCATGCCAGTGAGGGTCCCGACCAGTGCCGTTTTCCCATGGTCTACATGTCCTGCTGTTCCGATGATAAGGTATCGACTATCTTGATGCATGCGTTAATTCCAGTAATTTATTTCGGCTTGCCCATCAGGGCTGCGCATGGATAAGCTTACCAATTCGATTGAATCTGACGTTCCCTATCAATTTCCACACTTCCCACAATTTTGCTGGCCGCGCGTCAAATGACCAATACACCATAAAAGCTTGCCCTTTGATGTCGCTAACGTCTACGGGCCCCCACGAACGGCTATCGCTACTCTGGTCTCGATTGTCGCCCATCGCGAAGACTTTGCCTTTCGGGACAGTAAATGGTTTGCCTTCAGGGAACTTCCGCCTGAATTGAGTTTCCGTTAGGGTATAATCAAAAAAGACTTCAGTGTCCGGTATATATTCCGGTTGACGGAACGGTGGAAAATCGCCCCTCTTGAAGCGGCTGAAGCTCATGTGTTTCGTATAGTAGCTGTCGTCAATAGCTGCGTCGTTTACATAAAGTGTATTCCCGCGTGTTTCAATAGTGTCCCCCTCAACGGCTACGATGCGCTTGATAAAATTTCGCTCCCGGTCATGTGGCGGGATGAAAACGAAAACGTCGCCACGGGCAGGTTTATGGAAATCTAAAACTTTTATATCTGTACCGGGGATTGTAATGCCATAGATAAACTTGCATACCAGAATACGGTCACCAATCAGAAGTGTGTCTTCCATTGAACCAGATGGGATTTTGAACGCCTCAACAACGAAGGGGCGTATGAACCCAAAAACGAGAATCAATGCGACAACAATGACTTGGGAATATTCCCATACGATGGTTTTCCGAAATTTTTGCCATTTCGATAATTGGGTGTCATTATCATTCATAGTCTTGTGAAGCCTCTATACTAAAAAGCGTTCTCCTTTTTTCAGTTTAATTTCCCTTGAAAAAATCTGGTTCTGAGGTGATAAGTTTACTCATCAGTTGCCAACATCGCTGTGAACGCTTCCTGTGGCACATCAACTTTGCCAATCTGTTTGAGTCGCTTTTTGCCTTCCTTTTGTTTCTCCAACAACTTCCGTTTTCGTGTCACATCACCGCCGTAGCATTTCGCTGTGACATTTTTTCGGAGGGCCCGAACTGTTTCACGAGCGACAATCTTATTACCAATTGCGGCTTGAACCGGCACTTCAAACATCTGGCGCGGGATCAACTCTTTGAGTTTGCTAACTAAGGTCTTTCCACGCGTTTCTGCTGTATCAAGCGGCAAGATCGTCGAAAGTGCGTCCACGGGATCGCCGTTAAGTAGCACATCCAGTTTTACTAATTTTTCTGTTTTGTATTCGCCGATGTCGTATTCTAACGAGCCGTATCCACGGGTGAGCGACTTAAGCTTCGGATAGAAATCCATCAACATTTCACTCAGCGGAAGTTCGTAGAGCAATTGCACACGACTCGCGTCCAATTGGTTCATCCGCTTATATACACCCCGACGCTTCTGACAAAGTTCCATCGCATTTCCGATGTAGTCGCGCGGCACAATTATGTCAATATTGACATACGGCTCCTCTATTCGTTCGATATTATTGGGCTCAGGGAGATGCGCCGGGTTATCAACGTATACGTCCTCGCCAGTTTTCAGGTGAACCCGGTACATAACACTCGGTGCTGTCCGGACGAGGGCGAGTCCGAATTCCCGCTCGAGACGTTCATGGATGATCTCCATGTGGAGCAAACCGAGAAAACCGCACCGGAACCCGAAGCCGAGTGCAACGGAAGTTTCAGGTTCAAAATTAAAGGAGGAATCATTCAGGCGGAGTTTGTCAAGTGCCTCTCGCAGCGCATGAAATTGGTTTGTGTCTGCTGGATATAAGCCGCTGAACACAAGCGGTTTCATCTCTCGATAACCGGGCAGTGGTGTTTCAGTCGGTCTCACGTGATCTGTGATGGTATCGCCTATTTTTGCTTTGTCAATTTCTCGGATGCCAGCGATGAGGTATCCGACACTCCCAGTGTGCAGTTCTGACGTCTGTTGCATCTCCGGTGTAAAGATGCCTACCTCTTCAACCTCATAGGAACGTCTTGTCTCCATGAGCCGAATTTTTTCACCCGGCTTCACGGTGCCTTCAAAGATGCGGGTGTACATAATGACCCCGCGATAGTTATCGTAAACAGAATCAAGCACAAGTGCTTTCAATGGTGCTTCAGTTTCGCCTACAGGGGCAGGAATCCGATTGACAATTGCCTCCAATATAGCGGGGATACCGATTCCCATTTTTGCACTCACGAGGAGCGCGTCATCCGCCGGAATACCTATAACTTCTTCTATCTGCCGTTTGGCTTCATCGGGGCGCGCCGTTGGTAAATCAATTTTATTGACAATAGGGATAATTTCGAGGTCGTTGTCAATAGCGAGATAAGCGTTTGCCAAGGTTTGTGCTTCAACCCCTTGTGCGGCATCAACAATTAAAATCGCGCCTTCGCACGCCGCGAGGCTACGGGAGACCTCATAAGTAAAATCGACATGTCCGGGCGTATCAATTAAGTTAAGTTCATATCGGTTTCCGTCAGGCGCGGGATAGTGTAGTTTGACAGCGGTGGCTTTAATGGTAATACCGCGTTCACGTTCCAAATCCATTAGATCCAGCACCTGTTCCCGCATATCGCGCTCGGTGAGCGTATTGGTATGCTCAAGCAGTCGGTCGCTGAGTGTGCTTTTCCCGTGGTCAATGTGCCCTAAAATACAGAAATTCCGTATGTTTTCAAGATTCGTTGGCATAGTATATATAGTATATCACAATTTCTGTCCGATTGTCCATAGAATTCAGCAGTCAGCCCAGAACCATTCAGTTCTCGGTTTTTTCGTCCAATTTTGGACCCCCCAGGCCGGTAGGTGCGGTGTTTTTGCTGGGGTGTTTCCCTCCTAACCGCACCGGATCCTGAAAAGAGGACGAAAAACTCTATAATTTTTTAACTGATATTTATCAAATCTATCAAGGAGTGAGTAATCATCAATAGATCATAGGTATAACAAGATGAAAATGCGATAGTTTTAAAGAAGTTTCTTGATTTTTATGGCATGAGATGGCATCGTAGTGACTCAGAAAAACCAACTTCGAGTCAACACGGAGGACATCTCATGCGGTATAAGCTTATCAAATCTACCCTCTTTTTTCAAGACCTTCTTTCTTCTTACTTTCGGCGGATGAGGCAGCAAGTCGTTGAAACGCTACTTCTGCTGTGTGTTTGCCATCTCTTTGGACTTTACAACCCGAATCAAGTCGCAGATGCCTTGAAACTACCGAAATCACGTCTCTATCGCAATCTTAGCTTTCTGAGTCTTTATCATGCGAAACATTTGAATCTTCGACTCGGATGTGCGATGGCTCTTGATTTCATCAAAGATACGGAAAGTAAGAGTGCTTCAACGCAATCCCGAAGGTGTATCACCCTCAGTGTGGATGATTCAAATCTACCACGGGAGGCAGAGAAGATGCCTTATTGTTCAAACTACTACTCGAAAAAACACAATACTGCGATCTTCTGCCAGAACATCTTAGGCATCACACTGAA
>PYIY01000193.1:65666-119281 GCA_003635195.1 Candidatus Poribacteria bacterium | reverse complement strand
TTCAGCGATGAAGCCTCTGTTTTCGATGAGGATGTGGACATCATAGATGACGTTGAGTACGTCAATGATTTCAGCTGCTGGCAATGCACAAAACCTGTCCCGCGGGTGGACCTCATCGGCACTGAGTTCCCTTTCAGGACGCAGCCCCTCGCCATCTATCCAGTCATAGACCAGTGTGAATCCATTGGGTGTGGTGAAAGCGTTGTGCAGTTGAGGAACTGCTTCGTGCTGGACAGCGGCATGAAAACGAACGGCTTGCTTGAGCCACGTGACATTTTGTGGTGTGTTACCGTGTTTGACGAACCAACGTTGGGAGTCCACAACTGTCTGGAATGACTGATCCCTTGCGTCGTACACCGGAAACCGATATGTGATTTCGCCGATCTCATCTAAATATACTTCGATATCTATATCAATTTCTCTGACATCCAGAAGTGGGTGCTGGGTGGGCATTTCGTTTATCCTCATCGGACGCGCCACAGTGATTATCTAACCGTGTCGCGTTGGTTTTATGGCATTAAAATAATAGCATACATTGAAACGAGAAAAAAGTCACTTTTTTCTTTGAAGTTTTGTCAGCGTGCGTTTTATCTCTAACCCCTTGGCGGTCCTACAGATAGGGTTTCAGATCCCAAAGAAGAATGGATCCATCGAAACTCGCGCTTGCTAAAATCTCGTTATTCGGAGAAAAAGCAACTGCCTGCACGTCTGTTGTATGTCCCCAAAATGTGACAATATGTTTACCGGTCCCAACCTCCCATAAGCAGATAGGCACTTTTTCCATCCCTGTTTCCCAAGCAGCCCCGAATGCGAGATACTGCCCACAGGACGAAAATTTCAGCGAATGCACATCCTGACACCCCTCCGGCAGCAGTAATCGCTTATAGATTTCACAGCGTTTGAGATCCCACAATAAAATGCCTTCTGGGTCTTCACCGCCGCACGCTAAATATGAACTACACGGAGAATAGGCGAAATCACATGCCCACAGAAAAGGGAGCGTCGTCAGGATTTCGCGACGTTTGACATTCCACAAGATAATGTTTTTCCCGGCACTGCCAACAAGGTACCGTCCACAGGGAGAAAACATTTCGATGTCCCAGAATTCATCGCTTGGAAATTCCTGTATTTCTTCGCCACGTTCCACATCCCAGAGTTGGACATTTGGTCCATATTGAGCGTCACTTATGAGGAGTTTTCCATCTGGCCTGAACATCAGTTTCCCAACCTGATCGGAATCATCGGTTGGTGTCTGGAGCGGATGTCTGAACTCATGTAACTTGTCGCCACTTTGCACATCCCATACTATTAGGTTACCGCCTTCGTGTGCTGATGCTAATCTATTGTTTGTTGGTGTCAATGCAGCCAGACGCGCAGGTTCGTTACTGGTGAATTCGGCAATTAGAGACTCGCGACTTCCGACTTTCCAGAGTTTGACGGTGTTTTTGTGAATACTGGTAGCGTAGAGATCTCCTTGGGAAGAAACATGAATGTGCTGATTTTTCGCGTCTGATTCTGATGCAATTGCTGGACGTGCCTGTTTGCTTTCAACATCCCATAACAGGACGCTACCGTATCTGTACTCCGCCACTATTGTCTTTCCGTCCTGCGAAAATATCAGCGATTCAGAGGTATCCACGAATGACATGTGTGTCTGGACGGTTCGGCGTGGGGTTGGGTTACCCAGTGTCCACACTTCCAGAAAATCGGGTCCGTATTGGTAAACCAACTGCGAACCATTGGAAAACGTCACGGGTGCTTCGGAATCGGCAGTGTAAAGTTTTTCGTTGTTTCCCAGGTTCCACACGGTGACGGTATCATCGTCATAAGATACTGCTGCGACGCGGAGCACTCCCTCCAGCGAATAAGAGGGAATCATATCAGATTTACCGTAACCTGTATGCGCTTTTATTTTTTCCCAACCCTCAACACCCCAGACGATGACAGTCCCATCCTCTTCTCCACCAGATGCCAGAAATCTACCGCATGGTGAAAAACCGAGACGGTAAATATAACCGGTGTGTCCCGTGAGGCAGGCAACCCGTTCACCGCTTTCAACATCCCATACGATTATGGATTCAGCATCGTCATTTGTATTATCACGACTCGTGGACGCAAGCAGCTGGGTATCCGACGAAAAGGTAAGACACCTAAACACACCATCGTTTTCGGCTTCCTCAATCAATGTTGAAGCTATCGTGCCAGTTTCTGGCTCTCGGAGTTCAACGTTCCCCGTGTCGCGATTGCCAATAGCAAGCCAACGATTGTCGGGAGAAAAGACGAAAGAATCCCGAAAGTTCGAGAGTTCCATCTGTGCAATACCGACCCCACGTTGGATATCCCAAACTGTCAAAACCTTATCCCAGTTGCTAACGGCGATCCACTTTCCGTTAGGCGAAAAGGCAATATTAGAAATCATACCGCGTTCTGTTTCCCAGAGTGCTACAGGCGACATCGTTGCGACTTCATACCACCAAAGCCCTATCTTCGTTGCGACAGCGAGATAGCGTCCATCCGGTGAGAATTTTTTGCCACCTACACCTCCACGCTCCAATCGTGCGATGGCACCTTCAGGGAGTGCCCAAGTTGTTATATCATCTCCGCTGGCACCGATTGGCGCGGGGATTACTAATTCTTTGTATTCCATGGAAATGTCTCCTGTGTTCTACAGGTAAGGTTTCAGATCCCAAAGGTAAATCACGCCGTCATATCCACCACTTACGAGAAGGGTGCCATCTTGCGAGAACGTGAAACACTGAACATCGGTGGTATGCCCCCAGAAAGTCGTGATATTTTCACCAGTTGCTACTTCCCACAAACGGATAGGCACCTTCTGCAAACCGCCTTGCCACCAAGCCCCGGAAGCCAAATACGTTCCGCACGGCGAGAAGCATAACGCAATCGCTCTTTGACTTTCTTCGGGCTGTGGGATCGTCATAACGGTTTTGCCATCTGTTGCATCCCACAACATAATATCGCCTCGATGTCCAGCAGCGATTATGTCACCAAGTGGTGAAAACGCTACGCCCACGGCGGTATGAGGACCTATCCTTTTGCCTACCGGTGCGGGTAAATCCATCTCAGTAATCTGTTCGCCTGTATCAACATCCCACAATAGGGCAATTCGATCTATTGAGATACTCGCGAGTCGTTTTCCATCGGGACTAAACGCCAACGTTCCAATACCTTTCGGATGTCCTATAAGTACTGCACACTTTTCCCAATTCTCTCTCCGATCCCCACCATTTGATGGAGAAGGTCGTTCCCATACATGGATAGTGCGATCTCTATCAACAGCGGCTAATCGGTGTCCTGTTGGCGCGAGTACCTCTGTCGATATCAGTTCCGATTCAGGGAAAGGGATTGCAGCAATAGGCTCGCTGCTGCCAAACGTCCGCACTTTTGGGGTGTCTTCATCTCTGCTTGTAGCAAAGATTTTACCGTTAGCAGATAGATAAACCTTATATGTTTTATCTGGCAGTTCTTTTTCAGTTGGGTGTCGTACGCACTGATTTGAAACGTCCCATAAGAATGCTTTCCGACCCCAGTACGCAGCCACTATTGTTTTTTCGTCCGGCGTGAGGACTAATGAACCGACAGTGACAGGCCTTGTGGGGCCTTGAATGGTCGGGGACGCTTGATCGGTAGGTCTACCTTTCGTCCATATCTTGATTTCATTACTATCAATATAAGCCAATTGTGTGCCATTTTCTGAAAAGCGGACAAAATTGCCTTTGTCCTGCTGTTCAAATGTATCAATTTTTTCGTCTTTTTCTAAATTCCATATCTCAATCTTAGATTGAGATGGCGAAGCCGCTGCAGCAATCAACCCACTTTCTGGTGGATAATACGGATGCATCTGCGCATTCTCGTGTTTGGCATAGGTTTCCTCAAGGTTTCCGGTTTCTACGTTCCATACCTGAATCCTACCCTCTGAACTACCGGCAGCAAGGAACCGTCCACACGGCGAAAAGCAGAGTCGCCCCCACCTCTCCTCGGACCAGTCAAGTCGAGCAACTTGTTCACCTGTTTCCACGTCCCACACGGCAATGAATTCAGCGGTCCGGCTATCTCTAATGTAACACGTCCCTGCTAACAGGCTTAAATCTGGAGAAAAGCAGGTAGGATAGACACCGTAGGTAGTCGATAAAATCTCAGTTTCGCTGAGTAGTGCACCGGTTTGTGGGGACCAGGACTGAACTTTCCTGTTATACTCGCGTCCATTAAATACAACGAGACATTCTCCATTTTGAGAAAAAACAGGCTTGGAAAGTCCCCAACGGTCCTGTACCTTCGTAAGTTCCATCTCAGCAATACAGACCTTGTTCCGAATGTCCCACACCCTGATTGCTTCGTGGTATCTATGTAAGGCAATCCATTGACTATCAGGTGAAAATGTAACATTGTCAATATACCCCCTGTCCGTTTCCCACAGCGCGATTGGCGATAGCGTCGAGGGTTCATACAACCAAAGCCCTATATTTGTACCCACAGCGAAGTGCTGTCCATCCGGTGAGAATGCCATATCACGGAGACAACCTCGCCCGAATCGAGTCATCGCACCTTCAGGGAGTGCCCATTTGGCTACGTCACTGTCGTCAAAACTAAACGAAGTAGCTGCTTGCGTATTTCTATTTTCCATCAAGATATCTCCTTGTGTTTTATAGATACGGAGTCAGATCCCAGAGATAGATTGCGCCATCGTGCCCACCACTTACGAGAAGAGTGCCGTCCTGCGAAAATGTGAAGCATTGGACATCAGTCGTGTGTCCCCAAAACCTGGCGATGTTCTTACCTGTTGCTACTTCCCACAAACGGATTGGTACTTTCTGCAAACCTGACTGCCACCAGGCACCGGAAGCCAAATACTCGCCACACGGTGAAAAGCATAACGTAATCGGTCGGCGACTTTCTTTCGGTTGTGGAATCCTCATAAGCGTTTTTCCGTCTGTTGCATCCCACAATATAATCTCATCAAACTGACTACCAGCAATTATGTCGCCACGCGGCGAAAATGCGATGCCTGCAATGTTACCAGCGGATCCCCCATACAGTTTTGAATCTGAGAATTTTGTTGCTAACTTAGCAATCTCTTCCCCGGTGTCAACATCCCACAATCGGGCATCTCGCTTTGGTGCTTTTGCTGCGTCCGGTATACCTGCAGCTATGCTCACAAGTCGTTTTCCATCCGGGCGAAATGCCAGTCCTCTGATATACATCGTATGTCCTACAAGCGTAGCGTGTTTTTTCCACGCGTTGTCTTTACTTCCGCTTTCTGCTGTTGGTGTATATTCCCAAACATGGATATTGTGTTCTTTATCTGCACTTGCAATCCGATATCCCGTGAGTGAGGACGCTTTGGCGCGACTTAGACCTGCTGCCACTGGAGCCAACTCAATGAAGGGTTCACTTTTGCCAACCTCCCACACCTTTAAGTTATCTCCATATTTGTTGATGGAAATAATTTTCCCGCTCGGGGAACGGTAAACATTATGTGAAGTCCCAGGCAGTTTTTCGCCGTGTGGTCGGTATGAACGTTTGCTTGCGACATCCCATAAAAGGACGTTATCACGCCAAAACCCAGCGGCAAGCGTCTTTTCATCTGATGAAAAGGCTAACGTGTCCGTTGTAGGGATATGTCCGTGAAGGGTTGCAAGGGTGTGATCATCGGAATTATCACCTTTCGTCCAGATTTGGATTTCACTTTCACTTGCAACTGCTAATAGTGTTCCACAGTCCGAAAAGCTCACGAATTTACTGTTCCCACGATGTTCAAATTCGTCCAGTTTTTCACCTTTTTCTGCATGCCAAATCTCAACCTTACGCTCGGAAACTGCGGCGGTAATCAGTTCACCCTCTGGCAGGAAATATGGATACATCTGAGATTCTCCATAATCGGTATAGGTCGTCTCCAGTTGTCCGCTTTCCACATTCCATACATGTATTGCGCCGTGCCAATTACCGGCAGCAAGGAACTGTCCACATGGGGAAAAACAGAATTTTCGCACCGGTTCGGGATGTCCAGTGATGTCGGCAATTTGTTCCCCAGTTTCCACGTGCCAGACCGTAATTGAATCACCGTCAGGGATATTCCTACCTGTATTTTTTTGGGGATTGTTCTTACCTGCCAGTAGGCTTAAATCTGGAGAGAAGCAGAGAGGGTAGGCATCATAGGGGGAGTGGACTTCCGTTTCTCGGACTTTCGTGCCGGTGTGCGGACACCAGACGTAAATCTTCCCACTTTTCATGCGGCAGTTGGCAGCAGCGAGG
Organism: Candidatus Poribacteria bacterium; assembly: GCA_003635195.1. Lineage (GTDB taxonomy): Bacteria > Poribacteria > WGA-4E > WGA-4E > WGA-3G > WGA-3G. Next base: position 113,011 of record PYIY01000193.1, on the reverse strand, counting down.
TATTGCCCGTCTTTGGAGAAAACGGGTTTGGAAGAAATACCGCTCTTGCTGCGATGATCGTCTATCTCGGTTGTACAGATACCCCGTTCAATATCCCATATCTTTACATTCCCGCCAAAGGTGGACGTGACAATCTGGCTGCCATCGGGTGAAAAACTGACACCACCAGTCATGCCGCGTTCGGTATCCCATAGCGCGATCGGGGATAGCGTCGGGAGTTCATATAACCAGAGTCCAATCCACGACCCAACTGCGAAGTACTCTGCATCGGGCGAAAATGCCATATCACCGACACTACCCCGCCCCAATCGTGCGATTGCGCCTTCGGGAAGAACCCAAGTTGTCACATCATCTCCGTTAGCACCAACTACAGGACTTGCTAATTTTTTCTTTTCCATCAAAACGTCTCCTTATGTTCTACAGGTAAGGTTTCATATCCCAGAGATAGATTGCGCCATCGTGTCCACCACTCACTAATATGGTGTTATCCTGCGAAAATACGAAACACTGCACATCGGTGGTATGTCCCCAAAAAGTGGCGATATTCTCGCCAGTTGCTACTTCCCATAAGCGGATAGGTACCTTCTGTAAACCCCTTTGCCACCACGCGCCGGAAACCAAATACGTTCCGCATGGTGAGAAGCATAACGTAATCGGTCTTTGACTTTCTTCGGGTTGTGGGAGCGTCATAAGTGTTTTACCATCTATTGCGTCCCACAACACAATCTCACCCCATTTGCCACCAGCGATGATGTCGCCGCGCGGTGAAAACGCTATTCCGGTGTCATATCCACGATACGTTCCGCCGCTTAGCGGTTTTAAAGGAAGTTCAGAGATCTGTTCGCCTGAATCAACATCCCACAAACAGGCTTTCCAATCTCGTGACCGTGATATACTCGCAAGTCGTTTTCCATCTGGGCTAAACGCCAGTCCGGTCGGACTATGCCCCAACCCATAAATAAATTCTTCATCGTTGATGACTGTAGTGTGTTTTTTCCAATTTTCGCTTTCTCTCATATCATTTAAGGTTGACGTGCGTTCCCAGATGTGTATATTGCCATTACTGTCCGCGCTTGCGATCCGGTTTCCTGTAGGGGAGAACGCTTTGGCGCGTCCCAAACTTCCTTCCGGTCCGGCCAGTTCTGTAAGCGGTTCACTCTTGCCCACTTCCGACACGTTTGGGTTATCTCCATATACGTTGATGGAAATGATTTTTCCACTCGGAGATCGGTAGACATTATGTGAGCTTGCAGGCAATTTCTCACCCCGTGGACGGTAAGAGTTTTTACTTGTGATGTCCCATAAAAGAACGTTGTCACGCCAAGACGCAGAAGCGAGCGTCTTTTCGTCTGCAGAAAAGACTAACGTATCCACCGTGGAGATGTGTCCATGAAGGGTTGAAGTCGTGTGCGCGTCGAAATTGCTACCTTTTGTCCAGATTTGGATCTCGCCGGAGTTTACGAGTGCTAATTGTGTTCCACTATCAGAAAAATGAACCGTGCTTCTGTTCCCGCGGTGTTCAAATTCATCCAATTTCTCACCTTTTTCTACCTGCCAAATCTCAATCTTGCGTTCAGAAACTGCTGCAGTAATCAGTTCACCCTCTGAGAGAAAATATGGATACATTTGGGATTCCCCATAATCGGTATAGCTGCTTTCCAATTGTCCACTTACCACATCCCATACATGTATTGTGCCGTCCCAACCCCCGACGGCAAGGAACTGTTCGCATGGCGAAAAGCAAAACTTGCGCACCGGCTCAGAATATCCTGTGATGTTGGCAATTTGTTCTCCAGTGTTTACCTGCCAGACCGTAATTGAATCGCCATCACCAATGTTATCTGGATCACTGTTTTTACCTGCCAACAGGCTTAAATCCGGGGAAAAGCAGAGGGGGTAGGCATCGTAAGGATGCTGTATTTCCGTTTCTCTTACTTGCTTGCCGGTGTGTGAGTTCCAAACATAAATCTTCCTGTTTTTCATGCGGTAATTAGCAGCAATGAGGTGTTGCCCGTCTTGAGAGAAAACGGGTGGACAAATCTCTTGATTGTCCAATTCCTCCATTTGTGCTATACAAGCACCGCTTTGAATATTCCATACTATTAAATTTCCAGCAAACGTGCGCATGACAATCCGATGGCTATCGGGTGAAAATGTGACATGATCAGTCATTCCGCGTTCCGTATTCCAGAGAGCAATCGGGGAGAGTGTCGGGAGTTCATATAACCAGAGCCCAATTGATGTGCCAATAGCAAAGTACTGTCCATCGGGTGAGAATGCCATATCGCGGACACTGCCACGCCCCAATCGAGCCATCGCGCCTTCGGGAAGTGCCCACGTCGTCACATCTTCACCGTCTATATTGGGCAGCGCGGAGGCAGCAGAATTTTTATTTTCCATGAAAATCTCCTACGGAATGCCCGCAGCCCATTGTTCGCGAGCAAGGTGTATTTATATGATTTGGAAAGAAGGTTATGTGCAAAGTTGTTGATGGGAAAAACAAGATAAGAAGAAACAGAACATGCTTGGTACGGACAGAATTATCAGATTTTCATCTCTGGTTTTCGTCGCAACTTGTAAAAACTGGTGGGTTGTTTAACACTGCCATATTCGTTGTTTAACACTGCCATATTCATTATAACCCGCGCCAGTTTTCTTTCTTCAAAAAATATTAAGTTTAACGGAGTGTGCCGACGACTTCCTAAACGCTCTTTACCGACTGCTAATAATTATCTGCTTGCATGCTTTACTGAAATAGTATATCATATATGTGTCAAAAACATATAATCTTTTTTAGCGTCGCCTGCCTTTATGTGACATGGTGTGCTATAGGAAATAGGAACGCTTCCATGCGACACAACCTCTTCGTACCGAATAAAATGCCTTATGCCAAAGGAAAAAACCGCCCAGATGTCCCCTGTATTCTGTGTGCAATCGTCGAAAAAAATGATAAAGTCGAACGACTTGAGGTACATCGAACCGAACGTTTTACCATATCGCTTAATCTCTATCCTTACAGTCCGGGGCACCTCTTAATCTTTCCAAATCGGCATATCGTTGATGTGCGGGAGTTGAATCAGGAAGAGGTTCAGGAGCTTCACGAACTCCAATGCCTCTGTTTTGAGGCGTTGACGTGCGCCTATCAGCCACGCGGCTTCAACGTCGGTTATAATATGGGCGATGCTTCCGGTGCGAGCATCCCACATTATCATTTGCACGTTGTTCCTCGATACCCGCGTGAGTTAGGGTTCATGGACGTTATCGGTGGGGCGCGCATCATCATTGAGGACCCGAACGCGACACAAGAAAAACTTGTACAAATTTTTGAGGAGTTGACAATATAGCAGTTGTCAGTTATCAATTATCGGTTCTCAGTTAAAGAGCGGTTTGTAACAAACCACCCTCTCTTGGTATATTCCAACACAGGGTGGATTGCTACAGACTGAAGACTGACAACCGAAAACTATTCAACGTGAGTTTGATAAAAGCATATTGTAGCGTAAACTTCCGAGTTTGCGCACATAGCACACAAACTGGAAGTTTGTGCTACAGCGGGCGCAAGAGAAAGCACCTATTATTGAACGCAGATCATTTATTATCAAACTGGCGTTATTCAAGAAAGGAAAACATCATGAGCAATCCAGCGTATGATATTTTAGTCGAAAAGTTAGAAAAACAGGGAATCCAGATAGAAACAATCAAGGCACATCTCAAAGCGCAGCATATCGAAACACCGTCGTGGGGCTACGGTAATTCCGGCACCCGATTCGGAGTCTTTGAACAACCCGGCGCAGCCCGGAATGCAGCTGAACGTTTGGAGGACGCAGCCACCGTCCACCGCTTCACCGGCATCGCCCCTACCGTCGCACTCCATATTCCGTGGGATAAAACCGACGATTGGGGAGCATTGAAACAGTACGCCGCAGATGTCGGTATCGGTATCGGCGCGATTAACCCGAACGTCTTTCAAGATCAGGCGTATAAACTCGGAAGCGTCTGCAACCCGGATGCTGATATCCGCCGCCTTGCCATTGACCACATGCTGGAATGTGTTGACATTATGGAGAAAACAGGTTCCGATCTGCTCAGTTTGTGGTTCGCAGACGGTACCAACTTCCCCGGTCAGTCGAACTTCAGAAAGCGTAAACAGTGGATGGAGGAAGCGTTAGCCGAAGTCTACGATGCACTTCCAGATGCCACCCGGATGCTGATTGAGTATAAGTTCTTTGAACCAGCCTTCTACCATACCGACCTCCCTGATTGGGGTACTGCTTATCTCATGGCGACGAAACTCGGTGAGAAAGCGCAAGTCCTTATTGATTTAGGGCACCACCCGCAAGGGACGAATATTGAATTCATCGTCGCCTACCTGATTGATGAAGGCAAACTCGGCGGATTCCACTTCAACTGCCGGAAATACGCCGACGACGATCTCACAGTCGGTTCTATCAATCCGCAAGAGCTTTTCCTGATTTACACCGAATTGGTCGCTGCCGAACTCGATCCTGATACAGAAACCGACATCGCCTATATGATTGATCAGAGCCATAACTTGAAGCCGAAGGTGGAAGCGAGTATCCAATCTGTCTGCAATCTGCAAAAGGCGTATGCGAAAGCACTGCTTGTTGATCGGGAGGCACTCGCAGCCGCACAGGATGCCGCTGATTTGGTTGAAGCGGAATCTATTCTCCAACGCGCTTATGAGACGGATGTAAATCCGCTTTTGGAGCAGGTGCGCTTGGAGGTGGGGCGCGACCCACACCCGTTGTCAGCCTATCGGAAAAGTGGCTATTATGAGAAAATTAGTGCTGCGCGCGTCGGTGGCGAAAGTCAAGGATGGGCATAAGAATAGAAGGATAGAGGCAAAAGTTGGAAGCGTGGAAGGTTGGAAGTGTGGGCACCTATCCTTCCTTTCTTTCATCGTTCCAGTCAAACGCTTTTAATCCCATAAGCAAACGCAAGAATCTTGCGTTCGTCTGATAAAAAATATGACGAAGATTAAAATTGGAATTATTGGTTCGGGAGGAATGGCGCGGCACCATCTCGCCCGATTTGCACCAATGGAGACCGCTGAAGTTGTAGCAATTGCCTCCAGAAATGAACAGACAGGCAGCCATCTCGCTACGGAACACGCGGCGGTCTTTATTCCTGAATGGCACTGTCTTGTTGAGCGAGAGGATTTAGACGGCGTTGTTATTTGTACGCACAACGACAGCCACGGGGAAATTGTCCTTGCGGCGTTGCAAGCGGATAAACATGTCTTTGTGGAATATCCACTTGCCAGTGATGTTGGTGAAGGCGAAGCGGCGTTGAAACTTGCCGAAAAACGAGGTCGTGTGCTGCGAGTCTCACATCCAGAGGTTGTCTCCAACACCCATAAAGCACTCAAGCAAAAGATAGGCGAACTCGGCGACTTACTCCTTACCTCTTTTGTGCGTCTCACACCCGGTCGCGGTGCTCGTCCCGAGATCCTTTTCAATTTACCGGTATCAGGGACACCCGCCCATTTCTTCATCTACCATATCTATCCGATTGTCGATTTCTTCGGTGGTGCTACATCCGTTAAAAGGAATGCTGTCTACGATGGGTTGAGAGAGAATGGACAGTACGACCGGTTTATTAATACACTAACCGTTGAATTCAAACGTGGCGGTATCGGACAATGGACATGGGCAGGTGGCATTGCTATTAACACTGCCGAAGAGCATGAACGCTACGTCCTCACTGAAGGTACAATAAGCGATGCTGGTGGTGAATGGCACTGCAGGACACCGGTTGGTGTAACACCGCTCTTAATCCCGGATTCACCGCAACCGACGCTTCAGGCGTTGTGGCTCTCTGAAATCCGAGATGCTGCGGATCAACCGCCATGTTTAGAGGACGCAGCGGTTGCGCTGGAGGCAGTCCGTATCAGTCTTGCATCTGGAGAATGAGTAGTTGAATAGTGGAGATCTTCTGGCTCCAGAGATTCGATTGAGAGTCTACATCCAAATGCGTTAAGAATGGTTTTGAGCATGTCAATTGTCAAAGCCTTGTCGTTTGATAGTTCTTGCGAGAGCACCTCTGGTTCAATGTCAATTTTCTTGGCAAGTACTGATATGCCCCCTTCTGCTTCAGCAACGGTTCGGAGTGCCAACAGGACTACTCGCGGATCTCCAAAAGTTTGGTATTCTTCCATAATTGCTTGAAGATAACCCTCTATCCGTCCTGGATCGGAAGCGAGGCGTTGAACCATATATTCTCGCCATGTTCCCGAATTTTTCATCCTTGTGCCTCCTTAGACAATGTCCGTTGAAACCATGCAACCGATTTAGCGATGACTGCTTGCTCCCAGCCGACGGTGTTGAAGGTGTGGTCGCCTTTATCAATAATTTCGAATTCCGTCAATGCATCACGCCCCCGCATCAATTCGTAGTATCGTTTCCCGTGGGAGACCGGGACCGTCTCATCACCACTGCCGTGAATCACGAGGAGCGGACCCGTAAACTGCTGAATGGTCTTTGAAGGTGATATGTTGGGGAGTTCTTCATAGAACGCCTTCCCGACGATGTTTGGGTTTAACTGTGCAATTTCCTCGGGTGTTGGTGTGTTTTTGGACCGCTCCAGGATTTCCTGTTTCCGATCTGGTGGATCGTCCGAGAGCGGTGCCCACATCACTGTTGACTTCACACGATTATCTTGTCCAGAGACAAATGCCGCGACACAGCCACCCATGCTTAATCCCAAGATACCGATGCGTTCAGGGTCTACACCTTGCATGGCAGTGAGAACGTCGATAGACTTGATAGCATCCGAAACCTCGCCACCGATGGTCATCTCTGAGAAATCACCTTCGCTATCGCCTGAGCCTCGGAAATCGAAGCGAAGGGCGTAAAACCCAATAGCGGCGAGTTCGCGGGCAGTCTTAACGAATATCCGGTGTGGCTCAACTTTCGTGCCAGTAAATCCGTGAAAGAAAGCAACCGCTGGGCACAGCGCATCGCAATTCACCGGCGAATGTAGTATCCCGTTGAGTTGTTGTCCTTTGTTATAAAATACGACCGGTCTTTCTGTCATATTTTCGTCTCCTTTTTCTTGACATTTAAATTTGTTTATGATAAACTTATTATATAATAACTTTTCATTTGAGTCAGGTTAAATGTGATGGGAGCAAAGTCAATAGGCTTACAATTATCATCCCAATTACGGGAGATGCTTGAAACCGCAACAGTTTTCCTCTATCCCGCAAAATGCCGCGTTTGCGACGGTTTTCTTGGGGTTGCGTCTATGCCTTATATCTGTGTAAATTGTTGGCAAGATGTTCAATACATTGAACCCCCTTGGTGCGATATATGTGGCACACTGGATGTCAACGGGCTTTGCGACGAATGTGCAATTTCCCCGCCTCGCTACGGAAAATTGCGTTCTATCGCATTTTACCACACGACCCTGCAACAGGCAATACATCTCTTTAAATTTGAGAAAAAAAGGGTATTCGCGCAACCCTTGGTTCAACTGATAAACGCACACATACCTTCAGACTATGATATTGCAGAATACGATTTCATCCTGCCGATTCCGATTCATAAAAAACGGCTACGGGAACGCGGGTTTAATCAGGCTGCACTCCTTGCCGATGGAATTGCGAAAGCGGAAAATATACCAGTTCTTGTTAATACGCTGGTGCGGAAACGACACACAGTCGCGCAAAGCAGCTTGGACAGGGACGCACGACAACAGAACATCGTCGGTGCTTTTGAAGTCCAAACCCCAGATGTTATTCGCGGAAAACGGCTTTTAGTCATTGACGATGTTTTCACAACCGGTGCTACAATTCGTGAAGCGGTCAGCGAATTGTGGACTGCCGATCCTGCTGAAATCGACGTTTTGACACTGGCGAGGACTGTGGACCCCTAAATCGTGAAACTTTTTTACTTATATTGCGTATTATATGAATGTTCATGATAGGGCAAAGTTGCTGGCGCACTTTCGCATTCCAAGACGAGGAAGCGTTTGAAACTGTGCTTTAAAGAACTACTTATCATTGTGCTAATTATCTAAACTTGTGGTGGGAGGGGTAAACCTTTGCACTTAAATAGCATAAAAATTCGTGGATTCAAGAGTTTTGCCGAAGATGTCGAATTGATACTTGAACCCGGCATCACTACCATTGTTGGACCCAACGGTTGCGGAAAAAGCAATGTCTCCGATGCAATTCGGTGGGTACTTGGAGAACAGAGTGCCCGTTCACTTCGGTGCACCTCTATGCGAGACCTACTTTTCAATGGCGGTGCCAATTTCGCGCCTGCACAGAAAACAGAGGTCGCATTACGCTTTTCAAATGTTAATGGCGATTCTAATGGATCCGCAGAAGATGCTGCCAGTGGTGCTCTTGGATCTCCCGAAGTTGAGGTATCCCGTCACCTCGCTCGCGATGGCGAAAGCCGCTACTTGATCAATCAGACGCCGTGTCGGCTCCGCGATATCACTGAACTGTTTATGGATACGGGTATCGGTGTTGACGCTTATTCCGTGATGGAGCAGAGCAAGATTGACCTGATTCTGAACGTGCGGCCCGAAGAACGCCGCTTTCTATTCGATGAGGTTGCTGGTATTACCAAGTATAAGCACCGAAAAAAGACCGCCCTCCGTAAACTCGAACAGACTGAACAGAACCTCGTCCGTACCAACGATATCATTCAGGAATTACAGCAGGAGACCGAAGCGCTCAAAGAACAGGCGGAGCAGGCGCGACATTATACCGCGCAACAAGAACAGTTAAAGCAGTTTGAGTTGGATCTTGCACATAGGGAATACGATAAACTCCATACCGATTATAGCCAAGCGCAAACCGATTTAGATGAGATTTTAACCACTGTCGCGACGGCTTCTGAAACACTTAAAGCTGCTGAAGAACGGATTGAGGGTTCCACGAACCGCCAGTCCGAATTGGACGAGGCGATCCGTGCTGGGCAGACAGCACTTCGCGAAATTGAAACGCAAATTGAGCAGATTGAACGTCAGATCGTTCTCCACAAAGAACGGCAGCTCAACATCCAAAAGCAGCGTGAACGCGCCCTTCAGACGCTTGAATCCTTGAAAGTACAACAAAAGGGTCTTCTCGTACAGAAGCAAGAGCGCACCCAAGAGCACCAAAAACTTGAAGCATCCTACAAAATAGAAGAGAGTCGACTCGCGGCACGTCAGCAGCTGCTGACGCAACTTGCTGAGCGCATCGCTGCCGCTAAGGTGTCTGTGCAAGAGGCGCGAACTGTCTTACAAGAAACCGCAGCCGACTTGGAAGATCGCGAGCGTAAACGTCTGACAATTGAGCACAATTTAAATAGTACCGAAGGAAATCTCAATCGTCTCAAAGAGAATATGGACGCATTGACAGCCGAACTCAAGACTGCTACGGATGCGCACACTGCTGTCCAACACGCCGAAACACAGCTGAAAGCGGAACTGGTTCATATTGAAGCCGAGAGAAATCACGTTGAGACGAACTTGCAGGAAAATCAGGATGCACTCCGCAAAATTGAAGCCGAAATTCAAGGTTTACAGAATACCTTAGGCAGTAACGTCTCGCGGCTTAAATCGCTACAGGAATTACAATCTGCTTATGAAGGCTACTACGCCGGTGTTCGGGCGGTAATGCAGGCGAAAACCCACTATCCGGATCAATTTCAGGGTGTCTGTGGTGTTGTTGCCCAACTGCTCGCGACGGATGCCGAGTATGAAGTCGCGATAGAGGTCGCACTCGGTAGTGATATCCAGAGTGTTATTACTGAGACCGCTGAGGATGCGCAAGATAGTGTTGCTTTCCTTAAAAAGCATCGCGCCGGTAGAGTGAAGTTTCTCCCGCTTGATTTTATACGGGAACGCAGATTCTATGATGAGAAACTGCTCAACAAACCCGGTGTCATCGGTGTCGCGCAGGACTTGATTGACTATGACCCTGAATATGAGCCTGCCATGCAATATCTGTTGGGGAATACACTCGTTATTGAGGATTTGGATGCTGCTGTTGCACTTACCCGTCAGTTCCGTCCAAGGGCGCGTCTTGTTACTTTAGATGGAGATATCATTGATACGTCTGGGGCTATCACTGGTGGTCAAACGAGTCAGAAACAGAGTGGTTTACTCGGGCGCGCCCGTGAGCTTGAGACGCTTGAAAATGAGATCGGGAAATTGACACGAAGTTCTAATCGGAAAGATGAGAAGCGTAAGGCATACGCCGCGAAAATAGCGGATTTACAAAAAAAGCGGCAGAATCTCACCGCACAGTGGCAAGACAAACGGGTTGAGAAAGCGTCGCTGACGAAAGATATGGAGCAGGCGAATCTCCAGGTTACTCGACTTGAACACCAACTCGCCGAAATTCGGTCGGAAAACCGAGAATTAAGCAAAGCAGCTGATGCATCACGCGAGGCGCAGCAGGCACTTGAGACCGAGATCGCGGAATTGACGCAAAAAAGTACGCGCACCCAACGGTGGATTGAGCGTGTGTCAGAACAGATTGAGAGCGAAAATAAGAAACATACTGAAGTCGCCGGCAGCTGCCAAGAGATGGAAGTCTTTTTGGCGGGGCAGCATCAGAAATTACAGGGCTTGCTGTCCGAGTTAGAAACGATTGAGGAAACCTATCAACGTGCAGCAAAGGATATCGCTGAACAGCAGTCAATTATTGACTCCGATGAACAGACGAAGATTGACCTCGGAGAACAGGTCGCCGCAGCGCAACGCGAATTCCTCCGTTTGGAGGGCGACCGCGCTGAAGCCGAAGCGCACGTTGATGAACTCACGCAAGAACGGGAGACGCTCCTTAAGGAGGTAGCCGTCCTCCAAAAAGAGATGCGTGCAACCCGTAGAAACTTTGAGAAACAGAATAAGGCGCGCCATCAACTCGAAGTCAAAACAACGCAACTTGAGATGCGGATAAAATCGGTCTCAACCCGTATCCACGATAAATATCAAGTCTCGATTGATGCCCTACCGCCGCTAGCGAATGATGAACAGGTGATGAACGAGATTGATCTACTGGACAATATTGAAAAGTTAAAGGCAGAGCTCGCAGGCATGGGAGCAGTGAACCTTAAGGCAATTGAGGCTTACGAGGAACATAAAAAACGACAGGATTTCCTTGTTGCCCAGCGCGACGATGTTCAGCAGTCGATGCAAGCCACCATTCAGGCGATACAGAAGATCAATCAGACCTCAAGAGAGGTATTTCTGGAAACGTTTGAGCAAGTACAGACAAACTTCCAAGAGGTATTTACACAACTCTTCGGCGGCGGCGAAACGGAATTACTATTGACAGATCCATCCGATGTACTTGAATCCGGTATCGACATCATTGCGCGTCCGCCGGGCAAACGTCCGCAGAGTATCACACAGCTTTCTGGTGGCGAACGTTCGTTGGTGGCAATAGGACTCTTGTTTGCTGTCTTCAAAATCAAGCCGAGTCCTTTCTGTGTACTTGACGAAGTTGATGCCGCGCTCGACGAAGCAAATGTGCTCCGCTTCGCAAATCTCATCCGTGCCTATGTCGAAAATACGCAATTCATCATCATCACGCACAACCGCCGCACGATGGAAATCGCTGACACGATGTACGGTGTGACGATGGAACAAGCGGGTATCTCAAAAATTGTCTCCCACAAATTTGCTGAGTAGCCGAATATGAATAGACTGAATCGTGAGCAACTCACAATCCTACCGCTCACTGAACGCCGACACAAGATGACAGTGGCGGATGTCTACCCGTTAGACGCGGAACCGCTCACTTATGAAAATCCCAATCTCGGTATTGTTGCGGATCGGATTGTTGAGGCGCGTCGCGCGGGCCGGCAAGTCATCTGGATGATGGGCGCGCACGTCATGCGGCGTGGCAATTCTCGCTTTATCATCGATTTGATGGAACGTGGCATCATCACGCATCTCGCTACCAACGGCGCGTGTGCCATCCACGACTTTGAACTCGCGCACATCGGGGCAACGCTTGAAGATGTGGAAGACTACATCTGGGACGGTAAGTTCGGTCATTGGGAGGAGACAGGACGTTACCTAAATGAAGCGATCATTCGGGGGTACCGAGATAAAATCGGTTTTGGGGAAGCAATCGGTAGATTAATCCAGGAAAGTGAACACGGTATCTCTTTTCCGCATCGTGATGTGAGCATGTTTGCCGCTGCATATCGCTTAGGTGTGCCGTTCACGGTTCACAAGGGTATCGGATTTGACATTATTGATCAGCATCCCACTGCCGATTACGCCGCGATGGGATGGACGACAGGCGAGGATTTTCTGCGTTTTGCGCAGAGTGTTTCGCAATTGGAGGGTGGTGTTTTTCTGAATTTGGGTTCCGCTGTAATGGGACCCGAAGTCTACCTCAAAAGCCTCTCAATGGCACGCAATATCGCAACCCAGCGCGGAGAAGAGATTCGGCATTTCACGACTGCAAACTTTGACCTCATCGACTTCCCTGATTTCCAAGATGAGGGTGCACCTACCGACGCACACTACTACCACCGACCTAAAAAGACAATCCTCATCCGGACTGTGAAAGATGGCGGTGAAGGCTACCACATCTCCGGCGATTTCTCGGTGACTGTTCCGCAATTATACCGCCTGATTACAACCTCTTTGTAAGACATCTGCATCTGTCCAACCACGGTTCCGGTATAAATATCACATCTATATTAATAAACGCTGCTCCGATGTCCAACATCGTGAACAACAACCGTTCTTGTTTGTCTATTGAAGATATAAATAACTCGATAAGCACCAGCAACGCGTAAGCGGAACTTTCCTCTATGTGGGTCTCGAAGAGCCTCATGGCGATGTGTATCGCAATTTTCGCATAATGCCCTCAACTTGTCTAGGACTCGTTGTTCGATGGTAGCGTCTAAACGTGCTAAGGCAGTTTCAGCTTTCGGCATAATTTCTAAACGATACATTACCACTTCAGTCCCAGTTTTTTCGCTACTTCCTCTATTGGAATCGCTTTGACTTTACCAGACTCATGTTCTGCTACGCTCCGTTCTAACCTCTCAGCCACCTCTGGACGTAATTCTAACCCCTCATCTGGGTCATAATAGTAATCTTCAAGGAACTGTTCCAACTCCAAATAGCACACGAAAAACTGTAAAAATGCCGATTTCAGCTGCGCTGTTCCCTCAACCGATGTCTCCACTTTCTGCAGCTGGACAACCTGTGCACGCGCTGCGAAAAGTTCCCAATTCACAAACGTCTCCATTAACGCACGGAATTCGTCATCCGGTAAGGCTGATACCTTTATCTCCGGTTGCGGATCAGTAATCAGCGGTCTGTCGGTCATCCGGCGTGCTATCCGCCCTTTAGGCGAAGTTTTTCGTACAGCTTCCACAGCCGCAACGCGCTGCTGTAGGGGCGCGAATATGTCGGATGCCCGCAATATTGAAAGCAGTGATTCCTCAGCCTCCTCTAACTCGAATGCCAGTCCGCAATAACCTTCATAAAACTCTTGCAACTCAGTTTCCAATGCCGCCCTATCTGCATTCTCGGTAAGCAAAGCGACAAGTCGTTCTCGGGATTCAAAAAGCGGACAGTCTACAATCGGGACAAGCCAAGTGCTGAACTGTGGATGTGTCATTTTTGTTATGTCGTGTGTCATTGGATACTCCTTTTGCTAACCGACCGATGCGATCTCCAAATTGTCGCGCCAATGTTTCTGTAACATCCGTTTCAGCAGTTGATGTGCTGGCGTGTTCAACGCACGGTCCGCTTTGATTAATAGTTCCGCCTCTTGTTTCGCCATTTCCAGAAGGGTCGCATCGTGGATGATGTTGGCGATCTTGAAATTCGGAACCCCCGATTGCCGTGTCCCGAAGAACTCTCCCGGTCCCCGGATATTTAGGTCCGCTTCAGCGATCTGAAAGCCGTTATTCGTCCGAATCATCGCTTGAATCCGTTGATACGAATCGTCGCCTTTCGGCGTAGCGACGAGGTAACACGCCGATTGGTGCTTACCACGTCCGACACGTCCGCGCAATTGGTGCAGCTGAGACAACCCAAAGCGTTCTGCATTCTCAATCACCATCAGTGTTGCGTTCGGGACATCAATGCCCACCTCAATCACCGTTGTTGAAACAAGGATGTCAATGTGCTTATCGTTAAACTTTGCCATGGCCTCCTGTTTTTCAATGGATTTCATCTGGCCATGCAATAACCCAACGCGTAAGTCTGGAAACACCGCATTTTGAAGGTGTGCTGCCCTCTCTGTAGCGGCTTTAAGTTCTTCGAGTTTTTCGGACTCTTCAACGAGTGGGTAAACAATGTATACCTGTCTACCGCGTTGAATCTCTTTCCGAAGGTTACCGTATAACTTTTCCCTGTCCTTCTCCTTTATCCAGTAGGTCTTAATCGTTTGTCTGCCGGGCGGCATCTCATCAATGACAGAGACGTTCAGATCACCGTAGAGTGTCAAGGCGAGTGTTCTCGGAATCGGGGTCGCTGTCATAACAAGAACATCTGGTGGCAGTGCTTTGTTGCCCACCTTATTACGAAGTGTTGCGCGTTGCATTACACCGAACCGGTGTTGTTCGTCAATGATAACGAGTCCGAGCCTGTGAAAATCGACACCTTCTTGTATCAGTGCCTGTGTGCCGACGATGAGGTCTGCCGTGCCATCGGCAATTGCTGCTAACGCTTCTTCACGCTCTGCTTTCGGTAGGTCGCTTTTGAGAAGCACGACGTTTATTTTCTGATGATCCGCATAAGGTGTATCTTTCCGCAAGGACTCAAACATCTCAGAGAGGTTGTAATAGTGTTGTTCGGCGAGGATTTCGGTCGGCACCATCAGCGCGCCTTGGTACCCATTTTCAATGGCGCGGAGCACTGCCATCGCGGCGACGACAGTTTTCCCGGAACCGACATCCCCTTGAATCAGCCGGTTCATGACATTTTTCTGGCGCATATCGTTTTGGATTTCACCGAAAACCCGTTTTTGCGCACCGGTCAGTTCATACGGCAGTGAAGCGATGAAATCTTTGAGCAGGGCGGGTTGCCTTCCTTGTCCCTCGGTTCCAACTTGGAATGCTATACCCTCTTGTGAGATTTTATGGTCTTTTTTCATCTCCATTCCAACGCTGAGCAGAAAGAATTCTTCAAAAGCGAGTCGTTTTTGTGCTGCTTTTCGATGAGCCTCCGAGGTCGGAAAATGGATTTCGTTGAGAGCCGATTGTCTGTCCATCAAGCGCTGCCTTTGACGGAGTTCAAGAGGAAGGATTTCCGGGATCTGCTCTCCGTATGTATCAAGCGCGGTCCGCATCCACATCCGCAGCATTTTCGCTGTGAGTTTCGCTGTAAGTGGGTATTTCGGAACGATCCGTTTTGTGTGAATTAGGTTGTCTTCCTCGAACAGTTCAAATTCATAGTCAGTTGCTTGGATTTCATTGTAACGCCGGGAGAATTTACCACTGACAACAACTTCGGTATCAACAGGTAGCAGTGCCTTCATGATACCAATACGCTTCCCAAAATTGACTAACATCGCAACGCCGGTGCCGTCGTAAATTGAGATTTTACCGATCTTTTTGCCCCTTGCAGTTGGAGATGAAGTGTGGTTAACGACTTTGCCTTGAATCGTCTCCGGTTCATCATCTTCTGCTCTACCTACCCTATAAATTTCTACCATTTTGGAGCGGTCGATATAATCGCGGGGATAATACGCCAGTAATTCACCGACTGTTTCGATGTTGAGTTCTTCCAGAAGCATTCCGGCACGACGCGGACCGATGCCCTTGAGATACTGGAGCGGTTCAGATAGAAAATCAAGAGAAGCAAGGTCTGTTGAGACAGGGATATCTGAAATCGGCACAGATGATGCGACTTCTTCCGTGGAGGTGCTTTCTGTCTGCTGTGAGGCAACCTCTGCATCTCCGAAAAGGGGTAAGTGTTCTGTTTGCCGTGTATGCGTTGTAGGTACTGCTACGGGTTCCGGTTTTATGGGAATGCTTTCTGAAGGGTTTTCTGTTTCCCCGAAAAGTGGCAACATCTCTGTTTGTGTTTGCTTTTTGGCACTTGTGCGTTTTGGCGTTGGCTGTTGACGTTTCTGGGGTGGTTCTACGCTTGTGTTACTTACATCCGCGAGATTTTGCTGTCTACTTCCCAGTGCGGTGTCAATTCGTTTCGTTGCTTCTTCGAGCGTGCGTTGCCGTTCGGGCGGTGATGCACCTGCGTAATTTTCAAAGAGGTTTGCTAAGCTGTTCAGCACCTCTTTTTCGGTTGCATCCAATGTAAAGGCATCACCATTTTTTGCCCATAACTGGACGTAGCTTCCCAATCCGTTGACGACAACATCGTCACGGCACCCCTTTCGGAGTTCTTGTTGAAAGGGACGACGGATGGTGGTAAGAATTTTTGCAAAATTGCTCATACTTTTATTGTTGTTATTTTATTGGTAGGTCCTTTAACTATTATACGATGAATCCACGTTGATTGTAACAAATTAGACGTGTATTCACTGAGGACGTTGAGTTTTATTGGCAAAACAGGCTTGACACACTTTCCGACATTGTCTATAATCTTCCTTAAAATTAACAGACTCGCAATAGAGGGACAACAAATGCTATCTCCATACTTGACGGATGTCCAACAAAAAGTGTGGCAAACAGAGGGATATCTAATCATCAAGAACGTACTTTCGTCTGCTGAAATTGCAACGCTTTTGGCGGCTGTGGATTCAGCGATTGAAACGTATGTCCAAGAAACACCAAGTCTACAAGGTCATCATCGGTTCGGGAAAGGTGCCTATACGATTATCCGAGCGATTGAACGGACAGATGCCTTGGATCCGCTCACCGATCATCCGCGTACCTTCGGTACGATCCTTTCATTGATGGGTCCATATCTCCAGATTATGGGCACCCAAATCTACGTCCGACACCCCGATGTTGCGGCTTTAATGGGATTTCATACAGATGCTGGTCCCTCACTACAACGTATTCACCCGCATCCAGATAGTTTGCCTTTGCAATTCAAAATCCAATTTTTCCTCACAGATCTGACTGAACCGGATCAGGGGAATTTTATGTGTGTGCCGGGGAGCCACAAGATCGATTTTCCAGAGAATGGGTTTAAAAAAGGCGAGTATCCCGAAGGCGCGATTCAAGTGATTGCGGAAGCAGGCGATGCAGTCATCTTTCCGTGGGCATTATGGCACGGTGTTGGACCGAATCGGACAGACCGCATCCGTAAAAGCGTCACCTTCCGTTATGGGCAGATGTGGTCCCGTCCTTACGACTATGACAAACTTCCTGATAATGTGCTCGCACGGATGACACCGCGTCGTCGCCGGTTGTTTGGCGACATGGGAGAGAGTCATCATCCAACCGATTACTTCAAGCCGCACGATCAGCTTGAGGTTATTGGTGTTGACGAATGGAATCTCACACTCCCGTAAAATCACACACCCCAACCACACCGGATTGTGTGCTAAAATTGCCCATATCCATTCCGTGTTGCTTAATCCGTATGCGCTTGCAATTTCTCAAACAGATCCCGGAAAATAGCATCCCGATTGACACTCGTCGCGACGCGCATCAGATGACGGCTGTTATCAAAACTCCACGTCACTGCTTCTGTCAAAATCGGACAGTGGACAATTTCTGTTGGGACCCACGTAGGGTTGACAAGGTATGCTGTTGCGGAGATATCCCATATCACCTTTGACCACGCAAAGTGATCACTTGAGTAATCTTTAAAAATCTCCACGAGGTAATCCCCGACTCTGCCTCTACCTTGCACATAGCGTTCCATCTCAGCAACTGTCGTGTGTAAGTGTGAGACGACCCCGCGTGCGGGTAGCCAAACGAACGGCACTCCACAATCTAAAACCACTTGCGCACTCTGAAGATCTTGCATAAGGTTGAACTCTTGCGTGTGTGGCCAATACAACGGATTCCCACCAAGCCAGATGACGACAATACGTTTGATGATTTCGGGTTCTATGAGGATCGCGGAGGCGACATTCGTTATCGCTCCCACAGCAACGACGTAAAGTGGCTCTTCAGGGCTTGCTGTTAATGCCCGTTCAATCATATCGGTGGCAGCATCGCTCGGCACCGGTGTTTCTTTATCAGAGAGAAACGTTCTCGAACCGCGATAGGCAAATCCATCGGCGGAGACATTCAGGAAGTCCAATAGCCTTAGAATTTCATCGTAACTTTTCTCCATCCCATCTTCGGCGTTCGCTGAGCGGTTGTTGTGAAATGGAGCGGCGTAGAGTGCTTCAACGTTGAGGTGTTCAGGTGAAAGCAGGGCGTGAACGACTGCAAACTGGTCATCGATTTCGTTGTAAGTGTCAGTGTCAAGCACCATCCGCACGGGTCCCGTTGGTGGTTGGAGCATCTCCAAGCGTTTTGACTCTGACAGCGTTGGAAAATTCATAAATGGTTTTAACCTTGTGAAATGCGTATTTGCTTTAGTATATCACGTTTGGGAAAAGATGGGAATTTATTATTGCGTAGCGAAATGCTGCGAATGCTTCTGCGGGTTGTTTTAATTTGGATTTCCTCAGACTTCTAACAGAACATATCTGAAGTATTAACGCCTGTGAAAAGGACAACACCAAAAACGGACAATTGAATGACCCTGACGTAAGTCCTAAAAATGTTACACTAGTGTAACATTTGATGTAGATTGATTATCGGTGTAAACCCAGTCCATGTAAGGGTTTGGAGGCAATTTTGCTGTTGCTTTCGTTTTGCAAAAAAAAAATAATTTGGCGAAAAGTGTAACATTTGGTTTAGTTGTCAGTAGGTCGTCAGCAGCGATTTATTTTTGCTATCCGGTTTTGAAGGTGCTCATCGGAATCTACGCGCTACGCGCCTTTTATACCTTATATATTTTAATTAATTCGAGTTTGTATATATATATATGATAACATATATAATATGAGAATTCAAATGAAAAGCAAAATATCCTGCTTTTCCTATTATTTGCTCGGATTGGTTAATCATCCAAGGCTTCTGCACTTTCGTCTTCAACGGGACGCTCAATTAAAACTCGTTGTGTGTAAGAATCGTCTTCGTCTGTCATGAAGACGAGAAGCCCAGCGTCAAAGGCGATTTCAAGGATCTGTTCAAAGGCCTTATCCATCCGTTCGTCTTTTGTACATTCATCAACTGTGGTCGTTTCAATATCGGTAGTTGGTTTCATAGTAACTCCTGCTTGTGGGATTGTGAAATTGCCGAGCATCAGCATTTAAATCAGGCATGAGACCTCACTTGTTGTTCTTCTAAATCTTAAGTGGGTGGTGGAAGAATATTAACGCGGAGGATGCGACCATTTGGCGTGTCCACTATAGACCATGATTGCATTTATAAACGCGTGGTCTGGATATCGCCATACATCGGCGACTACGCGATCGTGAGAAATACCAATTGGTTTGAATGTGACCTGTTTTCCTTCCAGAAATTGTTTCAGATAGCGGATAGCCTTTTCACCTTGAGGTGTGCCGCTTTCCGGGGCATCTATGTTCCTTAAACGGATCTTATTGAACATATTTGAACTTTCCAACTCTTGCGTAGACGTTTCAGCGAGGGGGACTCCCATCAGTGTTCCCATCGGAGTCTGTAGTGCAGTCTGTCGAGAAATTTCAGGGCTGATCTCAAGCGTATCGCCATCAATGACTCTTGTAACAACATGAGTTTCCATCTTTTTTCTCCTTGTTCTCATGATGGAATATAAGTGGTGTTACAGATTAACAAGCGCATTAGTAAAATAATATCATAATCTTAGTTGGGAAATTCACAAATAGTTTGACCTTGTGAAATGCGTATTTGCTTTAGTATATCACATCTGCAAAAAGATAGGAATTTATTATTACGCTTTGAGAATGGGAACATTATACGCCTTCAACTTTGGATCACGGGTAACAAGCGTTAGGTTTTCAACTGTGGCTTGCGATACTAACAACCTATCGAATGGGTCGCGGTGGTGAGATGGCAAATTTTTCACTTGCCACGCATGTTCATAATCAATTTGCATCAACTCAAATTTTGCGTCAGTTATCACTTCTTTAAGATTATCGGGACTTTCTAATTTACCGAGTGCCTTTTTAATTGCAATTTCCCATGCTGACACAACGCTTACAATGATTTGATTGTCTGGTTCTTTCATCGCTGTTGACGCTTCTTTGGATAATAGATCGGGGTCGTCAAGCCACCACAGCAGAACACAAGTATCCAATAGCAGGTTCATTCATCCTCCCCGTTAAAAAATGCCATAAAAGATTCTGGGAGTTCATCGAAGTCCTCAGCTATCTTCACTTTTCCCTTCCACTGGCCACCGCGACGTGGTTGTTTGTCCTTTGAGTTTGAAGTTACCTGATCGAGTTGTTGTAGCCACTTTTCAACGTGGACTTTGAGGTCAGTATTTTTTTCCTGTTCTGCCAATTCTAAAATAGTTTGCAAATCCGATTTTGCTTCATTGATGCTCCCCATATTCGCCTTTGCCTGCGCTCTATGAATATAAGCATTTACATAACCAGGGGCAGCATCAATTGCTTTGTTGAAGTCAACAATAGCATCCTCGTATTGAGCAAGACGTGTCCTCACGTAACCCCGCCCATCGTAGAATACCGGGTCATCTGGCTTTAGGCGAATTGCTATATCAAGATCAGCAATCGCCTCTTCATATTGACCAAGTTCGGTTTTCGCATGTCCGCGACTGAAATAGGCTTCCACATAATCTGGTTTTAGTCGAATTGCTTCATCCAAGTCGATAATTACAGATTCATATTGCTTCAACATTAATTTTACAACTGCTCTAGTGTAGTAACCTTCTATATGGTTCGGTTTCAAACGGATCACTGTGTCAAAATCAGCAATCGCATCTATAAGTTGCTCGAGGTTTATTTTCGTACATCCACGGTTGTAATAGGCTTCTTCATAATTCGGTTTTAAACGAATTGCTTCATTGTAGGCAGTGATGGCCTTTTCTGATTGCCCCAGTGTATTCCATGCAACGCCCTTATTGTAATGCGCTTTAGCATCATTTGGATCTAGGCGAATAACCTCATTGAAGTCATCGATAGCTTCTTTTGAGAAACCGAGTTCGTTCAAGGCAGCCCCACGATTGTTGCGGGCTCCAACATAACCTGGATCTAGATTAACAGCTCGATCAAAGTCAGTTCTGGCTTCTTGATATTGACCTAGTGCCCATCTCGCTATCCCCCGTCCGTCGTAAGTTAGGGGGTCATTCGGATTTAGACGAATTGCTACGTCAAAATCAAAAATCGCTTCCTTATGTCGACCAAGCGCGCTTTTTGCATTGCCTCGACCGATGTAAGCATACACATAATCAGGGTCCAAACGAATCGCAGTGTCGCAATCGACAATAGCTTCTTCAAGTTGTCCGAGTTGCCTTTTTGCTCGACTGCAATTGTAGTAGCCTTTAGGAGAATCCGGCTGTAAACAAACAGTCTTATTGAAGTCAACAAGCGCAGCTTCATATTGCTGGCGATCGAATTTTAAATTGCCTCGATTGTGATAAGCTTCACACAAGTCAGGTTTTAGACGGATCGCATTGTCATAATCAACGAAAGCAGCTTCGTACTGCTCAAGTTCGGCTTTCACAACTCCGCGATTGTAGTAGGCTTCTGCATAATCGGGTTTTAAATCTAAAGTTGTGTTGTAATCTTCGATGGCTGATTCTTGTTGACCGATCGCGTTCTTTGAAACTGCGCGGTTATAGTAAACTTCCATATAGTTCGGATCTAGACGAATCGCCTCATCGTAATCAGTAATAGCATCTTCATGTTTGTCAAGCGAAGCATTTAACCATCCTCGGTAGTTATAGACTTCATTCAAATCTTGTTTTAAATTGATTGCCCTTTCATAATCAGCAAGGGCCTCTTCATGGTGACCGAGCAGGGTTCTGGCAGCAGCACGATGACAGTAAACTTCTGCATAATCTGGATTTAGATGGATAGCAGAATCAAAATTAGCGAGGGCAGACTCATATTGGTGCAGATGGAATTTTATGTTGCCTTGTTTGTAATAGACTTCGGGCAAATCTGGATTTAGACGAATAGCAAAATCGTAATCGACAAGTGCACTCTCGTATTGGCCAAGTACTTCCTTGGCGTTACCGCGATTGTAGTACGCACTAAAAAAAGCAGGTTTCAGCCTAATTGCGCAATCATAAGCAGAGAGAGCTTTTTCCCTTTGATTTCCCTCCCAAAGAGTTTGGCCAATGGAGAAGAAAGCATGTGCAGCGAGTTCACTTTCACTCTGTTTAAAAATATTTGAAACGTGTTGCTTGTTTTCACTTGCAGCTTCTGTCGTTCTTTCTTCTGCCAACTCTGGAAACCGTTCAGTTAGTTTTGGAACATAAGCCTGTTCATAGTTGGCAATGAGCCGAATAATAAAATCCATTAGTGGTGCTAAAGGGTGGTTTTCATCCTCACCAACGGAACAGATTAATTCTTCTAATACATCGTCCAGCCACTGATACTCATCTTTAGTTAACTTGATAACACCGTAATGTCCATGTCGTTGTCCAAAATCGATTAATCCGTCTAATACCTTTACTAGCCATTGATAAGCACTTTCTGGATAGGCTTTGGGTACAGCAGAACCAGGGAGCCGAACTTGTAACCGGATTTGTAACTGAGAGATTCTAGGTGTTACATCCGGTGGCGCGGAATCTAAGCCCAGAGCTCCTAGCATTGATGACAAATCGCCTGTGAGTTGTGTTCCGGTTAACATAGTTTACCCCCTCAAGTTCCTTTTGCTATATTCAGCGTGCGTTTCCACTCGTCTGATAGAAACAATTTGCTTTCTATACTGAATGAACGCAGTAAGGCGCGCTTTATTGCCACCAATGTTGAAAACTGTCAAGGTTGTTCTTCCTTCTGTTCGTGATAATTCCCCTGAACGTGTTGGCACTGGATCGGCGTGAGGAAACGTTTCGCGCAATTCGACAATTGATCTGAAGGTTCCTTCATCTATTAATCTAGACCACCGGTTAAGTGCGGATCTGGCATTTGGATGTCTCTGTGCAAATTCATCCAGTTTTTCGGCACCTATAATCTCCATTTGTAAACAAGATCCGCCTTTTAGTCATCATGTCAGGTTGTTGCCTAAGTAGTATACCATATAGGAACCGAGCTGTCAAAAATAATTTATCTCGAAAATTCATGCCCTACATCTTTACACCAATATCCAACCCCGACAACCCTTCAACAATCCGCACCGTCTCCAAGCTTACACTGATAACCTTCCGAATCAGATCCACGATGTAGGTCTCATCATCTGCACGGTTTGGGTCGTTTACAATGCCGCTGCGTTTATCTGTTTTGACACGATACTGATCTACCACCCACTCCAATGCTGAACGGTTCCCTAACCGATATTGAAACGCCTCGGCAGGGATACCCGCCAATGTCAAGAAATCGTTGTATTTTATTTGTGTTTTGTCTTTGGAGAATTTCATCTGCTCTACACGCCAATCCAAGGGCATATCCGGTGCTTCAATCAGGTCTAATTTATACTGAGGTTGGGCTTCATAGTGGACGTGGATATCTGCCAACCGTCTGCCAGCCGCAACGAATTCCCAAAATTCGGGAGCAAACGGAATATGGGGCAAATCTCGCTTAAGGTTCGCCTGATAACGCTCGCGGTACGCGGGATGATGCAGGAGCGCATACGTATAATGAAAAATATCCCACTTAGTGATGTTCGTGTCTTTGTAATGCTCTTGGAATTGTGCAAATGCCCAATCTGTAATGTTTTCCCGTCGGTTCGTGCCATCTTCATCGTAGATATAGAAGGGGAAATATTGCCCAGCTGAGCCAAAACCACCTGTCATAATGTGTTCAGGGATGCAGTCGGCTATAAGACAGGTAAACGGTTTCTCTCGCGAAATATTGACACAGATTACTCGATTCTCCGCTTCAGTTTCAGGGGTGGGAAAGATTGACGGGAATACGTACACCCTCTCTGCCATGAATCTGTCAAAGTACAGACGAGACTTTGTGAACGGACGGTAGAGTGTTTGTCGTATTCTTTCTGAACTGAATTCTGCAATGTATCCACTTATCAACTTCTGTTTTAAACCTGAACTCCAACTGATTTTCTCATTATCATACACCACAAAATCATCAACATTCTGTGCAGTTTGCTGCTGCCATTTGAATGTTTGTGTATTGTAAGTATCTATCATTCGTCTAACATTCTTGCTGAGAGCATCTTCGTCAAAGTTGATAGCCCAGGCATCGCGATTTGTCTTTACCCCACTGCTAAATTGGTGGAAAATCACACCTGAAACCTCACCCTTTGCTGCTTTTGCTTGCTTACTCCCGATCGGCAGAAATGTCTCAAAATCCTCGCGCAGTCCTTCGGTGAGCCAGGTATGGCGCGCGTCGGGTTGAATAGAATCCCAATTGACATTGCCGATGTGTTCGCACGCGTCCAGGAATCCAAAAGTCGCCTCTTTAGGCATCTCCGCAGTCTCACCGTTGTAAAAAATATCGGCAGATTTAGATTCGTGTTGGTGCTTTTTCACGAACAGGTTAATGCTCACCCCGACCTGAATATCAAAGACATTGGCATCCCCGGCGTGACCTTTACGGACGTTGCCACCCACATCCAGCAGATAAATCTTGTCACACGCATCGGACAGATGTTTCCGCATCCCGTCAAACGCCTGACCATCAATAAAGTTGTGATTCGTCACAAACGCGACGATCCCGTCTGTTTCAATCCGGTTCAATGCCCAGTGGATTGCTTTAACGTAGGGATCGTAGAGCGCGGTTTTGTTCGTTGCATTGGAGGCTTCGGCGTATGTATCCTGAATCTGTCTGTCCAGTTCGGGATACGGACGGTTCTTGTTGGCATCGTTCTCGTCCATCTGTCGCGCATTGTAGGGTGGGTTGCCAATCACGACAAACATCTCTGTCCGTTTCTGCCGTTCAACCCGCCGTGTGTTCTCTGGGGCGAACATAGATAACTGCCGCTCAGCTATCAAATCGAATGTATCTACAAGGCAGAGATTATCGAAAGGTTGATACTGGTTTGTGGCAACATAAAACTCATGCTCAATGTTCATACTCGCAATATAATAGGGCATCAGCAACACTTCATTGCAGTGGAGTTCATCGCTGTATTTCGCCTTGAGCGCGGTTTTATCAATTGCTTGTATGAGCCGCACGATGAAGTTACCGGTGCCAACGAACGGATCGATGATGTGAACGCCTGTATCTGAGAGTGAACGT
The DNA here is from genome assembly GCA_003635195.1 of Candidatus Poribacteria bacterium. Lineage (GTDB taxonomy): Bacteria > Poribacteria > WGA-4E > WGA-4E > WGA-3G > WGA-3G. The sequence continues at coordinate 87,771 of PYIY01000193.1, read as the reverse complement.
CCAAATTCGGTCGCAAGTAAATGTGAGACGCTTCTCACCATGAAATTAACAATCGGCTGCGGCGTATAGACGATACCGTGTGTATCGGCGACCTTGACCGAGAAACCTTGAAAAAACTGCTCGTACACAGTATTGAGGAAGTGTTGTTTCTGCGAGAAGTCAATAAAAATTGCAGCGGCGCGTTGAATTGCCTTGTAGAAGGGTGCCAGTTCTCGGAGGAATTCGGCGCGGTTATAGGCGTGCTCTGTAAGTGCGTCAATTACATTTTCAATTTCGCGTGCGATGATATTTCGGCGTGTAAAATCGCGATTGTCAAAGACGGTGGAGAAAATTTCCTCTGTTAAGAGATGTTGGATGAGCATTTCCTCCACGGCAGCTTTAGCGAGATTGGGGTTAATCGCCTCCTGACAGTGGCGGTGGAAGTCGGTAAATGCCTTTTGAAACCGGGCGTTGGTGTCCTTTTCCTTTTTAATCAACGCTGCGGCGCGTTTGCCGAGTGCTGGCACTTTGTCCTTGAATTCAACGACTGCGCGTTTCCAGTCGGCAATGTCTGCCTGTTCATAACCGAAAAAGGTGTGAAGGGCACGTATCAGCGCGTCCGGTTCGGTGATGTCTACATCCAAAACCTCTTGCCTATTTTGATAGAGGATCGCGCGTTGTTGGGTTGTGAAGAGGATATTATCCTGCGGATAGCCTACGTCGAATTTCTGTCTAACCGCTGTCGCGAGATTGTCGTGGAGATCCTTCGCCTCCCAGTAGCCGCGCGGCAAGCCGAAGACGTTATCCGTGAGCATGCCATCGACATAAATTGTGGTATTTTGCGGTGTTCGGAGTGATTTTTCACAGATAAGCGTTAGATTATTTTGTCTGGCGTAATGTTGGAGGAGTGTTGCAAAGGCGAGTCGGATCTCGGTTTCGTTTGTTGCACCGAGCTTTTCATACTGTTTCAGTTCTGTGTAAAAGGTTTGTATTGCTTTATGTGTCGGTTTGATGTTTCGCACGCTTTCGTTCAATTCCTGATTTATGTCCCGATGCTACAGGAGACCAACGGTTTCCTATGCTACAAGGAAACTGATGCCACAGGCTAACAGCCTATGCTACAAGGAAACCCAAACTAAAAGTTTAGGCTACAAGTGTAACTTATTTTCGGATTTTACATGTCAAATAGGAACGGATTATTCACATCGTAATAATATGCGGGTTCCTCTACAGAGACCTTGCTATCCTTCGTCAAGCGGATAGGGGCGGAGTATTGTTCAATAACCCCCTTTTGCGTAAGCCATTCGCACGCTAAGTCGAAGTCGAGTCGGCGCTTACCGAAATGTGTATGGATGTCGGTTATCGTCCGTTCTTCGCCTGATTCCTCTAAGAAATCAAGAAGCGGCTTGAACAGCGTCTGTAGATTATCCTCTAAGTATCCATCAACCTGTTCCAGTGCATCGCGAAGCATCGCTTCATCTTTCGGTTTGTCTATCAGATCCGTAAAAACGGCTTTAAAAAAGGATGGGTTGTGTTTAAGTGCTTGATAGATAACCTTACGCTTCGGCGTTTCCGCGTGCATAAGGACTTCAATACGTGCCAATTCCCTGACAAGATATGTCAAATAAAGAAACGTGTAATCAATATCGCGTTTAACATGCAACCATTTTTCGGCTTTTACGATTATGGCTGTCGCCATGGCTGCAGTATTGAAAAGTTGAGAGTGTTTATCCCGTTCACCCACATGCAGATCGACGCTATCTCCTACACGAAAATTAGCCTCACCCTCTACAGAAAAAAGGCTGTCTTTTGAGAACAGAACGCGACTTTCGGCGAGAATTGAATGGATTGCGCTGCCCTGTGGTGTCCTATCTAATAATTTTCTATAGGCACTACGGGTATGGAATTCAACCCGAATCGGTATACCTTCTTCAATTAACTGATACCCCTTCCGTTTGAATTTTGTGCCGTCTCGGAGAATCAGTGTGATCTCAGGAGTCGTTTTCTCCCAGACATTGTCTTTAGCGAGATCACTGTTGAGAATCGCAGCAAGAATGTATCGGTCGGGCTCAAGCGTTTCCGTTAAACTGTCGATTGCGCTATGAATCTGGGCGTGGATATTGTCTTTCAAACGCCCCTGCTCTTGTTTGGGTTTGGTGCCATCGTAATAGTAAGCCGGTTCCTCCACAGGAACTTGGCTTTTTGTGGTGAGCTTCATCGGCATTGCGACCTGCCTGATAACGCCCTTCCACGCTAACCATTGGCACACCAAATCCAGCGATTCTTCATCAAATTCAGGGGCACCGTCACGTTTGCCATGTGCACTACGTCCTAAGTCAGCGTTTAATTCAGTATTCGCGCGTGGTGCTTTCTGTTCAACGAGATAATCAAGAATTGGTTGGAAGATAAACTGTCGCTCATCAAGGTAGGTGTTAATCGCGTCCAGCGTATCTTGAATAACCGCCTCACTCTTCTCACAGTTCATCAGATCTGTATAGACGCAGTTAAAGAAATCGGGGTTGTAACGGAGTGCTGGCTGAATTACCTCTCGCACAGGAACTTCATCGTTCAAAAGCACCTCTATCCGTGCTAATCCTTGTACCACTTCTAAAAGCGATAAAAAAGAAATTAGGCAATCTTTATTGACGTAAAATTGCTTCTCAGCATAGAGGAGGCTCGGTAGGGTGCTGGCAACAACATCAAGGATTTCAAACTGTTTATCGCGTTCACCGATACTACTGCGATTTGCATGCTTATCATACCACTCCTGAATGGAGGCATCGTGTGAAAAGAGGAGTGTACTATGCGAGAAATAGGAGTGCATGAAGGAACCCTGTTGCGCGCCCTCTATTGCCCGCTTAAAAGCGTTACGCGGCGTTATACTGGCGTGGATGTTTACGCCGTTTTCGACGAGCGAGAAAAAAGACTGCGTCGGGCGAACTGCGTCTTTACCGATGAGCTCCACATCCAAATCCGATTTTTCCCATACCTGTGCATAAGAAAAACTGCCCGCGACAATAGCGGCAAGGATATAGGGATCCTTCTGAACCTTTTCGACAAGTGCCTCCACGGCTTCTTGGTACTGCTGTTCAATAACATCTTGAGATTGCATTGGGTTCTCCTATTTCGGTGTGGCTTGAAGCCAAAGTATATTGTAAAAATAGGGGATTTTCTGTTATTAAGTATACTATAAATCTGTTAAGAACGCAAGTGAATTTTACCCAAAATTATAGGGTGATTTAGTTCTTGCTTTTGTAGCGCAAACTTTCAGTTTGCGGCACACGCAGACACAAACTAAAAGTTTGTGCTACAAGGTTTCCTGAACCTCCGCAGCGGCGTTAGGTGTTCAAAATGCATTGCCAGACAGAAAACTAAATAGTTCTGTGATAAATAACAGTTTTCTTGAAATAATTCTGCACTTGCAGTAATATATACGGTAAGTATTACCTCGAAAACGGAGGAAAATGTACGATGAAATGGATACAATATTGGTGGATTGTAATGATGATGGCAGTGTTAATCAGTACACCTGCTGTCTTCGCAGCCCATGAAGAAGATAAGGGACCCGAAAAATTCGGACGTTACGAATTCAAGAAACAAGATATCGATGCAGCAACGGATGAATGTGAATCCGGCGGAGCGTCGGGCCCTGAATTCGTGCCGACAGTCCGAGACGATGAACCGAATTTGGCACTCCTCAAGGATGCGAAACCAGAAGCTTCCTCACAGTTGGAGGGATGGTGTCCGCGTAGACACTGCGTAGAATACCTCAACGACGGTTTCTATAACAACTGCCGCAGTTGGATTATCGGTCCTATACCGGGTTGGGCACAAATTGATATGGGTGATGTCGCGAATGTGAACCGTATCTATTTTGCGAGTGATCATGCCCAAGATTTCCATGACCGGAAAGCGGCTGACTTTGATATTCTCGTCGCAACTACTAAAGCGGATCCAAATTCCGAAGCGAAAACATGGACAAAAGTCTACACGCACAAGGGTGACCCGGTTAGCAAAACAACTGAGTTCACCTTCAAAGATGTAGAAGCCCGATGGTTGCGCCTCCATATTCGCGCCGACGGTGGCGCGCGGGTTGATGAAATCGAGATTTATGGTGGAAAGGATCCGATGGCTGTTGAACCGGACGCGAAACTTACCACAATATGGGCAGAGATAAAAACAGAGTAATGCTATTATTGCAGGTGAGGTCTAAAACCTCACCTGCAAAATACAAAGAAGACCTTCTAAGAAAGAAAAAATGCGGTATGCAGGTATGAAAATCTCTACATGGCAGATAACATTCATTTTTATATTGACGTTGTGTATCAGTATCGGTTATGCGGACATTCTATTTCAAGACGACTTTGAGGCAAAGAACGCACTGCGTCAGCGCGTCATTGATGAAACTAAATGGATGCCTATACCGAGTTGGAAACTCAGCGACAACGAGGATAGACATGAGGTTTTAGGCAGAAGGGTGCTTGATATCTGGGGGCATGGAGCTGGATTAAGTGTTGCCGAGTTCCCAGAAGAATTTGATTACTACGCCGATTTCAAGACGATGGAGGGAACCGGCCCTGGGAGTGTCGCACGTTTTGTCTTTCACGCACAAGAAGATCGGGTGGATCCGCTCAACCTTATTCAGGCAAACAGCATTTATAACCACTATTCGGCATCAATTACAACGGAAGGTGCCAAATACTCACCCCAACATATCCGTTGGGCGCGCCACTTCGTTCGCGAAAGAGTTCGACAGGTTTGGAGCGTTCCGTTTGCAGATAGACAAAGTCGGAAGCGGGACGTTTGGTATCGGGTGAAGTTTGAGGTCCGGGCGAATCATCAATTTCATGCCTACTTGGGTGAAGTCGGTGCGGCACCTAATGAACTTATTTTCGTAGGGACGTGGACCGATGCTGAAAAGCGGTTCACAGGCGGAAAGATCGGTTTCTCAATGATAGGAAGCGTTAAAGGGGGTTGGGGTGAACGTGCCCAATTCGATAATATCGTAGTGACGACCCCCGGATTTCTCTCTGTTGAACCGAAAGGGAAATTACCTTTAACATGGGGTGAACTAAGGCGCGAGTAAAGAGACTCAAATGCGATATACGATTTTTTTCACGCTAATGCTCGTTATCTTTGCTGTCTTCGGGTTTAATATTGATGCAGAGATCTTGTTTCACGACGATTTTGAGCGTCAAGAAATCGACCTCGCTAAATGGGCACCGAGCGTGAGTTGGAGAATTAAGGATAACGACACCCGACATGATGTGCTCGATAGAAGAGTCCTTGACGTTTGGGGCGGTGGCGCAGGGTTGACGCTTACCGATTTCCCCGAAGAATTTGATTGCTACGCTGATTTCAATGCTAAAAATGGCGGTTCATTGGGGTTCGTTTTCCACGCGAAGAACGACAAGTACTTCTACATGCACGAGATCTCAACTGCTGGTTCTAAGTACGCACCACAACACATCGGATGGCATATAAACCTTGAGAACAACTGGTCCGTCGAAACAACGCCTTTCGCAGATAAAAGAAAACGTAGGCAGAATGTGTGGTACCGCGTCAAGTTTGAAGTGCGCAAGAACTACAAGTTTAAGGCATACCTCGGTAAAGTTGGCGCGAAATGGAATAGTCTTGTTTTTGTCGGAGAATGGATTGATAGTGAGAAGAGATACGAAAAGGGTAAAATCGGTTTCTACGCGCGAGGCGGTAATCGGGGCGCGGCCGCCCATCAAGCGCAATTCGATAATATTTTTGTCACCACCCCGGGATTTAACATCTTTCCTGTTGAATCCAGAGACAAACTCGCGGTAATGTGGGGAAACCTTAAAACACAATGAACTCTCAAAAACCATTGACAATAGGCATCATCGGTTCTGGCAATATGGGCAGACATCATCAGAGAATAACAACCGAGTACGGTGCAAGCGTCGTTGCGGTCCATGACGTGCAGCTTGAGGCAGCACGCGAACTTGCAACGCATACTGACGGAGCACTTGCCACTACCGATTTAGATGCTTTTTTCGATATAGAAATGGACGGGGTGGTTATCACAACACCACCCCCCATTCGCTTTGAACCTATCCAGATGGCGTGCGACCGCGGTATTCCTATCATGGTCGAGAAACCGCCTGCGCTGAATATGGTTGAAGGTAGAAAGTGCCTTGAAGCCATTGAGAAAGCAGGTATCATCGCCGCCGTCGGATTCCAACTCCGTTATCATCCGCTCTATGAACGGTTGAAGGCGTTAATCGCTTCGGAGACGGTGCATCTTGTTCGGACGGTCTGCACCGTCAATTATTATCTTAGTTTCAGCATGGCGCCATGGTTCCTGCAGTATGAAATAAGTGGCGGCCCCTTGCCCGAACAAGCGGTGCATGTTTTGGATTGTGCGCGGTTTGTTATGGGGAACCCGAAACCGGTGCAGGCACATGCGTTAGCTACTAAAAATATGGCACTGGAGCGGACCGAATTCGATGCTGAAAATGCCATTCAGATGACTTACCAGTTGGACAACGGTGTTTTCGGAACACACATGAATCACTGCGGCACCGAAGGATTTAGTTTTGAGGTTGAAGTCGTCGGACCGCATTTGCGACTACACGCACACATGACAGATAATACGATTCGCGGGTACCTTAACGGTGAAACTGTTAATGAACCGGCGGTCTCCGAAAACAGTTTAGGCTTAGACAAAACCGAGGCGTGGCTGCGCGCCATTGAAACAGGTGATCGGGAACTTATCCGCTCGCCTTTCGCTGATGGAATTCAGACGCTCACATTGATTGATGCCGCGGTCCAGAGTCGCGACACCGGTAGATTTATCCAAGTGGAGGAACTCTAATGGTGGATTGGATTTATTTTCGGAATAGCTGAAACTCATGCAAAAAAGTGCAAGAGTTTCTTGACACACATAACTTACAAGCAGAAAACCGTACGGACGCTCGAAAAGAGAAGATGGATGCCGCAGCGGTATGGGATTTAATGGGCGATGCGAAGCAGATCGTTGTCGCGAAAGGGAAGCGCGTTGAAACTTTCGTGCCGTCTGATGACACACAAGCACCGATTTTGAAAGCGGTCCTCGGTCGTAGCGGTAGCCTGCGTGCACCGACAGTCCAGAGTGGAGATGTCTTTTTTGTAGGCTACAATGTAACACTCTATGAGAATCCACCGTTCGTCTAAATCCTACGAGGACGAAAACTGATGGCAACTATTGAAAAAATTTTGATTACCGGTGCGAGTGGATATTTAGCACAATTTATTATTGACCGGTTGCATGGCACGTATGAACTGACGCTGACTGACATCGTTGAACCGGATCAAGTGCCTGAAAATACGACCTTTATCAAGGCGGATGTGACAAACGCCTCTGAAATTGAAGCAGCGTGTGCAGGGCAAGATGCGGTTGTGCACCTTGTCGCCTTGGTCCGAGGACGGTCCGATAAACCTCTCTCGTTATTTGCTGATGTCATGGTGAAAGGCACATGGAATGTCGCAGAAGCCTGCGTCCGACAAGGCGTGAAAAAACTGGTGAACATTTCGAGTATATCGACGTGTCCTCCCGCTCCGAGTGCAAAACTGCCATACGAAGTAGGTGACGATTTCCAGTTTGGACAGGGTGATCTCTACTATGCGCTCGCGAAGTACCTCGGCGAGCGGATTGGTGCAGCGTATCATCAAGCGCACGGCTTAGACGTAATTCATGTCCGTCCGGGTGTCATCGCGGGAGACGGACAAAACCCTGGACCGGCGGCACCTGATGTTGTAACAGACCCTTGGTTCGTTTATGTGGATCCGAGGGACGTTGCGCAGTGTGTTGTTCGCGCGATTGAGACAGAGGCGGTGAAGTATGGCGCGTATAACGCCGTCGCTGGCCGCACAGACTCCCGGTTCGCATGGCAGCAGGCAAAAGACGATTTAGGGTATTCACCAGAACACAACTGGCCAGAGATCCCCGATGGCGATGCGTAGAGATGCTTATGACCTCTGAAAGAGATAAAACCCAATCAGAGACTATCGAGCTACGCGAAAAAATCGCCGCGCTTGACGCTGAACTCGCTGAAAACTTCAAATCACAATTCTCAGTAGCTCCATTTCTATCTCGGAAGATCGTCAGTTTTCAAGGAAATAAAGACAAACCCGCCTACAATTGGTATAAATACAAGGAAGCCTTCTCAGCAAGCCTTGTTGAATACTTTCTCGGTAGTTACGACGGACAAATATCAGGAAAGGTGCTTGATCCGTTTGCTGGGATAGGCACGACCCTGTTTGCGGCGAGTTCGCAGAGTATACCGGCTGATGGTATAGAATTGTTGCCTATCGGTCAAGAGATTATCCACGCGCGCCTCTTGGCAGAAAGAGAGATAACATCAGATGACATCGCCACACTTGAGCATTGGATAACTTCCTTCCCATGGAAGGAATATCCAGAAAGAGTGCCATTCAGTACAATCCGAATCACAGAAAACGCTTATCCACAAGAAACAATAGAAACGATTGAACGGTACAGAAGCGTACTTCAACGAGAAAACAAGAAAATTCAAGCAATCTTGCGTCTTGCACTCCTCTGTGTTTTGGAGGGTATCAGTTACACCCGAAAAGATGGGCAATATTTGCGCTGGGATGCTCGATCAGGTAAAAGGCGACCTGGGACAAAGGCTTTCGACAAAGGTGAAATCCTCGCTTTTGATGCTGCTATAACCGCTAAACTCAAAGAAATTTTATCGGATATCCGCGAGGCTGAGTCCCCTGTAACCCTGTTCCCTGTTAATCGGGCAGTTGAGGGTATTCAGTTATTTAAAGGTTCATGTCTTGAAATTCTTCCGACCCTTGAAGCAGCTACTTACGGTGCAGTTATGACTTCGCCACCTTATTGCAACCGTTATGATTACACGCGAACTTATGCCCTTGAACTCGCGATGCTCGGACTGACACAGGCGGAAGTTTCAAATTTACGGCAAGAAATGCTCAGTTGTACTGTAGAAAACCGAGAAAAAGATTTACTAGAAATTTGTCCGCAGTGGACCCCCTTTATAGAAGCAGCCAACCAGCAAAAGTTACTCCAAACAATATATACCTATCTTGATCACGAAAAGGCATCCGGTGTTTTAAACAATAACGGCATCCCGAGAATGGTTCGCGAATATTTCTCTGAAATGACGTGCGTTATCGGTGAATGCGCCCGCGTCCTAAAACCAAATGCCCGTCTTTTCATGGTAAACGACAATGTACGCTATGCAGAAGTAAGCATCTCCGTGGACATGATTTTATCCGATATCGCGCAAACTCTCGGATTTGCGGTTGAAAAAATCCTTGTTGTCCCCGGCAAAAAAGGAAATAGCAGCCAGCAAATGGGGACGTATGGACGTGCACCCCTGCGGAAATGTGTGTATGTTTGGAGAAGAAGATAACGGAATTAGTCCAAGGTTATTTAGTTTTCAGTTTTTTCTCCAATTTTGGATACCCAGGCCCGGTAGGGGCGTTTTCCTAACCGCACCGGAACTAACAAAGAAAAATCAAGCAGCGTAGCGAATCCGATAATTTGTCCAAAACTAAATCACCTTGGCTGGTTTTTCCTAAAACGTTGACGACAAAATACACATTAAGGTATACTATTCTAAACCGGTATCGGGTATTTGAACAATTTTCTTTCCCGTTCTGCCACCCTCCCACTACATCATGGGATAAATTTACTAGAAATGGAGAATCTTACCTAAAAAACATCATGAATATCAGTGAAAATAAAAAACTCGTTCCAAGTATAGCTGAACAACTTATCCTTGAACTATTCGCTGGACAAACAAAAGAATTACAAGAAATTAAAACAAAAGTTGAAGAAGTACATAAGCAACGAGGGGGCTTACCACATTCAGCAAAGATTCATCCTGTTGAAAAAGCATTGAATAATCTCAAAAAAGATGAGAAAGCTGAGAAACCACCACTTGTGTATTGGAAAATTGACGCAACCACGGAAAATACAATAAAAACACTTGATGAGTTTATAGAATGGTCAAAGCAATTTGAGGAAGGGGAGTATGTATTCAGAGGTGTTCCAAATAAAGCATACAAAATTCAAGCATCTGCTTATCGACGTCCAGAAGAGAGTGATAGGAACTTTGTCAATTTCCTCCATACTAATAGAGATTTAATCAGAACGGCAAGGCAGCGAGGTTACGATCACAAGGACGGAAGTGAATGGAATGAATTAGATATCCTTGTTGAACTTCAGCATTTTCGTGCTGCAACATGTCTGATAGATTTTAGTTTCAGTGCTCAAGTTGCACTTTGGTTCGCTTGTCAACAAGAACGGAAAAAGGAAAAAAACGGTGGTTTGGTAAATAGTGATAAGCCACCGCACGGTAAAGTCTCTGCTGTCAAGATTAAACAGCGAAAATATACCGAGATTACACCTGATTTTATGAAAGGAGAAGATGAGAAAAGAGAAAATGAAAAAAGAATTGACTTTTTTCTTAATGATGATGCGGATCCTCAACTCTATTACTTACAACCGAAATTTCAGAACAACCGAATTATCGCACAACAATCTGTTCTGCTATTTGGAAACTATGAGATTGATGCAGATAAGGAGTGTTTCATTGAGGGAGGGTGCAAGGATGAAATACTTACAGAGCTTGAGAGAACATCAGGTTATACCGAAGATAGACTATTCCCAGATTTTGAAGGTTTCGCATGGGTAAATCGTCAGACTGCACCCTATACAGCAAAAACATTTCAAGCATATAAGGATCTTGGTCAATATGCTTATGAAAATGATGATTACGACAATGCATTAGAAGATCTATCAAGGGCAATTGACTTTGAAACTGATGATGCAGAAGTGTATTATTTACGAGGGTTGGTGTATGTTTCTAAAGAAGAAAACGAAAATGCATTTAAGGATTTTGACAAAGCAATAGCACTAAAGTTCGATTCCGCAGAGTTATATTACAATAGAGGATATTTATACCAACAACAAGGTCTATATTCGGATGCTATAAATGATTATGACACAGCAATTGATAAAAAAGAAGATTATGGCGAAGCATATTACAGACGTGGGCAGAGCAGGTATCATCTTGATCGGGTAGAAGAAGCTTTGGAAGATTTTGCTGAAGCAATCTCGCTAAGGCCTGATTATTTTGATGTCTATTTTCAACGTGGTTTGGTATTGCGAGAATTACAGGAATATCCATCTGCACTTGATGACTTTAGCAGGGCAATTGAAATTAACCCTAATGATATATCTGTTTTCATTAATAGGTCAGAAACTTTGTTTTATCTTCAGCATGTTGATGATGCAAGACAAGACCTTTTAGTTGCATTAGATCTTGCCATACAGCAAAAAGATGATGAAATGGTTGCTAAAATTAATATTCTATTTCAGGACGTTTTCGGTCACAACACAAGTGAGGAAGAAGATGAATAAACTACATTTCGGTGACAATCTTGACATCTTACGGAAAATCAAGGGTGAATCAGTAGATTTAATCTGTACAGCCCCACCCTTCAACAGTGGATCTGACTATAAAAAATCTCTTGAGGTTTCCTCCAGCAAGATTGAAGGATTCACGAACATCTGGACTTGGGATAAAGCAGCAGAAGGGACACGAGTTGACATTGAAAAGCGATCTGAAAGTTGTGAAACCTACAAAGCACTCTATGAATCCCTATGTGGATACGATATGTTGCTAAGCAATGCTGTTACTGGCAACAAAGGAGCGATGCGTGCGTACCTTACTTTTATGGGACCCAGACTTGTCGAAATGTACCGTGTTCTTTCAAAATCTGGCAGTATCTATCTACACAGCGATCCCACTGCAAGTCACTATATTAAAGTGTTAATGGATGCTATCTGGAACCATAACAATAGAAAGAAAAGTAACTCTTTTAAAAATGAAATAGTGTGGTATTATCGTAGTCCTTCACGTGCTTCAAAAAAATACCGAAAAATGCACGATATTATCCTATTCTATACGAAAACTGAAAATTATGTATTTGATACGCCTAAACCTATTTATGAAAACGAGCTTTTTCTTCGAGATACAGTAAAAGATGTAATAAACAAAAAACCGGTTCGCTCGCAAGATGCCAAGGGCAAATATAAAAGAATACAAACAAGAACAGACGATGCATTCTTGCGTGATGTTTGGGACGACGTTGGTATTCTTCCCTTAATGATCTCCGAACATCTGGGTTATCGGACACAAAAGCCAAGTCTACTTTACACACGTATGATAGAAACGTCTTCTAAAGAAGGGGACATAGTGTTAGACCCTTTCAGTGGTTGGGGCACTACGCTTGATGCTGCGCAAGCACTCAAACGGAAATGGATAGGGATTGACAACTCAATTGTTGCGATGGATGTAACAGAGCGTCGTCTCAAGGACAAGTACGATTTAAAATTATCTGAAGACTACGAGATTATAGGAATTCCAACAAACTTGAAGGAAGTGCAGGAACTTGCAACCCAAGAAGAAAAACACAAGATATTATCCAATTGGGCAGCAACACGGCTTAATCTTACGCCAACTAAAAATGCTGACAATAATTCAGACGCTGCATTATGGTCATTGAGAGACAAGAAAAGAGAAGATGTACGGATAGTTGTTGAAGTTAAAGTTGGGAAACCGATTCCAGATCAGGTTCGTCAACTTCAGAAATTTATTGAGAACGATACAGCAGATATTGTTATATTAGTTACACTTGAACCTGTTACTTCCGAAATGCGCGAAATCGCTGACAAAGTGGAGAAGTTTAAGTATAAAGGACTGTCATTTCCACGACTTCAGTTTTGGCAAATCACGGATAAGTTTTTTGATGATCCTGAATCAGTCTATGATGAACTCCAACTGCCGGGGAAGTTACGTATTAAACCGACAAAGAAAGGCGATCGACTTTTTCCCGATATTCAATTTGATTCAGATATGAAGTGATTCTGACAAAATCTTTACCCATCTTCTGAGTCAATCCCCTATTTTGCTATTTTTATGAATCTCCGATTGACATCCTGTCGACGGTATGATTGCGCATACCGCAATGCATTGTCTAAACCCCGGTTTTCAGGATTACATTGTGGTTTTTTCTATACACCCTCTGTAGTGCCAACGCTAATTAGGGCCGCAATTCCGTAAAGTTAAGACAAATTTTGTTTCTCAATTCGGGAGATGTCAAATACCGTAACGCTGAGTGAGGACGTTTTTGATTATGCCATTCTTGGTAGGTTTGTGCTATTGATTGATGCATTTTTGGCGTTGCGTCATGCAAAACGGACATATTCGGACATTAATTTATTTTTTGTTGCACATATTTTGTATAGGTGTTAAAATGTCTATGACGTTAAAAAAATTCACGGTCTCGCGTGGGTTACGTCAGGGCAGCTTCCTAATTTTTTAGGTGCGCCGCAGGTAGTACCAATACCGGCGACGCTTCAGCACTGCCATAGGCATAGTATGACAGCGCTGGTTTCTATTGTATCACAACACACGCTTTGTGTGTGAGATTAATGGAAACCAGCACCCTATAGGGAAGGTTGCCGAATACCTTTCTATTACCTCCTGGTGCGCCCATCAGCGCCCCCACCCCTATAGTCCTGTCATTTTTATTAGACCCAGAGAAAAGGGTATTCCTTTACTCTCATGTTACAGTCTGTGAGAGGACTATGAACACTCCATTTGCAAACACGCTCTATTACGGCGATTGCCTTGATATTATGGCAGGCTTTCCCGACAGCTATATCGACCTGATCTGCCTCGATCCGCCGTTCAACTCCAACGAGAAATATAACAAGGTTTTCAAAGATTCCGGACTCCGGATTGACCCACAAATCAAAGCGTTTGATGATGTCTGGCTCTGGGACAACACGTCCGCAGAACGCGTTGAACGCGTCAAGAACGCTGTTGCCAACCCCGCGTTCAAGGTGATTGCTGGGTTTGAAGGGTTCATCCTGCGGAATGTTTTGGTAGAGGTTTCAATAGTCCTCAACATTTAAAAGTACTTTGTATTGGGTGTCATGCAGAGGAACCGGGTCATGCTTTTATGAAAGCGTACCCAGCGTATAAGGCATTTTTGGAATGGAAAAAAGGCAGACGGCGTAGGCACGTTTGATACCTGCCTGCCCTATCAGTTGCGATTTTCGCAACTCTGACATACTATCAAAATCTAAAAAGGAGTTTACAATGTTAAAGAAGTTTTGGATACCTGTTATTCTATGTGTTCTCGTCATTCTCGCAGGTTGCGATTCTGCGAAACAAATGATGGAAACCACCCTAATCCCTGAACCTACAACCGATCTAACCCCTGAACCTACAACCGAACAGCCTCCCGTTGAGCCTTCTATGCCTGAAATAGACGAGCGGACGATGTATCCCGAAATCACATTTGAGAATGTTTTGGATTTAGAACCGGGGGTGCGGTATCGAATGAGACCTACAAGTTCTAGTGAGCGTTCTGGTGCGGAGGGAAAGATCTCGTCTGTGCATTGGGGCAGTATAGACATTAAGACCCGCGAACTTCGTGAGGGGTTTACGGATGATGATCCAAAAATCTTTGCTGCCTTCTATTTTGTGGATACAGATACCGGCGAAGCACCATTTGCGGAAACACTTGATGGCAAGAAAGTCATAGAGCGTGATCCCGTGTGGGATGAAATCGTTATTGAAATTCTCTGGAATAGATGGGGGGCTGTTCAAGAAACAGGCGGTCCCAGAGGCAACCGTTTTGAATTCACACTTGTAGAATACAATGCGATTTTGATAGAGAACCTCACACATCCTGATCGGAAAATTGAATATGAGTAGAGTTGCGAATTTCGCAACTCTACAAACTTTATAAAGGAGAATTTATTATGAAAATCGTTGCTCGTCTTTGTATTGCTTTAATGTCAGTCATACTCACCTTCGCGAGTGATGCCCAAATTCAAGGGGGCCCCAAGGTACAGGGACCGTGGCTATGGTGCATCGCGCCGACAAGCCTTAACGAAGTAGAGTTTGGCGGTGCAGCCGCCGCACTTTCAGGGTTAGACTTTCTCAGCCGCAGGTCTGATGGGGAGGTCACCGAAGAAGTTATCGCGACGGAAGGTGCAGTCATCGGAGACGCTGTCGGCGATACGTTCTGGACATACGGTTTAATAACTACAGAATCAGACAACATCAACGACATGTTGATCGCTACCGGCGTAGCAGATGGAGACATAAACAACCATGTGGCTTATGGTTCTATTCTTATCGACTCATCCGAAGAACAAGAGACGTTAATGTTTGCAGGCAGCGATGATGCGGTCAAAGTCTGGCTCAATGGAGAAATCGTCCACGAAAATTTTGTGGACCGGGGTAGTTATGATTATCAAGACGTATTCCGCGTCACACTCAAAGAAGGCGAAAACGTCTTGTTGGTTGCAGTTTACGAACGCGGTGGAGCCTGGACGGGATTCTTCGGGTTTGAAACAGGAATCGAGTATGAAATCCTGCCACCGAGAGGTCTCACTGTGGATGTCAATTCAGACGGCAAAATCAATAAAACCGATCTCATTTTGGTCTTAAACGCTATTGCGGTACCAGTAAAATCCCCCGGCGAGGATGTCAATAAAGATGGCGATGTTAAGGTTGCCGAAAGCGAAGATGTTAATGAAGATGGCGATGTTAAGGTTGCCGAAAACGCAGATGCTAATGAAGATGGCGATGTTAACATTGCCGAACGCGTAGATGTCAATAAAGATGGCGTTGTCAACATTGCCGATCTCCAACATGTTATTGACTACCTTGATGATCCAGTCGCAGGTGCTGCGCCTTCGCTTCAGAATATCATCAGTTCTCCGTCTCCGAAAGGGAAGTTGGTAACGACTTGGGCAAGATTGAAAAGTTTGGAGTGATTCAACTTAACGTAATATCTATGAAAAACCCTCCATTTTTGGCGAAGGTATTGTAGATTTTGGTTTGGGCAAAAATACGTTAATTTTGTTAATTTTTAGGAATCTGGTGAAATCTATGAAGAGATATAGAACGGTACTTTTGTTGCTGTGGCCCGATCCGCCGGAGCCAATTGTTTATATCACGGAGACGGGCAGGAAATACCATATCTACAATTGCGAGTTCTTGCAGGAGTACAACCTAAAAAACAAATTTGCGATTTATTTGGATGAAGCTGAAAAGGCTTATGATCCTTGTCAGATTTGTTCCCCGCATAGAACAGAAAAGTCAAGGTAATTCCCTACGCTGGCGTTTGTGGGAGTCTTGTTAAGATTAGAGATAACCTGCATTGGACAGTAAATTCGCGAGGTTCCTTTTTCTACCACAACGCCCTCTCAGAACTGTCAAAGTTTTGCCTTGGAATTTCACTTTAAGTTCTCGATTTTGACGTCTTGGATTCGTCGATCTAATGCCGTTCTTGGTGAACACAATTGGAACGTAAACAATTTTATTCAAATTCGGCACGAGGGTAGCTGCAAATTCTAAACCGCTTTTCAGCTGCTCAAGAACATCCGATTCGTCGCCTTTCCCACGCCCTTTGAGTTCAATTGGAACAGCGAAGAAAGTGTTTTTATGTTCGTAAAACAGCAGACGGTCAGACCGTTTTCCGATCTCTTTACGTGCGTCAAATTCTTTCTCTACATTTATCACGACCTTTTGCTTGGGTATGTTGGTAAGGTATACTTTACATCCTTCTCCGCTGCATGACCTAGTGACGCTATTTGGAGACACCTGCTTTTGAACGTGTGTAAGCCCTTTACTCAGATTCAATTGCATCCTCCTCTTTCGTTTGCTCAATTCTATTCTGGAGTCCAGCCGAACGGTTATAGAGATCCTCCGCTATATCTAAGTGATCTTCCGGTTCTATGCCTTCAACGAGGTCAAATAGACGTTCTGTGACCGGCTCATTCTTATAGAACTGCCACGCGCCGACCTCTTCCGTTTTCAGGTAGTCTGCTGATTCATTTGTGGATTCTCCGAGTTTCTGCAATTCACCCTCGCGAATCAGATTCCCGATTTGTTGGAGGAGCCAGTTGCTATGTGTTGTAATCATAACCTGAACACCCGCTCGGACCAAACGTGCAAGCGTTTGCGCAATTTTGGTTTGTGCACCCGGATGCAGGTGAGATTCGGGCTCTTCAATAATGAGTAAGTCACCCCGTTTAACGATACCTCGTAGAAAGAGGACTAAAGGTGCAAGCTCGGATACCATCGCTGAGGAGTGACTCATCCGCAATGTTTCTTTTCCTTGATCTGGACGGTAAAGAAATTCCGGAGACGCTTCTGGTGTGGGGCGTTTAACCTCTATTTTTCCCTCCAGCAGCTCCGTCTCCAATTGTTCAGCGACGCGACCTATTTTGCTTGACGATCTGTTGCGTTTCTTGTAGTTAACAATTTGCTCCAGAAAATCCCCTATCATTCCTGAAAATGTAGATACTTCAAAACGCTCCAAACCGATGCGCGTCGCCCGCTTGATAAGGGCAGTCACAAGCACATCACGGCTTTGCATAATGCCGCTCCGAGCGGCAGGCAAGTAGTATGAATTCGATCTTTGCCACCGAGGGGTGATTAAAGTCCGAAATAGATGTTCAACATCGGATATCTCGCGGAACTCAGTCTTACGCCTCGCACCAAGGAGAATCATGTCCGGATTAATCTGACCAACTGTAGTAAGACCGGATCCAGCGTCCCGTGCTTCAAAATCCCAACATGTTTGATCTCGGTCGCGAACCGACAGGGCAACGTTCATTTCGTTGCCTCGGCTCCCAGTAAATCGAATTAATTTGGAAACAGTCTCAAAATCGAAACACCGTTCGAGCTCGTCTGTGAAGTCTTCCCGATCTATGAGTTCATACTCCAACAGGTTGCGTATACCCCGAGGTAAATCGGAAAATTTGAACGGACGCTCAGGTGTGTTTAACTTTTCGAGTGCCTCTAAAATTTCTTGCTCTGCTTCCTCTTTTCGATTTTGTGAATGACGGTCTCGCGAACGACGAACGTAATCGAAATAAGAAGCAACATAGTCTGCCCAAGGAAATTGTGATATCCCTCCAAAATTTTGATGTAATGCATAAATGAGCGCGGCAAGGTAAGTCTTGCCGGTGTTACTCTCACCGACAAATACAGTCAGCGGACGTAGGTCTATTTCTGCCTTTTCTATCGGACCGAAATTTTTTACGTTAATATGAGTGTTCATTGTTTCTTCCCCTATTGGTGTTGGCTTTGAATCAATTATATGCACACCTGCGCTCAATTGCAAGGAAAACCAGAGCTCATTTCCTTAGTTTATCTTGTGCTTTGACCATCTACAATTCCATGTCCCTCTTTAATGCGAAACATCTGGTTTGACTTCAGATTAAAAAATCGCTCCGTGAGTCCGCTTTGCCAGTGGATTTCGAGGGTGTCAATTTTTGTCTGCTTTCCAAGTCCAAAGTGGACGCGGAGATCGCTCTGCGATAGATAACTCGCGCCGCTCCGAACCTCTCTGAGAAGATACAAATCCCCTGCTTTCAAAACTATTTTCGTTCCGATACCGGAGGCGTTGCTTTGCGTGCCAATGGGCTGGATTGTTAGCCAGTGATTGCTATTGCCACCGTCGTTTCGGAGAAGCGTTGCGGGTTGATTGGAGTTATTGAGAAAAATATCAATATCGCCGTCATTGTCGTAGTCGCCAAACGCTGCACCGCGGCTAACTCTTTTGGGCAATTGTGCCAACCCGACTTCAACAGATGCATCGGTAAAGTGATAAGTGCCATCTTGTCGGCGCGTGTTACGGAAAATCAGATCGGATTGTGGATAAGTGCTGTCCGAAAATAGCGCGATGTTTTCTTGAAGATGTCCGTTCGCAACAAAGAGATCAAGGAGACTGTCGTTGTTGTAATCAAAGAATTCGACTGCCCACTTAAAATATGGGAGTGTTACTGCGCCAATCCCGGCAGTAAAAGAGACATCGGTAAAAAATAGGGCATCTTCATTTTGATAGAGGACTGCTGGCAGTGAAGAGGCATTGCTGACGACGAGATCAAGGTAACCGTCGTTATCGTAATCACCGAATGCACTCCCCATACCGCTGCCCGGGAAACCGTTTCCATCGTAGCCTGTGCCTGTAAGATCAGCAGTTTCAGTGAAGGTGCCATTGCCGTTGTTACGGTAAAGAAAATCTGCTTCCATATCATTGGCGATATGGAGGTCTGGGTACCCATCATTATCGTAGTCGCCAACCGCGACAGCGAGACCGAGCGCACGATGTGAGATCCCCGCAGCTACGGTGACATCTGTGAAGGTGCCATTGCCGTTATTGCGATAGAGGATATCGGGTTCGCTGACAAAATGGCTGCCAGCAATCTGATCCGTTGGGCTACAATACGTTCTGATACCCCGTGTCTCCCACCTGCGGTTCTCCTCAATCGAAAATTTCATATAGTTGACGACATATAGGTCAACATCACTGTCATTATTGTAGTCAATAAAAGCACAACTTGTTCCCCAGCGTGCATCGCCAACACCGGCTTTCTGCGTAATATCTGTAAAAGTGCCATCGCCGTTGTTATGGTAGAGGATGTTGGGTCCGTAGTTGGTTACGTAAATTTCAGGGTAGCCGTCGTTGTTGATATCGGCAGCAGCACACCCGACACCATAACTGGTATCACCGACTCCCGCTTTCTGCGTAACGTCGGTAAAAGTACCGTTCCCGTTGTTCCGATAGAGTGTGTTTCGCGGGAGATGTGTTTGAGAGGCGTTTTCAGCGACTGACGGTGGTATATGCGTAGCGTTCACTATATAAAGATCAAGCGCGCCATCAGCATCATAATCAAAAAAGAGTGCGCCGGATCCAAGGGTTTCGATGAGATATTTTTCGCCGGTTCTGCCATCAGTATGCCGAAATGTGATGCCTGCAGCGGCAGTCGCGTCAGTGAATTGAACTTCGGCGGGAACAGGCATGCTCAAGATAAAAGCGAAAACGATACAACAGCAATGTCTCATTCGTTATTAGAATACTTTTTCTGTTTTTCGCGTGCCCGTCGCGCCTCATTTTCTAACCCAAGGGCATCACAAACTTGGGAAAGCGTATCCCAATAGTTTGCCTCAGTTGGTGCGAGACGGACGGCGGTTCGCGCGTGAGAGAGTGCCTTGTCCAGGTCCACCTGCGATTCCGTATAGCAGACAGCGATGTTATTATGCGCAATAGCGAGGTCCGTATCGGCAGCGAGTGCCTGCTGATATGCCACAATAGCGAGGTCAATTTTCTCTTGTTTATGGTAGGCATGCCCCAAATTGTAGTGGGCAGTTGCTAAATTCGGGGCAAGGGAGATAGCATGTTTATAGTTCGCAACGGCATCCTCAAAGCGACGGCGTGCAAGGTAAACGATACCGAGATTGTTATAACCTCTTGCGTCATCTGGGTGCTTTTTCACCCACATTTCGGCTTTTTCAAGGAGCGGGTCTGTCTGACGGAGGACTCTAAAAAACGCCATCGCCGCTGCGGCTTTCTCCTTTTCGCCGCGTTTGATGTAAATTTGAGCGAGTTGGTAATGCGCCTCAGTGTTGTCCACCTGAATTTCAATTGTCTTCTCAAAGGCAGCGATTGCCTCATCTAAGTGTCTTTGTCTTGCGTAGACTTTACCCAACCCTAAAATCGCACCGGCATTTTTTGGGTTGAGACGGACGGTTTTCTTATAGGCGCGTGCAGCCCTTTCAAAATCACCCTGTTTTAAATGAACTTCACCGAGTCCGGTATAGGGATCTGCCCATTCTGGGTCAATAGCAATCGCGCGTTTAAACGCTTCAATGGCACGCGCAAATGTCCCTTTTTTTAGGTAAACTATTCCGATGTTGTAGTGTGGTTCAGCTGTCATAGGAGACAACTCAAGTGCCTTCTGATACGCCTCAAGTGCGGCATCGTATTGCTTCAGTTCGGAATATGCGACACCGAGTCTGTTGTAGAGGATAGGGGAATTGGGATCAAGTGCAATGGCTTTTTTGTATTCGGAGATGGCTTGCTCGAATTCTCCGAGATTATGATAGGTGTTTGCACGCTGATAGTGTTTTTCAGGGGTTGAAATGTCGGATAAAACTGTGTTTCCAAAAGCACCGGAGAGAAAAATAAATAGGGCGAAATATTTTAGCATACGCTTCCCTCCAATGTAAGGACAGCGTTGGCACTGCCCTATAGTATGTTGTGTTAGAGTCAGCGCGCGTTTCAATTTTAAGCCACGGTAAATGCGATCTGCAACGGTGCTGGTTTATTCGATAAAATTTTCGCGCTTGAGAAGCAGCGTAAGCATCTCTTTGATTTCGGTGTATCGTGCTGCTAAAATATTGAGCTCTTGTCGAAGATCTCGATTCTCTTCCGTGAGCCTATCTACTTCTTTCGTGAGTGTATCTACTTCCGCTTGTAGTCTTCCATTTTCTGCTTGTAGTCTTCCATTTTCTCGTTCAAGGATAGCGATTCTTCGGAAGAGCCAAGCGAATCCGATGATACCGATGCTTACGATGCCTATATCAATAACGGTGATTCCCAACCAACTGAAGTCCATTTTTGGCTTCCTTATAACATAACAGGATATATGCGATGTGATGTGTTGGTGTTTTGTCGGGTTCAAATTGATAGGTTTTTAGGGACGAGGCAACCTCGTCCCTACGAAAAACAGTCTGGATAAAGGGTCAATCGCGGTCAGCTTTAATACTGCCCCAGGTTGTCGTGAGTTTCTCTGCGGGTTCGACCGGTAGGAAATCGCCAGTCATAATTTCTTCGATTTCCGCTGCGGTGATGATTCTGTTGAAAACAAATACCTCGTCAATGATACCTGTGAAGAATTCCTCGCCGGGGTGGCGTGCCCCAACCATCATAGAGCCATCAATCTCAGCAACAGTTGGGGGTTTAGCCCCACCGCCTGCTTTCTTGCCGTCGTTGTAGATGACAACCTCTGATTTGGTATCGTGAGTTACTGCGAGGTGGACCCAGTCTTCAGGTTGAATGTCATCGGTGACGGCTTTCTGTGCCCAATTGGGGGCACTCGACCAGAAATAGGTTTTCTTGTCGCTATTTCTAAAAATTGATGCCCATTTCAGAGAGCCGGCTGTCACCATGTAATTCCACTCCCGAATTTGCTTATCACCGCGCTTGACCCAAAAAGCGATTGAGAACTGCTCTTTTAACTGCA
>PYIY01000193.1:33057-65646 GCA_003635195.1 Candidatus Poribacteria bacterium | reverse complement strand
AAGTATCGTTGATAGGTACTTTTACATGCTGTCCCTTCGTTCCGTCAAACTCTAATGCTTTGCCGAATTGCCCGTCCACCCATTTTGGATCTTTGATAAGTTCGCCATCATGACCATGCACGGAACTATCTCCGGCATTGCCTCCCTTTCCTTCATCGAAGGAGAGGTATAAAACGAGGGATTTGTCATCCAACCCAGCATATAAAGATGTTGTCAGGGTGAACAGGACGAATATTGCAACGAACACCCCGATAAATTGTTCAAATTTGAGCACAATGTATTCCTCCTTCAATCATACAAAACAAGGTAGATTTGCTAAAACAGCAAATCGGACATTAAGAGAAAAACTAACTTAAATTTGGACGACCGCGCAATTACATGGTTAGTTCAAGGGAGAAGCAATTTAGCAGGCACCACATTTTTTACAGACGGTCGTATCACACTCGCTGGTCATAAAACCTTTTTCGTGCTTATTGAACTCAAGTTGTAAGAATTGGGGTTTAACATTTAGATCAAGATGGTCCCACGGGTTGACTTCATGCAGTGGACGTTGGCGTGTCGCGTAAAAATGTGGCATTAACCCGTGCATACGGAAGGCTTGGTTCCATGATATACCGTTTGCAAGTTCAAGAATAACCTGTCCAAGCCGTCGATCGCCGCGTGCGAAGACTGCTTCTTGGTGTGCAAGTCTGGCACTTGCGGACCCAACTTTTATGCTACCGAGTCGGTTAATTTCGCGTTTCAGAAAATCAAGTTTTCTGGAGATGGTTTTTGGGGGTTCCATGGCTACCCACTGAAAAGGCGTATGCGGTTTCGGTACCATCGGTGAAATGGTAAAACTGATACGGGCTATTCTCCCTGTTCGTTTGGCATGTGGGAGAAGTATGGTGCGCATCTCTTTTGCCATATCGACAATGGCTTCAACATCTGCTGGCGTTTCGTGCGGAACACCGATGAGGAAATAGAGACGCAGGTTGAGAATATCACGCTTCAAGGCTTCCTCAAAGACGTGATAAAGCTGCTCGCGAGGAATCGCTTTATTGACAACTTTTTGAAGTTCTTCAGTGGCAACCTCTGGGGCAATAGTGATAGTGCCTTGTTCGCTATCTGCGAGTGCATCGAGCAACGGGGCACGGACAGTTTCAGCGCGGAGTGAGGCACAAGAGATACGGAACCCACGCGCAACGAGACCTGAGGCGATCTCATCAATTTGTGGATGGTCAGAAATAGAGGCTCCAACGAGCCCGATCCTATCTGTAATACCGCGTGCGCGTTCTGCGAGTGCAAGCGTGCTTTCCACAGAACGCCGCCTCGGCCATCGGCGTGCATAATCGGCGACACAGAAACGGCACTGCCTACCACACCCGCGCACAATCTCTATGAGATGTGCATTCGCGAATTCAGTGTTGGGTGTGTGGATGTGCGTGCAAGTTTCAACATCATCAAGTTGCGGAACAGCGCCCGCGCGAATTTGTGATGCTGCGCCCGGTTTTGGCGTAACCGCCTCAATAGTCCCATCATCGTGATAAGTCACGTCATAGAAACTTGGCACATAAAGTCCGGGAACGGTCGCTAATGTTTCGAGTAGCTCACGCCTCGGTGCACCAGACTGTTTCCACGCATCAAAGTGGGCCATGAGTTGATGGACCACAAGTTCAGCTTCGCCAACAACGAAGACATCAACGAAATCAGCAATCGGTTCGGGATTGTAGGAGATATTGATACCGCCAGCGATGACAAGCGGATCCCATTCTGTACGGTCCTCGGCGAGTGGCGGGATATTTGCAAGTTTTAATGTGCGCGGAATGTTCACATAATCCGATTCAAAAGAGACAGAAAATCCGATGATGTCAAATTGATTTAGTGCTGTTTGCGTCTCAAACGAGAAAAGCGGTTTCTTCTGGGTGACAAGCTTCTGGATGTAACTCGTCTCAGGCACAAAAACGCGCTCGCAAGCGGTGTCCTTTCGACCGTTGAGAGTGGCATAGATAACCTGAACGCCGAGACTTGACATTCCAAGCTCATACGTACTCGGATAGACAAGAGCGAATCTGTTAGGTTTTCGGAAATTATGATGCGTACCGTGTTCCTCGCTACGCAAGTGTTGGTAGTGCTGACGTAAGTCCACTGTTTCCTCAGGTATAATAAGGGACGCTCAAAAAGCGTATCTACAAAATAAAAGCAACAGGACACGCTTTGAAAGCGCGTCTACAAGCAAAATGTGAAAGCGATACACGCTACATTGTGTTATCAAGACGCAATGTAACTTTAACCATAGTTAAGGAACCTAATCAAGAGATCTAACTGATTTTTAGAAGGTTGCCCGGATAGGAGACAATAGAGCCCTCATATCTATTTATCGTTCCGGTTTCTTTTTTGCACGCGTAAAAAAGCTGGGATTTCCCAATCTGTATCCCGCTGCTGTGCGCCTTGATTCCTTCTTCGGGCAGGTTTCCGGCCTGCTTCTCCACCTTCTGGAGTTTGCTCTTGCTCTACGGGTGGTTCTGCTTCTGCTCTCTGTCTGCGCGTCGGCATAGCAGACCTACCAGATGACACTCTACCACCCGGTCGGGTTCTGCTTGCCCGTGCCATACGCTGTTCGGATAAAGCTGAGGGCTGCCGTTGATAAACATCTGCGTCATCATATTGTGCGGGTGCGCTTCCACTACCTGCTGTCTCGGTCCCGAGTGGGTATCCTGCTTCAGCATCAAACCCTGTTGCGATAACAGTGACAAGAACTTCATCATCGAGTTCCACTTCATCTTTGTAAACGAGACCAAAGATAATTTGTGCGTCGGGCGCGGTATCCTTAATAACCTGCATGGCATCATCAAGCTCGTGCATCATGAAATCGGGAGGTGCTGTGATGTTGACAATCATACCGATAGCACCAGCGATGTTGGTTTGTTCAAGGAGCTGAGAATTGATAGCCCGCTCGGCTGCGAAAGGTGCGCGGTTATCACCGGCAGCTTGCCCCATGCCCATCAATGCGCTTCCTGCCCCTCGCATAATGGATTCAACGTCAGCAAAATCAACATTGATTTCGCCGGACTCTGTAACAATATCAGAGATGCTTTTTACCCCATGGAGGAGGATTTCATCTCCCATGCGGAATGCCTCTCGAATTGGCAATTTCCTGTCCATTGCGTCAATAAGGCGCTGGTTTGGGACAACGATTACGGAATCGGCTGCTTCACGGAGTTCGGCAAGTCCTTCCTCAGCGACTGAGGCGCGGCGTTGCCCTTCAAAGTCAAAGGGACGTGTCACAACCGCGATTGTAAGGGCGCCGCGTTCTTTTGCCTGTGCTGCAATGATCGGCGCGGCACCTGTACCGGTTCCACCACCCATACCTGCAGTGATGAAGACCATGTTCGCATTTTCGACGATCATTTCCAGTTGTTCCCTATCCTCTTCAGCAGCTCTTTTACCAATCTCGGGGTCGGCACCGGATCCCAAACCCTCGGTAGTATTAAGGCCGATTGGGATTTGCATAGCCCCGCGGCAGCTCAGTAGTGCCTGTTGATCGGTGTTGACGGCATAAAACTCGATGCCAGTAATCCCTGCGTCAATCATACGTTTCACTGCGTTACCACCAGCTCCACCAACACCAATGACTTTAATTTTGGCGCGTAAATTTTCAAATTCCTCTTGTTCAAATTCTATCATGTCGGCTTTCAGTTACTATAATGAAGACACAGCAACCTAATTCCTCCTATCGTTGTGACCTCAATCCCCGGACCGAGGTTCCATCCTAACTTTTGTTAATTCGCTTTTTCACATTAAAAAATTATACGCTATTAGAAAAGTTAAGTCAAGTATTCCTGCAACTCTTACGTAGATGGGACTTACTTTACAATTAAGGAAATAACCCTAATATCCGAACCATTCTTTGATGCGTTGCAGAAAATTTCCGACACCACCATCGCGATAACGTGCATTGTGCTCCTGCTCTTGCCGCCGTAAAGATTCACCGTAAAGGGCAAGTCCGATACCCGTTGCATACATCGGGTGATTTACTCGGTCGGTTAAGCCTTGCAGACCCCGTGGATAACCTATCTGGACACGCAGCTGAAGCACGGCTTCAGCAAATTCTTGAAGACCGTCCATAAGGGCAGTACCACCGGTGAGGACAAGCCCACCCGGAAGCGGGATATCACCCAATTCATAACCGATCACTTCTAAAATTTCCGCCATGCGGTACTCAATAATTTGTGCAAGCTCAACTCGGTCAATGAAACGCGGTGGCGTAGATTCACTGGTGACCGGAATAGATCTGACTTCATCTGGGTCGACTAATTCCGTCCAAGCGCAGCCTCGGTGTAGTTTTAGCTCCTCTGCTTCTGGAAGGGTGACTTTTAAGTATTGAGCGATGTCGTTGGTAACGTGCTGCCCGCCGACGGGGACGACTGCTGTATGTTGAATAGAATCCTCTTTATATACAATGATCTCGGTTGTTCCGTCCCCGATGTCAACCAAGGCAATGCCAACTTCACGTTCATCCCTTGAAACGACTGCCTGCGTTGCAGCCAGAGGGGCGGCGACAAGGGTTTCTACTATAGGCACGCCTGCCTTTTCAATGCTATTGAGCAAATTCTGAATAGCCGTTGTACCCCCTGTGATAATGTAAGCGTAAGCTTCAAGACGCGCCCCAGACATTCCAACCGGTTCTCTGATACGGTCCTGAGCGTCAACGACGAAATTCTGCTGGATTACATGTAATATCTCTCGGTCAGCAGGAATAGAAATAGCTTTCGCTGCGAGCATCGCTCGGTCCACATCGTCGTGTGAGATTTCGTTGTTCGCAACAGAAACAACCCCGTGGGACGTTTGTCCAATGATATGTTCGCCAGAAATACCGACACAGACAGAGTCTATTTTCACGCCTGCCATTAATTCTGCATTAGCGATCGCTTTACGGATAGCCTCCGCCGTTTGGTTAATATCAACGACAACACCTGCTCGAAGGCCCTCGGCCGGTGCATGACCAACACCAATCACCCCGATTTTCTGAGTGCTACCGTGCAACGTATTTCCGACAACTACTGAGATTTTGCTTGAACCAATATCAAGACCGGCAATAATATTTTGTTTTGGCATTTAATTGTTTTCACCTCCCTTTCCCATGAACATCTTAGACATAAAAAATGATGAACAGGGATAGGACTTTATATACCTATCGGTGTCTACAAAATAGGCACTATTCGATTTTTGCTAATCCTCCTAAGTAGATGGTATCTTGAAATCTTGCATCCAAGTACGGCTGTGTTTCTACCGAATTCTCCCGGATACGTTGGAGCACTTGGGTTTTGTGCTGTTGTAAAAACAGAGCGATATGATGGAGTCCCGATTCAATCGCATCCGCAGCAAGCCAGACAGACACAGGAAAAGTATCAAGTTGGAGTTTTATCTTCTGGGAATCGCTTGCGTCGATACTTTCTATCTGTGTTGCGAGGTTTCGTTCCTGAAGCAAGGCGGTTTTTAGGATTTCCAATCCCAACGCAACTTCGGACATCCGGACAGCAGCACCAACTTTCGGCAACTCATCACTCACTGCCCTAAGTAATACCACCTCTCCGAACTGATCAGATATTTGTAGATTACCATCTCCTTTATCTATATGTTTTAACACATGTCCCTCACTATCTACCAAGAAAAACGAGCTCTTCCGATCAATGGAGGCTTTTGCAGTGGAATCAACTCGCAAAAGTGCAAAGGGTTCACGCTCGGTAATTTCGATAGTCAACATCCGTTTCATCACATGTTTGGTAACATGGGCATCTTTAATATAACTCAGTTTCTTCTTCAGATAGATAGATGTTTGTTCTTCAGAGTCTGTGACGATATTTTGCAGCTGCTTGCCCAGGGCATCATAAATTTGTACATCAGTATAGTATATGTTTCCAGAAAGTTCAAGAGAAACATATTCAGCCCCAAAAAAACTGAGTACTATCTTGCCAATGAACGCTAAAGTTAACACAATGGCAACGGCGAAAACGACACGCCGTAGGAAATAAATCTTGTTATTAGCACGCTTCCCGAGTCGCTGTGCAGGCATTGAAATCTGCCGTATATATCCATCACGTTTTCTGCGCAAGAATGAACCCTCCGCTTATCTTCCATCGCAAGAGTGTGTTGGCACCGTGATGTTTTGGGTAAATCTTAAAGGCGGAAAACCCAGTGCACAAAAGAAGATAATCTCAATTAATTTGCTGCTTGAAGTCTACTTAAGAATTCGCGCCCTACCTTGCTAATGTCCCCCGCTCCTAACGTAATCACAATATCCTCAGGCTCGGTTATCTTCATCAGGACATCGGCAATTTCGACTGTCTCTGGGACATAAAGAACGTTTCGATGTCCGTGTGCCTGTATGGATTGTGCAAGTTTTTCAGCGGTGACGTTTTCAATAGGTGCCTCGCCGGCACTATAAATTGAGGTGACAATAAGGATGTCCGCTTGGTAGAAAGATCGAGAGAATTCGTCTGCTAAATCTCTAACACGCTGGTATCGGTGTGGTTGGAAAACCGCGACGATACGACGTTTGTAACCGTCGCGCGCACCACTCAGTGCTGCTTTCAACTTCGCTGGATTGTGGGCATAATCGTCAACAACAATAATATTATTTGCTTCTCCAAGGATTTCAAAACGGCGATGCACACCTTGAAACGACTCCAGACTCTCTCGGATGCGATCAAACGGGATATCAAGTTCCAGACCAACAGCGATCGCTGCTAAGGAGTTGGAAATATTATGGCGACCCGGCATTTTCAGGTGGACTTCACCGTACAGATGTCCGTTTTTACGAACGCGATAGCGGGATGTCGGGCCTTCTACGGTAATACTTTCAGCAATCAAATCCGCACTTGTCTCAAGGCCATAGGTAATATAACGCTTCTTGATCCGTGGGATGAATTTCTGGATATTCTCTGCATCCAAACAGAGAACCGCTGCACCATAGAATGGCACTTTATTAATGAATTTAAGAAAAGTTTCTCCAATCTCATCAACGCTATTGTAATAATCCAGGTGATCCGCATCAACGGATGTGACAACGGCAACAGTAGGATAAAACATCTCAATAGAGCCGTACGCTTCGTCTGCTTCAATTACCATTACATCACCTTCACCGCTTCGAGCGTGGCTGCCGTTCATGAGTTTCCCACCTACAACGACTGTCGGATCAAGACTGCTGAGGACTGTAGCCGTCATAGCAGTTGTGGTTGTTTTTCCGTGAGTGCCGCTGACAGCAACGCTATAACGCATTCGGGTGATTTCATTCAGCATCTCCGCCCCTCTAACGATCGGGATTTTCTGTGTCTGTGCAGCGCGAAGCTCCAAATTGTCAGTTGGAATAGCGGGCGAGATAACGATAACATCGGCACCTTGTATATGGGATGCGGCATGTTCATAGTAGATGGTAGCGCCGCGCTCGCGCAAGTGCTCTGTCGTATATGATTTCTGAATATCTGAACCTGTCACATGAAACCCAAGATCCAGCAGAATTTCAGTGATACCACTTAAACCTGCGCCCCCAATACCGATAATATGGATATGTCGTGTCTTTCCAAACATTTTATCTCTTTTGCCCCAATTCAAGGCTTGTATTGAAGATAAGTATATTACACAGCAAATGATTTATTACAATGCGAATTAAGTGTACGAGAGAATAGATTTGGCAATGTCATCACTGGCGTGTGGCTTGCCGAGTGCTCGACTGGCGGTTACCATCTGTTCATACCTGCTCCGGTTTAATAGTGTATTGATAAGGGTTTCAACAAGCACATCTACTGTAAATTTACCCTGCTCCAGCACAATGGCAGCACCTTTTTCGGCAGCACTCTGCGCGTTCAGGACCTGATCATTTCCCGTCTGTGAAGGTAAAGGTATGAAAATTGCCGGAATACCACAGGCAGTAATTTCAGCAACGGTCATCCCTCCTGCTCTGCACACCATAATGTTTGTGATACTGTAGACTTCCTCAACGGCATTGAAGAAGGGACGCACACAGTGTAGGAATTCCTTATGTGATGAAAGAATCCTTTCATACTCGGTTTGGACCGCCTCCGCCTCAACTCCGCCAGTTTGATGGACAATCTGGATCTGATCGGCAAATCCGACCAAATGTGGCAGCGCAGCAACAATGGCTTCATTAATAGCACGAGCCCCCTGACTTCCACCCATCACAAAGATTGTTTTCCGATCTGGCGACAATCCAAATTTTTGATAAGTTTCCTCTCGTTTCGGAAATGCGGTAATTGCGGGACGGATCGGGTTTCCGGTCACCTCTACATGCTTAGTGTGTCGAAACGTATTGCCTTCGCGGGTTGATTCCATGGCAAGATAGACAGCCTTTGCCCACCGTGCCAAGACGCTGTTCGTTAAGCCAGCAGAAGCATTCTGTTCTTGAATGGCTATCGGGATCTTGCGAAGAAGTGCTGCTAAAAGCACTGGGCCCGAAACATATCCGCCTGTCCCTACGACAACATCCGGTTTTAGTTCCTTCATATACCGTAAGGATTGGGTGAGCCCACGCAAAACCTTCCAGATAACAGGAAACCATTGTAAAGTTAAACGGCGTGGAAAACCTGCGACTGAGATAGGTAGAAAGCGAAAACCGTGCTGAGGAACCAGTGTGGATTCCAATCTGTCTGCCCCACCGATGAACATAATATTTACTGTGGTATCCATGCGCTGCAACGCCTGCGCGATGCCGATCGCCGGATAGATATGCCCTCCTGTTCCGCCGCCTGCGACAACCACCCTTTTGTGTGTCTCTCTCTGTTGAAGTGGCGTTACGTCTCGATTGTCAGTTTCTGCTAAAGTTGTATCGTAACCCTTAGAAATAGCCATGATTAAACTCACCAGAAGATCACATTGAGAAGCCCATCTTAACAAATGTTAGTCTGTTCCGCGATGGCTACCTCTTGAAATATTAAGCAAGATACCAACGCTCACCAGACTAAGGACGATTGACGAACCCCCATAACTAATAAACGGCAATGTAATGCCTTTCGTCGGCAGCAAACCTGTCACAACACCAATGTTAATGAACGCTTGTAAACCGATCAGTGTTGTGATCCCAGTGGCAAGTAAGGATCCAAATAAATCATTGGTTTGTCGCGCAATATGGAACCCTCGCCATATAAATAACATAAAAATAAGTGTTACAGTCGCAGCACCTATAAACCCAAATTCTTCTCCTAATACTGCGAAGATAAAATCTGTGTGTGGATAAGGAAGCCGTGAGATTTTCTGAAGGCTACTATCAATACCCATCCCAAGGAATCCACCACCTTCAAGGGCATCCAGCGAACGCGTTAAATGATAATGCGCAGCATCTGGGGACTTCAACATCGCAAAATAGTCCATGATCCGCTTTAACTTATAAGGATCCCGAACTACAAGTAAACTGAGAAGCCCGCCCCCCGCACCAGCCAGCATCAATACATGCCATATACGCATGCCACCGATAAAGAGGACTATACAGACGGTTAGTGCTAATAAGAACGCCGAACCGAAATCTGGTTGACTGACCACGAGACCGAAGGCAGCAGCTACGATTAGAATATTCGGAAGCACACCGTTAAAAAAATTTCTAATACGTTCTGGATTGCGACTTATGAAATTTGCCACATGAATAACCAACGCTATTTTAGCGAATTCAACAGGTTGAAAGTTAATGGGCAATCCTACATTGATCCAGCGTTTGAATCTGCCCCCTTCCGCACCTTGTACACTCACACTTAAACTTGGCACGAAAACCAATAATAATCCGACAAAGGAGAGTATCAAAAGGAGGTTGGCGTATTTCGCATAAAACCTATGAGGCACATAGGAAATCATGAACATACTCACTAAACCGATCGTACATGCGATGATATGTATTTGCAAGTACCGGTAACTATAGCCATCATAATGCCTTGAAGAAAGGAGATGACTTGAACTGTATACCATCAAAATGCCTATGGCAATGAGGCAGAAGGTAAAGGCTATTAACGCCCTGTCCATTCGCCCAGAGTTTTGTCCAGGCAGCGGTTCCGGTTCCCTTACCTGTTCCTGTGAATTTTCCCCAGCGGAATAGGTGCGCGTATTTGTCCACCAAGGTCCAGTTTTTCGTTTAGACTTGAAGTTTCGCTTGCTACGGGGCGAATTTTGGTAGTTGCGTAGCATCGTGGTGTCTTTTCCTTATTTTTGCGTAAGTCCTGTTTTTTTAATAGAGGGGTTGAAGTGCGTCAACCGCTGCTTTAAAATTAGCACCGCGTGCCTTATAGTCGGTGTACATATCAAAACTGGCATTTGCAGGTGACAACAGAACCACATCTCCTGGTGTCGCGAGTTTGTAGGCGGCTTGTACCGCCTGTGTCATCGTTTTTACTTTTATAATATCTGTTGTATCGGCAAGTACTTTTTCAATTTGCTGGGTGTATTCACCAAGCATTACTGCCGCTTTGACCCGGGTCCGAACAATTTCACGCAGCGGTGTATAGTCATTACCCTTGTCGTAGCCACCCATTATCAGGACGATTTGCGCATCTTTTATTGCCTCAAGGGCTGCTTGAACTGCCGCCACATTTGTTGCCTTTGAATCATCTATGAATTCAACACCGGTCAAGGTTCTTACAGGTTCAAAGGCATGCGCTAAAGCGGGATGGGACCGGTCAAACTGCTGAAGTGCTTTTTGAATTTGCGTTTCCGTCACGCCAAAAATCAGTCCTACAGCAATGGCAGCGAGGGTGTTCTGGATGTTGTGTGCCCCTGGCAGTGGAATATCCGCGGTATCACATATTATCTTACGTGTGCCATCGCATTGCGCAAAGAGTCCCGAACCCTCTCTAAATACCGCAGAGAATGACGAATCTCCGGGAGGCCCCTTGTCCGAAAAATAAATTTTTTTCGCTGCCGTTGATGCCCCGAAATTCTTAACGGATGCATCCGAATCGTTGAGAATTATCCAGTCATCCCCCGTTTGATTATCAGAAATTTTCTGTTTTGCTGCCCGATACGCAGACATCGTTTTATGCCGGTCCAGGTGATCGCGCGATAGATTAAGCACCACGCTAACCACCGGATGAAAGGTAACAGTGCTTTCCAACTGAAAACTGCTTGCCTCAACAACAACAACATCTTCGCTCGTAAGTTTTTGAACCTCTGCTGCTAATGGGACCCCGATGTTGCCAGCAACACAGATGTTCCGGAACTTGCTTCCTGCCTTTAGTATTGCCGCTGTGAGTAGTGTCGTCGTTGATTTACCTTTCGTGCCAGTAATCGCAACGATTGGTGCTGGACATACGCTTGCGGCGACCTCTAATTCCCCGAGAATCGGAAGGTCCCGCGCCCGTGCCTTGCAGAGAATCGGAATGTTAAGTGGTACGCCCGGTGAAACGACTATAAAATCGGCATCCGCAACGCATTCCGCCGGATGCCCATCGAAAAATTTTCGGTATAGATTACAGGTTTCGTCCGATTTGTGAAACGCATCAAGCGCAGCGATTTCTGTTGACAACGCTTCGGCAGGCCGTGCGTCTGTAACCGTGACAGCGGCACCGTCCGAATGTAGCAATTTCGCAACGGCGACCCCACTTCGGTTTAAACCAAAGACTGTTACACGTTTTCCCTGTAATTGCACCGAGATCCCTCCAACGTGCGGTTTCAAACGATACCTACCGAAGTTTCAACGTACTTAAGGCTATCAAGACCAAAATAAGTCCGACAATCCAAAATCTGATGACCACTTTCGATTCTTTCCAACCCGAAAGCAAAAAATGATAGTGAATCGGCGACATCTTGAATACGCGTTTGCCAAATGTGCGATACGACCAAACTTGGATAATAACTGACAACGTCTCGGCGACGAAAATAGCACCGACGACTACAAGTAGAAACTCCTGCTTGATAAGCACTGCCACCGTTCCAAGCGTTGCACCGAGTGCCAGTGAGCCGGTATCGCCCATAAAGACTTGCGCCGGATGACCGTTATACCATAAAAACCCTAAACCGGCGCCGACCAACGCTGCGCAGAAAATCGCCGTAACTTCACCCCCTACTGGTAGATGAAATATATTCAGGTACGCTGCGATCTCGTTGTGACTCGTCATGTACCCCACTATTCCTAAAGTGCCGGCAACGAACAGTGTGCATCCAATCGCTAATCCATCCATCCCATCGGTTAGGTTGACAGCGTTGGAGGCCCCAACGATGACCAGTGTTGCGAAAGGGATAAATAGAATTCCCAAATCCGGTTGGGCATCTTTAAAAAAAGGAAGAATCAGTGAGGTTCGCGTTGCTAAATCATCAGTTTGCGCGGGTCCCCATTGGTAGAGATATCCTGCAATCGCCAACGCACCTATCGTTTGGAGCGCGATCTTATGCCATCCTCGAAGCCCTAAGGACTGTTGTTTTACTAATTTGCTGTAATCATCGAGAAATCCGAGGCCGCCGAACCAGAGGGTCGTCAAAATCATCAAGTAGATATAGGGTTGGTCTAAACGCGACCAGAACACCACCGATATCAGAACAGACACGATGATGAGAACTCCACCCATTGTCGGTATACCAGCTTTGTTCTGATTTTCGGTATTCTGTTGTGCTTTTGCTACCTCTTCCTGAATATGTTCCCCGATGCGCAGCTGCTTCAACTTCTCTATCATAAACGGACCTAAAACGAGCGAAATGAGGAGAGCAGTAGCTGTCGCATAAATTGCGCGAAAACTAATATAGCGAAAGATATTGAATGGCGAAAAGGTTTCAACGAGATTCTCGTAAAGGAGATGGTAGAACATTTTTTCCCACAGGAAAAGCGGTGGTCTTACAACGATATTTTACGCCGTGCCCCCAAGTTTTTCACCTTTCTTTAATTTGGCAAGGCTCGCCCCTGCTTGGCTTAGGAGATTGGTTGTATACGTATAGGTTAAAGCATTTTTCTCCGCATGCATTGTAAATGCCAAATCGATGAGTTCCGATACGAGTTGCGGAAACTCAATGTCTTGATGTGCCCACAGGTAATAACTATATGAACCAGGGATCGTATTGATTTCATTCACATAAACACTTTGATCGGTATCTACGAGGAAGTCAATACGCGCGACACCGGCACAATCTAAAACCTGAAAGGTGCGTATCGCAAGCTGTTGTATATTTAACGTCAATTCTTCAGAAATGGGTGCAGGAATTTTCCGATCCGCACCCGCCATCCCCGAAGATCCTTCCTCTTGATGGATATATTTATCATCAAAACTAAGCAAATTCGCATCCGTTACCGGTTGCTCGCATACAGAAACTGTCGGTTCATCTGTCCCCATCACGGCGCAGTTGATTTCAACAGGTGTCTCAACTGCTTTCTCAACGAGTATCCTACGCGAGTAATCTCCCGCTATTTCGATAGCACTGACAAGCTCAGTCTGATTTGTGGCATAACTGACACCAATGCTTGAACCGCCCATCGCAGGTTTGACAAAGACAGGATAGGCGAGTGTCGTTTCTACGTCTTTGATAATCTCGTCGCGTCCAATTTCCCACTTATGATGATCCCACCATAGATATGGAAGTATTGGAAGTTCATTTTCGTTAAGAATCGCCTTCATCATGATTTTGTCCATACCGACAGCAGAACCGACAACACCAGCACCAACATAGGGCAGATTCATAAGCTCTAATAACCCTTGGAGCGTTCCGTCTTCGCCATGCATGCCGTGGATTGATGGGAAAACGACATCTATCGGAAGAACAGTTCTTTTCCGAACCTTCTCACCGAGCCAATGCTTAGAACTGACAATGAACTTCGGCTCCGGATGAAACTCCACGGTAACTTTGTCGAAATCAGAGGAATGTGGTAGGGTTCCGTCTGTAAAAGTGGATAAATCGCGAAGCGCATCACCGGTTAACCACTCGCCGTTTTTTGTAACATAAATAGGGATAACGTGATAGTTTTCTTCTAAAGCGAGGCAAACCTGATGTGCGGTTACAATTGAGACTTCATGTTCAGGTGTGCATCCGCCAAATATAAGGGCTATGTTGTGTTTTAACATTTTTTATGAGCTGTCAGTTGTCAGTAGCCGACTACTGTTCCTCGTTATAGTTGTCGGGAAGGTCGTTCTCAAAAAGAACAACGTCCCCTGTTTGTACTTGTGTTGCTAAATGCTGTTTGACTTCTTCGAGGTTGAGAGCGACAATAATCTGTTGGCTCGGGTATTCAGCAGCCTTCAAGCCCTCTAAAATCGGTTTGGTTCGTGTAGGTCCGACCAAAATAACCAGATCACAGACCTCGGCGGCTTGTTCGCCGAGTTGTCTGTTTTCTTGGTATTCTCTCTCGCCGAGTTCTATCATCCCCGGTGTCACCAAAACTTTTTTCCCTTCTCCAATCTCGGTGAGCACCTCAAGTGCTGCTTTTGCGCCGACGGGGTTCGAGTTGAAGCTATCATCAATGATAGTTACACCACCGGCACCGGCGGTTAATTGTAATCGATGCGGTACAGGTTCAACATTAGCGACTGCTTCCCGAATTTCTTCAAGTTCCATTCCACATTCCATAGCGACTGTCACAGCAGCGAGGATGTTGGAAACATTGTGTTTACCTAAAAGTCGCGTTTGAATTTCGGTGTCAGTAATATCGAATTTCTCAGTATTCGCGTGGACAGTAAAGGCGAGTCCGTTATTAGTGTATCGCACATTCATCGCAATCAGGTCGGCAGTATCGGCGGCCGAAACTACAGGAGACGCTTCCGTAGCGTAGCGTCGGACGGGACTCTCTGTCTGTTCCCCTTTATCGGCAAGTCCGGCACAAATTTCGTTGTCGCAATTGAAGACAGCAAGTCCATCTGCTGGTAATGATTCAATGAGTTCATATTTTCCTTTTGCAATATTTTCTATGCTTTTAAATCGCTCTAAATGTTGTGGGCCCACAGCCGTGAGAATACCGATTTCGGGGGATGCCAAATTGCACAATTCACGGATGTCACCGCGTTTGTAGGCACCCATCTCAACAATAAATATTTCGTGTTCGGCTGTCAATTCACCGCGGATAACCTTACAAATGCCCATGGGTGTGTTGTAGCTGTCAGGGGTCATCAAGGTATTAAATTTCTGGGATAAAATTTGGTGCAAAATATACTTCGTACTCGTTTTGCCGTAGCTTCCTGTAATACCGATAACTTTAGGATGAAGGGTCTTGATGCGTTTCCTCGCAGAAAGGAGATACGCGCCATTTATTGTTCGTTCCAAAGGATAAATGAGAAGGTTCGCAAGCGTTAGGTTGATGACGGTTATCTCACTAAAAAGGAAAACGGCAATCCGCCATGGACTCGTCTTTGCTGTTAAAACGAGTGTTGTTGCAAGACCTACAAGCAAACAAATGGAAAGCCCGAACACCCGTTTCGCGCGTGCTGTATAGACGAGTGGTTTTTTCGCCTCAACCTTTTTCCGCCTTGTGCTCATATAGACTTGGAACCCACCCCAAGCAATGCACAGCGCGGGAAAGAACCACGTGTTGTGATACTGCGGATAGAACGCTGTAAGGACTAACAAGCCACCAATGCCGAGAATCTCTTTGACTTCAAAACAGTTTTTCAGATGCTGACCCATCCACTTCAGATATCTGTGCGTCTTATAACCATCAAGTTGGAGTATATGGAGTCCACCTGCTGTCCTGACGATAGCTCTCACCAAACACGTTAATGTTACAAAGTAAAAAAGAACAACACTTATCTTTTCCAAAATCATTTCTCTTTTCCTTCTATCAACCTTGTATCTGTGAGATCCCTACGCGTTTGCGATTTTCAAAAAACTGGCAACGATCCGGCAAAATTGTGGGAACTGATCAAGGTAAGAAAAATGTCCCGCCTCTTTCAGAACTACCAATCCGGCATCAGGGATCTCCTTCTCCATGATTTCTCCGAACCGGACAGGTGTGTCCTTATCGTGTTCACCCCAGATGAGCAGTGTTGATGCCGATATCCGCGGTAATAGCGCACGCAGGTCTTGATTGACGACCTTAACAAGCGTGGCTTGCATCTCTCCAGCCTTCTGATAGTCTTTGGAACCGGTGCGGGCAGATATTGCATTCGCAAGCCGTATACCAGATTTCCCACATTGACGGAGCAGCTTACCGACTTTTGCTATACCTACTCGGAGATAGTATTTGGTAGTTCGTGGAGGTCTGATTCCTGCACTGTCAACAAGGATAAGTTTATCAACTTTTTCAGGGTGCTCTGCTGAGAGGATAATCGAAATCCTACCGCCAAAGGAGTGACCGATGAGATGGACCTTTAGGATGCAAAATTTTTCCAAAAACGCTGTAACAAACTCCGCATAGTCGGACGTATCCCATGCTGTAGGGGGCATTTGGCTCTTACCGAACCCTGGTAAATCAAGTGCATAGACCTTATGGGATTGCGCAAGCCATTCAAAAACCGGTTGAAAACTTGCAGCCTCTCCTCCCCAACCGTGTAGAAGGAGAACAACATCGCCTTCCCCGGCAACCTGATATGAGATGTGGAGGTTGTTAATTTCCGTGTTTGGCATCTGTAGTTATTTCGCGCCTGCTGAACTTTTAGAAGGATTCCAAAAAATCTGAGGCAACAACTCTGTCGTCAAACGGAACTCTCTTGCCGTGAATTTCTTGATAATCCTCATGACCTTTACCCGCAATTACAACGACATCCCCAGATTTTGCGGTAGCAATTGCGTGATGAATAGCGTCTCGTCTCTCCGAAATACACACATATTTGGTGTCATGTGGTAAATTTGACACAACCTGTGCGATAATTGCATCAGGATTTTCAGTCCGAGGATTGTCCGATGTAATTACGCTGTAATCCGCAATCTGAGCGGAAATATTTCCCATTTTCGGACGTTTTCCGTTATCCCTGTCCCCACCGCACCCGAAAACGCAAATCAATTCCCGTTCAGTGATACGTTTTGCAGCTGTTAACACGTTCTCTAAACCGTCGGGCGTATGCGCGTAATCAACAATGACAGCAAAATCTTGTCCTCGATCAATGAGTTCAAACCGACCGGGTACTACCGTAGCTGCGAGTCCCTCTTGGATTTTTGATATTGGGCAACCGTAACGGATCCCCACGGCGATGGCTGCGAGGGCATTATAAAGGTTATATTCTCCGAGCAGTCGCAACTGAGCAGCGAACCTACCTTCTGGTGTAACCGCTGTAAATGTCAATCGATTCTGCGAAAATGTTATATCTTCGGCATGCAGGTCAGTTCTATTATCAAGTCCGTACCTCAAAAGTCGTGAATCTGAGCAGGTTTTCGCAATGCGTTCTGACACAGGCGAGTCGCTATTCAAAACCGCAGCTCCTTTTTTACCGAGTTGTTCAAATAGCATAAGTTTCGCCTTCAAGTATTCCTCCATCGTCTGATGGTAATCAAGATGGTCCTGGGTCAAATTAGTAAAAACAGCGGTATCAAAGATTAGCCCTGCCAATCGTTGTAGTGCTAACCCTTGGGAGGAAGTTTCCATCGTAACGTATTCTACGCCGTCCTCAATAAATTGTTTGAAGAGTGCATGGAGGGCGAAAGCATCGGGAGTTGTCAAGGCGGCAGGAAGTGTTTTTTCTTCCCCTTGGGCGTTCGTGTACTGGTGTCCAACCGTCCCAATAAGTGCAGTTTTTCGTCCACTTGACTTGAGAATCGTGTGTATGAGATGTGCGGTTGATGTTTTGCCGTTAGTTCCTGTGATACCAATGAGTTTGAGATGCTTTGCGGGATTTCCGTGCCAATTGGCAGCAAGCAAGGATATCGCACGCCGTCCGTTAGTGACTTGCACATAGGGGGCAGTTGTTGTCGGTATGTCTAACGCCGTCACTGGTTTTTCGCCGATGATGGCTGCTGCGCCTTTCTGCAGTGCGTCTGCAACGAAAATGTGGCTGTCCACACTAAGACCTTGGTAGCAGACAAAAACATTACCCTGTTCGACTTCCCGATTATCGCTGATGATACCTGTAATATCAATATCAAGCGATCTGGTACTCGCGGTAACGTTTAGTCCACGGAGCAGCTCACGCAGCTTCACAACCCCTCTCCTTTCGGCGTAAGGCGTTGCGCCGGGGTTTGTTCTGTTACAACAGGGGCAAATTCGGGAGTTTTTTGCAGCTGGGGCACGAAAAACTCGGTCTGTTTTAAGTACTGCATCGTTTGCGCAGCGACTTTCTGGAATAGGGGGCCAGCGATCTGACCGCTGAAGCGCGCCCCTGTCGGTTCATCGAGCATAACGATTATTGACACCATCGGATTTTCCGCAGGGAGGAACCCCATGAAGGACATAATCTCTTTTCCAGCATAACCTTTACCATTAGGTTCTGCTTTTTGGGCGGTTCCTGTTTTTCCTGCTACACGATACCCTTCAACGCGCGCGCGACGACCGCTACCACCCTCAACAACGCCAACGAGTATCTCTGTCATCTGTTTTGCCACTTGTGGGTGCAGTACTTGTCGAACTTCGAGCGGATAAATCTTTTTCCTCACTCTCCCGTTACTGTCTCGAATTTCTCGCGTAATATGCGGGCGGAGGAGTTTTCCTTCATTTGCGATGACATTTAAGGCACTTACCATCTGCAGCGGTGTTACCATAATCCCTTGACCAAAAGGCACAGAACCGAGAGAGTGCGTGTCCCAATGTTTGACTGCATAAAGGCTGCCATTGTGCTCATACGGCAGATCCACACCTGTCGGTTTACCAAAACCGTACATCTCAATATAAGCACCAAGATTTTCATGTCCCAGTCGTTTCACAACCTTAATCATGCCGATATTGCTGGATTTCTGAATCACCTGCTTCAGTGTGAGTACCCCTTTTGCTGAAACATCGCGAATAATCCTGCCATTTGAAAGCCGGTACCGACCATTCTCGCAGAAAACTGTCGATTCAGGTGTCATGATACCTTCGTTGAGTACAGCGGAAGACGGAATAATTTTAAAAATAGAACCCGGTTCATACGCGAACCAAACCCCGAAATTCCGTTTTGCTTCCTCACTGCTATGCGCGTATTGGTTCAAATTATACGTCGGGTAACTGGC
This sequence comes from Candidatus Poribacteria bacterium, assembly GCA_003635195.1. Classification (GTDB taxonomy): domain Bacteria; phylum Poribacteria; class WGA-4E; order WGA-4E; family WGA-3G; genus WGA-3G. Next base: position 46,623 of record PYIY01000193.1, on the reverse strand, counting down.
GAGTGCTAATACCTCTGCCGTTTGTGATGCCATAACGATCACTGTCCCCCGCGGCGCGTTCCACTGTGCGCAAGCTGCTGCCAATTCCTGTTCAGCGACATCTTGAATGTATTCGTCGAGTGTCAAAACGATGCTATACCCATAATCATCAGTGGACTTCCCATGCGTTAGCAGTTTGATCGGTTCGTTTCGGGCATCGGCTGCACGCTGTGCGGCTTCGCGTTCCTTCGCACTCAACAGGTAATTGTTGTAGTGATACTCAATGCCCTCACCCATATTCTGATCGTTTATATGCCCGATGACTTGAGCCGCAAGGGCCCCTTTCGGATAGGTCCGCTTTTGTTCAACTCGGTGCTTAATACCACGGATCTCTCGCTCGATTGAACGAATCTCATCAAGCAATCTATAATCCAGATCCTTTTTGAGCCACACAAACCGTTTATCCTTACGACGAAGTTGGGTGATCAATTCAGACTCAGCAACACCGAGAACGGGGGATAGCCTTTCAGCAATTTTTATCGGATCAATCTTTATATACTTCGGATCGGCATAAACAGAGAGGCTGTGACGGCTTAAGGCTAAAATATTGCCATGCCTATCCAAAATTTTGCCTCGCTTTATTGTAGCTGTACGCGGAGAATGCCAAGTACGCTCAGTTGTCTGTTGATTTTCTGTATTGCTGGAGACTTGCACTTTGAACAGTTTACCAACCAGCAATAGGAATCCAACCTGTAGCACAATAAGTACGAAAACAAGGCGGCGAACGGATAAATGCAAATTGTTTTTCATGTTTTCCCTATAAAGTTAAGATAAGTCCAAATGCCTTTCAAAAAGACGAAAAAACAACGCGAAAAAACAAAACTATTTGTCCCACACTACCTGTGAGGCATCGGTTGGTTCAACCATTTCAAGCTCAGTTGCAATTTGTCGAATCCTTTGGATACTGGTTAAAGTTGACTCTTCCAATTCGAGTTGATAAATTGCGTCTTGAATACGGTGCTTTTGTCTTTCGTAGACGGGTTGTCTGAGTAAAGCTACGTTTTTAGCGTAAGACGAGAACCAGATGCTACCAGCAAAGACACAGAATGATAATCCTAAAACAACATAAACTAATGGAAACCTCTTTTTCGACTTAGGTTCCTCTACTTTTGTGGTGCGTGCTGAATAGAGATCTGATGTCTGCATTGATTGAACCTTGTAACCGATTTGAGAACGGAACTTCCCCGCTTCGGTTTGTTTTCCGATACGACTTTACAACCGTTCTCTGAATGTCTTATGAGCCATAAAACCCCTTTACTTGCTAAACGTTGAAGATGTTATTTAAGATACACTTTTTCGTAGAAATCAGAGGTTACAATTTGCGAACAGCGCGTAGTTTAGCACTTCTCGCTCGCGGATTGTTTTGAATCTCGGTTTCACTCGGTAGGACCGGACGCTTTGTGAGAATCTCTACCGATGGCTTGTGTTCACAAATACAGATAGGCGTTTTGGGTGGACAGATACACGTCCTCGCGCATGTCTGAAAACAACGTTTGACTATCCTGTCCTCAAGCGAATGAAACGTGATAACACACAGGCAACCCCCCGGTTTCAAAAGTGAAAGCGCAGCATCTAAACCTGAAACAAGGTTTTCCAACTCTGCGTTGACGTGGATCCGCAGTGCCTGAAACACACGCGTCGCCGGATGGATTTTGAATGTCTTTGGCGGGACAGCTTGCGTGACAATTTCTGCGAACTGCGTTGTTGTTGTTATCGGTTTTTGTTGTCTCGCTTGAACAACTCGACTGGCAATCCGTTTAGCGTATCGTTCTTCACCATATCGCTTAAAAATATCAACAAGAACATCCATTGTGCTATCGTTGACCACTTTCATAGCCGTGAGAGCAGTCTGTTCAGCACTATCCAGTGTCTGTCCGAGGTTCATACGCATGTCTAAAGGCCCGGTATGGTTGAAACTAAACCCTCGGTGTGGTGTATCTAACTGTAGGGACGACACACCTAAATCAAGTAGGATACCGTCGACAGCATGAACTGAATGGCTTTCCAGTAAAACATCCATCTCAGCAAAGTTGCCGTTAATAAGGGAACACCGTTCCCCGAAGGCGTGTAGCCTACTTTCGGCGACGGTGAGACCTTCAACATCCAGATCTATTCCAAACACACGCCCACTCGGAGCAGAGGTTTCGAGGATAGCCGCACTGTGCCCGCCTAATCCGACAGTGCCGTCTACATAAACGCCATCCGATTTCGGTTTGAGAAAATCAACCACTTTATCACATAAAACTGGTATGTGGCGTGTATCCATACTTGCCTCAATCTAACCTTATACCTTATTGCCTAGCAAGAAACGTGCCAATTGATTTTCGCCGTCAGCGACGCAACATTAAGCGTCAATCCGATTTCGGTAGATAGCCCTCACAAGTTCCATCGTCTTGACTGCGTCCACAAAACAGGTTAAAGGCTGTTCGTCCTGCTGGATACAATCCACGAAGTGCCGACTCTCTCCATAAAATCCGTAAGCTCTGTGCAGCTGATCAGAATCCGCCGCGTCCTCAGGTGTAATTTCGGTTGTGCCCTCGGACGTGTGAAGGACCGCGCGTCCACCCGCGTCAGGGTTGATATAGGCAGAAATCCCACGGGCGTGCATCTCAAACGTATGGATACGTCCGCCAACTGCCCAATTTGTGCAAAGATATCCAGAAGCACCGCTCGTAAATTTGACGAGGGCGTTGAAACTGTTCTCACGTTCTGAGTAGAAACTATTAATGTCACTGGCAACAGCTTTCACCTCGCCACCGCCAAGCCATCGGAGCGCGTCTACTGCATGAATCGCATCGCAGGTCAAAACGTCTATCACACCATCGTAGTAGAGGGCATTCGGTGTGTTTTTATGGAAGGTTGACATGCATTGAATAATTGGACCCTTCGCCTCAACTGTCGCTTTAACCTTTTGTAAAAGCGGAATGAAACGCCGATTAAAACCGACCATTGTTTTACAATCGTTCTTTTCCGCTGCCAATGCCATCTCCTTTGTTTGATGGAGCGTGACACCCGGCGGTTTCTCAATAAAAACGTGGAGTTGCTGCGAGAGACAGTGGATAGCAAGCGGAAACAGGTGCTGTGGTGGCATCAAAATATATACAGCATCTGGAGACGTTTTTTCAAGCATCTGCCGATAGTCAGTGAACGTCTGATCAATCTCAAACCGTTCCGCTGTTGCCTGTAGTTTTGATGGGACCAGATCGCACAATCCAACAAGATTAACATCTTCGCACTCTCTAAGCGATGGGTAATGAACACCGTTTGCCATACCACCCGCGCCGATTAGCGCAATATTGACTTTTTTCATCTGAAATTCTCCTCGCAAATGTTTTCTTGCATGTTATAGGAGAAGATGTTAAAATGCAACTAACTTCTAAACATGCAAAGAGAATTGAAAATAAATTTGACTTTTTTTAGAAGTGTGGTACAATTCTGATCTTGGTGGAGTAGGTCCTTGATCTTTAGAGAGTGCTGACTCTATTCACCAGAGGATTACCGAGTCCTCAAAAAATGAGGGATGCGTTGATAACGCCTTGAGAGTACCGACTCTACCTCAAGAGTGATTAAGAGGGGGAAACAATTATCCCCCTCTTATATCTCATATTCCGCATTGGTGGAGTAGGTCCTTGATCTTTAGAGAGTGCTGACTCTATTCACCAGAGGATTACCGAGTCCTTAAAAAATGAGGGATGCGTTGATAACGCTTTGAGAGTCCCGACTCTACCTCCACTACTTGTCAGTAAAAGAACACTTATATCCATCTGATTCTTTCGCCCCGGAAGAATACATTTCGTCTGATTTACAAAAAATGCAAACATGGTGTATCTATATAGATGAAGCAGGAGTCAACAAAGATAACTCCCAATTCATTTATACTGCTATTTGTGTCCCTTTTAATAGTCAACAGGAATTCTTAAAGTTTTACTCTCAAATTGTTAATCCTTTAGTGCATATTTCTGGTAGAGAGATAAAATATGGAGATATTCTCAATACTCTTGATAGACACTATAGAGAGGAAACTAAGCGGATATGCAGCTCACTCTTAACGCGTTTTTTTGAGATAAAAGACGCTCGAATTATTCGGGTAAAAGCGATAAGGAAACAGATGCGCGCTAAAGGTAGTGATCTCCGCGTAGCTCTCTTTAGAAAAACGCTTGAGTGTTGTAAGGAGTTCTTGCCACTCGATCACCATGCTATAATTTTACACGACGAATTAGACAGTTGAGATCAACAGCGCGTGCTCTTGGATACGTTTAATCGTTTCAATAAAGATCTAAACTTTCAAAACTGTGTTTTTGTTCATTCTAATGAAATCCATTCATACAGTTTGCCGATTTCGTTGCTTCTATCTGCTACAGATACTACTACTTCCAGGAAAGAGAATTTAAAGATAAACAGTATTGTGCTTCATTAGTAGATTCGTTATTTAACGCGATAGATGAACACTATTCTCCTATTGTTGAACTTTCTGAACATATGATTGTTGAAGGCAACCCGAGAAGAAAGCAAGCATTACAACTTGCTAAAGAACACGATATTGATCCTGAAACCGCTTACAATATAGTGGATGGGAGGATTACTCTTCCTGAAGTGTTGCGGCGAAAACGAGCTCAAACTTTCACCGCGCGACTGCGTAGAAAAGATGATTAAAGAAATTGTTGAGGCGAGAACAGTCTCGAATTTTCGTAGTCCATAGACAAAATGAAGATAAGCGCGAAATTCCCTTCTAACTATGAACACGGATCCTATTAAATTAGAACTTTACAAAAACATGCTGACATCGGTCGCAGAGGAGATGGGTGTAACGCTACAACGCACAGCGTTTTCACCCAACATCAAAGAACGTCTTGATTTTTCATGTGCTGTTTTTGATGGTACCGGCAAGATGGTCGCGCAAGCCGCACATATCCCCGTGCATCTTGGTTCTATGCCCCTCTCCGTATTGGCTGCGATTGAACATACCGAAATGGCACCCGGTGATATGATTGCCCTCAACGATCCGTATCGCGGCGGTACGCATCTACCGGATATTACACTCGTTGCCCCTGTTTTTTCCGATGAAAAGGCAAATGATGGAAAAAATCGTCCCGTTTTCTTTGTCGCGAACCGCGCCCACCACGCGGATGTCGGTGGAATGGCTCCGGGTTCAATGCCGATTGCAACGAGTGTGATCCAGGAAGGTATCCGTATCCCACCTGTCAAACTTATCCGAGGTGGAGCATTGGATACTGACCTCTGGGAGCTGATTCTCGCGAATGTACGTACACCTGAGGAACGCCGTGGTGATATGGAAGCACAACTCGCAGCGAACCGCGTCGGCGAACGGCGATTGCGGGAGATGATAGCCAAATATAGCGCAACAGAAATTACGACATATATGCAGGAACTCTGTGAATATGCAAGCCGAATGGTCCGCGCACGCTTACGAGAAATCCCCAACGGACGTTACATGTACACTGATGTCCTTGATAACGATGGTATTAGTGATGATCCGATTGAAATACAGGTCGCAATTGAAATTGAAAATGATACAGCAGTCGTCGATTTTACTGGCACAGCCCCACAGGCGCGAGGGTCTGTCAATGCGATTTACGCGATTACCCTCTCCGCAGTTTTTTACACTTTCCGATGCCTCGCTGGGGCAGCCGTTCCCGCCAATGCGGGGTGTTTAGAACCCATCCGAGTTATTGCGCCTGAGGGAACCGTTGTGAATGCGAAGTTTCCAGCAGCGGTTGCAGGAGGAAACGTCGAAACATCACAGCGAATTGTTGATGTGCTACTCGGAGCGTTGGCGCAAGCCTGCCCTGATCAAATTCCTGCTGCGAGTTCCGGCACTATGAATAACCTGACAATAGGCGGTTATGATACCGCACGCGACAAGGATTTTACTTACTACGAAACGATCGCAGGGGGGATGGGCGCGCGTCCGAACCGAGACGGTATTGATGCCATCCACACGCACATGACCAATACAATGAACACTCCCATAGAGGCAATTGAGACGAACTATCCGATGCAAGTAACGACCTATGCGATCCGACGTGGAACGGGTGGTGCGGGAAAATTTCGAGGGGGTGATGGCGTTGTTCGAGCATTGCGACTTCTGACAGATGCAGAGGTTACGATTCTTTCAGAACGCCGAACGCAAGGGCCCTATGGCTTGCAAGGGGGCGAAGCCGGACAACCGGGATATAACGCGTTAATCTCTGGCGGAGAAGAACATCCGTTAGCAAGTAAGGTCTCCATTTCAACGCGCGAAGGTGATGTTATTCGCATAGAAACGCCCGGCGGTGGCGGATTCGCGTCTTAGCAATTAACGTTGTTAGCCTGAACCTATAATTGTTGAGAGAATATTAAGTTGGCGCGATTTCAAACACGAGGGCGAATCTGCATCTCCCGAATGAATTTGGGGGTTTTAGACTCGGAAACTTTGAGAAAAAATGATTTGCATTTTTAAATTAATCATGTTATCATATATAACCTAAATAGTTTTAATCAAAAATACAAGAAGGTTTTGATACTGGAGCAACTTGCTGGGATCGGGATTTCCAGCAGCAAATAGAGGAAAACTACGGAGAACGACAATGAAAAAACTGACGCAATCGGCATTTCAAAGAGCAAAGGACTTTATAATGCATCAGGGAAGAGCATTGGACCAAAGGCGTTTTGAATTCCATTTTGAAGATGGACCCGCTGATGCTATCCTTGCCGCACTAACACCTTATCAAAACGACGACGGTGGTTTCGCCCACAGTCTGGAACCTGACATCAGAACACCGTTTTCGTCTGCGATAGTGACCACGGTAGGTTTCCAGATTCTCAGAGAGATTCGAGCACCTGCAAGTCACATATTGGTACGGAAGGGGATCCAGTATTTTATCGCGACCTATGAGGTGTCACAGCAGGTATGGCCTATCGTTCCACCTGAGGTGGATGATGCTCCTCACGCGCCTTGGTGGGATTATGAGAATAGTTCCGAAACTTTCGGTCAGTTTCTGGTCAACCCTCGCGCTGAGATTGTCGGATATTTGCACGAATTTAGCGATGGCGTGCCGATGAAATTGCTGAAAACATTAACAACAGCCGTTCTGGGGTATCTTGATTCCCTATCCGACGAAATGGAGATGCACGATTCCCTTTGTTTCGTAAGGCTCGCGGAGACGGAAGCTCTGCCGAATAGGGACAAGGTCTGGGCGAAACTCGCCCAAGTGGCGGCGCATAGTGTTGCTCGGAACGCCGAGCAGTTGACTGGCTATGTTCTCAAACCTCTGTGGTTGGTGTCCTCTCCAGAATCACCCTTAGCTGCTGGGCTCAAGGATGAAGTGGAGATGAACTTGGATTTTGAGATCGAACAGCAGGGCGAGGACGGTTCTTGGTCCCCGAATTTCTCCTGGGGCGATCAATATCCAGAGGCGTGGCGAATAGCCAAACGGGAGTGGCAATCGAGGTTCACGGTTGATACTTTGAAGACCTTGAAAGATTTTGGTCGCATTGAGCAAATGGGTAAATAGAATGTAAGTAGCACGATAAAACGCAATGTCCGCCTACATCCCCAACCTAAATATCTAGGCTTGGCGGGAAGATTGATAACCAATTTAGAGGGAGGTTTTCAAAGTTATGAATATCATCTGTACTGGGGTCAGTTGTTCAGGCCGCAGAGAATTAATGGAGGAATTTGAGACATTCTGTGTCCAAAAGGAATTGAACATTGGTTTTTTCAACGTTGGCGATTTTATTCATTCTATCGCAGCGAAGTCTGGGGTCCATTTCACAGAAAAGGTTCTTGATTCGGATCCTGTGGTCCTATCACTGGCACGACGCAACGCTTTTTATGAAATTGCCCGACGCGCCGAAGCCTATGAACACGCCATCATTGGGCTACACACTTGCTTTAGGTGGCGCGGTACCCTCATTGAGGGATTTTCCTTTGAAGATATTGAAATTATACCGCCTGATCTCTTTATCAACGTCGTTGACAATATCACCGATATATCGGCACGGATGGAAGAAACGACACAATGGTCGGGGATGGGAAAAGCGACCCTTAATGTCTGGCTGGACGAAGAGGAATTATTAACAAGGCAACTCGCAAAGTTTTCGAAAAAGCGGCATTACACTATTGTTAGACAACTGGCATTTGATGATTTTTATGAGTTACTCTTTTCTTCCAAACCGAAATTTTATCTTAGTTATCCTATTGTGATGTTGGAAGAAACCCCGGAGGAGATTCAGAAAATCCGTGAACTTGGCGAAAAACTACAGCATTCTTTTATTGTCTTTGACCCGCTTTCAATTCAGGATATGGAACTGATTGCCTCAGCAGAGGATAGGAGTGAGGGGAAACAGAGTATGCCGACCACTATAGGTGAGATGGACGAGTATGTGGACGTGGTCGAGCAGATTAAAACACGGACCATTTCGCGGGATTACCAATTTATCCATCAAAGCGATTTTATGGTTGTCATCTATCCCACGGACAAATTGTCGCCCGGTGTTCTCAGTGAAATGAACTATGCTGCTCACCATAACAAGCCAGTGTATGCACTTTACACAGGAGCGAGAAGTATCTTCTTTGAAAAATTGTGTGAGCGCATCTTTGACACGTTTGAGGAGTTGGTGGACTTCTTGAATACAACTTATCAAGTATCAGACACTCGTGGATAGGAACAATGGCTAAATTGGTAAGATCGATCCACTTTGTATATCATGTCAGTGCTCTACGAATAAAAGCGACTTGACCCGCAAAGAAAAACACGACGCTATAAAGCAAAAGGACTACCAGCAAATCAAAGTGCGTTGATATCACATCAGAAACAAAAAACTTAGGTGGCACAAAATCTGGCGGATCTGATTTCAATATGCGTTGTAAAATTTCATAGTCTCCTGTTTCTTCAATATATCTATTGACATGTTCTGCGTATTGGTGCCGGTATCGAATAACAGCACGCCGGAAATTCCATTCGCTAAGAATTCCGGTATTCGCTACATCAGTCGCTAAAAAAACAAATGCTGCCGAGGGTGAAATTAGGGAGATGGACAGGTTCATATCGGCTTGTGCTTCAACCGCATTGATGAAATTTTGCCGGATTTCTGCTGCTTTTCCGACGCTTAGGTTCATCTGTCTCCGCTCCGCTTTCGCTCGGATTTTGTCTATAGTTTGTTTCTCCGCGTCACTTAGGGCTGCTGGATCGCCGCCATGCGCTTGTGTGAATTCCTCTACCTCCTCGTGGCTCTGTTGCCAAATGTCTCCTGAGAGTCTTCGTATATTCTCATGGACCTCATACACTGTAGGGATAGGGCGCAAATAGGCGGCTAAAAACGGACTGAAGTTGGGAATCACTAAAACCATGACGACCCATAACGCCATCAAGATAGTTAGTGTCGTTTTCGGATGTTTTGTCAAACACGACCCAAAGAGCCCAAGCGCACAAAAAACAGATAGGTAGAGCAGCGCGAGTAAAAAAAGAAATAAGGTCGCTACCCAATCGGAGGGACGAAGATTCACATTCGGCATCAGGTATAAGAGTAGAATCACACTAATCAGTGCTGGCAGCAGAGAAGTGATTAGGCTGAGATAACTCCCAACGAACTTCGCAGCCAAAAGCAGCGGACGTGAGATGGAATTTACCAATACCAACCGTAAGGTCCCGCGACGAGATTCTCCCGAAATGGTGTCATACGTAAACACAAATGCTAACAGACTTCCGACGATATTAAAGAAAAAAACAAAATCCAACTGGGAAAAGAGATAGCGGTTTGGGTTATTAACAAATTGTCGATTGTTCTCAAATTGAGGTCCCATTTTTGCCTCACTATTGGCATTCAAAGAGAGTTCTTCGTCCAACCCTGTTGCCAAAACCCGCAATGTCGGAAGGTCTCGGTTCATCCAGTACCAACTATACTTGTTGGTATACAGATAGTCTTTGAGTTTGTACCCTGTATATAATTGACGACCCGCCCAAGTCTTATCCGTCGCTAACATTGCCGTTGACCCGATGAGAAAAATCAGTGCAAGGATCATTGAAACCGCGAAACGGGCACTGAGAATATGATCATGTATTTCTTTTTTTATTAATGTCCAGAACATGTTTTCCTCAATTCCGCTGTCATCTCACATCATAACGATGAAACGCTAAATTTGCTCCCATGAACAATAAGACGTTCCACAAGAGAAGCAGTTGCAAATCAATCCAAACCGCAGAGAAACTGCGTTCCAATGGCTGGGGCAGATGAACAAACATGGACCATTGTCCCTCTTGTCTCACAGTCCGTTTAAGCCATGCGAAAAGTCGCCGCCGATAATCTTGATAATCTGGTATTCCTGTTTGTGCGAGTGTCGTTGAACCGTGGACGTAGGATGCCAAGGGTGAAAGCCGGGAGAGGTTTTTTCCTAACGCAATTTGGCGGTCGATTTTGGAAATGTAGGCATCGTCCATTGACCACAATATTTCTCGTTGTTCCTCAGTGATGTCGTGTTCCGTAACAGCTTGTTCTTTCATTTGTCTGTGCTCACCTTCAGACGGAGCCGGTGCGATTGTCCTCGTCGTTAAAAGCGCGAGCCTCGGTATCCATAACGTCCATATCATCCAGATAAATAGACACAAGACAAGAGAAGTTGCCTCTCGATGAACCACTGTAGAAACGAGTAAACCGAGTGTAAAAAACACGGAGAGATAGATTAAAGTAAAACTGATAATGCCACCGAGTCGCAGAAAGTGTTCACCGGAAAGTGAAACGCCGGAGAAGGTATACATATAGATGAACATGAGGAGCACTGCTGGAGAGAAACTCAAAAGCAGACTGATATAGCCGCCGATCCATTTGCCTAATAGGAATGTTGATCGCCGAAGAGAGTTGCTCAGCACCAAGGAGAGGGTATGGGTTTCTTTTTCACCGCAGATGCTATCATAAGAGAGAAAAATTGTAAGGACTGACAAGACTATGCTGACAATATAGACAAAGTCGGGAGTCTCAAAGAGTTCAAAGATGTGGCGTTCTTCGCCAAAACGCATGAAAACCTGTCCGATGACGTTATATCTGGGATGAAAATTAGGGATGACGGGGCGGACTTCATTTGTTCCTTTCGCGATTAGGCTCAGTGGCTGTGGAGGCCTGGAGATGCCGCGAGCCAAGTTCGACTCTTTTTCTCGATGTTGGTAATCGTGCGACATTAAAACGATAGAAATTACACATAGGACGATACATACAATGCTTGTTAGAATGTAACGACCACTCGTGAGATTATCAATCAGTTCGTGCTTGATTAAGTTTCCAAGTTGATGCATATTGTTTCCTATTGACCCTTCTTGAAAGCAGATAAGGACTGGGATTGATAACCTTTCATTGATCAACTCGCTCCTGATGTGTTTGGACGAAAACAAGGAAATTAACAGTTTACGCTACAAATATGGAACTCACGTTATCCTACTTCTGTCCGAGAACCTTCAAAAATTCTGGATCATCCTTTACATCCGAAAATTCGGGGGACTCAAGGAAATACGGGTAGTAACTATCCCTATAATTATGGCCCCTAACCACATAAGCGTCCTGAGCGATCTTCAAATGGTGTAAAGTCTTCTCGCGATCCTTCTCAGATGCCCAGATGCTTACAGCAAGCTGAAAGTGACTACTTTCGGTGTAATTTCCCAAATCAATAGCGACTTGTAGGGGACGTTTCGCCGCATTATACTTCTTAGACCACACCAGACAACAACCAACGTTGTGAGCAGCGCAATAAAGCTCGTAAAGATTTACAGGAAAACCTGCATCCAGTTTTTTCAACTCTCCTTCAATAAATGTGTTCATTTCGGTATAGACTTGATCGAAACGGTCCCAATCTTCCTGTTTGCTATACAACAGTAGTCGAACCTCTCTCACAGCCAACCAGTATTTAAAATAAGACCCCCAACCGGGTTTACCATTGGCACGTTCTAATTTTTTTATTTCGAGAAGTGCCGCATCTAATCGGTCGTTTCTTTGTAATACCGTTGCTCCGGTTCGGAGAAAGTCGCAACGACTGTACTGACTCACTTCAGGGTTTTCTAAGCGTTCAGATGCCTCATTATAAAGTTGAATCCAGTCATCAATACGTCCTTCCGCTTTCCAACATCCGACAGCATTCAGATTAGAAATAGTTCTTAACACATATTTTTCTGACTGTTTGCATGCCCAACGGTAAAGACGCGTCTGCTCTTCAATAGTTTCTCGGTTTCTCCCAACAAATGCAAGGCTCTCCACTAACGACTTATGCATCCAATAGCGCTCCGTATCATCCGGCGCGTCATTCATATAGTTACGGAGTAAAGGTATCCGTTTTTCCATTCCGAGTTTACCCATATACGGGTATATCTCATTAAGAGCAAGATGCACCAACTCAGGTGTAGTTTCACCCCTAAGCGCATCTTCAATCTCGTTGGATGCCTCCTTAAGAATATCCGCTCTTGATGCAGGATCAGATTTTACTTTTTCCATGAATGCATCGAAGTTGCGACGAATATCTTTCGCTTTATCAGACATAATAAAATCTCCTTTGGAACTACCCCAAATTTCGCGAATTGTAAGCGCCTCCTTCTTCAACCGCTTGCGGGCGCGGTGGAGCCGACTCTTGACGGTGTTCGGCGATACACCCAAAAACTTGCTAATGTCTTCGCATGTCATATTATCGAGATAATGAAGCGTTACAACGCTCCGTTCACCCTCCGGCAACTTTTGCAGGAGGCGTTCGACGACTTCGCGTTGCCGTTCGCTCACGAATTCTCTTTGTTGTTCAGCACAGTATCGTGTGTAAGCCAATTCTTCTAATTCCGCTGGCGACATTGCCTCTAACGATTCCATCGGAATCCGCTTCTTTTCAAACCACGCGAAACACTGACGAGCAGCAATGACATAAAGCCATCCAGCAAACGTATTCGGGTTTTTCAGCGTCGGCAGTTTTTCGTAAACTCTGAGGAATATATCTTGCGTAATTTCTTCAGCAATGTGGAAATCACCGATTTTCCGGCGTACAAACGCGTGGACCGGTTTTTGGTATTTCCGCGCAAGTGTGCTGAACGCAGACTCGTCGCCCGCCAACGTCCGTTCGATCAATTGCACGTCATCATTTTTCATGCAACATCTCCTAAAATATGTTGTCTCTCAAAACGTTAAGATAGGAATTGGTGACAGAAAGGTTGCATAAAATACAAGATTTAGGAAAAATTCTATCATTTAAAGTGGAGAAATTTAAAATAAGAAGTAAAATATCGCGAGCACAGCTCGCTCCTAATGAAATTTGACAAACAAAATCGGTAATGGCAGGCGTAGAGGTGTTTTTGCTGGGTGTTTCCCTTGGGTCTCTCAACTCAATGGGTGTGGTGACCACACCCCTACGGTTTCCAAGGTGTGGGGTTTTGGGCTCCCTAAACATACCGAACATGAACGTCAAAATTCGTCCGCTTGGTGTGAAAAGAAAAGACTTGAGTTGAGAATAAGCCGGATTCTGTATGTGATGATCATTCATCTGGGATGGATGTTGCCATCCACCTC
>PYIY01000193.1:0-33037 GCA_003635195.1 Candidatus Poribacteria bacterium | reverse complement strand
CACCTCAAGCGGTTACCTCGGGACGAGGCGGGCAACCTCTGTATGTCCCTGATTTACCTTGCTCCAGACGGGGTTTACCGAGCTCCGTAAGTCACCTTACGGACTGGTGCGCTTTTACCGCACCGTTTCACCTGTACAGCCCTCTTTTAACCGGGGACCGGCTTCCTCGCCTTCGTCCGTTGTCCGAAGGCGATCTTCTTTAAAATCAGCAGCCCCACTATCTGCGGGACATATCACTTGATTTTAACACAAACCATTTTTTGACAACGTCAAAAAATGAGCAAGAAGGCCCATAATTAAAAAAACGTTGTAGTTTGCTTTCTGTTGCACTTTCCATAGCGTCGCCGCTCCTGGGTGTTACCCAGCATCCTGCCCTGCGGAGTCCGGACTTTCCTCATCTCAATGGTAAAACTACAATTGAGACGCGACCATCTACTCAACTCAAGCCTTTCTATTATACCCGATCTGACACTTTAAAGGCAACGAAATCGGAACGTCCCTTCAGGACGATTTCGTTCTCGGTTTTTATCTCGATTTTCGTTTACAGATGTTGAGGTTTTTCCGCAATATCGCGAGCGACAAAAAATCCGCAGAAATACCCCAAGCAAAAACACTCGCTCCTACAGGGGAATTATATTTACATAGCCAAAGTAAATTTTTAAAACTAAATAGCCCTGAACGTCCCTTATAGGATTATGTTGACGTGATTGTTTCGTTCAATTTCTCATACCATGAGTCTTCAAATAGCATGCGGAAAGACATCGTTTTGTTATTCGGTGTAGCGATATCCATCGTGCCGTGTTGTGTAGCGTTCCGATATGCTGTTTCTAATGTTTCGATAAGTTTTTGTTTGTAGGTCGTGTCATTGTTGCCTTCAAGGTGCTGTCCCTTGGTTTCAAGGATGCAAAGCCTTTGCGGGCCCGTTTCACCGTGTTGGACGCAGGCGATAAAGTCTGGATAGACGCGGTCGCGCCGCCATCCTTGCAAGAAATATCCTTGCCTCGCAGCAATACGATGCCACCATTGAATTGCGCTCTGTTTGTCTATGTAGAGCGCAAAATCTGTTTCTAACTTGTTAAATTCCGCTTCAAACACCTGTTCAAATAGGTTAAGTTGTAAGGGATCCCCGTGTGGATGCGTCATCGGTCTCGCTTCAGGTGCGAGACTGACCACAAGTGTTCTTTCCAGTTGGTAGTTTAATGCACCATCGGCTTGCAGGTTAAACTGGATTCTCCCGGCTTCCAATTTTTCTTTAAAAACGGTCTCAGCGAGTTTATCGACGCGAGCATGCAAACGACGCTTCAGGTACTCGGAGAGATATAACCGGTGCGTGTATAACGTTTCTTCGTCAATACCTTCTGCACGGTAGGCAGCGAGAGTTTCTTTTACGATGCGTGCGGCATGCCACGGGTTGGGCAGGACATCACCGAGTCGTCGAACGAAAAATGCTACCTCCAAGTTGTGTGCCGCGCTTTCTTGCAACTTTTTATCAATTACCGCTTCGTCTTGAAGGTGAATAGTTGCACGGATCTCTTGAAGTTGTGCCGCCTCGCCTAAGTTGATAGGTGCAACCGCGCCGAGTTGATACCAGTCAATAGCACTGAGGATATCACGCTCATAATTGAGTTCCCGCCAACTCCGGCCCCATTTATGAAGCACGCGAGGGAGAAAGATGTCTACATCTCGGTATCCCTGCTTACGCTCAATCGTTCGCTGCACACGCTCTACGCCGGTCCCCTCAACAACGTTCCTCAATCCTGTTAATCCTTCCGCCTCTAATCCTTTCTTGACGTTTTCGACTGCACGCTTGACCTCCTGATTGTAGCAGAAGATATAACAACTATCCAGTTCTGAGTCTTTTGTGGCGCGAGCATAGGGTTGGCGCATCACTCTCCCGATGAGCTGCGTCATCGCTGTCGCCGCGGTTGTGTTATCAAGAAGGGTGAGCAGGTAAGCAAATGGACAGTCCCATCCCTCCTTCAAGGCATCTTTCGTGATGATATAACGGACCGGACAAAATGGACTCATGAGATTTATTCCTGTGAGTTCATCTTGTTCCGATGACTTCACCTTAACTTGTTCGGCTGGCACACCTAATGTATCAATGAGTTCTTCGCGGGCATCCTCAGCGTGTACCTTCACACCGTCGCGCTGGTTTTTGCCGGTGCGGTCCACGCGAATCACGGCAATAGGACGGATATAACGGTCTTCTGTTTGCTGAAATCGGTTCGCAGCCTCCTCAAGTTTATCGCGTTCTACCTTCGTCTGCGCGAGCGTATATTTCCAATCCGAATTCGGGAAATTTCGGAGTTGAATCGGGAGTTTAATCATCTCCTCTTCTTTGAGTGCCAAGCCGGAGATGTTGACGAGAATGTTGCTAATACCTAACTTCGGTGTCGCAGAGAGTTCCAGTACAAAACGCGGGTTGAGCCGATTGACCGCCTCTACAAATGTTTTATTACGGGTAGGATCCGGACTGCCATAAGCCTTGTGTGCCTCATCCAAAATCACTGTTGGGCGGAGTATCTTCAGGACGTTGAAAAGGCTCTGTTTAATGAGTGCGTCTTTCGGGTTTCTGGCGAGCCGAGGTTGTGCGGTTTGATCATCTTCTGCTGTTTCAAGATCGGGGTGTTTTTCCAAGAGTGCCTGATGCTCCCGCATATCGTCCTCAACGGGAAAGAACGAGGCATAACCGCTGCTATCTCGGAAAATTTTGAGGAATTCCTTGTTTCGGTTCCGGTTTGCAGCAGGGAGCATGAGGAGCATGACACAAAGATGGTTTTCAATGTCCTGTTTCGTGAATCTATCGTCTTTTTGGAGTAATTTGACGCGTCCACCGGAAGCACGCTCCAAAATTTGCCTGTATGGATGCTCTTTGTTCCGAAAAGCGTCCCATGTCTGTGTGTAGATGGCTCTGGTCGGGACAAGCCACAGCACAAAACCTGTACCGAGTTTCAAGTGACGGACTGCCTCTACACCCAACAACGTTTTCCCACCACCCGTCGGCACTTTCAAGCAAACATGCGAAATCGGTTCACCGGCAGCACTTTCACGCGAGATGTATTCTGGAATTATGTCTTGTCCATGAGCATCTGTGACACCCGGTAACACAGATGCTTTTCGTAAATTTTCCCACGCGACGTATGGATAATCTTCCGCTTGCTTTGCTAAGTTCTCAGCCTGCTCTATCAAGAAGTCTGGAATGTCATTTGATGCAAGGTATGCGGTGGTTTTATCTGCTTGTTGGCGTGCCTCCTTGAGTGCCTCCAGATAGCGGTCCAATGTATCTAATGTTTGTTGTTGGTAGTCTTTAAGTTCCATTGTATAATTACCTATCGTGAATTTTCAAATTCACAATCCCGCAGACCCGGTAGGTGCGGTTTCCTAATCGCACTTCAGAGCGCGATTGTAACCTCCTCAAAAGACTCGTTCTCCGTTCGACGAATTGCTTCTTCACGATTGAATTCTATAGTCTCGCGAAGCGTAATTCGTAGTGATTCAAGCAATTCATCCTTAGTCCGTTCTTGGCCATTTACGCCGGGAATTTCCTGTATCCACCCGATCCACCAGCCTTCGTCTTGTTGAATAACAGCGGTATAAGTTTGTGTCATCAGTTCTGTCCTCCCCTAAAAGTGATATAATCAGTATAGCATGAATTCACAGTAGAATTAAGTCAACTAAAATTTGAACATTTTAAGATGCCCAAAGGTGTTCCATCAGATGCCTTCTTCTGTAGCATAGGAAACCGTTAGCCTGTGGCCCTGTAGATAAGATGGGACGAATTGCCCAAAGTTTAGTAAGATCAAGTCAAATATGAACAACGCAAACCGTTATCTACGCATCCGAAATGCGGTGGATGTTGTAGGGCAATTGGCAGAAAGTGATACCCATGCCCGTTAATTCTTTCTGGCTGACAAATTTCTGTGGTGCATAGACATAGGCACTTTTACCGGTTTCTTTACATGCTTTGGCAATCTGTTCTGCCCGTTTTCCGTCTAACGCAGATTTATTGCTCTCCAAAAATTCTAAAGCCGGTTCATAGATGAGATAGAAACGGATATCGTCAGTTTCGCCGAAGCAGTAATTTTTCCGTTTTTCGATAGAAGTCAGCGCGTTGCCAGTGGCAGTATAAGCGATATAGTGTGCTAAATCTTCGTAGGTGGGGAGTGTTTCACCGGTGAGCATGCCTTCTTCGTCAATTGGTTCGCCGAGGGTACAGTAGGTAAAAGAGCCACCGAGTCCATCTTGAAGGTTTTCATTTGTGGCATTTTCAACGCCGTTGATGACGCGCCGGACGCGTTCAGCGGTGATAGTGTCTGCATAATCTTCGCACTCAATAAGGATAAACTTTCGGTTGCCGCCATCCTCTTTGTTGAGATCAAGAACGGCATGGGCGGTCGTGCCACTGCCAGCGAAGGAGTCTAAAACAATATCTCCTTTTTTGGATGCAAGCGATACAATTTCCTTTATCAACAATGATGGCTTAGGATAGGAAAATTTATTGGGGCCCAAGATGTTCTTCAATTCAATGCTGCCATGAGCGGTTGTTTTGACAATCTCAGGATCAAGTAAAGAAGGATACGCCGTATAGGTTTCTGTACCAGCAGGTATAATCCTATATGCCTCAATACGCCCATCTGGTTGTCTTTCATAGGCAACTAGACCGTTCTCAATAAGGCCTTCCATTGTAGGTTGTGCAACTCTCCAGCGACCATCGGTTCCATCTGGCCTTATGGGATAAACTTTGCCGAATTCTTCAGAATGAATAGGATAATACATTGTTGGTCTATCTTCTCGCTTATCACCTTGTCCCCATTGCCGTAACCTTTCTCTGGATTCCGTTTCTCTAACTCGTCTATCTTCTCTGAATTCTACGGATGCTACATTTTTAGCATAAGCGATGATATACTCGTGTAAGGTAGCGGTATTTTTAGCAGTTGCCCCACGCCCTAATCTTGAACGCCAGACTAAAGATTCAATAAAATTCTCTTCGCCAAAAATATCATTCATTAACATTCGCAAGTGATGTTGTTCATTACCATCAATTGAAACAAAAATTACCCCGTCGTTGGCAAGCAGCTCTTTTAGCAGATGCAACCTCGGCCACATCATGCCGAGCCATTTATCATGACGCTCCATATCCTCAAAATCAACGATTTTCCCAAGCCACGCTTGCATCATCGGACTATTGACGTTGTCATTGTAGACCCAATTTTCGTTACCGGTGTTGTATGGAGGGTCAATATAGATGCACTTGATTTTGCCAGCGTATTTGGGGAGGAGTGCCTTCAAGGCGTATAAGTTGTCGCCATGGATGATAAGGTTATCATCTAACGGAGATTTTTCGGGGGGGGGGGTAAACACATATTGAGTGATTTTTCTGTATCTATCTTTAGGGTCCGGATGGGGACGGTGAGGTGATGTCCGTAGATGAATTGTTTGCCTTTGAAGTCGAGCGTAGGCATGGGAGATCCTTTGTGTTGGTAACAGTGATGTTCCTTTAAATTTTATTCGCATCTATGAGGAGACCAACGGATTCCATTTCTCTAACTATCTTCTGTTTCCACTCACCGTTGTCATCCATAGGCACATAAACTACACCTTGAATATCTGATGGTAACTCAACGCCTTCTTTGTAAAGAATACATACCCGCTGCCTCCCCAATGCCAAGAAGTAGCCCAACTCCAAGATAACATTCTGACGAGCCCTAGGTTTGAGATCATTTCTGTTCTTTTTTGAAGCACCAACATCGTCAGGTGTGAGTAAAGCAATCGCAAAACCAGTCTCGTCTGCCAGATCTTCCAATTTCTCAATAATTGTTCTGCCTTTGTTAGGTTGTTCATCAAGTACAGTTGGTGTTAAACCCCAGTTACTAATGCCCGTGCTACTTTGGTGGCCATATCGCGTCTTAGTTTTTTCTGTTCCACCACACTTGCTATTATTACAGATACATAGCGTATTTGGTTTTCATAAGCCCTCGCTGCAAGTGCTACCTTGTCAGCCATATCGCGCCTCAGTTTTTCCTGTTCCACCACACTTGCTATTATGGCAGATACACTGCGTATTTGGTTTTCATAAGCCCTCACTGCACGTGCTATCGTAGTGGATTTGTCATTCATAATTTCTCGTCCTTTGTAATAATTCAAATGAGTATAGCATTAATTTAGCACTTCAACGAAAAGCAGGCGGGCACAGAATTTGTGTCTCCATGTTTACCTGTTCTATGCCCAGCTCATATCAACTGGTAGTCCCGCCTTTCGCATTCCCTGACTGAGTTTCAGTTTCCAAGCATCGGCACTATCCATAGGGACATAGACTACGTTAGAAATATATGATGGCAATTCAACACCTTCTTTATAAAGAAGGCACACTTGGTTAGGGCTCAGTTTACCAATGAAATAACCAAGTTCAAAGATGACGTTCTGGTGGGCTCTGGGATTGAGTTGTCGGTCTGCTTCATCTTTTACTGCACCAACATCGTCAGGGGTTAACAAGGCAATTGCAAACCCTGTGTCGTCTGCATATCTCTCAAGGTTCTCAATAACTGTTAGCCCATTGTTAGGCTGTTCGTCAAGAACAGTTACCTTTAATCCCAAGTTCTCTACGAACTCAGCAACAGTTGTTTTGGCTTCCTCGTCGTGGCCATGGGAGATAAAAACTTTCCTCCGAGTTTCCTTATTCATGATCTTTCCTCCATTTTCACACTGACGTACTGGGGCGGGAAAACGTCCGTTCATAATCGATTAAAACACAACTCTGCATTAAATTATAGCACTAATTTGTCCATAGTGTCAAACTCGATTTTGTGCGATTTTTGGGTGTTTTATCTTCTATAGAAGTTTGTTTGCATCAATAGGTAGTTTTGCCCTCTTCATTTCTCTCGCCAATTTCAGTTGCCATCCATCGTGATCATCCATAAGCACATAGGAAAGACCGAGAATATCTGATGGCAATTCAACGCCCCTTTTGTAGAGGAGGCATATTTGGTTACGGTCTAGCTTCCCAATAAAATAGCCAAGTTCCAAGATAACATTCTGTCGTGCTCTGGGTTGAAGTTCATTCTGTTCCGCTTTTGCAGCCCCAACATCGTCGGGCGTTAACAAAATGATAGCAAAAACTATGTTCTCTGCCTGTTCTTCAAATTTGTCAATAATCGCTTGCAAACCACCGGATTGTTCGTCGAGTATGATCGCCTCTAAACCAAGCCTCTCTATGAACCTGGCGACAGCATGCTTGGCTGCCTCGTCATGCCCGTGGACAGTGAACACTTTTTGAGAAGCTTTTCCCTCCATACTTTCTCCTTGATTTTCACGGTGACAAGTCGTAAAAAAAACCAGAGCCATTCAGAACTATTCCGTTCTTGCTTTTGAATGACTCTGGCATATACAGTCTTAGGAACATCCACTTGTCGTGCCACAATTTGTGCAACGATAGCAGACACCGCTTCTCATCATAAGGGCGCCACACTCCAGACACGGTGGTGCATCCGCATGCTGGAGCACGACCTGCTTTTCATGAGCTATCCAAGAATCGGTCTCGCCGTTACTTCCGTGTCCATAGGGATGGAGTTCCTCGGGGGGCACCATCTCTTCATCAAAAGCCTGCATGTCAGCACTTCCGTGTGGTTCTTGGGAGAGGAACCGCATGCCGAGCCATCGGAAAACGTAATCTATAATCGACTTCGCCATCGGAATGTCAGGATCAGCCGTGAAACCTGACGGTTCAAACCGAACGTGGCTAAACTTATTAACAAGCGACTCTAACGGTACGCCGTACTGCAACGCAATAGAAGTCAGGACCGCGACAGAGTCCATCAAGCCAGAGACAGCCGTTCCTTCTTTGCTCATACGGAGAAAGACTTCGCCGGGGCTGCCATCCTCATAAAAGCCGACATGAATATAACCTTCATGACCGCCAACGCTAAATTTATGCGTAAGAGAAGTACGCGTGTCTGGAAGACGCTTTCTGATAGGTCGGTCAACTGCCACATCAGCAATAGCCTCATCGGTTTCACTTTCTGCATCCTGTTGGCTCCGCGTTGAAAGCGGTTGACTGCCTTTGCTACCGTCGCGATAAACCGCGAGACATTTGACCCCGCGTCGCCACGCTTCTACGTATAACGTCTTGATGTCATCTACTGTTGCGTCGTGTGGGACGTTAACAGTCTTGGAAATAGCCCCAGAGATAAAGGGCTGCACAGCCGCCATCATTTTCAACGGTCCCATGTGATTTATATAACGGGTGCCGTGCTTACCGCACTGGACAGCGCAATCGAAAACGGCGTAGTGCGTCGGTGAGAGATGCGGTGCTCCCTCTACTGTGCCTGTACCACAGATAACTTCTTCAGCGATGCTAATCTCATCTTCAGTGAAGCCAATAGCAGAAAGGAGATCAAAGCTCGGCTCCGCTGCTTCTTCTTCAGTTATCCCTAACCGCTCAAGACAGTCCGCTCCGAGAAAACCGGGGGCGAAGGCGAGATTCAGATCAAACGCACTCGGCAGCATCTCCGCAACGCGCTCAATATCTTCTGGTGTGAAACCTTTCCGTTTCAATGTTTCTGGATTGATGTGCGGTGTGCCTTCAAAAGTGCCTGTCCCGACCAAGTAAGTAATAATGGCTTCTGTCTGCTGGAGCGTGTAATCCAGGTTGTGCAAGGCATCGCGAACACTCTGGTTAACAATCTTCATGTATCCGCCGCCTGCTAACTTTTTGAACTTAACGAGGGCAAACTCCGGTTCGATGCCTGTCGTATCACAATCCATCAGGAAGGAGATTGTTCCTGTCGGCGCGATGACACTAATCTGAGAATTCCGATAACCCCACTGCTCGCCTTTCTCAAGGCAGGCATCCCAATCTGTTTTTGCAGCATCTAAAAGTTCAGATGGGCATGCAGTCGGATTGATACTATAGGCAGCATCGCGGTGCAGCCGCATAACGTCTAACATAGTGTCAGTGTTTTTCGCGTGTCCAGCGAAAGCCCCGACGCTTTTAGCAATCTCTGCGCTCGTTTGGTACCCATGGCCGCTCAGAATAGCAGTGATAGCACCCGCGTAAGCACAAGCTTGCTCGCTGTCGTAAGGAATCCCTAAACGCATCAAGAGCGCGCCCAAGTTAGCATAACCGAGTCCGAGTGGGCGATATTCATGGGAACGTTGTGCTATCCTTTCCGTTGGATATGAAGAGAGATCTACTATGATTTCCATCGCAGTTGCGAACACACGAACAGTAGCACGGAAACCCTTAATGTCGAAGGTATTATCATCTTTCAAGAATTTAGCGAGATTAATACTGGCGAGGTTGCAGGCGGAATCGTCTAAAAAAAGGTATTCACTGCACGGATTGCTGGCATTAATTCTACCCGTGTTTTTGCAGGTATGCCATTTCTGGATCGTGCTGTCAAATTGGACGCCCGGATCCGCGCATGCCCATGCGGCATAAGCGATCTTCTCCATCAGTGTTCTGGCGTCATACTCGTCGGCAACGTCCCCGCTTGTGCGATAGGTCGTTTTCCAAGAATCCCCTTGGAGGTAGGCATCCATGAAGTCATCTGGAATCCGTACAGAGTTATTGCTGTTTTGCCCACTGACAGTACTGTAGGCTTCACCGTTGAAATCAGCTGGGTACCCTGCAGCGATAAGTGCCTTTGCTTTATCCTCTTCTCTCAGTTTCCAGTCAATATAGTCAACAATTTCTGGGTGGTCCATATCGAGGATGACCATTTTCGCTGCGCGTCTTGTCGTGCCTCCGGATTTGATGCTACCTGCCCACCGATCAAAGCCTTCAAGGAACGAGAGAACCCCAGAACTCTCACCACCCCCAGAAAGAAGTTCACCTTTGGCGCGAACCTTACTGAAATTAGAACCTGTACCACTGCCGTATTTAAAGAGACGCACTTCGGATCTCTGGAGCTCCAACATAGAGTCCAGAGAATCGTCAACGCTTTGAATAAAACAGGCGGAATTTTGTGGGTGTTGGTATGCATTGGTGGTAACCTTGACTTTTTCTGCGTCCCGGTCCCAATAGTAGTTTCCGCCACCGCCCTCGATATTATATTCATGCCACAAGCCGCAGTTAAACCAGACAGGTGAGTTGAAGGCACCGCGTTGTGTAATAAGGATATGCGTCAATTCCATCTCAAAGGTCTCTGCGTCTTCAGGGGTGGCAAAATAGCCCCCGAATGCTTCTCCGGCGCGGCGGAGCGTACGCGCAACACGAGTAACCAGTTGGCGCGCACTGTCCTCTGCTTCTGCTCCGGGAACTCCCGCTTTTCGGAAATACTTTGATGACGCAATATCTGTCGCGAGTTGTGTCCAGTCTCCTGGTACTTCAACCTGCTCCTGTTTAAAGATGACATCGCCTTTTTCGTTATAGATGACCGCGTCGCGGCGTTCCCATTCCAACAAATCGTAGGGATGAACACCGGGCTTGGTAAAATAGGGTGTGAAAGTAAGCCCTGTCCGATCACCTCCATTCGGAGGCTTTGGAGAGGTTGCCCCTTCATCAACCTCTTTCGGATTATCAACTGCCATACTCATACCTCTCTGGTTATCGGTGCACTGAAGAAAGTACCCGTGAAAACCGTTTTATGATGTGTGCTTGGAAGCACGTCTATAAATAAATATTTCTGAATTATGATTAATTTTCTTTTAAAACAATTCGATGATAACGCTTCTTGCCAGCACGGAGCAGCAAAGCATTTTCTTCAAGCAAGTCGGTACCAACGACCCTATCAATCTCGCGGCACTGTTTTTCGTTGATGTAGGCACCGCCCTGTTGAATGAGCCGCCGCGCTTCGCTACGCGAATTGGCCAATCCAACTTCATGAAACAATGCCATGATTGGAATACCGCTATCAAACCGTTCCGATGGAATAACCGAAGTTGGCATCTCGGCTTCATCAAGGTTACCACCACCAAAGGCGGCGCGTGATGTTGCTTGGGCTTTGTCCGCTTCCACCTTTCCGTGAGCAAGTTGTGTGGTTTCGTAGGCGAGGACCTCCTTTGCTTCGCGAATCGCCTCATCTTCCAAATCACCGAGCCGCCGCACCTCATCCATCGGTAGGAAGGTGAAATACGCTAAGAATCGCGAGACATCGCGGTCATCTACGTTGATCCAATACTGATAGAACTCGTACGGTGAGGTCTGTTCTGCATCGAGCCAAACTGCGCCACCAGCGGTTTTTCCCATCTTTGCACCGCTTGCTGTTGTGAGGAGCGGAAAAGTGACAGCGTGAACCCGTTCGCCTTCAATCCGACGGATCAGCTCAACACCAGCAAGGATATTGCCCCACTGGTCGTCCCCACCGAGTTGGAGACGGCATCCATACTTCTGAAAAAGACACAAGTAATCATAAGCTTGGAGGAGTTGATAATTAAATTCAAGAAACGAGAGACCGAGTTCACGTTCAAGGCGTTGCCGATAGCCTTCCACCTTAATCATCTCATTCACCCGAAAGTGTTTGCCGATATCGCGTAGAAATTCAATATAATTTATAGAGAGCAACCAATCAGCATTATTGAGAAATCTACCTACTTTTGAGATAGTTGTTTGCGAATCATTAGCATCCGCTATCTCATTGTCCAGATTTAAGTAACGTTGCAGCTGCGCGAGGATACTCTTGCTGTTAGCTGAAATTTGTTCTTGCGACAACATCGAGCGCATCTCGGTTTTGTCAGTTGGATCGCCTATCATTGTTGTCCCACCGCCGATGATTGCAATCGGCGTATGTCCGGCGCGTTGCAAGTGTGCCATCGCCATTATCGGAACAAGACTCCCAACATGCAGGCTTGAGGCTGTCGGATCAAAGCCGGCATAGTAAGTCACTCGTTCTTCAGCTAACAGGTTGGCGATTTGCTCAGCGTTTGTGATCTGTTTGATAAAACCCCGCTCTTTCAGGGCTTCAAAGACGTTGTGCATTTCTTATCCTGTTTCAATTTTATTAATTATTATTTAAAGAATTCGGAAGGTACGGTTCGTATTATGATATTGGAAATCTACAAACTTCATCCTACAATGCACCGTTTGTAGACCCAACACACAAGGGATACAATCGGGAATTTGATGGTAAACTTATGTTTACAATCTAATACGGAAATTTGGGAAACGACTTCTGACTAAAATTTTTGCTTCATAGAATTATAATGGATTTTAGTCTCTCTTGCAAACAATTTTTTCTGAATTTTTTCATTCTGTAGACACCACAAGCATTTCCATAAATCTCGTTTTAGGTGCCAAAACAGTTTTGAAACACATCAGAATGATTTAAGGAAAGGTATGATTATTCCTCGTCCTCTTCTGCGTAAGAATGCCCACTGAAAATGGCGCGGACCTGCTTGGCTGTTTTTGGACCTGAGAGCAACTTCCCTATCCGATCGCCTTCCTCTTCGAGTAACGCCTTGACATTTGTCAGGACTGCCTCCAATTTGTCTCCGGGGAACTTGCAGGCACCGTTTTCGTCCATGTGGATAATCTCACCCGGCGCAACATCCATGCCTGCTATTGAGACCGGTACGTTGACCGCCTGAACCGCCATCGCTCCGTGTCCAGGTGTGATACCGCTTAACAAATACTGAAATTCCATGGGGCGGATTTCGTCGATGTCGCGTGATGGACCGTTTGAAATTGCTCCAAGACAACCGATTGATTTCATCGCTGCCGTCATGTTTCCACCGGCTAAGCCGACTTTATTCGCAAATTCGGATGGAAATTTCTGCTCAAACGCCAAGATCGTTGGTTGTTTGGAGGCACCCAACGCATCTATAACATCCATAAAAGAGAGTTCTGAGTAGTTGGGATCAGGTAAACCGTAGACGCACGTCACTGCGTACCCAGCAACAGCACCGAGTTCAGGGTACATACAACGGAGCGTCGTATCCGTATACCAATTCTCCGTCCAGGGGTTGTAGAGTCCAAGGCAGAGCGGACTCCCCGGATACGTAGCAACCACATTCGTAATTGAGGGGGTGTCGTATTTCCGCAGCTCTGCCAACATTTCCTGTTCTGTTAATGCCATATTTTTGATTTTCCTTGCGGTTAAGTAGCGTAGGTTGGAGCATTCACGTGCCTTTGTGTTGAGTAGAAGAAATCCGCAGAAATACCGGATTTAGTCTGGGAATAGACTAAATCGATTCCTTGTATTACATTGCAAAAACCCTTCCACTTCGTTTCAGGCTTAGTGTTTTGGATCTCGGGAATGCTATAGGTTTTAGACGGGCATTGTTCTACCGGCGTACGCCCGTCCGATGCGTGCAGCTTCTTCGCCACCACCGGTAATCCGTACACCAGCGTCAATGCTCGCCTCAATTGTATCAGGAGATGTGCTTTCTAAAAACTGAATACCAGCTGCTTTGCAAGCTGCAAAGACGCGATCCCGAGCATCTTGCAGTTCCTGTGGACGCGGGTTCGGCGGGTTCTTGTAGCCAAATGACATGCTCATATCCCCTGGTCCCCACTCCGCGAAAGCGATGCCAGGGACTTGCGCCGTAATCTCGACGTTTGCTAATGCACGTTTATTTTCAAATTTGAGACCTAAGAAGAGTTCGCCATTTGGGTTTAGGGGCCACGGATCAGCGACATCCAGATATTCGTTAGCGGAAATGCCCCATATAGGTGCTGCTGAGCCTTGACCGGCTGAACCGCGTCTACCGACATCTAACTGCGTACCGACACCGATTGTCTGGAACGGGTACCGGCACGCCTCAACAAACGCTTTGACCGCCTCTGGAGATTCAGCGTGACAAAGTAGGAGTCCATGCACACCGCGGGCAAGAAGCTGCCGCATCTGCCAACCGTTCGCACGAATTACATCTGCACTGACACCATCTACTGGTAATTCGACAATGACTGCCGGGGTTGTGTGACCACTATTCGTTGGACCCCCATCAGCAAGACCGCGCATGAAATTATCCAACCCGGCAAGATCAAAACTTCCGTGCTCCATGCCAACATTGATATAGTCTGCCCAGGTCTTTGCCATTTCACGACCTGCGTCATAGTTCAAGTTCGCGCCTGTATGACTGCCAGTATAGAAAACAGGCAGGTCATCTTCCAGTAATTCAATCGCTTTATTAACGCGTTTTGGCATTACGGATTCTCCTTAAAAAATTAACGTGCAAAGTGTAAAAATAGTTTCGGTTATTTCCGAACATTTTCTGGTGGAATAATTTAAAATTGTATAGAAAACGCGAAATCTGTCAACAAAAAATTTTTTAAGAATCCGTAAGCAATAAAAACTGAAAATTTTGACCTTAGACAACTTTGGCGTTGACAAATTCGTGAGTTTCATTTAGCATAAAAAACCGAATCATGAACGCAAATTTATGCAAGGAGTTATCAATATCGTGAGAGCACTTGTCGTCAAATCACTGCCAGATAAACGGCGCGAAAAGGTTGTTGCTACTGATTGGAAGGAGCCAGCACCGCCTACCGGGAACGAGGTGTTGTGCCAAGCCGTATTTACAGGTCTTACCAACGGTACAGAGCGAAATCAACTTATCGGGGGCAACTATTCAACCTCGGAGGACCATCTGCCAGTGAGTGATGGATACCAGAACGTCGGTAGAGTCATTGAGACGGGACCGGACGCGACGCAGCTGCAGGTCGGCGACCTCATCTATGCGAGCGTGAATCATGTCGAGCGGTTCACTATCCGAGAGGATGGATTACTCCTAAAATTGCCAGAAGATGTTGATCCAAGTGATGCCGCCCTTTTCGGTATCTCTGGTGTCGCAATGCACTGTTGTCGGCGCGTCGAGCCGCGCATCGGGGAAAAAGTGCTTATTGTCGGACAGGGCTGCATCGGTATGTTTGCAGCACAGATTGCTTATGCCATGGGGGCACGCGTCACAGTCTGTGATATTGAGGCATCGCGATTGGAACAGATCCGCCAATTAGGTGTAGCGGAACAAGTTTTTAATACAAGTGGCGACGGTTGGAATGCCCAGATCCAAGACGGTGCATTTGACGCTGTCATGGACTTTGCGGGTGTACCGGACATGGTCACGCCGATGATTCGTGCCTGTAAAACCCGTGGACGGCTCCTCTTGGTCGCCGGACGGTTCGATGTCAATTATACCTTTAACATCGGGCAATTTAAAGAAATTAGCATCCTACAGTGTAGTCACTTCACTCGTGATGATTTGGAAAACCTCTGCCGATTTTTACGCCAAGGTTCTATCAAGATCGCACCGCTAATTCGACACCGCGTGCCTGTTGACGAAGCACCGCAGATATACAGATGGCTCCGTGATGAACCGATGCGCCTGTTGGGCACTGTATTTGAATGGGAATAGAGTCGGATCCGCCGCGAAAACCTTCAACGCCTTATTGAGTCCTGGACACCAGTAATAGATTAAACCCTCTAAATCCCTGAACCCCTTTATCCCTCCTTATCATGGGGGTTTGGGGACTTTAAGACGGAATGCGTAAGTCCTAAACTATTCTAATCCGCTTGTTTATATCTCCATCTCAAAAAATTTAAATTGAAAAAAGTGCAACTTTTTTCAAACTCGTTTGTAGTAACAGTAACCTCAAAGCGCGCGGAGCAGCAATATGACGGAAGATAAATTTCTTAAGCTTGTGCATAAACACAAGGCTCAGATTTATCAGAACGCTCTCTATCTCCTCGGGAATCGGGAAGATGCAGAGGATATAACGCAGGAGACATTCATCAAGGCGTGGGAATGCCACGCCCAATTGCGTCCGAAGACCGCGCTTGCATGGTTGCTGAAATGTACGCAGAACCTCTGTTTTAATCTGCTAAAGCGGCGGAAATTTCAGGTGCCTTTGACAGAAGGAGATGATGAGGAACTCGAAGCTTTGATGCACACACACGTTGACCAATCCAATCCATCACCGGATGAGATTGTGATCCAGCAGGAACTCAAGGAGTCGGTGCATTGTGCTATCAGTAAATTACCGCCTGACATGCGGGCGGTGATAATCATGCGGGAATTGAATGGCATGAGCTTCAAGGAGATTGCCGAGGTATTAAAACAACCCGAAGGCACCGTGAAATCAACTGTATTTCGTGCCCGCAAGAAATTGCGGGATATACTGCGTCCGTATTGGAGAAATGACAAATGACACACCATCCTTTTCGCGAAAATTCATCTTGCACGGCAATTCAGGACAACTTAGAAGCATATCTTGCAGATGAATTGGATGCGGATACATACGCGACGGTGGCAGGACACGTCGCGTCCTGCGAAAAGTGCCAAGATGAAGTCCGCTTTGTGCAGGCAATTAGCGAAGCATTGCACGAACTTCCGAGACCGGATCCGTCCCCGAAAATTTTCGATGCTGTTTCGGATTACGTCCGCGCCCATCCAAACAAGGGACCGCGATGGTTACATCGGATGTTCCAACTGTTCACGTTCTCGGGTGATTTAACTTCGTCACTCACTCGCGCAGGTGCGTTAGTGTGTCTCATCGGCATCGCCTTGTTTGGGACCTATCAGTATCAACAGCATCTGACGGTGAAGCAAGCCTCACGGGACCTCTATTATGCGCTCGGTGAGCTGAATTACGCAGTGGAGCGAACAGGCACCGTCGTTAGTAAAAAAATCCCTGATGTGCAGATTAATGAGGCTTCAGGTCGTCCCCTTGTTCAGATTGAAAAAGCCTCGCGCGGTGTGCTGAAACAGAAAAACAGTATTTCATCAGCAATCCATCGAAGTTTAGATAGTCTTGATCGGTTCTCACAGAACGCTCTGGATACAAAAAACGACCCTTCAAAGTAAGGAGTACAACATGAAATTGCCAAAACACTTTATACAACTGTTCACACTGCTGTTCTTAGTCTTATCGTTAGCACTGACGCATTCGGCAGTTGCGCAACAGGACAAATCGGATAAAACTGACCCAAAAGGACTCATCCTCTTTGATTTCCCGGAGCTTCTTGAGGCGAAAGTTGAGGTTAACTTAACCGCGAAACTCATCAATCTGGTTACCAAATCGGTAAGCAATCAACCAGAGGTCGCGGAACTCATTCAGATGTTGGACGGTATCTATGTCCGCACCTACGATAGAATCACCATTGATGAGAAGAAATTAGTTAACTATTTCCAGCAAAGACTCAAGAAGGATAAGTGGGAAGTTCTCGTTAAAATCAAGGAAGACAGTGAAGTCGTAGAGATCAGTCTGCTATTTGACGAAGATACAGTTTACGGGATTTTCGTCATTGTAATTCCCGAAACCTCTGGAGAAGCCACCTTTGTCAATATTGTGGGACGGATTGCACCGGAACGCATTGAGGAATTACTTGGAAGTCTAAGCAATTTTGGCGCGATAGATATTGATGTCGGTGGTGCATTGAAGGCACAAGCGGAACCGAGTCGAGATACGATTCAAAGGGAGATACTCGCTGTAAAAGTCGAGAACCCACCAACTATTGATGCAACACTTGATGACGCGTGTTGGAAAATCGCGCCCCAAGCGGACAATTTTACGCATGTACGTACCGGAAACCCGGTCGAGGATGATTCAAAAGTTAAACTGGTTTATACAGATAAAGCCATCTATGTTGGCTGGCATCTCTATGATTCCCGGCCAGATAAAACTGTTGCCCGTCAGACCCAAGATCATGTCCGATTTGGGAAAGCAACAGAAGATTGGGTTTCCTTCAGCATTGATCCGTTCCACACGCACCGATTTTCCAACCGTACCTTCTTTATGGCAAATCCACTCGGGAAAAAATATGTCCACTCTCCCGCGCGGGACTCAAACAAGACCGAATGGATGGAACAGTGGAATGTCGCGGCTAACATTGTCGAAGACGGTTGGGTTGTGGAGATGGAAATTCCGTGGCAAATGCTTGATTACCCTGTCACAACGGAACCCATTCGGATGGGAATCAACTTTGACCGCGGACAGACACGGACGAATGAACATTCTTGGTGGTCCAATATAGGTGTTCGGGAATTTTACAAAAACGATGGGCATTGGTTAAATGTTTTACCACCGCCAAAGTCATCCGGTATGCAAGGATTGTTAGATGCATTAGAAACGGATTAGAAACAGACAAGTATGGGTCCCACAAGTTTTAGGTTACAAGGAGAAAATACACCAATGAAACCCACAATCATGATCCTCGGCAGTGGACACTTAGCGAATCCTGGCGCGGATGCCTATAATTTCAAAATGGACGATGTGCTCGCGCCCAAACGTCAGCGCGAACTTGAAGAATTGGTGACGCGACTCAAAGCGTTTCAGCCCACCAAGATAGCCCTTGAGGTAGATGAAAGGTTTGAACCTGAGATCAATGCAAACTATCAAGGTTATCTAAAAGACACGTACGAACTCAAACGGCATGAAGTCCATCAGATCGGGTTCCGATTAGCCAAGCAGATGGGACACCCGAAGTTGTACGGTGTTGATTATTGGCCAGAACAAAATCCATTTCTTCCAGAAGATCTTGATTCGGATTTGATGGATAGTGATAAATTCGCAAGGGAACACAATCAAGAACACCTGCTATCAAGTGTAGAAGACTTTTATCCTGATGGTGACGTGGAATTCCAAGAGGCGGAAGATGGCAGCGTCTGGATTGTACTCCTAAAATATGAATCACTCATTGACATGTATATGTATATACGTGGTAACGAACCTGAAGGGAGGCGCGCCGAACATCAGCTATATCTACGGGGCGCGCGGGTTGGATTGGGCAACCAATATCCAGGAGCCAATTGGCTGTCACATTATTGGTACGATAGGAATCTTAAAATTTTTGTGAATTTAACACGGATCACTGAATCTGCCGATGATCGAATCCTGTTGATTATTGGTGGAGGCCATGTCTATTTGGTGCAGCAGTTCCTTGAGGACTCTGGAGAGTATATTGTCGAAAGTCCACTCAAATATCTAAAAACGGAGGATACTAATTGATGATGAAAATACACAAAAATTATGCAATAGTTTTGCTTACCGCTTTATCGTTCACGTTAATCACAAACTTAAATACTTGGGCAGAAGAAAACATACCGACCGTAAAAAAAGAACTCCGCGCAGTCAAAACCGAGCAACCCCCCACCATTGATGGTCTTCTTGACGATGCTTGCTGGCAAGATGCACCGCAGGCTACAGGTTTCATTGATGAACGTACGGAAAAACTGGCAAAGAACCAATCTATTGGTCGTCTCGTTTACACGGACAAAGCGATCTACGTCGGACTTCATCTCTACGATGATATGCCTGACAAAATTGTCGCCCGCCAAACCAAAGACCAGACCCGAATCCGAGGAGAAGATTGGGTCTCCTTCAGTCTTGACCCGTTTCATACGCACCAGTTTTCCGATAGAAATTTCTTTATAGCAAACGCGCTCGGTACGAAATACGCACATCTCGCCACAGGACGCGCCGAAAAAAGCGAATGGATCGGACTCTGGAAAACCGCGGCACAGATTGTCGAAGACGGCTGGATTGTAGAGATGGAAATTCCGTGGCAGATGCTGGATTACCCTGACACAACAAAGCCGGTTCGGATGGGTATTAACATTGACCGCGGGCAGCAGCGGACCGGCGAAAAGTCGTGGTGGTGTAATCTCGGTGTTAACGAATTTCGAGAGAACGATGGACATTGGGTCGATGTTCTACCCCCGCCGCGAAAGCGTGAACTCAAGTTGCTACCCTATCTGATTGGTGGTATCAGTGAAACAGAAACTGACGAGAGAGAATATACTGCCCGCGCAGGCGTGGATCTCCGTTATGAGGTCACGCCGCAACTACGACTCATCGGCACTGCCAACCCCGATTTTGATAATATAGAGCAGGCTGTAGAAGGCATTGACTTCTCCTATGGTGAACGCTACGTGCCTGATCGGCGACCTTTCTTTTCCGAAGGGAGTAATGTCTACCGTCTCGGTCAATTGTTCCACTCGCGACGGATAATGGATATGGACGGCGGGCTCAAACTCTTTGGAAAAATTGGTAAAAACACTTCGGTTGGCACCCTCGGCACGTATCACCGAAACAACCAAAATGTTATTCTACAAGCCTCACAATCGCTAACGGCAACATCCAATATCAGTGCAGCATTCTTGTCCCATCATCAACGAGAGGAAGGGTTCAACAATGTTGGTTACTTGTCAGGTGATGTGCGACACGGTAAACTTTTAGCAAGATCCGCTTTCGCCCAAAGCTGGGCGAGCGAATCAAACGGAAGGGACGGGTTCGCCAATTTAATTTACCAAGGCCAACTCGTTCAGCCGTATTTATCCGTATTTTTTGTGGATTCAGATTTCGTCAACAGACTCGGATACCATCCATTTACGGGGTATCGCGGTCTAAGTTTAGGGAGTTATTTCCGTAACGAATGGCGTGACGGATTCCTCCGCAGTCTTTCTCTCTCTGTTCAATCTGAGGCTTCTAACACCTATGAAGGCGAGGTCTTCCGACGTAACCTATCCATAACTTCAGGTATCCTAACGCATAGTGACTACTCGCTTTCTGCCAGATGGTACGGCGGTCAGTTTGAAAAATTCACAGACAGTCTTTTCGCCATTAGATTAGGGGCACGTGCCTCCGACAGGTTCAATAATGTCAATATGAGTTACACCTGGGGTGAACAGGCGGGTGAACGGATTCACCGCATTAGTGGAAATCTGAATCTACGCGCTTATCGCTTTACGGCTGGGTTGACCTCTCAAATCCAATGGCATTTCGAGCGTCGCTACCAACAGATCCTAACCCTCACGTATGATTTCAGTCCAGCCTTGAGCCTTGGTAGCCGTTTAATTTGGCAAGCAGAAGGTGTTAATATCTACTTCGCATTGCGTAGGTCTGGATATGCTGGCACGGATTTCTTCATCATCCTCGGTGATCCAAATGCTTTGGAATTCAAACAACGTTTGGTGGCGAAGGTGATTCGGGCATTTTAGATTTTTTTCTGGCGTTACACAACTCACTTTCTGAGAAGCACGTTTTGTAAGCACCGCGCTGCTTTACACAGGGCGCGGTGATTTCTTTTTTTGCGTAAGTCCTATTAGAATTATGCACCTTTTTCTTCCAAATTCGCGTCACTATATAGTGACGCGAATCGATTATCTATTCTTCACGCTTTTTAAGCACACCTACCCGAGAAACGTACGAACCGTCCAATCCCCTTAGTATGAATAAAAATAACCTTATTGGAGATGTCCGATGAGAAGTAGTGATGTTAAGTTGATCCAGTTCATCCTTGCAGGTGATGAGGATGCCTTTGCAAATCTGGTGAAGAAATATCAGAAGCAGATCCACACGTACTTATGGCGGAAAACAAAGGATTTCCACATCGCTGAAGATATTACACAAGAGACGTTCCTACAAGTCTCACAGAAATTGGAAACCTTGCAAGACCCAACACAGTTTAAAAGGTGGCTTTATCAGATTGCGAATCGACTCTGTATTGCATGGTTTCGAAAAAATCAACTACAAGTCAGGTCGCTGGAAGAAACCGACATCACGGGAATAGAGACGGAGGCATATTCCCGATTTGTTGCCGCAGAATACGCGAAAACAACTGCTGAGGTGCAACGTGACCTCGTCGAAAAGCTGCTTGCGAAGTTGAAGCGGAACGATCGGACGGTTCTTACACTCCACTACTTTGAGGATATGACCTCTTCAGAGATCAGCGAGTTTGTAGGTGTATCAGAAAACACGATCAAGAGTCGCCTGCGCCGTGCCCGGCAGCGATTAAAAAAATATGAATTCATGATTCAAGAGGCATTAGACATCACAATTGAAGCGGAACATCACTCCCAAAAACATGTGAACGGAGATCTCGGAATGAAATTAACTTTTGAAAGAGATGAACTTTTGGACTCCCTGCAAGTGCTGCAGCGGGTCGCTAGCGGCCGGAGTACTCCACCTATTCCCTCAAACGTTCTCATCCACGCCGAGGGAAGTACGATTGAGTGCATGGCGACAGACATGGAAATCGGCATCAGGATGAAAGTTGACGGGACAGTCAAAGAAGCGGGCACAATTCTTGTCCCCGCCGAAAAATTGACGGATATCGTTAAAGCGTGGCCCGCTGAAAAACCGGTAGACTTGGCAACCACGACAGACGGTCAGGTTGAAATCACTTCCGGGGGTGAGGTTTACAAAATCCTCGGTCATCCCAATGAAGCGTTTTCACAACCCCCTACTGTTGGCGCGGAAGCATTCGCTATTGACGGAGAAGTCTTACGGTCAGTTATCCACAAAACTAAATTCGCTGCACCCAGAAAAAAAGCCCGACAGACCTGCCTAAATGGGCTCTATTTTAACCTTCTTGAGGACAGAACCGAAGTCGTTGCAGCCGATACTATACAAATTGCTCTCGCGCATTGTGAACCTTTCAAACCGTTCCAGGATAGCGATGGATTCATTGTCCCGCTCAAAGCCGTCAAAGAAATTGAGCGAACCTTTGCCAATTCCCCAGAGGTAATAATTTCACGCCTCAAGAACCAGATTCTCTTTGCCGATGAGTATACCACACTGACAGCGCAATTGATAAACGCTGAATATCCGCCGTATGAGAAAATCATTCCGGTGTCTCCAGAGGTGCGGACAGTTGTACCGAAAGCACCTATTTTGCGTGCGCTGCGTAAGGTTGCATTGGTATCAGATCCCAAAACCTTTAAGGTCTGTCTGGAGATAGATGAAAAACAGATTCGGGTCTCAGCAGAAACCCCTGAGCCGGATGAGGCACATGAGACGTTAGCAGTGGAATCCGGCACTGGAGGTATCCGGATCGGTCTTGATGCTCGGATGCTGATAGAGACACTCACGCACATTGAAACGGAGTCTGTGTCCTTGGAGTTTTCGGGTGTGTTGAACCCTATCGTTGTTAAACCTATTGGTACGGACGAACATATCTGCCTCATTATGCCGATGCTTTTGGAATCCTAAGCATCTCACTTTGAAAAGGAAATTACCAAGGAGAAACGGTGTTACGGACCCTGATACGCCAAGAACTCTTGATTCATCTGATGAGCGCGCGTTTTTTTGCCGCCGTCATCATTACGCTCCTACTCGTTGTCGCCAATACGTTTGTCTTGATTGGTGCGCATGAAGAGCGTCTCGCCGACTATAGTCAGAGAGAAGCGGTGAATCGCGAGACAGTCGCCGCAACACCTGCCTATTCGGTCTTGAAGTTGAAAGTCCAACGTCCTCCCAACCGCCTGAGTCTCTTTAGTGCTGGCTTAGAGACGCGTTTCGGCAGCGATATTGACATAGCGTTTAACAGCGTGCCAGCCCTATCAAACCCCATAGCCGAGGTCAAACCCGACGAGGAATATCAGTGGACGTTTAATAGAGTGCCGTCCCTCTCAAGCCCCGGGGCACCCCTCGGTTTAAAGAACCCTTATCTCCATCTCTTTTCACAGATAGATATTGTCTTTACCTTTCAAGTTGTGTTGAGTTTACTGTCTCTGCTTTTCGCTTATGATGCCATTGCAGGAGATTGGGAAATCGGCACCTTGCGTTTGGTGCTCTCACACCCTGTCGGACGCGGAAGTGTCCTACTTGCCAAGTATCTCGCGGCGATGGTCTGTCTGCTGCTCCCTGTATTAATGAGTCTGCTGCTTGCCCTGATTCAGTGTTCTCTCGCGCGTTCCCTGCAATTCAGCACAGAGGATTTTCTACGAATTGGCGGCATTGTGTTGACGACCATCGTTTACTTGTCAGTTTTTTACCTGATCGGTCTGCTCATTTCCACAACAACCCGCCGGGCTGCCACATCTCTGATGCTCTGTATGTTCCTGTGGGTGGTTTTGGTGCTTGTCTATCCAAACTGGAGCCGGTTTGCCCTGAATCCGGTCGGTGACATGCGTGCAGAGAAATTGTCCGCTAACCAGCAGATAGCACAGATTCGGGAAGAGGCAGATCGAGAACGGGATCGGTTCTTGGCGAGTAGTCCGCTTAAGGGAGACCCTCCAATATTTTTCGATACATTCACAGGTACCGACTTCTTTAAAGGCGGCGGGTGGTATCTCGGGGATTTCCCTCGGGTTAACATTGAAATCGAATTGAAAAATACTGCGGATCCATTGGTAACACACTTGCGCCGTTACTACGAATTCGCCGCAACGCTGCAAATCCAGAATGCCGAAAAGGTGTACTTAGTTGGGGAGCAACTGGTGGCACAGATATCCCGCCGACAAGCACGCTGGGATGAACGACTCATGAAACTCAGTCCAGCGAGTCTGTACACGTTTGCAACCGCCGCATGGGCAGGTACCGATTTAGACAGCATGACCGACTATATTCGAGCCGCGCAGACATACCGACGTACCCTTATTGACGCTTTTCATGAGAGAGATGCCTTCGCGAGTCTACAGTGGTTTTCAACGAATCAAGGAACCGTAGACTGGTCGATTCTGCCTGACTTTCGTTTTGAGCAGGCAGATGTTAGCATCAACGCACAGCGCGCCTTACCGGAATTACTTTTGCTGGTATTCATCAACCTCGTCCTATTCATGGTCACATTTCTAATCTTCATCAAAATTGAAGTATAGAATAGTTATCAGTTGTCGGTTTGCCTTGCAGTGAGAGTCGTCAGTTAAGAGATGTTTTGATTAAGTCAAAACCCTCTTTTAACGGATAACCGATGACTGATAATTGAGAATTAACGGATGACTTCTTAACTGAAAACTGAAAACTGAGAACCGAGAACTCATAAAATGATTTGGCACATTGTTACACGTGAACTTTTGGATCATCTCACGAGTCTGCGCTTTGCCTTAACCACGCTCATCCTCGTAGCATTAATGGTCACCAACGCCGTTGTCCATCTTCAAACACATCCGGAGCGGGTTCGGAAATATTCTGAGAACGTTAGTGCCTCCCACACCGAGTTGAAATCCCGCCCCCAGTTGTATGCGCTGCTACAAAAGGGTCCGGGTAAGCTATACAAACGACCTTCATCGCTCACCTTCATTGCCGATGGAGGGGACGCGTTTTTGCCAAGCAAAACCATGAGTGCAGGTTCCTGGAGACTCTACGGATCCGCCAACATTTGGGCAATGGGCGTTCCACGTCTGAATATGGATGCGATCAGTAATCACCGCCCGACTGCGGTGGTGATTGATTGGGTCTTTATCATCACTTATCTGCTCTCTTTTATTCCCCTCCTCTTTACCTTTGATGCCCTCTCAGGGGAACGAGAACGCGGTACATTGCGGCTGTGTCTCGCAAATGCCATCTCGCGCCCTGCCCTGTTAGTGGGTAAATTCCTTGGCTCGCTGATCGCAGTCCTCATCCCTTTCTATTTCGCTGTGTTGTTCAATCTCACTATCATTTCCACCGAGAGTTGGACGCAGCTCAGTGGGACGGACTGGGGACGCATGGGGTTTATCGTTCTGATTGCTTCTTGTTACGCTGGCATCTTCATTGCAGTTGGGCTTATTGTTTCCGCGGTAACCCGAGAAAGCCGATTAAGTCTTGTTGTCCTGTTGCTAATCTGGGTGACCGCCGTGGTGTTTATGCCGTCAACCCTCGGCACTCTCTCCGCAAAATGGATGCCCTCTGTCCAAACGCACCATCAATTTCGGATGGCAAAAGGGACCGCCTTCGACCAAATTTTAAGCGATTTCCTTAATAAAAGGGAAACTTTAAGAAAACGCAGTCAATCGGCAGGAACCGTGCAAGAAGAGATTGCAGAGGTAGATACTTCAGAATTAGAGATCCAGCGCGAGTTCGTTAACAAAGACATGGAGATTCGCGAGCGGCTTAGCCGCCGGTACCTCGCTGCACAAAGTGCTCAAGTCGTACACGCAAGACGAATAACTCGGTGTTCCCCTGCAGCGATTGTCCAATATGGGCTTGAATCCATGGCAGGTACAGGCTTTAATCGCCATTTGCAGTTCTTAGAAAATTGCCATCTTCATATCCGTCAGTTCCGAGATTTTATCGTTGAAATGGATAGAGCAGATCCAGAAAGCCTTCACTTCATCGGCATCCCGAAAGGCATGTCAGAAAAGCCTGTCTCATCAGAGGCTATCCCAACGTTTGAGGATAAGTTAACTTTTCAAGATACGCTCAACTCGGCTATAATGGATATACTGTTGCTCATTTTACTGCTCAGTGTGTCCCTTTTAGGTGCCTTCCTCGTCTTCCTGCGTTCAGAGATATAAGCCACTACAAAAGACACAGCGAAAAATTATTACAACTTGCTGCGAACTATTCCACTGAATTGTCTACATATTTCGGTAATTTACCGTCAATCAATGAATCAATTCTCAACAGATTGTATTTTTTTAAACCGCCCCGCGAAGAATCCCGCTCATTAAGTTAAAATCAAATTGAGGACTGTCTATGCGATCGGATCTATCAATGCACACTGATTTGAAAGATGAAGAACTCATCCAACTTGTACAAGCTGGTGATGAATCCGCGTTTACAGAGTTGATGTCGCGTTACAGTCCTCGCGTCTGGAAAGTGGTTGTCGCGAATTCGAGACAACGTCGGGATGCCGAAGAGATACTCATGGACATCTGGCGGTCTGTCTGGGAGAACGTTAGTGGGCTGCGGAACGTCGAAAGTTTTGGTGCATGGCTGCAGCGCATCGCTTACAACGCTTGCACCCGATACTACGCGTCTGTCCATCATTCAAGGAGTGAAATTCCACAGAGTTACGCGGACCTCACCGATCATATTGATCAGGACGCGGTCGCACGTTTTCGGGAAGCAGAACTGTGTAACGATCTAAGAGAAGCAGTGTTTCACCTTCCAGATAAAGTGCGTAACGTTGCGATTCTATACTACTTGGAATTGTGGAGTGTCAAGGACATCCACGGCGAACTTGGATTAGCGATAGGCACTATCAAGACTCAATTAAGACGGACACGTGAACTCCTACGCAAGGAATTCGGTGTCGAACTCATAAGAGAGGGAATTATGTCAGCTAAACGAGAAGGATCCAAACACACCGGAACCAGAGTTAAGGTTATTGGTGTCGGTGGCGCGGGCGGCAACGCTGTCAAACGGATGATAGAGACCGGTTTGACAGACATTGAATTTTATGTTGTGAATGTAGAGCAGCAAGCACTTGAGAAGTGCAAAGAGGCAATACCAGTACTGATCGGCGTTAACACGACACCAGGGTATTGCGGAGCGAATCCAGAGTTAGGGAAAAAGGCAGCTGAGGAAGATAAAGAAAAACTCGCTGCCATCGTTGCGGACGCAGACCTTGTCTTTATCATTGCTGGAATGGGCGGCGGAACGGGAGCAGGTGCTGCGCCTCTGATTGCCTCCCTTGCTCGGGAACAGGGGGCTTTAGCGGTAGGCGTTGTGACGCGTCCGTTCAATTTTGAAGGCGAACGTCGCGCCGAACGGGCAGAACAAGGATTACAAGAGCTTCAAGGAAATGCTGATTCCGTTGTTGTGGTACCGAATCAACGGCTGCTTGACCGGATGGATCGGTCATTGAAAATACGTGAAGCGTTCAGTCTCAGCGACGAAATGCTGCTCCGCGGTGTTGAAAGTATCACAGAATTTCATGCCAGTACTATGCGTAGTGCATAAATGGTTCGATTGTATTCTCCTGGGTCTTGTGGTATAATATATCCGGTTGCTTAACGAGGACGCTTGTTTCTAACACCGTTGTGTCCTTGTAGCGACTGTAGGCAAGTATGCTATTATACCCCTTAATACTCAGGAGAATTTTTTATGCGAAATCTGCGGGGACCCTACAAACTTATGTTGGTTCTACTCGTATGCGTTTCCTTTTACTCAGCAGCACCAGAAACTAAAGCCGAAAAGGATATAGAGATGGAAAAAAATCGAATCCAAATATACTCAGAAAACCCGCGTTACTGGCAATATAAAGGCGAGCCGATTCTACTCATCGGAGGTTCAGTTGAAGATAATCTTTTTCAGATACGAAACCTCAAAGCACATCTTGAGTTGTTAAAATCGGTCGGTGGCAACTATGTACGCTCGACAATGAGTTGGGTCGATGAAGGCGATGTGCCTCCCTTCAAAAAAGTCGGTGATCACTATGATTTAAATCAATGGAACGACGAATTTTGGAACCGTTTTCGGAACTTCATCACGTGGACCCACGAGATGGATATTATCGTCCAGATTGAGGTGTGGGCAACTTTCAACTATTACCGCGAACCTTGGGCTGCGAATCCTTTCAACCCAAAGAATAATAGCAATTATACAGCAGAGGAGACAGGGTTACCCACTGTTGTCAAGAGCCATCCGGTTGCGACGGAGAACAACTTTTTCTGGTCTGTGCCGAAAGAACGCAATCAACAGATCGTCTTGAAATATCAGGAAAAATTTGTGGATAAACTGCTCTCCGAGACACTTCCGTACGGTCATATACTCTACTGTATGGACAACGAAACTGCTGTCACGGCTGCATGGGGTGAATACTGGGCAACGTATATCCGGAAGCAGGCAGCCGCCGTTGGACGCGTCGTTGAAACCACCGAGATGTGGGACCCGTGGGATCTATCCGATGAGAAGCATAAAGCGACGTTTGACCATCCTGAAACCTACTCCTTTTGCGATATATCACAGAATAACCACCAGAAACGGCAGCGACACTGGGATAACGCTCAGAAAATTCGGACAAAACTTTCACCGATCCGTCCCATCAATAATATTAAAATTTACGGTGCTGATGGCGGGCGATTTGGCAGTACGCGAGATGGGTTAGAGCGGTTTTGGCGAAACATTTTCGGCGGATTTGCATCAGCACGGTTTCACCGTCCG
Source organism: Candidatus Poribacteria bacterium (assembly GCA_003635195.1). Taxonomy (GTDB): domain Bacteria; phylum Poribacteria; class WGA-4E; order WGA-4E; family WGA-3G; genus WGA-3G. Next base: position 4,353 of record PYIY01000193.1, on the reverse strand, counting down.
GATAGTGGCGTTGGTTTAAGCGAGATTGCACAAGCACACCTCAAGAGTATGCGAATGATCACGGACGAAATGAATGTGTTTAAGTGTGAACCGTCCAATGACCTGCTTTCCAACAGAGAAGAAAACGAAGCGTATACCTTCGCAAATCCCGGGCAAGAATACGCCGTCTACTTTCCAAATGGCGGTTCAGTCGATATCGACCTAAATGCTGTGGATCAGACAGATGCCCAAAAACTAACAATCAGATGGCTAAATATTGCTAAAAGCGGATGGGAAACGAAAGAAGAAATTCCTGTCAGCGATAGCATAACGGTATCTGCACCAACCGAAGGTCATTGGGCAGTCCTGATTCAATCGAAATGAGATAGAACTTACACACTTCCATGGTAGGGGCGGTTTTACAACTGCCTATTTGCGTATCAAGAGTTTGCGTGTAGCCGTGTAATCATCTGCCTTCAGGGTGTAGAAATACACACCTGTCGCCACCTTCTCACCCAACATATTCCGGCCATCCCAATGGATCGCACGACTCCGGCTGGCATACACACCCCCCGCTTTATGTCCCAACTTCAACTCCCGCACGACAACGCCGCGCATGTTATAGATGGTTAGCGTGACATTCGCCGGTTTAGCGAGTTGATACGGTATCCACGTCTCCGGGTTGAACGGGTTGGGGAAGTTGGAGAGCAAGACGGTCTTATCAGGAATCACAGGTGCTGTTTCAACAGATGGCGCACCACTGGCTACTTCTGTGACGTTGATGGTGACAGTAATGCGATCGCCGCCACTATTGCCATCATAAGCCGTCACGGTTACCGTATAAACCGACTGTGTTTGATGGTCTAACGGTGCCTTCGTCTGGAGTTGCCCGGACGTGCTAACGATACTGAAGGAGGCAGCATCTGTGCCACCGAGACTATAAGTCAGCGTATGATTGTCGTCATCAGTGGCAGAGATAGGATCGCCGATGTTTGTGCCGGTAGCGGTGTTTTCTGCGATAGACCGTGTGGCAGTATCACCATCGGCGAAAACCGGTGGTTTGTTATCAAGATTAATATCAATGTTTACATCTGGATTTGCAGCCTTGAGTCTACGGAGGGGACCATAATCTGAAATCGGATTGCCAGACAGATTGAGATTTATCAGCGCGGTCAACTCTTCGAGTGCGGATATATCGCTGATGGAATTGTTAGACAGATAGAGATTTCTCAGGTTTGTCAATTCTTCAAGTGCGGATATATCGCTGATAGAATTGTTAGACAGATGGAGTTGTGTCAGCGCGGTCAATTCTTCAAGTGCGGATATATCGCTGATAGAATTGTTAGACAGATCGAGCACTGTCAGCGCGGTCAATTCTTCAAGTGTGGATATATCGCTGATAGAATTGTTAGCCAGATCGAGCAATGTCAGCGCGGTCAATTCTTCAAGTGCGGATATATCGCTGATAGAATTGTTAGACAGATCGAGCCATCTCAGCGAAGTTAAATGTTGAAGTGGGGATATATCGCTGAGGGGATTGCTATTCATATCGAAGTGTGTCAGCGAAGTTAAATGTTGAAGTGCGGATATATCGCTGATAGAATTGTGAGCCAGACCGAGGTATGTAAGCGAAGTCAAACCGTTAAAATCTCCAGGTTTCAGTGATGTTATGCTTGCCTTGTTTAGGGTCTGGGATATGTCTAGTGAGGTGATTGCCGCAAGGTGTATGTCCGTCACAGCGCCAGCATTTCTCACACCTGCAGCGTGCACAATAACCTCACGCACCCGCTGTGTACGTTCTCTGAGCGGCGGATTGATTTCGTTTACATTCGTCACATTAATTGTAACGGTAATACTATCTGTGCCACCCTTGCCATCAGAGACAGAGACCCTCACCGAGTAGGACTTCTTCTTTTCATAGTCTAATGCTGCACTGGTTTGGAGCTGCCCCGATGTGCTGACGATACCAAACGATGCCGCATCTGTGCCACCGAGCGTATAGGTGAGCGTGTCTCCAGTATCCACATCAGTCGCAGTGACGGCCGTGCCGATGTTTGTGCCGGTAGTCGTTTTCTCTGCGATTGAGCGCGTGGCACGGGTGCCTTCTGTGAATTCGGGTGCATCGTTAGCATTGGTGATATTGATGGTGACAGTAATGCGATCGCCCCCACTATTGCCATCATAAGTCGTCACGGTTACCGTATAAGACGACTGTGTTTCATAGTCTAACGCTGCCTTCGTCTGCAGTTGCCCGGTAGTGCTAACGATACTGAAGGCTGCGGCATCTGTGCCACCGAGACTATAAGTCAGCCTATGATTGTCTACATCGGTGGCAGCGATAGGCGTGCCGATGTTTGTGCCGGTAGTCGTTTTCTCTGCGATAGACCGTGTGGTAGTATCGCCGTCCGCGAAAACTGGCGGGTTGTTATTAAGATTAATATCAATGTGTATAAACCGATTTGCAGTCTTGAGTCTATTGAGGGGCCCATAATCTGAAATCGGATTGCCAGACAGCCGGAGTGTTATCAGCGAAGTCAAATGTTCGAGGGCGGATACATCGCTGACCGAATTGTTATCCAGCCGGAGTGTGCTCAGCGAAGTTAAATGTTCAAGTGCGGATATATCGCTGAGGGAATTATCATTCAGATAGAGGTGTCTGAGTGAAGTTAAATGTTCAAGTGCGGATATATCGCCGAGGGAATTGTGAGCCAGACCGAGATTATCCAGCGAAGTCAAACCGTTAAAATCTCCAGATTTCAGTGATGTTATGCTTTTCTGGTTTAGGTGTAGTGCGGTGATTGCCGCAAGGTGTGCGTCGGTCACATCGTCAGCATTATTGACCCCTTGCACAGCGGCGACAATAGCATCTCGGACCTGCTGTGTGCGTTGACTGAGCGGTGTACCAATCGTTTCCGCTACATCTGTGATATTGATAGTGACGGTAATACTATCTGTGCCACCCTTGCCATCGGAGACAGAAACGGTCACCGAGTAGGAGGCATCTGTTTCGTGGTCTAGTGCTGCGTTTGTCTGCAGCTGCCCGGTAGTGCTGACAATGCTGACCGCTGCGGCATCTGTGCCACTGAGGGTATAGGTGAGCGTGTCGTTATCCTTATCGGTTGCAGCCACCGCTGTGCCGATGTTTGTGCCGGCTGCGGCGTTCTCCGCGACCGAGCGTGTGGTGCTGGTGCCTTCGGTAAAGATCGGTGCGTTGTTTGGACGAACTTCATTGACATCCGTGACGTTAATCGTAACACTAATTTTGGCAGCAATACCGTGCGGATCCTGGGCAATAAGGGTAAACGTATAGGATCTCCGCGTTTCAAAGTCTAACGCTGCTTTTGTTTGTAGCTGCCCCGATGTGCTGACAACGCTGAAAAAGTTATTGGTCCCATCGGACTTGGTGCCGTATCCACTAAAGAAGCTATAGGCGAGCGTGTCGTTATCCGGATCCGTTGCCGCTACAGGCGTGCCGATGTTTGTGCCGGCTACGGTGTTCTCCGCGATCGAACGCGTTGTGCGGGTGCCGTCAGTGAACACAGGTGCATCATTGACATCCGTGACGGTGATAGTGACACGGATGCTATCATTTCCACCCTTGCCATCAGAGACAGAGACAGAAATAGAATAGGAGGCATCTGTTTCATGGTCGAGGGTTGCGCTGGTCTGTAGTTGCCCGGTAGTGCTAATAATGCTAAAGGCGGACGCATCTGTGCCACCGAGGGTATAGGTCAAGGTATCGCCATCTTGGTCTGTTGCCGCGACGGGCGTGCCGATGTTTGTGCCGGCTGCGGTGTTCTCCGCGATCGAACGCGTTGTGCTTGTGCCATCTGTGAACGCAGGGGCACTGTTGTCAGGCGTTTCGCTGACATCCGTGACGGTGATGGTGACGGTGATGCTATCTGTCAAACTGCCATCGGAGACAGTAATCCTAACGGAATAGGAGGTCCTCGTTTCATAGTCGAGGGCTGCACTACTTTGGAGTTGTCCAGATGTCCTAAGAATGCTAAAGGCGGACGCATCTGTGCCACCGAGGGTATAGGTCAAGGTATCGCCATCTGGATCCGTGGCGGCGACTGCGGTGCCGATGTTTATGCCGGATGGTGTATTCTCTTCGACCGACCGTGTCGTGCGGGTGCCTTGGGTGAAGGTCGGTGCCTCATTGACATTTGTCACATTGATGGTGACGGGGATATCGGTGCTACCGCCATTGCCATCGGAGGCAGTGACCGTCACCGAGTAGGAAGCGTCTGTTTTATGGTCGAGGGTTGCGCGGGTCTGTAGTTGCCCGGTAGTGCGGACAATCCTAAAGGATGCGGCATCCCTGCCACCGAGGGTATAGGTAAGCACATCACCATCCTGGTCTGTTGCCGC
>PYIY01000192.1 GCA_003635195.1 Candidatus Poribacteria bacterium | reverse complement strand
TTTGAAAAAAGTTTATAAGTTAGAAAAGCACAGGTAAATCGTTATTCGCTTGAAGTTCGGAGAGATTCACCGAGGGTTTGGTCTCCAGCAGCTGATACGCAATCAATGCAGCAACAACATTAACTTGGAAGTTAGCGAAACTCCTATGGCGACTGTGTTCGACTTGCGTCTGCGTTTTCAGTTCCTTGATCACGGATTCAATGATCAGACGCTTTTTCAGCAGCACCTCATCAGAAACCGATAACTCAAGGGGGTTCATGTTCTTACGGACTTTATAGATCAAGTTGATGCCTTGCGCGTTGAGCAACTCTCGGAGGTCTTTGGAGATATACCCCTTATCCGCATAGAGATTTCCGAAGAGATCTTCGGATGACAACTCCCATAGCGGTTGACGGTCATCGGTATTCCCTGGGGACACTTGAAAACCTAAGAGTTCGCCTTTTCCGTTGATAATTAGATGAAGTTTAAAACCATAGAACCACCCCATTGAAGTCTTCGAGCGTCCAGCGTGTTCAGCAAAGACGCGATGCGATGAAATGCGCTTATTGTCGCAAACCCGCAAACGTGTCGAATCCACGAAGGAGATACCACTGCATTCACCGAAATGAGCATGAAGATAAAGCGTCAAAAGCATCAATACCTCTTTCTTGAGTCCAACGAACCGAGAATAACTCACCAAATGCGGAAACTCAGCACGCCAATAGACACAAACATGTCTGTTGTAAAAGTGTTTGAACGTCCGATAGTTGCTTTGATGGAAGGCAATAAGGATCGTCATCACTTCGCTCGGATGCAGTTGCCGAGGGCGTCCGCGTGTTTCCGGTGTCGTCGTCTCTGGTAGACAATGCGTCGCCTGCCATTGCGTATAAAGCAGAAAAAAGTCGTCAATTTTACAGAAAAGTGTTAGGATACTCATCAGAGAACTCCTTTTGGTTAGAGAGTGTAGATAATCTCATTATACCAAGAGGGTTCTCTTTACACAAAAACTTTCAACTATTTATCAAACTCACGTTAAAAATAAATAGACACTTTCGCCCCCCGGTAGGTGCGGTTTCCCAACCGCATCGATTTGGAGTGTCTCATTAATTCTAAGATCCACTATAAATCTAACACCTCTTAACTGGCCACTGGTTACTGGCCACTGGTTACTATTAACCATGAGCCTTAAACTAATTGTTTACACCCTCGGTAATTTACTGATTTGTCTCGCGGGGACTATGTTACTTCCGTTAGGCGTAGCAGTCTATTATCGCGTAAGCGCAGGTGAAGTCCAGAACGATTTGATGGCGTTTGTCATCTCGGCGATAATCACTTTGGTTATCGGTTTAATCCTCCGCTTCAGTATTCGGTCTCGACAGGAAGAACTCGGTATCCGTGAAGGTTTTGCTGTCGTCGCTTTAGGGTGGGTAACAGTTGCGCTCTTTGGATCACTTCCGTATCTCTTTGCGGATGTATTTAGTATTGAAGGACGTTCACCCTGGACAGAGTTTTCTTTCTGCTATTTTGAAGCGATGGCAGGGTTTTCAACGACGGGTGCCACTGTTCTGACAGAGATTGAACACCTTTCGCACACCATGCTCTTCTGGCGAAGTTTCTCACATTGGCTCGGCGGAATGGGCATCGTTGTGCTTGCTGTTGCTATTCTGCCGATGCTCGGTATCGGTGGGATGCAGCTTTTTCGTGCAGAAGCCCCCGGACCGCAAACCGATCGACTCACCCCGCGTATCGCACAAACCGCTAAGCTCCTTTGGGGCGTTTATCTACTCCTCTCTTTTCTTGAGACTGTACTCTTAATGTTCGGCGGTATGTCTCTCTTTGATGCACTCTGTCATACCTTTGGGACAATGGCGACCGGTGGATTCTCTACAAAGAACGCCAGCATCGGCCACTATGATAGCGTCTATATTGACATGGTCATCTGTTTCTTTATGTTCCTCGCAGGCACCAATTTCGCACTCCACTATCGCGCACTCCGCGGCGATGTCAAAAGTTATTTCCAAGATACAGAATTTAAATTCTACTGCACCGTTATCGCTGTAAGTATCACTTTAATCTCATGGAATACTATTAGGTTTCAGGTTGATGGAGACGTGCCTTACGATTCGATGTGGACATCGCTCCGTTATGCCGCATTTCAGGTGATGTCTATCATCACAACTACAGGCTACGGCACCGCTGACTTTGAACAGTGGCCCGCGCTATCTCAATTCATCTTAGTAACGCTTATGTTTTACGGTGGGTGTGCGGGGTCTACTGGCGGCGGGATGAAACAGGTTCGGTTCCTCCTCCTTATTCGGCAGAGCGGGGCTGAAATTAAACGACTCATCTTCCCACATGCCGTACTACCCATTCGCGTTAATGACCGTGTTGTGCCACCTGAAGTCATGACCAACGTTCTCGGTTTTTTCTTCTTTTTTATCGGTATCTTTGCAGTTGTAACCTGCATCATGACAACCTTAGGACTTGACCTTGTCAGTGCCGCAGGCGCGACAATCGCTACGATGGGGAACATCGGACCCGGACTCGGCAGCGTGGGACCGACTGACAACTACGCACATATTCACACAGTTGGAAAGTATGTTCTCTCTTTTTGTATGTTACTCGGACGTTTGGAACTCTATACGGTGCTTATCCTCTTCTCACCAAATTTCTGGAAAGGATAGATATTTCATTTTAAAGTCCCCCTGATAAGGGGGATTTAGGGGGTTAAATAACTGAAGTAGCGGCTTTTTTCTGAAATATATTGTTTTTAGACGCAATTTGTGTAAGTCCTAATTGTAATGGCTATCGGTGAAAGGGAAGTCTGATTTAACCAAAAATCTCTTAACTGATAACCGATAACTGATAACTGACAACTATTTCAATTATGAACACTGATAAACTCCGCAGAGAATATAGCGCAAAGAACGGACACCTACTTGAGCAGAACGCCTCACCCGACCCGTTTGAACAATTTGAGAAATGGTTCGCGGATGCTATTGCCACCAAAATAGACCTGCCAGACGCAATGACTTTGGCGACAGCAACGCCGAGTGGCATACCTTCTGCTCGAATGGTAGTCCTTAGAGGATTTGACGCAAAGGGCTTTTGTTTCTATACCGATTATGAAAGCCAAAAAGGAAGGGAACTTGCAGAGAACCCAAACGCTGCCCTGGTTTTCTATTGGCGTGAACTCGATCGACAGGTTCGGAGTACCGGCACCGTTGAGAAAATGAGTGCAGAAGCGTCGGACGCATATTTCGCCAGTCGTCCTGTGAGTAGTCAACTTGCCGTGCAGACAGAACGCCAAAGCATCGTTATCAGTGGACGGGAACACCTCACAGAAGGATACGAACGGGCGGAAGAGACATATTCACCCAATGCCATCCCGCGTCCACCGCATTGGGGTGGGTATCGACTCGTGCCGAATCTCTTTGAATTCTGGCAAGGTTGTCCAAGCCGCCTCCATGACCGCCTCTGTTACACGCTACAATCTGATGGCACATGGGAAATGACGCGGCTGTCGCCCTGAATTTAACGTTTTATTAGATACATCAAAAAATTCTCGAAAATTACTTGACATCCGCTCCAGATTCCTATTACACTATGAGCACTCGCAAAGAACATCAAAAAAGAAAGGAGATTCTTGATGAAATTTACGCTGATTGTAGCAGCACTTTTTCTGCTCTCCTACTCTGGATGGGCAGGAACATTTATCGAAACTTTCAATAATGACGACCTGGAAGAGTGGGAGGAACTGGTCCAACAAAACGAGAAGCCCGGGTCTTGGGAGGTTATTGATCGTGAGCTTCACGCGGTGGGTGCTGATAGGTGGGCCCGTTTACTCACGATCGGCAATAAAAAGTGGGGAGATTACACGGTTGAAGTTGATGTCAAGCCGCTCGAAAAACATGGATGGGCAAGTATTGTCATTGCTGCGCGGATTAAAGGCACCTGGTTGGTATTCTGTGAGATTGGTGACCGATTATTTCTCCCTGGGTGGGGCGCGATTTGTCGTACAGGGGATTTCCACACAAGCCGGTCTCACCTCTTATACGCTGGACCTCATCCACTTTTAAAATTGGGTGATTGGTCGACTCTGAAATTGAGTGTTAAGGGCGAAACCTTTATCTTCTGGGTAAACGATGAGAAAGTTGCAGAAACCGGAGAGGGTTTTGCTTTTGTCCATGGAGGCGCAGAAATTTTTAAAGCAAAGGTAAATAGGTTTCGGGGGTTTCTGACAGGCGGAGCAGGTTTTGGACTCGCGAATTACACGGCGAACTTTGATAATGTTATTATCACCGGCGAAGATATCCCCGACAAGGGGACATTACCCGTAGCACCGAGAGAAAAACTCGCCACGACGTGGGGGCACTTGAAACGGTTTTAACCACGACCAAAGCCGCATAAAGAGAGAATCACTATGCAATTTCTGACTGTTGCTGTAATGCTTTTCTTTATTACCGCCTCTGCCTCGGCAGGGACATTTATCGAAACCTTCAAGGATGACGATTTGGAAGAGTGGCAGGAACTCGTTCGATTGGATAAAGCCCCCGGTGTTTGGGAAATTGTTGACGATGAACTTCAGACAATCAGCCGTGAAACGTTTGTGCGTTTACTGACAACTGGGGATAGCACGTGGAAAGATTACACTGTTGAATTGGATGTCAAGCCGCTTAACAAACACGGTATCGGGGCTATCACTATTGCCGCGCGGGTGCAGGGGACTTGGGTAGTATTGTGTAGTATTGAGGATCCTGTAGAGCTCCTTGAGGGTAAACCACCCCGCCAGAGAGAACAGATCAGCTGTGTTTATGGCGATTTTCACGATGTAATATTTGTACGCCTCCACGCTGAACCGCATCCGCTTTTAAAATTGAACAAATGGACGCATTTGAAGTTGAGGGTCCGCGACAATATCTTTAGTTTCTCGGTTAATGAGAACCAAGTGATGGGACCCATACAGATGCCGAATCTAATAGGTGTTCCAGACGTTGGTCACTTTCCCAACTTTCGGACAGGCGGTGTCGGTTTCGGGCTCGCGAATTATACGGCACGTTTTGATAATATCACTGTCACCGGCGATAGCGTTCCAAACAGCGGCGGATTCGCCGTAACGCCCCAAGGAAAACTCACGACAACATGGGGAAACTTGAAGCGGTTTTAATCATAGTTTTGTAGCACAAACTGTATGAAGTTTAAGAAAATATTTCGGTAATTCCACGTTTCCCCAGGTCCGGTAGGTTCGGTTTCCTAACCGAACCGGGTTTCGCCAAGAAATTACCGAATTTTAAAATTAATCTTCATTTAGTTTGTGCCTCTGCGACGCTAACTGGAAATGTGCGATGCGAACCCCGAACTTACGTTATATCAATTTTTGACGATCAAAGTTTCGGCAAATTCCCAACAATCTCCACCGTTTTTAGGCTCACAGTGATAACCCGCTTAATCAAATCCACGATATACCGCGGCTCCGCTTCACGATTCGGGTCGTTTTTAATCCCGCTCCGCCTATCTACCTTCACACGATATTGATCGACCACCCACTCCAATGCAGACCGAGTCCCTAACTTATAATCATAAACCTCCACAGGGATGCCATCCAGTGTCAAGAAATCGTTATATGTTAACTGCGTCTTGTCTTTGGATAATTTCATCTTCTCCACGCGCCAATTAACCGGTACTCCCGGTGTCTCGTCCTGTCTCAATTGATCGTATTTCGGCGCGGATTCATAGTTAACGTGGAGGTCTGCTAACGCCGCGCCTGCTTTCGCAAAACCCCAGAAGTCTTTGGCAAACGGGATATGCGGCAGATCGCGCTTGAGGTTCATCTCGTATTTCTCACGATAAACGGGATGGTGCAGGAGCGCGTAGTTGTAGTGGAAGATGTCCCACTTGGTGATAGTATCATCGCTGTAATGTGTACGGAATTCCGCTAATGCCCAGTCGGTGATGTTCTCTTTTCGGTCGGTGCCTTCTTCATTGTAGGTGTAGAAGGGGAAGCCTTGTGTCTTTTCAAATGCCAAATCAAAAGTAGGGATATTATTTGTCACAAGACATCCAAAGCCTTTTCTATTACCAATACCGGCAACACAAATCACTCGATTTTCTGTTTCGGTCTCTGATGTAGGGAAAATCCGATGTTGCTGATAACGCCTTTCATTCCAGAAGTGATCAAAATAAAAATATTGCTGACAGAACGGACGATACAAGGCACTACGAAAGTGAGTATCTTGATATGTACTTAACTCCAGCTTTGTCAGTGATTGTTTAACGCGATGACTCCACTTAATGCGTGGATCATTTGTGTCAATGAAATTTTCAACCGGTGTTTTAGGATCATGCCTTCGCTTCCGGTCAACGGCAATATTGTATATTTCAGTAAAGGTGTAAACCCTTTCTTGTAACAACTCAAGATCGAAAGCATATACCAAACTATCCCTGCTAGTGACTACACCGGAAGAGTAGAGACCAAAAATTGCCTTTCCGCCGCTATCTTTTGCAGTTTTTGCTGCCTTACTTCCCATCGGGATAAAAGTGTCAAATTCTACATCAAGACCTTCGGTCAACCATGTTTGTCGGATATCTGGTTGAATGGTTTTCCATTCAATACCGCCTATGTGTTGACAGGCATTCAGAAAGTCGAGTTTCTGTTTTTTGTTCCACAACGCATCTGTGCTATAGTAAAAGAGACGAGAATTCTTTGATGGTTTCTGCTTTGTCTTGACAAATAGATTGATGCTCACTCCGACCCGAATGCCGAACACATTTGCATCGGAAACCTTCAAACCTTTCCGCATATTTCCGCTTAAATCCAGAACATACATCGCGTCAAAGTCTTGGTATAGGTGTTTTCGCATGCCATCAAACGCTATACCGTCGAGAAAACTGTTGTTTGTCACAAGAGCCACAACGCCTTCATCGCCGATACGATCTGATGCCCATCGAATCGCTTTGACATAGGGATCATAGAGTTTATTTTTCAGTGTTGCGCTGGAGTCTTTCACATACGTTTCCGCGATCTGATTGTCTATTGCTGGATACTTTCGGTTTTTGTTATTGTCATTCTCGTTGACTTGCTGCGTATTGTAAGGTGGGTTACCGATGACAACAAACATATCTGCCGCTTTCTGTCGCTTCACCCGTTCCGTGTTCTCGCGTGTAAAGAGTTCACCTTGCTCTTGTTCAAGCAACTCAAACGTATCCGCAAGCGCGATCCCCTCAAACGGTAGGTATCTTCCCATCCGTTGAAAGTACTCCTGCTCAATGTTCAGACTCGCGATGTAGTAGGGCAGGAGCATCACCTCGTTGCAGTGCAGCGCGTGGCGGTATTTATCTTCTAACGCTGCACCTTGGATGTCTTGCATGAGGCGGACGATAAAGTTGCCGGTCCCAACAAACGGATCAATGATATGCACGCCGCTGTCGGATAAAGAGCGATTGAATTCGGTTTGCAAAATATGTTCAACGCTTTTCACCATAAAATCCACGATCGGTTGTGGCGTGTAGACGATGCCGTGTGTGTCCGCTACATCCTCGGAGAACCCTTGAAAAAATTTCTCATAAAACGTGTTGAGGAAGTGCTGTTTTTGGGAGAAGTCTTTGCAGAGGAGGGCTGCCTGCTCAATCGCGAGGTAGAACCGGTCCAACGGCGCGAGAAACGCGTCGCGACTCACCGCGTGCTCTATGAGCGCGTCGCTGACGTTTTCAATCTCGCGTGCAATAATATTTCGGCGCGTGAAATCGGAGCGGTTGAAAACCGTGCGGAAAATCCGTTCGGTGAGGATATGTTGAATCAGCATCTCCTCAACGGCATCTTGTGAGAGTTCTGGGTTAATCGCGGTCCGGCAGGTTTCGTAAAAATCGGTGAACGCCTCTTTGAACCTCGGATCGGTTTCGTGGCGTTGTTCAATGAGTTCTTTCAATTTGTTGGCGAGGTCTGGTACGTGTTCCCTGAAATCAGCGACCGCAGTCTGCCAGTTGTCAAGTGCCGGTGGGGTATATGAGAAGAGGTACTGGAGTGCAGCAATCAGACGTGCCGGGTCAGTGATGTCGAGGTCTAAGGCTATCTGTCCGTTCTGATATAAGATGGCGCGCTGCGGGTTTTGGAACAAGATATTATCGAGCGGATAACCTGCATCGCGTTTTTCTTCGATCGCTCTGATGAGGTTATCATCTGTATCTTTTGCTTCCCAATAAGCGAAGGGGAGTCCGTATGCATCGAGCACTACACCATCAATGACGATACGGTTTCCTGCTACCGTGCGCATCGGATATTGCGGGACAAGTGTGGCGTTTACTTGCTGTGCACACGTTTGCAGGAGCGTATCAAAAGCGGAGCTGACCGCCCCTTCGTGTCTAATAGTGTGTGCTTTGTATTGCTGCAGCGTGGTGTAATAGTCTCGGATCGCTTTGTGATTGGGTTTGAGGTTGAGTTTCACCATAGAGGTATGATAGCAGATTTACGGAAATGCCTCAACTTTCTTTTTTTTCTAAAAAAAACTTGACAATGTTTTTAAAATATGAGAAACTATTAAGCATATTCAAAGCATCTGTTTACGAATCTGTATTAACCGTCACTTGAGCGAAGTTTGCAATGCCAGATTGGGCTCCTAAAGCGCAATTTGTCTTACGTTATGAAAAAAAATATGTGAGGACATAATAGATTAGAAACAATGTTAATAGATTATCTGCCAATCTTGCTGTTAGGGTTGTTCGCAGTGCTCTTTGCAGCGATCAACCTCGGCCTGACCCATCTTCTTGGACCCAAACGCCCGAACCGCGTCAAACTCTCCGTTTATGAATCCGGCGTTCAACCAGTCGGCGATGCAAGGCAGCGGTTTACCATCCGGTTCGACCTCATCGCTATGCTCTTTATCATCTTTGATATCGAGGTGGTTTTCCTCTACCCGTGGGCAGTGGTCTTTAAGAAATTCTCTGAAACGAGTGGTTTGTTTATTTTACTTGAAATGCTGGTATTTATCGGCATTCTGCTTCTCGGTTATATCTATGCTTGGAAGAAAGGAGGCTTAACATGGGATTAGATTTTGTTGGACAAGGTGCCGGGGAAACGGATGGCAACATCATCACTACGACGATTGATAAAGTCGTCAACTGGGGACGAAAGAATTCTCTGTGGCCAATGCCGTTCGGGACGGCTTGCTGTGCCATAGAAATGATGGCGACCTTGGCTTCCAAGTTTGACCTGTCTCGATTCGGCTCTGAGGCAATCCGGTTTTCACCCCGCCAATCTGATCTGCTGATCGTTTCCGGCAGAATTTCTATCAAAATGATGCCGGTCCTGAAACGTATCTACGACCAAATGCCCGATCCAAAATGGGTAATTTCAATGGGCGCATGCGCTTCCTGCGGCGGCGTGTTTGATACCTATACCCTCATTCAAGGCGTTGACCAGTTTATACCTGTGGATGTCTACATTCCCGGATGCCCGCCACGACCTGAAGATCTTATTGATGCAGTCATACAAGTGCAGGAAAAAATCACCAGTGGTGCTTCACCTAAAGGAGTAGAGGCAGTTTATGAGTGAAGAGAAAGAAGTTGAAGAACAATCAAAACCGCTTGTCCTTGAGAAATTAGAGGCGAACCACGCAGACGCGCTCTTGGCACAAGACGAGTCGCGGGGTACGGTCGTCGTGGTCGTCCGTAAAGAGCAGGCTTACGCGGTCTTGGAATATCTGAAAACAGATCCCGAACTCGCCTATACTTTCCTCGTTGATGTCACCGCAGTCGATAATTCGCAGATGGAATCCGAATTGATGCAGTTTGACTACGCACGGTTCATGGTCGTCTATCAACTCTATTCCTATCACGGACAGTGTCGTCTGCGCGTAAAGGTCCCTGTCCATGAAAACGACTTGAGTATTCCATCAGTCACACCCTTGTGGCGTGGGGCAAACTGGTTGGAGCGTGAGACCTACGATATGTTCGGTATCAATTTTGAGGGGCACCCTGATCTCCGGCGGATTTTAATGCCTGACGATTTTGAAGGACACCCGCTCCGTAAAGATTATCCGCTCCGGGGACGCGGTGAGCGCGAACGCTTTAATTTTGAAAAACAGAATGTGTAAGAATGGTTGTCAGTTATCAGTCATCGGTTATCAGTTAAAGAGTTAAAGAAGGGTGGGATAGTCCTAAAATCTCTTTCTGAAAACTGAAGGTTTTTCATGCCTCGCAGTGAGAGAAAACCGAACCGAAAACTGATAACTTTAAAAAAGGAGTATTCTATGCAAGGTGGGCTGGAACGCGCCACTGGCGAGAAGATGGTCCTTAACTTCGGTCCGCAGCATCCGGCGACACACGGCACCCTCCGTATTGTCTTAGAACTTGATGGCGAATCCGTTTTGAAGGCGACACCACACGCCGGTTATCTGCATACCGGGTTCGAGAAACTCGGTGAACATTTGGATTACAACCAGTATATTGTTGTGACGGACCGGATGAACTATCTCTCACCACTGTCCAACAATTTTGGGTATGTCCTTGCTGTTGAACAACTGCTCGGCATTGAAGTCACGAAACGGTGTCAATATATCCGTATTTTGATGGCGGAGCTTTCGCGACTCGCAGATCACCTGCTATGGTTGGGAACTGCCGCACTCGACTTAGGGGCATTTTCAGTATTTCTCTATAGCTTCCGCGAACGTGAGAAGTTGTATAGCATCTTTGAAAAGACAACCGGCGCACGGTTGACGACAAGTTACACTCGCGTCGGCGGTGTGCTCCGTGACCTCTACGATGGATGTGAGGCAGATATCCAGCAATTCGTCAGCAACTTTCCCAAAGCATTGAAGGAGACCCATACACTGCTCACAAAGAATCGGATCTGGATGGATCGCACGAAAGGTGTCGGTCCCATTGCGGCTGATGCTGCGGTTAGCTATGGGTTAACGGGACCCTGTCTCCGAGCCACCGGCATAGCGCATGACATACGCAAGGCTGAGCCGTATTCCAGCTACGATGAAGTGACGTTTGATGTGCCAGTCGGAACCAACGGTGATGCCTATGACCGATACCTCGTCCGCATGGAGGAGATGATTCAGAGTTGTGGCATCGTTACCCAAGTACTGGATAATATCCCTGACGGACCGGTCAACCTTGAAGATAACAAGATTACGATGCCGGACAAGTCCGATGCTTATGGGCATATTGAGGGCTTAATTCATCATTTTAAAGTTGTTATGGATGGACACGGTGTGCAGCCGCCAAAAGGTGATCACTATTGTGCGACCGAATCACCGAATGGTGAACTCGGTTTTTATATTGTCAGTGATGGCAGCGGCACGGCTTATCGTATCCGCATCCGTCCACCGAGTTTCTTGCACTTCCAAGCATTACCGCACATGTTAGAGGGCGGAATGGTTTCTGACACCGTGGCAGTCTTGGGAAGTTTGAACGTCATCGCCGGAGAATTAGATCGGTAACTTCGTCAGGACGTATTATCTATTTTGGGAGGATTCGATGGAACTCACAGGCATTATGCTTTTCGTCAAAGACATGAAGACTGTGATCGCTTTTTATAGGGACGTTATCGGATTAGTGCCAGACGAAGACCAACCGTTCCCAGAAAACCGGTTTTTCCGTTTTAAGGCAGGTGCTGGCACGTTGTGTCTCCATAGTGCCAGCAAACCCAACGAAGGGAGACAAAAACTGATGTTTCACGTTGAAAGCGTGAGTGCCGTTCATCAGCATATAAGATCGAAAGGGAAACGGTTACGGAAACTTGAGAACAGCGAGGGGCATGCCGTTTTCGATATCCGCGATCCAGAAGGCAACCGTATTCAGTTTTACGGCAACTACTAAGCTGGACGATATTTGGTAGTTTAAGGTAAGAGCGGCCATCTACAAAGTGTTCGCAGAATGTTACACTTTTCGCTAAATTATTTTTTTTACCGCGGGAAGTCAGATACAAAAAACATCGATAAACCCTTGTAGTTACAGGGTTTCTGCCGATACCTTTTGTACACTAAATGTTACACTGGTGTAACATTTTATGAAAAAGAAACTATTAAAAACCCAATTTGCACTTTGCATCGAAAACGGCGATTGTGAAGACATAGAGAAGCGAAAATTCTATCAAATTCTGCCTGATGAAGAAGCAGCGCGTGAAGGGTATCTCCGGGTAGTTGATGAATCTCAGGAAGACTACTTGTATCCTGAATCTTATTTCGTTTTTATTCAACTGCCTCGCAAAGCACAAGAGGCATTCGTAGCAGCGGAATAACCAATAAAGGAAAATGTAGATGTCAGAGGAACTTATTCAAATTGAAACGCCTTTCGCGTTTAACGAAGAAAACCAGCGTGAATTCGACGAATTGATAGGGCGATATCCGATTAAGGAAGCAGCAATGCTGCCGACGCTCCATCTCGCGCAGCGACAGGCAGGCTACATTACACCTGCTGTCATGAAGTATGTTGCGGAACTGCTTGAAGTCACCGTGATGAAAGTCAAGGATGTCGTCACTTTCTATCCGATGTTCTTTGAAGAACCGGTGGGCGAGTACGTCATTCGGGTATGCCATACGCTGCCTTGTGCGTTGCGGGATTGCAAAGTTGTTCTGGATCATCTCAAAGCAAAACTCGACACAGATATCGCTTCTGAAACGAATCTCGCGAAAGGTACAACAGCTGACGGTAAGTTCACGCTCATGAAAGTAGAATGCCTCGCTTCGTGTGATGTCGCGCCTGTGATCATGATTAATGACGATCTGTATAAAAATTTGACAGCGGAAAAGGTTGATGAAATCTTAGATAATTTGTAGGGGAGAAAGTATGGTTGAAGAAAGAAGGATTCTCTACGAGCATCTGGATGTGCCTGATATTAACACATTCGATGTCTTTCGACAATACGATGGCTACACCCGTTTTGAAAAGGCTATTGCGGAATATCAACCTGAAGAGATCGCGCAAATGGTGTTGGATTCAGGCTTGAAAGGCAGAGGCGGTGCCGGTTTTTCCACTGGGGAAAAATGGAGTTTTGTCCCAAGGGACATTGAACCGCGTTACCTCTGCTGCAATGCTGATGAAAGCGAACCGGGAACATTCAGTAACCGCTATGTCTTGGAGAAGAATCCACACCTATTGATTGAAGGTATCCTAATCTGTTGCTATGCGATGGGCATTGAGACGACTTATGTCTACATCCGGGGTGAATTTACGCTCGGTAAAAAAATGTTGGACGCAGCTATCAAAGAGGCTTACGAAAAAGGATACCTCGGCAAAGATGTCCGTGGCACGGGACTCAACATTGACATCTATACCCATCCAGGAGCGGGTGCCTATATCTGCGGTGAGGAGACGGGACTCATTGAATCGCTTGAGGGAAAACGAGGACAACCCCGTAACAAACCACCGTTCCCTGCTGTCCAAGGTGTGTTCATGAAACCCACCGTCGTACAGAATGTTGAGACCTTATGCAACCTACCTTTTATCGTTGGCAACGGCGTTGAATGGTACACCGAAATGGGACCGACGTATGCTGATACGCGGTTTGATCCGCCAAAACCTGATGCTAATACGGGGACGAAGCTTTACTGTATCAGTGGCGATGTCAACGAGCCGGGTGTTTATGAGCTTGACCTTGGCTTGACATGCACGGAGCTCATTGAAGTCGCAGGCGGTTTACGCGGCGAAGAGGTGAAGGCTGTCATCCCCGGTGGCAGTTCTGCACCGATTTTAACGCACTATGAGTTAGACACGCGACTTGATTTTACCTCACTCACACTCGCCAAATCTATGCTCGGTTCCGGTGGTATCATCGTCATGAACGAGACCCGGAATATCGTGGACTGTTTGCTCAATATCATGAAATTCTATGCCCATGAATCGTGTGGGCAGTGCACACCGTGTCGCTGGGGCACACCGTGGGTGCGTGATATTGTTCAACGGATTGCCGACGGAAACGGACGAAAAGACACGATTACACGCCCGAAATTCGGTGTCGCTGAAAATGGCAGATGGGGTGATACCGGCGAAACAGAAGAAATCTATGAAGACTTGGATCTGCTGGAAAGCGTCGCCAACAACATCGCGAATGTGGATACGATGACATGGAATACGATTTGTGTCTTCGGCATTGCTGTCTCATGGCCCGCTGTGAGTTATATGCGCAAATTCAGACCCGAATTTGAAGCCGCTATCCGTGAAGGGAAACTCGTCACACTGCCTGTTGCTGAGGCGACCGTCCCACCGGAGGAAAATTACGCCTATCAACAGCGGTTTATTCCAAAGGAGTTTGCTGACTTGTAGGGCATAACTGGTGATAGCTGAAAGGAACATCTATGATGAAAACCTTGTTTTTTGCCATTGTGGGACTTTTATGCCTGAGCACTATCGCGACTGCCGAACTGAGTGTTGAAGACTTAGAGAAGATCCGGCAGATTGTTAACGAGGCAGAGGTGCGTTTAGAAAAGCGCATTACCGAAACTGAGGTGCGTTTAGAAAAGCGGATCACCGAAACTGAGGTGCGTTTAGAGAAGCACTTTACTGATCGCTTCACAGATCAAAGCAAAAGGTTAGACTTTCAGGGAACATTGATAATAACACTCATCGGCGCGCTTATAGCCTTTGTAGGTGTCCCATTAGCTCTCATTGCGTATCAAGTAGAACAGACGCGCACAACGAGAGGATACCATAAAAGCACAAGCCATAGAGATCCAGGCATTGCGCGAGAAAATTGAGTCACTTGAAAAGTTGTTAAGTTAACGTGAGCGTAATTTCCCTGGTAGGAATACATTGGAGTAAAATTATATGGCACTCATTAAATTGAATGACCTTGAGATAGAGGTTGAAGATGGAACAAATATAGTTGAAGCTGCACGGGAACACGGCATTGAAGTGCCTCACTACTGTTATCACCCTGGATTGACTCGTCCAGCGAACTGTAGGATGTGTCTCGTTGAACCTTACGGGCCCATACCAGGCGCGCCTCCAGGTACAATTGGTCCAGCCCGACAATTAGCAACAGGCTGTACAACTACCGTTCGAACTGCACCCCCTGAAAGAAAATTGGAAGATAAATATGACGCTATCGTCCAAACAGATAGCCCGCGCGTCAAAAAGGCACGCGAGGATGTACTTGAGTTCCTACTTGTACATCATCCACTTGATTGTCCGGTTTGCGATCAAGCCGGTGAGTGCGACTTGCAAGATTACTCCTATCGCCACGGACACGATAAGAGTCGCTACATTGAGATCAAAAATGTGCCACCTAAAAAAGATCTTGGACCGGATGTACTCCTCTATTCGACGCGCTGTGTCGTCTGCACCCGGTGTATCCGATTTGCGGAAGAGGTTTCCGGAACCGGTGAATTAGGTTTAGTGCATCGCGGTTCTCACGATGAAATTGATATTCCAAGAAGCCACGAGGGAACTCCCATTCAGTTACTTGATAACAAACTCGCAGGAAATGTCGTTGACATCTGTCCCGTCGGTGCATTGATTAGTAAGGATTTCTTGTTCAAATCTCGCCCGTGGTTTATGGAAAAGGCGAACAGTGTCTGCTCAGGATGCAGTGTCGGTTGCAATATCACCGTAGAATACAAAGCCGATGGTGTTTACAGACTCAAACCGCGTTTCCACGAGGATATTAACCAGCATTGGATGTGTGACGATGGTCGTCTCGGTTATCACTATGTAAACAGCGATGATCGACTTCAACTGCCACTTAAACGCGTAGATGACGCGCTCACGCCAACACATTGGGCAGATGCGCTCACCGTGATACAGGAGCAGTTATCGGAAGTAGAAGCCGAGGACATTGTTGTTATCGGTTCTGCGCAAGCCACAAACGAAGACAACTACGTCTTGCAACAGTTCGCACATGACGTGCTGCAGACAACGCAGTTAGGGCTCTTCGGGCAGCTACCGGGTGAAGAACACAAATTCCCACAATTTACAATTGAAGCCGATAAGAACCCGAACACCGCAGGCGCACGAACGATACTCGGTGCCGCAAACGGGAACGTCGTTCTGGAAGGCGACGCACTTTGGGAGAAAGTCTCCGGCGCGAAAGTCGTCTATCTTGTTAGTGGTGCCCCGGAACGTCCGCTTGGGGATGCCGAAAAGGCAGCGTTAGAGCGCGTTGAATTCCTCATTGTGCAAGACATTTTGCCGTCAGAGGTTACGCAATTAGCCGATATGGTATTGCCGGGAACAACTTTCGCCGAGAAAGATGGTACCTTCACCAATTCAACGGGCTGGGTACAACGGATTCGCAAGACGATTGATCCGCCGGGTGAAGCACGCGTGGACTGGGAGATCACACAGCAACTTGCTAACCAGTTGGGCGGTGAGATGAACTATCGTTTTGCTGGCGAAATCTCGCTCGCGATTGCTGAAAATGTGCAAGGCTATGCGGACGCAACACATCAAAATATTAGGGATGCAGGGATCAAGTTAGCAGAATAGCGATCAGCAATCAGCCGACGGAATGGAAGGATGGAAGCATAGGAGGATTGGTGCTGAACCTTCCTCCCTTCCAGCCTTCCAACCAAGTAAGGAAAATTAAAAATATGGAAAATTTCCCTCTCTTTTTAATCATCAGTTCTGCTGTCAAAATCCTCATCATTGTTCACATGCTGCTTATTGGCGTGATGATAATGATCTGGGCAGAACGCCGGGTGAGCGGATGGATGCAAGACCGATTGGGACCAAACCGTGTCGGTCCGCAAGGACTGCTCCAACCTGTCGCAGACGGGCTCAAGTTCATGTTTAAAGAGGACCTCATCCCAAATCACGTAGATAAGCCGTTGTATGTGCTTGCACCTGCAATGCTATTGGTGCCAGCACTTGTTGTGGTTGCAGTCGTACCCTTTGGGAGTTCAATAGAGCTGTTTGGAGAAACTATCAATCTCCAGATTGCCGACATCAACATCGGTATTCTCTATATCTTGGCGATTACCTCCCTCGGGGTCTACGGTGTTGTGCTTGGCGCATGGGCATCGAACAACAAGTATTCGCTTTTAGGTGGGTTACGTTCATCAGCACAGATGATTAGTTACGAGTTGACACTCGGATTGGCAATTATTGGGGTGCTAATGTTGACAAGTTCGCTCAGCCTTCGGACAATCGCAATAGAACAGGGCGCATATCCATGGCAATGGAACTTCCTAATTCACTTCCCCGCCTTTCTCGCGTTTACGACCGCAATGTTCGCAGAGACGAACCGCTTACCCTTTGACCTCGCAGAAGCCGAGCAGGAACTCGTCGCGGGGTATCACACCGAATACAGCAGCATGAAATTCGCGATGTTTTTCATGGCGGAATATATGAACATGATTGTCGGATCCGCTGTAGTGGTAACACTCTTCTTAGGCGGTTGGCATTTCTTTGGGTTGGAAAATGTGGGCGGCCCCGTATGGAGTGGACTGATCTCGTTTGGTATCTTCTTCGTCAAAACAGCGATTTTCCTGTTCGTATTTATCTGGGTACGCTGGACACTCCCACGATTCCGATATGATCAACTCATGAACTTCGGTTGGAAATTCCTGTTGCCCGTCGCTTTGACTTCCATCGTTGTAACTGGCGCATTATGGATAACGACCGGATCTCGTCTGGTCGTGGGGATCGGCAATGTCATCGCGGCGTTTATTGTCGTATCGATTGTGGCAGGGCTCCTGGTCATGAACAAAACACCTGAACCAGCAATACGCGATGACGACTCGCAGATTACACCCAGCGCGTTAGACGCTATAGAGTAGGGGGGCGCGAATGAATCCAGAACAGATCCTATTTATTCTCTTTGGAGCGGTCTCACTGATTGGCGCGATTGCCGTTATCTCGTTCCGGCATCCAATTTATAGCGCGCTCTCACTTATCGTGACGTTTTTCGCACAGGCAGGGCTGTTTATCCTACTCGGTGCGCATTTCGTTGCAGCTGTCCAAGTAATTGTTTATGCTGGTGCAATTATGGTCCTGTTTCTCTTTGTGATTATGCTCCTAAACCTTGGCACACTCTCAGCAAAAGGGGCTATTAGTGGGAAACTGAAGGGTTTTGCGGTGATCCTTGGCATCCTCCTTGCCATTGAAGGTGTCTATATCGCAGTGAAAGCACCTAACGACCCCGCAGATGCATCGGCGGAAACTGCTATTGAATCCGTAAGCACCACGACCTATAACATTGGCGAACTCTTGTTCAATGAGTATCTTTTACCGTTTGAGGTTACCTCACTGATTTTATTGGCGGCATTGATTGGCGTTATCGTCTTAGTAAAACGCGAAAGCCAAGAGGAAAGTTAAGGAGTAGTTATTAGTCATCGGTTATTAGTTAAGAGGGGCTTTGGTTAAATCACAATCCTCTTTAACTGACAACTGACAACTGACAACTGACAACTATTTATGGCATTAGAATATTATCTTGTTTTAAGCGCACTCCTTTTCACAACCGGAGTCATCGGAGTGCTCATTCGCAGGAACGCGATCATCATCTTTATGTGTATTGAACTGATGCTAAATGCGGCGAATCTTGCCTTTGTGGCGATCAGTCGTAGCCTCGGAGAGGCATCGGGGCAAGTTTTCGTCATTTTCGTAATGGCTGTCGCTGCTGCTGAGGTCGCTATTGGACTCGCAATTATTGTCAGTGTCTTCAAACATCGGCAAACGATTAACGTGGACGAGGTTAATTCATTGAAAGGCTAAAGTCAGCAGTCGGCTTTCGGTAGGTAGCAGGTGCGTATCGTTTGCACGCCACAAGCGATTCTTTACTGATAGCCAATAGCCAATAGCCGATAGCCACAAAGGGATAAAATATGTCAAAAGAACTAATTGTTGTCCTGTTAGTTGCCCCGCTTGTTGGGTTCCTGATTAACGGATTATTTGGAAAATGGCTAAAAGGTAACGAGAAACTCAGCGGCTGGATAGGCGCGCTTGCGGTGCTGGTCTCCTTAGTCTGTTCAATTATCGCCTTCACCAGTTTGAATAGCGGTGCCGCCCCGCTTGATGAAACGCTATATGGATGGATTACAGGTGAGGGGTTCGCTTTCAATATCGGCTTCCGTGTGGACGCGCTAACGGCAGTCATGTTGTTAGTAATTACAGGTGTCGGTTTCCTCATCCATGTCTATTCGATCGGCTACATGCACGGCGATGAAGGTTATACACGCTATTTTGCCTATCTGAACTTGTTCGTTTTCGCAATGCTGATCCTTGTCCTCGGCAACAACTACCTGATGATGTTTGTCGGATGGGAAGGCGTCGGACTCTGCTCGTATCTATTGATCGGGTTCTGGTATGAAAAGCAGTCGGCGACGGATGCTGGAAAAAAGGCGTTTATTGTCAACCGGATCGGGGACTTCGGTTTCTTATTGGGCATGTTCACGCTATTCGCAGCGTTCGGAACCCTTGATTTCACAACTATATTTGATGCTGCCGAAGCCGGTAATTTTCAGCAAGTCTTTGGTGCCAGTACCCTCGTAATTGCGACCTTGCTACTCTTTGTCGGTGCGATTGGTAAATCGGCACAAATCCCGCTCTACGTCTGGCTACCCGACGCGATGGAGGGTCCCACACCTGTCAGTGCATTGATTCACGCCGCGACGATGGTAACAGCAGGCGTGTATATGATAGCGCGCTCCGCTGTGCTTTATAACATCGCACATACAGGCGAAATCGTCGCATGGATCGGTGTTTTAACGGCGTTCTTTGCCGCTACAATTGCGCTCACACAGAACGACATCAAACGCATCCTTGCGTATTCCACTGTCAGCCAACTCGGATATATGTTCGTCGGTGTCGGTGTCGGCGCGTACGCCTCTGGAATTTTTCATTTGGTCACGCACGCATTCTTTAAAGGACTGATGTTCCTGACTGCCGGCAGTGTAATGCACGCTATGGCGAATGAATTGGATATGCGGAAAATGGGCGGTTTGAAATCGAAGATGCCGATAACGCATTGGACATTTTTAGTGGGCGCACTTGCCATTGCAGGATTTCCGTTCCTGAGCGGTTTCTGGAGCAAAGACGAAATCCTACACAGTGCATGGGGTGGTTCTCCCCTAATTTATGGTATCGGGTTAATCACAGCATTCCTGACAGCATTTTATATGTTCCGTCTGATCTTCGTGACATTTTACGGTGAATCTCGCGTTGAACCCGAAGTTGCTTCGCATCTGCACGAATCGCCATCCGTGATGTGGGTACCGTTAGTGCTCCTGGCGATCCCGTCTGCTCTGATCGGCTTGCTATTAGGCTGGGGTGGACATGAGAGTTGGTTTCATCACTTCACGAAAGCGGTTGCAGGGTTTTCCTCGGAGGCACACGGTGAAGCATCAGGCAATGTTATCTTGTTTATGGTAATTTCATCGGTTGTCGGTTTAGCAGGGATTGCGTTTGCGTGGACGCGTTATAGCAAACGGGTGCCGTCTGATGAACCCACTGGTGCATTGCATAGATTGCTTGCGAACAAGTACTATGTTGATGAGGTGTACAATGCACTTATTGTGCAACCGGTTAAAAACGGTTCGCATTTCCTCTTGTGGCAACTGGTAGATAACGGCATTATTGACGGAATTGTCAACGGCGTGGCTGCTCTGATCAGGTTCGTTGGCGGATTGTTGCGACGACTCCAAACGGGTCTCGTCCAAGTGTATATTGTCTCGATGGTTCTCGGAATTGTGTTATTCCTTGCATATTATCTGTTTTTCACTTAGGGTGCCTATTCTTTGATGTCGCACAAGGTATTTGCACCTTGCAATCCTTAGAGGAAGAATATGGGAAAGCGCACTTTTCGACCGCGGGATCTACTCAACAAAAAGGTTGCTGGTATTTGTGGAGTTGCAAGGTTGACGGATAAGGCGCGGGCTGCCCACGCTGGTGAAATCGGAAGTTATAAATACGGTGCTGATTCTGAACAAGATACGGCGATTTTAGCTTTCCTCGGCATTTCAGCGGAGGCTTTTCAGGAAGCCGCTGTGCAGGTTGATAATGATGTTAAGCTGGGGGTGTGGATTCTGGACAACTGTGAGCGATCACCTGAGGAAATATCGGAATTCAATCGTAAGTTGAAATCTTGGCGGCAGAGCAGAATGCCGCAAGACGAATTTTCAAAACGTCGTCGCGAATTGACTAAGGGAATTGGGGCAAGTGAAGAAATTTCGGCTTCTTTGGATTCCGTGTTTTTTGGGCACTCCTCTTTGATCTGGCTTTTGGAAAAGTGTTGGACGTGGCTTTCAAAGAAGTGGTCCAAGCGGTAATCTATTCATGCAATAGACAAAAGCGCAACCCGTAAATCATTCCTGTCAATGATGGAGGAAGCAGATGAAACAGAATACTTTTCGACCGCGGGATCTACTGAACAAAGAGGTCGCTGGCATCTGTGGTGTCGCAAGGTTGACGGATAAGGCGCGGGCTGCCCATGCTGGTGAAATCGGAAGTTATAAATACGGTGCTGATTCTGAACAAGATACGGCGATTTTAGCTTTCCTCGGCATTTCAGCGGAGGCTTTTCAGGAAGCAGCTGTGCGGATTGACAATGATATTAAACTCGGCGCGTGGATTCTGGACAACTGTGAAAAATCGTCTGCAGAAGTATCAAAGTTTAATCGTAAGATGAAAGCTTGGTGGCAGAACAAAATGCCTCAAGACGAATTTTCAAAACGCCGACGACAATTGGCTCAGCAAGCAGAAAACCGTAGACGTTCTTGGCTCCAACGTGATAAGTGGTGGTGGCATAATTTCTTCAGAACGTAATCTATTTCTTCGAGAGAGAATCGTAGTGCTTTTTGATGAAAGTTAAAATTTCTTAAGGAGGGTTCCTTGTTACTTTCAACAGTCATTTTTTTACCCCTGCTCGGTGTGATAGCAATCGCACTGCTCAGAGGCTTGGGGGCTACCGCTGTCAAAGGCATCGCACTTGGTATTGGGCTGCTAACGTTTATTATCTCGTTAGGGCTTTACACCGGGTTTAACGCAGACACTGCCACATTCCAACTTGTTGAGCAGAAAAACTGGATTCCCGGTGGTGTAAGTTACCACATCGGTGTTGACGGTATTTCATTATGGTTGGTGTTGCTGACGACATTCCTGACACCGGTGTGTATCCTCGCCGCGTGGAATTCGGTCGAAAAAGGATTGAGCGGCTTTATGATGTCGCTCCTCGCCCTTGAAACCGGGATGTTGGGTGTTTTCTGTGCTTTGGATCTGTTCCTCTTCTTCGTATTTTGGGAGTCAATGCTGATTCCGATGTATTTCCTCATCGGGATTTGGGGTGGAGAACGGCGGATTTACGCCACTGTGAAGTTTGTCCTTTATACGATGGCGGGCAGTGCTTTGATGCTTGTCGGTATTTTAGCACTCTATTTTCAAAACGATAATAGTTTTGACCTAACGACGCTCAGCGGACCCTTTGAGCATTCGGATCTGTTATTCCTTGCGTTCTTTATTGCCTTTGCTATTAAAGTCCCGCTTTTCCCATTCCATACATGGCTGCCGGATGCACACGTTGAGGCCCCTACGGTCGGAAGTGTTATCCTTGCCGGGGTCTTGCTAAAGATGGGAACCTATGGGATCATCCGATTTTGCCTACCCCTCTTTCCAGATGCAGCAGAAAAATTTACACCGTTAATCGTTACGCTCGCGGTCATTGGCATCATCTATGGCGCATTGGTAGCCATGGTACAACCAGACCTGAAAAAACTCGTCGCATATTCCAGTGTCAGTCACCTCGGTTTTGTAGTACTCGGACTCTTTTCAAAAAGTTCCGCAGGCATTCAGGGAAGCATGTTGCAAATGGTGAATCACGGCTTAAGCACGGGCGCACTGTTCCTCTTGGTCGGGATGATTTATGAGCGGCGACACAGCAGAATGATCGTTGATTTCGGTGGTTTGTCAAAGCGGATGCCGATCTTCGCTACGATTTTTATGATTGTAACACTGTCTTCAATCGGGTTGCCCGGTCTAAACGGGTTCGTCGGTGAATATATGATACTGGCCGGCAGCTTTGTTGGACAGGCTTTCTCTAAGGTCTACGTAGTCTTTGCAACTGCCGGTGTGATCCTCGCAGCCGTCTATATGCTCTGGATGTTCCAACGCGTGATGTTCGGAACACTGGATAAGACAAACGAAGGTTTACCGGACTTGAACGCTCGCGAAATCGTCGTGATGCTTCCGATCCTACTGTTCATCGTCTGGATCGGCGTTTATCCCAAACCTTTCCTGAGTAAGATGGAAAAATCAGTAGGCGTTGTTGTGACAAAGGTGCAGCAGACTGAACCTGCTATGGGACAACTGGAACAACAGAAATCGCGAGATCCCAAACTCGCACTACAAGAAACACTACGCACACAGCATGAAAAGCGTGAAAAGGAGGCAGAGCAGTAGGAGCGATCCCCGATCGCGACTCTCGACTATCAATGAAGTTCAAACTGGTATCTTGGCTGGTTCTTTGTGTAATTGTTGGACTTACCCTTTCGATTTCAATGGAGGCATTCAGTGCAGATGACGCACACGGCGACGAAGCCGCACATCATGGTCACGGCGTAGATGGCGCGAAACTGCCTATCTGGAGTATTATCCCGTTTATCGGTATTTTACTCTCAATTGCTATTTTCCCACTTGTATTCGATTCGCACTTTCTCGTTCACCACGGTGGGAAAATGTCATTAGCATGGGGGTTAATCTTCGCAATTCCGTATCTGATCGCGTTCCGAGGGGAGGCTTTTTACGACATCCTTCATATCTACCTCATAGACTATATCCCATTCATCATTTTGTTGTGGGGATTGTTCACTGTCGCGGGTGGGATTCTGGTGCGTGGTACGTTGCGTGGCACACCGATCGTTAATACGCTTTTATTGCTTATCGGTACGGCTATCGCTTCGTGGGTAGGAACCACGGGGGCATCAATGCTCCTGATTCGTCCATTAATTCGCGCCAACGAGTATCGACAGAGTAAAGTTCATCTGGTTATCTTCTTCATTTTTCTTGTTAGCAATATCGGTGGTTCTTTAACACCTTTAGGGGATCCGCCGCTCTTTTTGGGATTCCTGCACGGTGTACCGTTCTTCTGGACAACGACGGCTCTTTTCCCGCACATGCTGTTTATTAGTGTTATCTTAATCGCGCTTTTCTTTCTGATAGACACTTTCATGTTTAAACGGGAAGGTGGGGTCGTACCAGATGATGGAACAAGTGAACCGATTCGCGTAGACGGACTCTTTAACTTGATTTTCCTATTCGGTATTGTCGCTGCTGTGTTGATGAGCGGAACCTTCAAGTGGGGAGAGATCAACGTTCTCGGTGTCCACGTATATTGGCAGAACATCGCTCGCGATGTTCTGATCGTCGTGATGGGGCTGCTGTCGCTGAGGTTTACACCCTTTACGGGTGAATTGCGCCAGTCAAATGAGTTCTCATGGGAACCGATTGAGGAGGTAGCGAAAGTATTCGCCGGTATTTTCATAACGATTGTCCCTGCATTGGCTATTCTAAAGGCTGGTGAAAACGGGGCGTTACACGGGTTAATTGGCGCGATGAAAGAACCGTTACACTACTTCTGGATAACTGGAATTCTCTCCAGTTTCTTAGACAATGCGCCGACGTATTTGACCTTCTTTAACACGGCACTTGGGAAGTTAGGGCTCACAGACGCTCCTGATATCGTTATCGTTCCACAAATAATATCAGGTCAATTGGCAGGTCCCCAACACCTTGAGTTTATCAGATTGCTAACGGCTATCTCTGTCGGAGCAGTTTTCATGGGCGCGAATACCTATATCGGCAATGCCCCGAATTTCATGGTGAAGGCGATCGCGGAACAGAGCGGTATCCGCATGCCGAGCTTTTTCGGATATATGCTCTGGTCGGTCGTAATTTTATTTCCGCTCTTTGTGATTGTAACATTTGTGTTTCTCCGTTAGTTGGCGACCGGCTGTCACAGCAGTCGGCTTTCAGTGTTTGGCATTGGCAGTTGCGTATTACTTCACTGTCCTAATTGCTCTTTACTGACAACCGATGGTTTCCGATAGCCGATAGCCACAAAAAAGGAAATTAAAAGATGCCAATAGAGATTAACTGGCAATTACTGATGCCGGAACTGATTATTGCCTTAACACTGATCATTGTCCTCGTCTTTGACCTTTTTGATTCTATTTCCAAAACGGTCCTCGGCTGGATGACAATCGTTGGTGCCGGGATTGCCCTATGGGTTTCTATCCAGATGCATTATGCAGGCACGGTGGGCACCCAGTTCAACGAAATGTTCAAGGTGGATAATTTCTCCCTCTTCTTCAATATCATCTTCCTCGTCTCAACAATTCTGGTTGTATTGATTTCGATGAGTTATTTGGACAGAGGCGATAGAAAACAGGGACCTTATTATCTACTGATCCTACTTGCAACGCTCGGGATGATGTTGATGGCTGCGGGCAATGAGTTGATTATCGTCTTCCTCGGCTTGGAACTGATGTCGTTATCGTTGTATGTGTTGGCAGGCTATTTCCGAGAGAGTCCTGCTTCAAGCGAAGCGGGGATGAAATATCTCTTGCTCGGCGCGTTTGCAAGCGCGTTTTTCCTCTATGGGATCGCACTAATTTACGGGGGTGCCGGAACAACGAGTGTCCCGGCAATTGCCGAGGCGATCACGGCTGATGATAAATCGCCACTGCTTTTGGCGGGAATGTTTCTCCTTGTTGTAGGGTTCGGGTTTAAAGTCGCGATTGTCCCGTTCCACCAATGGGCACCCGACGTTTACGAAGGCGCGCCCACAACGATCGCAGCATTTATCTCTGCAGGACCAAAGGCTGCTGGCTTCGCAGCGTTCCTCAGAATTTTCATGGAAGCGTTACCAAACTTACAGGTCGAGTGGAGCGGCGTTCTCATCCTATTAGCGATGCTAACAATGACGGTCGGGAATGTCATCGCGATTGCGCAAACAAACATCAAACGGATGCTTGCCTATTCGAGTATCGCACACGCCGGTTACGTGCTGATAGGCTTGGCAGCGGCAAATAACGACGGAATTTCGAGCGCGATGCTCTACCTTCTAATTTACTGTGTGATGAATATTGGCGCGTTCGGTGCTGTTATCTTGGCAAAAACAGAAGATGGCGAGAGCCTCATGATTTCTGATTACGCAGGACTGGGTACCCGAAAACCGTTACTGGCTGTGTTTATGATGGTAATGCTTTTATCGCTCGCAGGTTTTCCTCCGACTGCAGGGTTTGTCGGCAAATTCTATATCTTCAAGGCCGCAGTTGGCGCAGGACATATCTGGCTCGTTATTATCGGTGCTATAAACACCGCAATATCGGCATTCTACTACCTACGCGTTGTCGTAACCATGTATATGCGTGAGCCAGAGGAAGAGTTGGAGATCAGTCCTTATGCTTCAACCTTAGTTGTCGGATTAATTCTCGCGGTCATTGGTGTTTTGCTTATTGGCGTTCTGCCATCGCTCATGCTCACACCAGCGCAGAATTCCGTTTTTTAATGGCTTTCAGCCGTCGGCAATCGGCAGTCGGCTATCAGCGTTTGGTTGGAAGAGTGGAAGATAGGACGGATGGGTTTCATTCTTCCAGCCTTCCATCCTTCCGCTCACTCGAACAACAAAGCAAGGGATTTTGAGTAAATACGAGGGAAAACTAAAAAGAGGACGCTATGTCAGATGTTAGATTAGGTTTTATTGGTACAGGTGGTAACATGAACCGCCACCTACGCGAATTAACGGAGATCGGCGGTTCAACATTCGTCGCTTTCTGTGATATTGTTATTGAAAAGGCGGAACGGGCTGTTGAGCAGTATGGTGGTAAAGCATACGCAGACTATAACCAGATGCTCGCACACGAAGAATTAGATGCGGTTTATATATCAATCCCGCCTTTTGCACACGGGGCACCTGAACGGGCAGTTATTGACGCTGGATTGGCGATGTTCGTCGAAAAACCGGTACACATGGATGCCGACGACGCAAAAGAGATCGCAGCGGTGATAGAGGAGAAGGGCATCATCACTGCGACTGGGTATCAGGAACGTTACCTTGACATCATCGACAAAGCGCAGGAACTCCTCGCTTCCCGACGTGTCGGATTCTTCATGGGCTACTGGATGGGCGGCATGCCCGGTGGATGGTGGCGCGAGAAGGCAAAATCCGGCGGACAACTTATGGAACAGACGACACACGAATTTGATATGGCGAGATACCTCTTCGGTGAAGTCAATACCGTTTATGCCGTCGCACGCTACGATCTGATCCCTGATACCGATTACGATATTGAAGAAGCATCTGCCGTGTCCTTACAATTTGAGAGCGGTGTTTTCGGTATCATGTTCTCCGCCTGCTTCACGACGAATGGGATGAGTCGTTCTGGATTGGACATCTTTTGTGAGGATGGTTCCCTTGAATACCATCTCCGTCGTGCGCTTGTGCTCTCTACCGCTGATGAGAAAACCACGTGGAACCCGCAGAACAATTGCACAATTGATATGGATAGTACCTTTATTGAGGCTGTTCGCACCGGAGACGGCAGCGCGATCCGATCCCCCTACGCCGATGCTGCGAAAACCGCTATTTTGTCCATCGCTGCCAACGAATCTCTGGAAACAGGTCTACCTGTACACCTAACATAACAGCTGGAAGATTATGGAGGTGTGGAAGATTGGAAGGGTGGAAGAATGGTTCCCACTCTTCCAGTCTTCCAACTTTCCGTTTCTGCCATTCCTAGTTGATTCGCCTCTTCCACCGAGGAGGTATATGTATAATGGAAAACCAAATTAACCTTCCCATTACCGGGATGCACTGCGAAAATTGTACAAGCACCATCACACGACATCTTAAAAAGATGGATGGTGTCCTTGCCGCAGAAGTCAGCCTTGCAACCGAATATGCTGCTGTTACCTTTGATACAACGACCCTTAGTGAAGCCGCGATTGTCGATAAGATCCGAGATCTCGGTTTTGATGTTGTTGATGAAGACGAAGAAGAGGAAGCTCGCGCTGCGGAATTCCGGCGGCAGAAGCTGCAATTCACTGTCGGAGTCATTTTCACGCTCCCGCTTTTCCTCCTCAGCATGGGGAGAGATTTCGGTATCATCGGCAACTGGGCATCTGCACACTGGGTTAACTATCTGATGTTCGGTTTAGCATTACCGGTGCAGGGTTATGTCGCTTGGGACTATTACATCGGCGGCTTTAAGGCACTGCGCAACCGATCCGCCAACATGGATGTCCTCGTCGCAATGGGCACATCCGTGGCGTTTTTCTATAGTCTCGTTGTAACGATTGCCCTAACAGCAGGCGCGGGGGAACGCTTCGGCGCGCATGTCTATTTTGAGACAGCCGCAGTTATCGTTACGTTGATTAAGTTAGGGAAACTGCTTGAAGCACGTGCCAAAGGTAAGATAAGCGCAGCCCTCAAAGAACTCCCGCAACTTGCCCCCACAACAGCGTGCCGTTTAAAAGATGGCGAAGAACAAAACATTCCCATTGAACAGGTCGGTGTCGGGGATGTCCTGATTGTGCGTCCCGGCGAAAGTATTCCTGTTGATGGCGTAGTGCGCAGCGGCGAAAGTGCCATTGATGAAAGCGTTTTCACCGGCGAAAGTCTACCTGTAGATAAGGGACCGGGCGACCCTGTGACTGCTGCAACGATGAACCAGAGCGGAATGCTCACGATCAAAACCACACACGTCGGCACCGAAACAGCACTTTCCCGTCTTGTTCAATTGGTATACACGACCCAACAGAGCAAGCCGCCTATCCAACGCGCCGTCGATGCAGTCACAAATGTGTTTGTGCCTATCGTCACCGGAATTGCCATTGTGACGTTTCTCGTGTGGTGGTTCCTTCTTGGAGAAGGGTTCACCCCAGCAATGCTCCGCTTAGTGGCAATCCTCGTCACAGCCTGTCCGTGTGCATTGGGACTCGCCACACCAACTGCCGTTATGATGGGAACCGGTATCGGTGCGCAGCGCGGTATCCTTTTCCGAAACGGCGAAGCACTTGAACAAGCAGGCGACTTAACCACAATTGTGCTTGATAAAACAGGCACCTTGACAGAGGGCAAACTCACGCTTACCGATATTCTCACAGATAAAGACGAATCGGAACTCCTACAATTAGCTGCTGCTGCGGAGCGTGGCAGTGAACATCCGATCGGGAAGGCAGTCGTCCAAGCCGCTCAGGAACGTGGACTGGACATCGCTACACCGAGTCAATTTAAAGCCGTCACTGGACACGGGATCACCGCACAGGTCGGCGAAAATAGTGTCATCATAGGCAATTTATCCTTAATGCAACAACATAACATTCCAACAAGAAGATTTCAAGAAGATGCAGAACGACTACAGATTGAGGCGAAAACTGTCCTATGGGTTGCTGTTGATGATTACGTCGTTGCGCTTCTGGCGGTCGCGGACACTTTGAAACCGGAAGCGCAAGCTGCGGTCGCGGAACTCTACGAACTTGGATGTACGGTAACAATGATGACAGGGGATAACCGCGTTACGGCTGATGCGATTGCCAAGGCTTCGCGGATTAGCGATGTCATGGCAGAACTCAAACCCGAAGATAAGGCAGCAGCCGTTAAAAAGCTGCAGGTGGAAAACAGTGGGCTTGTCGCAATGGTAGGTGACGGCATTAACGATACCCCGGCATTGGCGCAAGCCGATATCGGCATCTCACTCGGCACAGGCACCGATATCGCCAGAGAAACAGCACACGTAACGCTCATGCACAGCGACTTACGTGGACTTCCCGACGCGATTCGGCTCAGCCGCGCAACGATGCGCACGATTAAACAGAACCTGTTCTGGGCGTTCTTCTACAACGTGCTTTTAATTCCGATCGCAGCAGGCGCGCTGTATCCATTATCTTTCGTGCCGATGATGTTTCGAGAACTCCACCCGATGCTTGCGGCCTTTGCCATGGCGTTTAGTAGCGTATCCGTTGTGCTAAATAGCCTGCGCCTACAATGGCGGCAAAATTCCTCTCTTTAGCGTGAGTTTCATAAAAGCTACCCAAGTTGTTACTTTAGCGAGTGCCAACTCGCGTCCTTCTCGAAAAATCCACGAAAATAAAACTAAATAGCCTTAGAATTTCTATGGACATAATTTGTGTTTTATGAGAAAATATCACACAATATTATCGTTAGATATAGGCTCTCATAATTTTTAATTTTAAAGAAAATAAAATTTACCTATTATAACCCAAGTTGCTACTAACGGATTTTTGGACGGTTCAATGAGGTTTTCAACCTCTTTTCCCACCCCAGAGGGGTGATATGTCTATAGAAAACAGTGTATTTAACCTCTGGCACTCCAGCGGAGTGCTATGTGTACAAATAGGTGGCAACTTGCGTTATTATAACTTACTAATGCATTTCTATTCTCACTGCGAAGCAATATCACCGTACGGGGTAAGAAAGCACCTATCAAACTCCGTTAAAACGCTCAAAATTTGTTGGTAGCAACTTGGATAAAAGATAAGAGTTTGTTATAAAGAACCACTTTGGTATAACGAGGTAGCTTCAATCCTGAGAAAAAGAACCTCTTTCTACCATATCTTTATTATCAAATTCATGTAAAAACATCTAAAAATTGAATTCAAAAGGAAACTTTACGATGAAAACAACCTTGATTTCATTTATTCTTTTAACACTATTTAGCCTCAGCACTATTGCCCAGGATATTCCTTATACCACCCTTGAAGGGCATAGGGGGGCTGTCGATAGCGTCTCGTTCAGTCCCGATGGTCAAACGTTGGCGAGTGGGAGTCGTGACAGTACCATTCGGCTGTGGGATGTGGAGACAGGGACACACCTTTGGACGCTCAGCGGGCATACGGATTTTGTCAATAGCGTCTCGTTCAGTCCCGATGGTCAAACGTTGGCGAGTGGGAGTATTGACAGGACCATCCGTTTATGGGATGTGGAGACAGGGACATACCTTCGGACGGTTGAACGGCATCCTCCTTGGCGTGTCAATAATAGGCACAGTCCTGCTTGGGTTTTCAATAATAGGCACCACAGTCCTGATGGTCGAACGTCGGCGAGTATATACGCAAAAAATACCATCCGACTGTGGGATTTGAAGACGGGGACACCCCTTTGGACGCTCATAGGGCATACGGAGCCGGTCTATGGCATCTCGTTCAGTCCTGATGGTCAAACGTTGGCGAGTGGGAGTCGTGACAGTACCATTCGGCTGTGGGATGTGGAGACGGGGACACACCTTCGGACGCTCAGAAGGTATACGAATATCAAAGGGCATAGGGAGACTGTCTATGGCGTCTTGTTCAGTCCTGATGGTCAAACGTTGGTGAGTTGGAGTGATGACAGGACCATTTGGCTGTGGGATGTGGAGACGGGGACACACCTTTGGACGCTCAGCGGGCATAGGAGGACTATCAATAGCGTCTCGTTCAGTCCTGATGGTCAAATGTTGGCGAGTGGGAGTGGGAGCCTGGCGAGTGGGAGGGCTGATGATACCATCCGACTGTGGGATGTGGAGACGGGGACACACCTTTGGACGCTCAGCGGGCATACGGATTTTGTCAATAGCGTCTCGTTCAGTCCTGATGGTCAAATGTTGGCGAGTGGGAGTGATGACAATACCATTCGGCTGTGGGATCTTTCCACTGTCGTTAACGCTTACACTATTGTGAATATCAGCCCTTCTTTGGTGGAATCTCCGGCTGTTGGTGAGCAATTTACTGTTAATGTTGACATCGTTGGCGGACAGGATGTTAGAGGCTATCTGATCACTGTAGCATACGATAGCAGGAAACTCCAATATGTTTCCCACACCCACGGCGATTATCTCCCTGGCGACGTATTTGAAGGTCCTACGATAAGTTCACCAGGACAGAAGTGGGCAATAGCGGATGTTAACAGTGATGGAGTTGTTGACATCGGCGATCTTATTTGGGTTAATCAAGGATTAGTGCCTATATTGAACACGCCAGCAAGGGTGTCTTTCAACGTAACTTCTCCTGGCGGCGCGGGCAATGGTGACGGCACCCTCGCCACTGTAACTTTTGAAGTTGTTGCTCGAAAGACATCTACTTTTATCGTATCTGGATTCTTGTCGAACAGTAATGGCGAAAAGTTGCCTTTTAGTGTGAAATATGGCAACGTCCTTGAGCCCTCGTGGGATGTCAATGGTGATGGAGTCGTAAATGTTTTAGACCTGTCATTTGTCGCCGCCCGTTTTGGCCAGAACGATCAAACTGAAGCAGATGTCAACGGTGATGGAGTCGTCAACATTCAAGACCTTATCGTGGTTGCCAGCGGAATAGAAGCTGCGGCAGCTGCCCCTTCCGCATATCCACAAGTATCGGCACTGCTCACCGCAAAAGACGTGCAGCAATGGCTCATGCAAGCACAGCAGTTAAACCTAATGGATGCAACATCGCAACGCGGCATTTTTTTCTTGGAGCAGCTGCTGGCAGCGTTAACCCCGAAAGAAACGTCCTTATTGCCAAACTACCCGAACCCATTCAACCCTGAGACGTGGATCCCGTATCAGTTGGCAGCACCTACAGATGTTACATTGCGTATCTACGCAGTGGACGGCACAATCGTGCGGACGTTAAAACTGGGGCATCAACCTGTCGGTATCTATCAGGACAAAAGTCGTGCGGCGTATTGGGATGGGAGAAACCAACTCGGTGAATCCGTTGCAAGTGGTCTCTATTTCTATACATTAACCGCTGGCGATTTCACTGCCACGCGTAAAATGTTGATACAGAAGTAATTTCCTTCCACACCATAAGGCGAGACTTCGTGCCTCGCCATGCTTTTTTCGCGAGTAGAAAGCAGGCGTGTATGAGACCGTCCCTATGGATTGACACTTTCCCATGTCAATAGCATACTAAATTTGTCCTGTTTTTCTGAATTATCTTTCTTTTTTGCGTTCCAGTAGAGTAGTAGGTCTATCGTGTGTTCATTGCATACAGAATCAACTCGTCCCAGATAGTTGACGAGGGTATTGTTTTGAGAAATTTGATTTGACACGCTAAATTTCACATGATACAATATCACTCATAATTTATTTACAATTGTCAGCTGGTACAGCAAGTGCGTCGAAAAACAGGTTATCAACCACCGATTCTTTGCACACTACAACAATCTAGAAGGACCCAATTGTTGATGAAGTGAAAGCTCGCTCAGACCGCGCTCCAATTGTTCTTACTTCCAATGAATGGTTTAGGGCTAAGCAACTCAAGGATGACTATTTTCTCTACGTCGTTCTTAATGCTGCAATGCAACCGGAACTTTATATTATACAGAATCCTGCTAACCAGATAACCGATGTAACGCAGGTTACGGAAGTAATACCATTTCTGTTAATAAATCTCTCTTTATGTAGAATAAACTTTTAGTTTGTTCCGCATCGCCGCGCCTTTCACGAAAACCGGTAATGTGATAACATTATTTAGAAATGGTATAAGATATCAAGTCCCACTTTCAGAGATAACGGAAAACTGAGAACTCATTAGCCTTTCTTTAAAAAAAATCAATTTGCCCCTTTAAACTTAACATGGTATAATAACTTAACGTGAATCGGATGCGTAACAGCTTAATTTTCTGTGAGAAATTAGAACATGGAAAGCATTGCCTCTGATAAACCCAATTCTGAAAAAGGAGACCCAAATAATGACTAATCCAGTAAGTTACATCCCCTTCCAACGTGTGAAGGATTGGAAAGTTGGCGATAGGATTATCGTAGATGGGATTCCCGGAAAAATCCGTGATATTCTCCAATTTGAGAACCCTTCAGGTTCCGGAGAAGCGATTGCATCCATTAGTGTGGTGTACGACAATGAACCCGGGGTCATTAGACTTGTAGAATACGATCGGCACCAACTCAGACTTGAACGTTAACATTTCCTATTGGATGTTCAGGGGAAACAACTGTGCCCTGAAGAATTATTTACAGATGCTCCAGATGGAACTCTGTGTAGAGGTTAGTGTTGGTTACCCACTTCACCATAATACATGAGAAATTGGAATGGAACAACAAAATCAAGCGATATTGACGAGAAATTTGTCTCAGCCGATTGCTGCTTGTGTTTTTTCTAAGGATGATTTGAAAGATCTTTGTGAAATATTGCAAGAGTGGTGTTCCAAAGCATCAGACGAAGAGATAAAACATTACAGTCCACTCAATCCGACACCGGAACAATTGAATGCAGATATTGCAGCACTAAAGGCTGGTTTTCAAATAAAGGTAACCGTACAAGGAATAGATAATGAAACGATTTATGGAACGATTTCAGACGTGTTTAACTCTCCTCGTTTCCCCGATCAAGTTAAAACGCTTCACATCAACAGCGAATCAGATTTAAGGAATTTGTACAATTGGCTTCCAAGAAATCGGTTTGAACTGTTATTAGATTTCACAAAACCCGAACTTTTCAATTTATCACTATTATCCTCCAGAGCTACACCAAACGCGAGCAACATAAATGTTTCTGGATTAGATTCTACGTGGGTTAGTGGTGTATATGGTGAAACCGCAAATTTTATTGAAAAAAATAGAACACGTCGTCGGTTTTTCCATAGACATAGCGTTTATGATTTGCTGCTTCTCCTCGTAGGTTTTCCCTTCGCATTTTGGATGGCATATAAATCATCAGGGCTGATAAATAGAATGTTTAGCGGACTTTCTGTATTTGTCCAAAACGGGGCCTATGTCTGTTTATTTTTCTTGATGCTAAACGCATTCAAAATACTGTTTGACTATGCCAGATGGATTTTTCCGATTGTTGAGTACAAAAGTTCAACAGATACTGTGCGAAAACATAGGTATATCTTAGGATGTCTGGTTATAGCCGTTTTCGGAAATTTCCTCTATGATCTGCTCAAAATTGCTTCCACCCTAATATTCTAAAGCCTGTAGACTGTTCCTATGAAGGCATTAAGTTATTACACCAAAAGAAATCTTGCATGGCTATTTGAAGGAAAAATTTCTTGAGTTGGGAATTGTGACTAAAGAAGTATAACGCTCCACTGCGTCCAATACCTGCTCTACTGTAATCCCTGCGATCACCTCACAACTGCCAGCACCACATCCCCCCGGATTCCGACCCGGATGACACGGGTTACACCCTAAATCTATCCCACTCTGCACAACTGTGTGTTTTTTACCATAAGGACCGCTCCGAATGTGGTTTGTTGAACCGAAAAGGGCGACTACCGGTGTATCCACTGCTGACGCAATATGCATCGGGCCCGTGTCATTCCCGATGTACACATCGCACGCAGAAATTAACGCCGCGAGGTGACGCAGATTTTCCGTTTGAACGAGGATCGGTGGAGCGTCCATCATCTTGGCTACTTGGGCTTGGAGTTCCCGTTCATTCGGACCGGCAAACAACAAAATCGCTGCATGCTGTTCTTTACGCAAAGCATTCGCTGCCAACGCGTAATTCTCCGCATCCCACAACTTGTATACCCAATTCCCACCTGGATGAATACCAATTAACAACCGTTCTGGCGTGAGACCTGCATCGGCAAGAAAGCGGTGCGCCGCGGTATCTTCCGCTTCAGTTAATCCTAAACGCGGACTGGCATCTGTTATGTCAACACCGTGCCTCTGAAGCACTTCCAGATATCGCGTAACAGCATGCCGATTGCTCTCACCACGAACCATTCCCCAATGTTCAGCACCGATACACCGTGCCATGAGGCTATCCCGTAAATTGACAACGAGGTCGAATTTGCCGAGTCGTAAGGTTTTTATGAGACGCAGCCTGCCTTTCCAACCAGCGTGTTCGCCTTGATTGTCATAAACCAATGCTGCATCGATATTCGGATCGGTCGCAAGGAGATCAAAGGCTCGCGGTCCGACGAGGAAGGTAATATGTGCATCCGAAAAGTGTCTTCGCAGGGGTTGGATAACTGAAGTAGACAGGACCGCATCACCGATAAAAGAGAAACTAAAGACGAGAATTTTCTTCAGCATTTTTTATCAAAGGTTTTTTAACACTCCCCCGTCAAATCCCCATGCTTTAGCTTGTGGGATGTAGACGGGCATTAGGTTTGTGTCAAGAAAATAAACTTGACAATCATCAGAAAATGTTGTATAATTATAGTATCAGGTTGGCAGACAAGTCAAGCGTTACTTCTCGGTAACGTGTCTGCCTCTCACCTAACGTTTCGGTTTGGAGGTTTCCCAAAGATTTATCTTTGGGAGGAAAAACCGCCCTATTGAATTAGCCCAAGGATCTATCTATATTGAAAAAACATTTGACATTTCGTCAAAAATGTTGTCCAATTATAGTATCAAGTTGGTAGACATATACAGCGTAACCGCTTGGTTGCGTGTCTACCTACCCACTGTAGAGGGGTTACCGGAAACCTGATACTTGATATACCATGAGATTAACTTTTAGATACCCCGTGTATCTTACAAAAACACAAGAAAAAACGTTGTTAGATTGGTTAGACCACCTTTGCGCCCTTCAGAACTCAGCACGCCATGATCGCAAAGTTGCTTGGGAAACTGAAAGCGAAAAAGTGTCTTGCTATGATCAACAACAGAAGTTGAAAGATGCCCGTAAAAAATATGCCGACTTTCGCGAAGTGCCACAAGATATGCAAGTGTGTGCTTTGGAACGGACAGATAAAGCGTTTGAAGGTTTTTATAGCCGTTGCGAAGCAGGTGCTTTGAAAAAAGGGTATCCAAGACACAGAAAACAGATTAAGTCTATGTCATGGAAACTCCGTAAACATAAACTGAAGACGGGTGAACGTGTCCGCCAAAACCCGATCCGAGAAACGGTGTGGAAACACGACCGTTTGAAAGTGCCGAAACTTGGCGAAGTTAAGATATATATGCACCGCCCCTTTGAAGGTGATCCCAAGGAAGTCACGCTGGTAAAAAAAGCGAGTGGCTGGTATGCGCATATCTCTTGTGAACTCCGCGATATGCCGAAAGTTGAACCGACGGCAGCGATTGCTGTTGATATGGGAACGACGCATTATCTAACAACGTCTGAGGGTGAAAAAGAAGATAACCCACGCTGGTATCGTCAAGCAGAAGGCTTACTACAGAAGCATTCGAGAGACCTATCCCGCA
Source organism: Candidatus Poribacteria bacterium (assembly GCA_003635195.1). GTDB lineage: Bacteria > Poribacteria > WGA-4E > WGA-4E > WGA-3G > WGA-3G. The sequence goes on along the minus strand of PYIY01000192.1, from coordinate 821 downwards.
AGCAAAAAGGTTCTCACCGTAGAAAGAAACAACAACACAAACTTGCTTTACACCATGAGCGAACAGCGAACAAACGCAAAGACTTTATGGGTAAACTTGTTTACAAACTCTACCACCACAAGGAAAATAATGTATTAGTCGCAGAGGACTTACGCGTATCTAACATGGTCAAGAACACACACCTCAGCAAGAGCATTGCGGATGCGTCTTGGGCAACCTTCTTTCAGTGGTGTGCGGACATAGCCGAAAGAGACGGTCTGCACTTCCACCAAGTGGATCCCAAGAATACCTCGCAAACGTGCTCCTGTTGTGGTCAGAAATCGCCAAAAAAGCTATCGCTGGCGATACGCACTTTCAGATGTCAATTTTGTGGCAACACTATGGATAGAGACCACAACGCTGCACAAAACATACTCTTAAAGGCAGCTGCTGCCTTTCGTGGAGAGCGGTGGGCTACCACCCCCTATGAAACGAGAAACAAGAACGAAGCACGAGACACGGGCTTTGAGACTGCTGAACAACTGCTGTTGTTCAACGATCTCTTAACAAGCCCAAGTCTTTAGGCTTGGGTAGTTGACAGAATCTGTGAACGCTCTCTATGCTACCAAAAGGGATACTATAGAATTTTAGAACGGTGTGTATTTCCTCAAGTATTTCAGAAACGGCTTTGTTTTGAAAAAGGTTCTCAAGTGTTTCGCGATCTTTTTGTAATACCTCCCACCATTCATAAAGATGGTGAAGATACTGCACGTCACTGAGCGGATCCCGTCCCTGCATGTCCATCGCATCCATACTGATACCTATAGGGTTAAAAGTCGTTA
>PYIY01000191.1 GCA_003635195.1 Candidatus Poribacteria bacterium | reverse complement strand
ATCTTGATACGCACACAGATGTTGAAACATCACACGGGTTTACCACAACACGCACACTCACAGTCAGCACACTCTTGACAGATTACATCAAATGGCCAGGACTCGCTCAGGTTTATCAATATAAATCTCTGCGGGAGAATACAAAAACAGCCGAGATCACCTATCAGACGCAATATGGCATCACGAGCCTCACACCAGAAGTCGCATCCGCAAAAGACTTACTCAAACTCCGACGTGAACATTGGACGATAGAGAACAAGGTGCATTGGGTGCGAGACAACGTTCTCGGTGAGGACGCTTCACAAGCAAGAACGGGGAATCTCCCACACGTCATGGCAGCATTACGAAACACTGCCCTGTCGGTCTTACGCTTTGATGGACAGACAAAGATCGCTGAAACAATGCGATTTTTCGCTTCAGAACCTAAACTCGCAGTTAACATCATCCAGTGACAAATCTTAAAACTAAATAACCCTGCTCGGCTCTCAGTTATCAGCCATCATTAATCAGCAGTCGGTGGTTCGGTGTCAAAGGAAGATAAAATCTATTTCAATAATTTCAAACACATTACCTCTAAAGCCAAGGTAGCGTTTGTGTTTGTGTTTTCGATGAGGGATTTGGTATCAAAGACCGTCTGGAGGGCTTGTTGTATGCGCAAGTGGGAATATCGAGGGACAATGCGTTGGAGTTCCTCAACAGAATGGATATGTGTTATGAGGTTGCTGGGCGCGCCTTGTTGTAAAAAAAGTAAGTCGCGATACCATGTGACTAACTCGCCTAAAGTTTCAGGATTATCTTTGAAATGCTCGGCGAGTCTGAAAGCCGCTAATCGATCTGTTGTCTTGAGAATTTCGGGAACTTCTTCGATGAACGCGTCGCCTTTTTCAAGTTGTGTGAGTGCCTTTCCGATCGCACCATCTGTCGTAATAGCGAGTGTTGTTGCTCGCTCCGGTGCCACTGAAAATCTTTCCACCAAGATTTCGGCTAATTCCTGTGTCGGCATCGGGTGAAATTGTAGAATTTGACATCGGGAACGTGTGGTTGGCAGCAAGACTCGGACGTTCGATGTGAGTAGGATCAAAACAGAGGAAGCAGGTGGCTCCTCAAGGGTCTTGAGGAGGGCATTTTCGGCATAATCATTCATCCGGTCTACGTCTGTTAATATGTAGACCTTCCGATTTGCTTCAAGCGGTTCGTAGATAATTTGTTTTTGCAACTCTCGGATCTGCCCGATTTTCAGTTCACTGCCATCCGGTCGAATGAATTGTAAATCTGGATGGTTTCCAGAATCTACCTTGCGACAGGCGAGACATGCGCCGCATACCGTAGGTGGCTGCGTGTCTCGCTGACAAAAGATCAACTGCGCAAAATAGCGAGCGACTGTCTCTTTTCCGACACCTGTTGGGCCAACGAAAAGATATGCACCGGCAATACGATCCGATGCCACGGCATGCTGGAGTTGTTCGGTAATCTGTTGGTGTCCAATGATCGGATTTTGCATTTGCCGGCTAAGCGTCGTTCTGCTTTGATAGGAATTTTTGGTATTCAGTTAAGATTTCAGAGTGGACAGTATCTGCGGACTGTGTGGCATCTATCAATTTGACGCGATGCAGCTCTGCTTTCGCGACAGCCAAGTACCCTTCTCGGACTTTACGATGGAATTCCAACGGTTCTTTATCCAAACGGTCTCGGTGCGTCTCGCCTTGTTGTTGACGTTGCAAACCGATCTCCGGCGGTAGGTCAAGCATAAAGGTAATATCCGGGATCAAGCCACCAGTAGCAATATGATTTAACTGATGGATAATCTCAAGGTCAATACCGCCACGATAACCTTGATACGCCACAGTAGCATCAATAAATCTATCACAGATAACAATTTGATGTGCTGCCAATGCGGGACGTATGCGTTCGTCTACGTGTTGCGAGCGTGCGGCAGCGATCAACAACAACTCAGTCATCGTTGTTATTCTGTCGGATGTCATAAAGACCTCGCGGATCCGCTCCGAAACAGGCGTGCCACCCGGTTCACGAGTGAGTACAACATCGGAACCGAGAGTGGTTGCCAACCGTTGTACCTGTGTCGTCTTGCCTGCGCCTTCTACACCTTCAAATGTAATGAAAATTCCGCGATCTGCCATTTTTTATTTTTCCTTGCGGATAAACGACGTGCGATGGAATATTGACGATCCTTGATCACAAGCCGTCTGAGCACTACGTGTCGGACTCGGTTTTTGGTATTGATAGATAAAGGTAGATCAGATAAAAAGCACCCACATCGGATTTTCACCAACGTCATAGGTAGCAAGCGGTGCCAATGCCCCGCTTTGCCGATTGATCCGATAGGTAGCAAGTCTACCGGAACCTTGACCACCCGTAAAAAGGAAATTGCCGGTCCCGTCAATGTTAAAGACGCGGGGTGTCGGTTCCGTCAACTGCTGCCCGATAGCACTGAGTTTCCCGCTTTCTTCGTCAACAGCAAATCCTGCGATGCTATCGTGGCCGCGATTGGAAACATAGAGAAATTGCCCCTGTGGATCAATGTGGATTTGGGCACAGGTGTTGTCCTCCTCGAAACCCGCCGGGAGGGTAGAGAGGTCTTCCTGGAGGTCTGCTAATATTCCGGGGTGATCCCCGCCTTCTTGAAGCGTGTACGCCGAAACACTCGATCCATTTTCGTTTGAAAAATAGAGGATCGGTTTGCTCGGGTGGAAACAGAAATGCCGCGGTCCAATTGGCGCACCCGGGTTAAGATTCCCAACAGGGTTCTGTGTAAGTTTACCTGTCCCTTCGTCGAAATGAAACTGATAGATAGCGTTCCGAGGTACAGTATGCGGAACAAAAGCAAATCGGTTTGAGGCATCAGTTTCGACACAATGCGCGTGTATATCAGTTTCGACGCTCTGAAGTGTTTCACCTTGGACGGTTTTATCGTCACCGATTCTGTGCACGGTAACCTTACCCGCACCGTAATAGGCGGAGAGCAAAAAACGTCCGGTCTTGTCCGTTGCGATATAACATGTATCCGCGTCGAGTTGGATCGTCCGCAAATGTGAGAGGTGTTTCGTCTCTTCATCAATGCGGAAACTGGCAATTTCGCGACTCGACCGCAACCCAGCATATAGATAGTTACCGCACGGTGAGAGTGCTAAGGGACCTGGAGAACCCGTGACACTGATGTTTTCTTGAAGTTCTATGTCCCCATTAGATACATCAAATGTATAAATGGCGATTCTGTTTTCTCCTGCTATAGAGAGATAGACATGCGTTTCCATTTTTTTACCTATAGGCCTCCGCGCAGATTGCCCTTACAGGTCAATCTGGTTCTTGATGTGATTCTGTATACTCTCAGTTAATTGCGTTCTTCGATTCTAAGACTTTATAGGGCTTACGCTCCTCTTAAAGTCCCCCTGATAAGGGGGATTTAGGGGGTTAAATACAATGAAATACTCTCACTACGAGGCATTTTCAGCAAAATATACCTTTTCTCTGGTCAATTTGCGTAAGTCCTAACCTTAATTATTCCTTGCTTGGTGCCAGGCAGAAAATGCCAGCGGCACCCATACCCCCGCCGACACACATCGTTACCATACCGTATTCGTGATTCTGTCTACGCATCTCATTAATCAGACTCACAGTGAGTTTTGTGCCTGTGCAACCGAGGGGGTGCCCCAACGCGACCGCCCCTCCATTGACGTTCACTTTTTCGGAGGGTAATTGTGCCTCTTGAATCACCGCGAGGGCTTGCACGGCAAATGCCTCGTTGAGTTCTATGACATCTATATCGGCTAAAGTTAATCCTGCAGCCGCGAGTGCCTTCGGAATTGCTGGCACCGGTCCGATCCCCATAATCTCAGGTGGGACACCGGCTGTGGCGTAACCAACAAAACGGATCAAAGGATCGTAACCCTCTGCCTTTGCTCGCGTCTCGGACATGAGGACAACAGCGGCAGCACCATCGCTCATCTGGGAAGCGTTACCAGCCGTCACTGTGCCGTCTACGTGAAAAACAGGTTTCAGAGATGCCAGTGCTTCTATTGAAGTATCACGGCGCGGGCCCTCATCCGTATCAAAGACAGCACGCACAGTTTCAAGCGCGTCCTCCGAATTCAGATGTGTCTCCTCTATCGTCAACGGCACGATTTCTTTACGAAATTTATCTGCATCAATCGCTTCGATTGCTTTGCGGTGGCTCTGATAGGCATAAGCGTCTTGTGCAGTACGAGATATATTGTATTTTCGAGCAAGGTTTTCGGCAGTCAATCCCATGCTGAGATAGGTATCGGGTGCGTGTTCTATGAGTGCCGGGTTCGGAGAGAGGTTGGCACCGAACGGGACTTGACTCATACTCTCCACACCACCAGCGATAACGACCTCAGCACGCCCAGATAGAATCTGCTCGGCACCCATCGCTATCGTTTCTAAACCGGAGGCACAGAAACGATTGATCGTAATAGCAGGGACAGAGACCGGAAATCCTGCGCGTAAACTGGCGATACGCGCGACATTGTAACTCTGTGGTCCCTCGTGCGTCGCGCACCCGATGATAACATCGTCTATCACATCCAAGTCAAATTGTGGAAGTCTCTCAACCGCGCCCCGGAGTGCAGCAGCGGCGAGTTCGTCTGGACGTGTGTTTTTCAGCCTGCCCCTTCCAGCTCTTCCTACGGCTGTACGCACAGCGGATACGATAACTACACTCGGTGTCGTTTGCATTACTTTTTCCCTCTCTGGAGCGTTGCTTCTATCCTCGCATGCGTTTCTTGTTCTCCACAAAGACTGAGAAACACCTCATGCTCCAAGTCAAGCAGGTATTGTTCGGAGACAAACTGAGGGGTTGACAGTTTACCACCACAGAGGACATAAGCCAATTGAGTGGCGAGGTACTGCGTATAATCGTCGATAGTATCCGCTTGCCGAAGTAAATGCGTTTGCAGATTGAACCGAGTGATCCCTTCTTCACCAAGCACAAATATCTGTTGTGGGTCGGGGCGTTGATACCCGACTTTGTGCATTGAAAGGACTAATTGCTTAGCATCTTCAAGGTGCGTCTCTCGATTTGATGAGATAGCATCTGTGCGACGGAGATAACCGAGTTCCACCGCATCTGCAGCATTTTGTGAAACCGTGGATTCGCGGATCGTCCCAAAAGCCTTATTAACATAAGGAAACAAATTTTGAACTGGCGCGGGTAGTATTTGCCCTTCCAGACATCGGAATGCCATCTCCTTCGTACCGCCACCACCCGGAATGAGGCCGACGCGGACTTCAACGAGACCGAGGGAACTTTCAGTGAAAGCTTGCACCCTATCGGCACCGAACGCGAGCTCACATCCACCGCCGAGTGCCATCCCCGCTGTCGCAGCGACGACCGGTTTCGATACCGTCCGGAGTTTTGTGCAGACACTCTGTAGTTTGCGGAGTGTTCCTGAAATAGCGTCCCACTCTTGGTTCTTAGCGCGCTCAAGCAGGAGGATAAGGTCAAGTCCCACCGAAAAATGCTTCGCCTCTGTAGCGATAATCATACCGACGTGATTGACTTCTACTTCCTCCAAGGCAGCATCAAACATCTCCAGCGTTCCATCGCCGATGATGTTCAATTTACTATGCAGTTCAAGTTGAGCAACACCATCGCCAATGTCTATCAGACTGGCATCCGCATTGGAGATGATAGGTTTAGTGTCTGTGGTCTTTAACGTTGGCATGTCGGTAACTTATCCTTGTGGAATTGTCAAATTGGTATTACACATCAAAGTGATAGACGATTTCATCGAACCGATCCGCTGCGAAAGTGAATAGAAAAACAAGATTCTCGGTCCCAGTGCAACGGAGTGAGTGCTTTGCATTAGAAGGTATAAAAACTGACGCACCCGGACTGATTGATGCTTCGTGATCTTCTACTGTCACATACCCAGAACCGCTGATGACATAATATGTCTCCGCAGGTTCATGGTGATGGAGTGGAAGCAAGGTCCCCGGTGTCATCTCTGCTATTCCAGTGGAGAGTTGACTGCTGGGGCCGCGTTCACCCGATATGAGGATTTTCCAGCGCACTGGACTTTTGGCGGCGAGGTCTGGATCGTCCCAAGTTTCCCAATCAAGTTCTGATTGGTTGAGGATGATTGGTTTTTGTGTATTCATGAGATATAGTCTAACAAATCGGGGCGGATTTTACAAGGTTTTTTCCGACCAATGTAGAGCCATTCAATTCTCCATTTTCCGATCGAATCTTCACCCCAGGCCCGGTAGGTCCGGTGTTTTTGCTGGGTGTGTTTTTGCTTGGGTATTTCTGCGTATTGCTTGGGTATTTCTGCGGATTTCCCTCCTAACCGCACCGGCTCCTGTAAAAAAGACGTGAAATCCAATAATTTCTTAAAATTGAATGGCTCTGCGACCAATAACGGCGGGGCATCAGAAACCGATCGGCAGGCGCAGCACCCGCTGCTCTCCGTTGATGGAAAGCACCGCCTGTTTGCTTTCTATCGAGACAACTTCGGTTAATGCGTCGATTTTCTCACCGATTGACACGATATATGTTTTCTGTCCTGCGGTGGATTGGATGATGGCTTTCGGCGGCGTGTTCACATCTCGCGGCAGAATCGTACCTATCAGGCGATAGGGTTCAACTCGGCGCGGCGGTGTCCACCCTAACGGACGGAACAGGTTATTGTCAATGATCGTACGTTTGAACGCTTCCACATCAAAGACGGCGGGCGTTCTCCGGGCATCACGACGCGGGGCGGGCAATGTTTGAACCTTGACGGGTTCAGGGTCACGTCTCACAGGCGCGGACGCGAGAAAACACACCACAACGACGATCATCAGTAAAACGAACGCGCCAGCCATCCAAAGACCACCGGCGCGTTCGTTGAAAAGGGTTCGTTGTGTTTCAGACATCATGGCCATGGGTTGATCGCCCAACACGGGTCCGTCGATGCCTTACACGACGCAGGTTTGCCAACACACCGATACCATGTTTGACCACAACCGAACCGACGACACGTCCTCTCAATTGTGTGACGATTCACTTCACTGCTATTACTCGGGTCATAGGTGTGTCCCTCTGGACACGTCGGCTCTGGCGGTGGTGGCGGTGTCGGGTATAAATGCGTATGCGACTGACACGCATAGAAACTCGTTACCGTGCAGGTCCCATTGGCATTACTCGAGGAACAAGTCGCTTGCAGCGAATGATCACCCGACGCACTGCTGCTATGACCACACGGTAACGTTGAGCCACCCGATGGCGGATTGCCACCACCCGAATAGGTGCAGGTATGCGGTGAACACGGGTAGTAAGGCCCATAATCACACGTCTGATTGTTGGGACCCAGCGGACACGTGACGGTGGTATCACCATGATTGCTTGGATTACAAGCCCACGTTGAATGTCCACACTTCCAGGTCTTGAGCGCATGATCGGACCGAGTACATTCATAGATTTTCTTGCCACACCCTTTTGCCGTCGCTGGGTATCCGGGGCCGTAGCCATCTGAACACACAGCCACATAACTATGATCATCACCGTCACACTTACGATCCCCACAAGCCGAACAGACCGCATGACTCGACGGCGGTGAACATTTGTGATACCTCACAGAACAATTCGGAGCAGGACACGTGATCTTCTCATGTGCCGCTTTACCACCCATCGCGGCCTTCGTCTTGCCGGACGCATTGCACTGGTTACAGATATACTTCACTTCCAACGTGATCGGACCTGATGAAGTGCTGGAGGCACTGGAGGCATCACGCCTTACCGTCGTGCCTTTCGCCCAACCCCCCGTCGTCGTGTACCGACCCGCAACACCCGTAGGAATACTGACGTTAACGCCCCAAGATGTCGTCTCATGCCATTCCCACGGCCATATTACCGTATAACCCCCCGACGACCAAGACCACGAATCACCGTCCTCAGCATCAGGGGGGATAGATGCTGGGTAAGTCGTCGAGGCGGTACCCGTCCCAGAACGCCATGAACCGGGACCGTCTTGATCCTTCGTGCCAGCATCACTCTCTTTATCCTGCCATGTCCCAATCGGGCCTTGACCCATGATGCTGATGTTCGTGAGCGTCCCTTGCCCCTGACCGACACCCTCCATACCCGCAGAGACGTAAACACTTGCAGTCCCTCCAATCCAACTAAGATACCACGTCGACTCGTTAGTAAGAATATCAACGTATTTCGTGAAACTTGAATGATCCACGCTGACCGTCGGATGACTCGTATAAGTATTATCGCCCTGTAGATTCAACGCGAATAACAATAAAACTGAAAACAGTAAAGTCATGAATAAAAATTGTCGCTTCATTTTGTAAACTCCTCTGGATATATATAATAATCCCTGAGATAGGCGATACCCTCGGACTCAAGAGCGTTGAGCTTCAGTTGATTTTGAATCTCCTTGAACTGCCGGAAGTACTGAGGCGGGTCCATGCCTGAAGGCACCATACCTCCACCAAAAGGGCCACTTGGAATCCGACCGCGATACATCGCCTTGATCGCCTTCTTTTCCGCAGAGATTTGCTCGAGTTCAGGAGAGGTCGTCGAATCGTCCGGGACGTTCAAAAATGCTTGAATATAACGTTCATGCAATGCCTTGTAGTCGGCGTAGACATCCGGGGGCGGTCTGAAATCCTCCACCCAAGCGATGTCAAAGAACGGTGCGCCGCGCTTGGCTAAAATCGGATACCCGTTATCGTCGAGCCAGACGTTATCGCCGTTGGATAAAGAAGTCGTGCCACCGAATGCATACGAATAACCCTCCGGGGGCCAGAGGGCATCATCACGCGGTGCCCCATGCGTCTTGTTGATCGTTTCAATCGCATCGGCAAGTTCTTCCGCCGACATCGCCGACCAATCCGGACCGACACCCTTCGGTGCCATCATGATCGCAAACTGTGAGGTCACTGTAAAGCCGTCCACCATTTGCAGATATGGATCGTCAAACGGCGCATCCGCCCCCACAAAAGGCACCGAAACATCGCCCGCAGGCTTGGCAACAGAGGGCGGCGGTGCCGCAACAGGGGGGGCTTCATGCGGCCCCGCATGGAACGTGCCATCCTCGTGGACGTGTCCATCCTGTTGCGGTTCTGCCCTAACAGATGCTTCGGGGGTGGGTTGTCGGTTTTGTCTGTCGGTGTATTGCTGGACGCGTTCCTGCGTCTCTGCTAACTCACGGGCAGTCTGCTGTTCAACGTGCCGCATATAAAGCAGGCTCCCCGCAACGCACAACACAAAGAACGCTAACGCCCCGATAAAGAGGCGGTTTTTCAAAATGTCTCGAAACATCAGGATTCCTCCTATGATTTATTCCGATACACGTCTGCATCGGTTTTAGTTTCTATTGACTCAGCACCCGCATAATATTCGCTGTGGACACCCGCGCGACGGTCTGAAGTTTATCAAACTTGACATCTACAAAACACAAAGATGGTGGACTTCTTCTCACGGTTTCTCGGAGATGCTTCCGCCACGCATGCGCGCGCCCGGCGCAACAACGGACGCGAAACATCACAATCGAGCGGTTCACAATCCGGCGGTTTCACATCCAGCACACAAGGGAGTGTCTCACACGGCGGCGGTGCTTTGGGTAAACACACACGCGTAGGCGGACACGCAAACGTCTCCGCGGATGCCTTGTATTCCAGCACCACCGAGACGACGGTCAGTCCACAAAGAAAAAGAATCAAAAGGAAAGAGCGAAACATCGCGAGTCTCCTTTGGTTGAATTCAACTGATAGAGAAAGCGGACAACGAAGTTCATTAATAACATCAAGGGATTTGATTTATACTTCACTTCACTCACATTATTGTTATAAGCAAGAACCGTGCCAATCGGTGAAAACGTTCTTATCATTGCCCTATTATACCTTGTCCGTCAAGGTGGTACGCGGGATTCAGGTTGTACGCGCTGTAGTCGGGTTGCTTAAGGTTGTTTTTCGCCGAGCGTCCCAAAATGAGACAAGTTTGGGAGGCGTATCGGTGACCAAGCCTTTGATAACGCGGGTTTCGGCGTGTTGTCTCAATATGAAACAGCGTCCCATATTGAGACAACATTTTTACGATAGCAGGTTATATTGCTTCAATTTCCGATAAAGTGTGGATCTACCGATGCCCAACGCCTGTGCGGCATCGGGGATATTATTGTCCATCACTTTGAGGGCGTGGACGATGGCTCTCCGTCTAATCAGGAAGTGATATGCCAAGATAGGAATATCTTCGCGCCGTTCTCTTAGCGGCGGAACCACGATTTGAAACGCTGCAAGTCGGATGAACGCTGAAATCTAAACATTCATCCAACGCTATCTTATATAGACCATTTTTTTTACCACTTTTCGTGCATAACATGAAAAAAATGTCATAAATTACCCAAAAATCAGAAAAAAAATGAAAAATGCTAAATTTTACGAAAGTTTGGACGATGTTATGTCATTCAGGCAGCCTCGTCAAAAGGCAGCGTCGTATTCTGCTGAAATGAGGTGCTAATATGCTGTGAGTTTACTTTTCTCTGAAACTTGTAAAAAATCAGAACTCCCTCTTATAATTAAAAGACACAGTTTTTTGCCGAAAGGGTGCATACCGTTAAAAGTTTAGGTTTTATGTCAATAGGAGCACTCAGCGATTTGTGCTTTAGGGTTTTCGGAAGGCAAAGGAAGGCTGGAAGCATGGAAGGCAAGTTTTCTCAAAGAAAAGCGCTGATGTGTGTTGCAGATTTATTTTCCAAATCGGCGTTACAATTAGGTGAGTGCTGTCATACCGTTACTATGGCAGTGCCGCGTCGACGGGTGTCGTTACCACCCTCGATGCACCTCGTAAAAAATGGAGGCTGCCAATCACAAAACGATTATAAAAAAAACACACAAATCAGACAACATTTGTTGAATCCCACCGATTACATTGTGGGGTCCATAACAACACCCATAAATAGCACTGTCCCTGTCTGGTTATCACGAATCGCGAAGAAAAATGGTCGGTCTACAACAAACGGAATAGGCGGTACAGATGCCGCTACGTCGGCTGCTAATGGTACAGATTCCTCGAAAAAAACAAAGGTTCCCGTGGCGGCTTCAGTACCTTCTTCATTGACTTCAACAACTGCGCTATGCGTCAGATAACTAATAAATACCGGAACCGATGAAACCGTCATGCGACTGAAATCCGCGCGATCTTCATCAAACGCAATACCCATAGCGAGTCGCTCTAACGCGGCCTTCAGTTCTACTGAATAGTGCAGTTTGAATTTGGGCATGACGAGTGCCACTTCTGCTGAGAAGAATTGCGACATCCAACCCTCCCAATTTTCAACATTCAAACGGTCTAAGAAGGTGTTGAGATCAGTGTCACGATTCGGCAAGAAAATATACATACCCATTTGATCATCGCCGTAAGGGAGACTCACAACCTGAAAGTGTTCGTCTGCATAGTACGAGTACCAATCCGTCTCGTGCATCATCGGGACATGTTTTTCGTCACCGTTCGCGAGATAGAAAGGTTTGTCTTCGGTTCGGGATATATCGAATTCTTCTTGCCAATCTCCTTTGAAATAAATCCCGCTAATCAAGCACGCTATCGTTTCCGGGTCAATCGCGTCAACAATACTCGGAATTGTCCCGTTGGTGTTGGCATTCACGCTGTCGTTGATGGTTGAAACATTAGTCGGCTCTGTGAAATCGAGTGTTGCGATTTCTGTATCCAAGAATTGATTATTTCGATTCAGGAAACCGGGATCGAGTTCAATATCTTCGGCAGCCCAAAGCGCGTTTGCAATCTCCAGTGTCACCTTTGAATCAGGTGCCTGAAGTGCTCTTTGCAAGTATACATAGTTGACATTGATCAACTCGGGATCTAATGCTTGCAGTTGTAACGCAGATATTATCGCGCGTTCGGTTTGACCTGCTGCGCCGTTGCGTGCCATCGCTAGCGCAACAGAAAGGCTGAAGGGCGAGATAAGTGTATTATTTTTTTCATCGGTCTTTCGGAGTTCGTTGAGTAAATTAAATCCGAACATCGTATTTGCCCTGACGAGGTTCGGATCCACAGTATCAAGTTCGGCCCGTTTGTCGTCCATCATGCCAAGGTCAACCCGACCACATCCGGAGATTGTTAGTAAAATTAGGCTCATCAGGCCGAGAGAAAGTTTTATAGTTGTCTGTTTTGGATTCATCGGTTTCCTCGAATTTTGTTTTTTGCTTTGTTTCTATGGGAGAGACACTTATGCGTTAGAAGGTTAGGCCTAATGTAGAAGCGGATAGAGAATTTTCTCAAGCGCGCTGTCCACAAACGATTGTGCAAACCATATCATATTTGCCAGAAAAAGTCACGAAAGAAATCAAAATGGGTAGGCAAACTAAAACCAAAGGCGGAACCGAAAACTAAATAGCCCTGTTCCACCCCTCAGAGCCATTCAGTTCTCGGTTTTAGTCCAATTTTGCCCCCCCAGGCTCGGTAGGTTCGGTTTCCTAACCGAACCGGGTCATTAAAAAAGACGTGAAACCCGACATTTTCTTAAAACTGAATGGTTCTGTTCCACCCCTACGTGCCACTTGACAAAAGATAGAAGGTTTGCTAAAATTATGAAAACGTCTCGGAAACCTTCAAAAATGATTGACAGAGGCTTCGCACGCTTATGCAAGTGAGAGACATTCCGACACTGATACGGAGGAGATCATGGATACCCTACAGGACTTTGAATTCAAGCGAAAAAAATATATGCCAACCTTTCCAAAAGCGAGCGGAAAACCCACCATTTATATCGAAGGATACCCTTGTGAGGACGATGAGCCTATGGCGGCGACAGGATTTCACGGTGAACAGATTAGAATCTTTTCTGAACAACTCACGCGATATTTTGCGATCAATGCCCACATCTATATTGGCATTGACAGTTTCATTTACTACCGTGAAGGCGACATCACAAAATTCGTCGCACCCGATGTTTATGTTGTCTTTGGTGTCAACAAATTTCCACAGCGAAGAAGTTTTTATACGTGGTCAGAAGGTGCGGTTCCTGCCGCTATTTTTGAATTTCTTTCCGATGCCACAGCCGATCAGGATCGGCACGAAAAAGTCCGACGTTATCTTCAGGATATGGCGGCGCAAGAGTACTTCATCCATCAACCTGAGTTGGAAAAGCCTGCGGAGTTTCGGGGGTGGCGACGGGACCCATCAGGTAGTATCGTAGAACTTTCACCGGACGCACAGGATGGCTTGTTCAGCGAAGCATTAAATCTCTATTTTCGGTGGGAGGATCAACTGGATACCCACGTCAGGCTTTTGCGCCCGTATTTACCGGATGGCACCCCGATTACGACTTCCATGGAGGAGCAACAGCTTCGGATAGAGGAGCAACAGCTTCGGATAGAGGAGCAACAGCTTCGGATAGAGGAGCAACAGCTTCGGATGGAAGAGCAGCAACTTCGGATAGAAGCAGAAGCGCGCGCAACAGAAGAAGCACAACGGCGACAGGAAGTAGAAATTGAGCTAGAGCGTCTCCGGCAGCAACTCGCTAACCACCAAAATAACAGCGTGTAACGGTTCTATCCAGTCACAGCACCTTCAGAAGCAGAAGACACGGAGTTCGCATATTTCGCCATGACACCGCGGGCATAACGCGGCTCAGGCGGTGTCCACTCCTCAAAGCGTGCCTGAATCTCAGCATCAGAGAGTTGAACATCGAGACATCGTTCCTTTGCGTCAATGACGATTTCATCGCCTTCTTGGAGGATAGCGATCGGACCGCCTTTTGCCGCTTCAGGCGCGACGTGGCAGATCATGAAACCGTGCGTTGCCCCGGAGAATCTACCGTCGGTTAAAAGCGCGACATCTTCACTCAAACCCGCGCCGACAATAGCCGCTGTTACACCTAACATCTCACGCATACCAGGACCACCGGTGGGTCCCTCATAGCGGATAACGACGACATCACCCGGTTTGATCTCCCCACCTTTGATAGCAGCGAAAGTATCCTCTTCACGTTCAAAGATACGAGCAGGACCGCGATGAAGGGTTTTATCTTGTCCGGCTAACTTGATGACACATCCATCTGGCGCAAGGTTACCTCTCAAGATCGCAAAGCCGCCGGTCGGTTTGAGCGGTGCGTCTACGGGTCTAACCACCTGCTGTCCTTCAGTTTCGGTCGCTGCGTTTGCCTCTACGCCGATGGTTCTGCCTGTAACAGTGAGTTCATCAGTGTGGAGCAAACCCGCCTCTGCCAAACGTTTTGCCAAGAACGGAATGCCGCCTGCTTCGTAGAGATCGTTGGCGACAAACTGTCCACCCGGTTTAAGGTCTGCTAACACCGGGGTCCTTTGACTAATGGCATGGAAATCCTCGATTGTCAAAGGAACTTGTGCTTCGTGCGCGATAGCGAGGAGATGTAAAACGCCGTTGGTAGAGCCACCGGTCGCAGCGACAGAGGTAATCGCATTCTCAAGCGATTTACGGGTAATGATTTGACTCGGTCGCCGGTCAGCAGCGAGCATGTCTATAATGAGTTGTCCGGTTCTGTATGCCTCTTCGTCCTTTTCCGCCACGACGGCAGGCACACTTCCACTGCCCATCGGAGCGATGCCCAACATTTCAACGGCTGTTGCCATGGTATTGGCAGTAAACTGTCCACCGCATGCCCCGGGACCAGGACACCCTTTGCTAATCAGGTCGTCAAGTTCTTCGACGGTTATTGTGCCTTCTGCGTGCTGCCCGACCGCTTCAAATACGTCTTGGATGGTGACATCGCGTCCCTGAAATTTGCCCGGCATAATTGAACCACCGTAAAGCGTGAGAGACGGAATGTCTAACCGCGCCAGTGCCATGACAGTCCCGGGAACGGTTTTGTCGCATCCACAGAGCGCGACAACGGCATCGAACATGTTACCGATGGAAACCAACTCTATTGAATCGGCGATGATCTCTCGGCTAATAAGCGAAGTTTTCATGCCCTCGGTGCCCATAGTGATGCCATCAGAGATGCTGACGGTATTAAATTCGAGCGGTGTACCACCTGCGGCGCGGATGCCTTCTTTGACTTTGGCGGCAAGTCTTCTTAAGTGGAAGTTACAGGGACCGATTTCGATCCACGTATTGGCAACCCCGATAATCGGTTTGTCAAGGTCTTCAGGTGAAAGTCCACCATCACCGAACATGAGCATTGTACGCGCCGCGGCGCGGTCAGGTCCATCAGTAATCGCATAACTTCGAGGCTTCAACTTATTGGGCATTTCTTTTAATTCTCCTAAAGATTGATAGACAAGCGGGAGGCGGAAACAAGGAAATCGGTTTCCCTACAACGCCGAAAATAAAAATCGCAACTATATTGTAAATTCGTAGACCAGTTCTCCGTCTGGTGCATCTTTGAGCCGTAAAATTATAGTGCCGGCTTCCTGCCGGTAAGCCTTCTGGTACATTGCCTTGATGGGTGTAAGATCGAAACGATAGTTATCAGTTAGCCATGCTTCGCATGCATCGTTGTTAGCATTGTGCGCCAGGGAAATATGGAGTTGAACGGGGAACGATTCAAGGAACGTATCCGAAACGACAAGGGTCAATTGATGTTCTTCACACCCCCCACCATAGGATACGCTGATATTTAGCATATCATCTGTGATGGTAGCAGTATTTAAGGTATATGCGTCGGTTCCGAACTTATTCCCCGCATCACCAATGAAAACGGTACCTGTATAGATTATCGCGTCTGGATTAACGTCATCTACAGAAATAGATACAGTATCATCAGGCGCCGTCTTCACCTGATCGTTCAACTGCTGACACCCTATGGAGAAGACAAATATACTCAAGGCATATACAACAATGACGTTTTTTATTTTCATAACCTGAAATTTGATGCCCAGCTACTATATACCGAGCCAACTGCTAAGTGCACCACCATATTTCGCGATGAGACCGGCAAACACGACAGACACCATGGACATCAACTTAATTAGAATGTTAAGCGAGGGACCAGAAGTATCTTTGAAGGGATCCCCGACAGTGTCACCAACAATGGTCGCTTTGTGTTGTTCGGAGCCTTTTTCACCGTATTCTTCTTTGTGTCTACCCTCTTCAATAAACTTTTTAGCGTTGTCCCACGCCCCACCTGCGTTTGCCATCATAATAGCAAGGACGAAACCGGTTGCTAAGCCGCCTGCAAGCAGTCCTAACACACCACCGACATCAAAAACCAAACCGACAATGACAGGTACAACAATAGCGATAAGCGACGGAAAAATCATTTCGCGTTGCGCACCAACAGTTGATATTTCAACACATCGCGCGTAATCGGGTTTCTCTTCGCCTTTCATAATGCCAGGTTTTTCGCGAAACTGGCGACGGACTTCTGCGACCATAGCACCGGCAGCACGTCCAACGGCTTTCATCGTCAACGCACAGAAATAAAATGCCATCACTGCCCCGATGAACAATCCGATAAGAACTTGCGGGTTCATCAGCGTAACATTATAATAATCCATAAATTGGCTGACGCTGACCTTTAGCGTCTCAACCGTGCCCTCGCCTTCAATATCCAGTGTCTCTTTACCTGCCAAGTGAATCAAACCGTATCGGATTTCTTCCAAATACGCCGCAAGGAGGGCAAGTGCTGTGAGTGCCGCTGACCCGATTGCGAACCCCTTACCGGTCGCGGCTGTCGTATTACCGAGGGCATCTAACTGATCTGTACGTTCTCGGACGCTGTGATCAAGTTCCGCCATTTCAGCGTTGCCACCAGCGTTGTCTGCGATGGGACCATAAGCATCGGTCGCAAGGGTTATCCCAAGCGTTGCCAACATACCAACAGCAGCGATACCGACACCGTAAAGGCCCATCAGCGGTTCGGTCGCACCACCGGGAAGATAGTAACTGATAGCAACCGCTGCGACAATCGTTATAACCGGAATCGCCGTTGATTCCATGCCGACAGCAATACCTTCAATAATTACAGTTGCAGGTCCGGTTTGCGCTTGTTTGGCGATGGCACGCGTTGGGCCATAATCGTGAGACGTAAAGACTTCAGTGACTTTGCCGATAATCAAGCCTGCAACAAGGCCAGCGACGATTGCACCCCACACCTGCCACTTGTTAGGAAGGTCAAGGTAGATGAGCACCGGAAGTGATAAAATTGCGATGCCGACAGCACTCCCGTTAATGCCGAAGTTAAGTGAACCCATCAACTGTTTCATCGTCGCACCCTCTTTTGTTCGCACGAGATAGATGCCTAAAATAGAGAGGATCACGCCGATGCCAGCGATAATCATTGGTGCCGAAAGATATTTAAGCTGGTCAACAAGGTTACCGTGATCTTTCGCAGCGACCGCAGCGACACCCAGTGCAGCGGTCGCGAGAATTGAACCCGCATAAGATTCGTAGAGGTCAGCCCCCATGCCTGCAACATCGCCAACGTTATCCCCAACGTTATCTGCAATTACGGCGGGATTGCGAGGGTCGTCCTCTGGGATTCCGGCTTCAACTTTTCCTACAAGATCAGCACCGACATCTGCTGCTTTTGTATAGATACCACCCCCAACACGGGCAAAGAGTGCCTGCGTTGAAGCCCCCATACCGAAACTAAGCATAATTACAGTAATTTGGGGCAGCGGGTTTACTTCTAAGAATCCGGGTAATATTTTCGGGAAGAGATAATAGAGAATGAGAAACCATCCAGTAATATCAAGCAGTGCGAATCCGACAACGATCAATCCCATGACTGCACCGGCACGGAACGAGACCTTCAAACCAGCGTTGAGGCCTTGCATGGCAGCACTTGTCGTCCGGGCAGAGGCGTTGGTCGCGGTTTTCATGCCCAGGAAACCGCAGAGTCCTGAGAAAAAACCGCCTGTCAGAAAAGCAAACGGGATGACCTCATTTTGGGCTTTGAGGACGAAAGCCATAAAGATGAAAATCAGACAGAGGACAACAAAGACGATACCTACCACTTTGTATTGTTGCCTGAGATATGCCATCGCGCCTTCGCGCACCGATTGCGCTATGTCTCGCATTGTTTCATTGCCCTCGTCCTGCTTCATCACGGAACGATAAAAGTGGTACGCAAATCCCAAAGCGATGAGGGCACCAATAGGGGCAATCCACCATGCTGGAGGCACATCTGGACGAGGATCTGTTTGGGCAAAAGCTTCGGTGGCTAAATTCAGGATGGGTAGGACTACTAAAAATGACTTCCAATTTAGCCACCATCTTTTGCAGATGATATCACGCATTTAAAACCTCTCTTTTCAGCAATATTAGGAAACAGATTTCAACTTTTGAGGAAGAGTGAAAGAACCGCCATGTTTGCTATCTTCCTACGGGAAACACCCAAGCAAAACACTTCCAATCTTCCAATCCATCCGAATATCAAAAACGTCCATTTAATATTGAAACTTACTTCTATTTTTCATTTAAAAAATTCCAGTGCTTGACCAACGAGGTAGAGTGAACCTGTAATGCAGATCAGGTCTGTCGGTGATGCGGATGCTAACGTTCCGCAAATCGCTTTTTCTGGATTCGGGCACACTGTAATTTTATTGCACGTACCGGACCACGCATCCTGTATTGTTTCAGCAGGCATCACACGCGGGTTCTCGGAAATTTGTGTCGCAATCACGGTATCTGCGGTTTTAGACACAATATCGCCAATTGCTTTAAGGTCTTTATCTTTCATTAAACTAACGATAAAAATTGCCTGAGCGTAACGAAAACTTTCACGAAGCGTCAAACATAAAGCCTCCATTGAGACAGCGGAATGTGCACCATCCAATATCACCAGCGGAGAAGACCTAATCCGTTGGATGCGTCCGTGCCATCGCACGTTCTTGAAGCCAGTATAAACGTTGGTTTTTGGAATTGCGTACCCTTTCTGTTTTAGGCACTCAATCGTTGCGATAGCAGTCGTTGCGTTCACAAATTGATGGTACCCGAGCAGCGGCATCGTGAGTTGTGAATAATTGTCGGAATCCGTTTCTACGTCAAATCGTTGTGCAACAGGTAAACCCTCGGCGTTCTGGACGAGTTGTCGAGTTGATACCCGGTGATCCTGTTCTACATCACAAGAGACGGGTTTGCAAACCGGGTCATGGATTTTACTTTCAACAATCGGTGCGTTCCGTTCGTTTGCGATTTTTTCAAATACCGCTCGCGCTTCTGGATGTTGGGGCGCGAGTGCCAGTGGACAGTCCTCTTTAATGATCTCCGCTTTCTCAGCCGCTATCTCGGCATAAGTTTCCCCTAATATCGCCGTGTGTTCTAAACCAATCGGCGTTATAACCGTCGCGATAGGTTTAACAACGTTAGTCGCATCGAGTCGCCCACCTAAACCGACTTCAATGACGGCAAAGTCAGTCGCTTTGTCGGCGAAATAGGAGAAGGCGAGCGCAGTGTATATCTCAAAAAACGAAACACGTCCGAATTCAGAAATGGAAACGGTTTCAATCGCAGGCTTGAGTTTTTCAATATAGGCAGCGACCGCTTCCTCTGAAATTAACGCACCATCAATACGGCACCGTTCTCGCGGTGTAATGAGATGTGGGGATGTGAACAACCCTGTTTTATAACCTGCGTGTGTAAGCACAGAGGCAACAAGTGCGGCGGTAGACCCTTTCCCTTTGCTTCCTGCAATGTGAATAACCTGCAATTTATCGTGTGGATTGCCGAGTAGTTTCAGTAATAAAGAGATTCGATTGAGATTGTAGAGGCGTGCCTGTCGTGAAAAATCAGGACTTCTCTCATAGTCAATAAACGTTTCAATATAGGCAAGTGCCGCTTCATAATCCATATTTGTGATTGTGCTATTTCCCAAGGAATTATCAACCTTGACAGGGATCCGGTTTTGGACAACGGACAAAACCGAGCGACCTTAATAACTTAAAAAATCATAAATCGGGAATTGCGCGCAGAGTTCCTTGACTTTCTCCCGAATCTGGCGTTTGATGGCAGCCTTCTGCCTGTTTTCAAGCGTCTCTGTGATAAAATCAGCGACGAGGATCATCTCATCCTCTGCCATACCACGCGTGGTAATCATCGGGGTGCCGATACGTAAACCGCTCGTCGTCCTCGGTTTCCTTTTGTCAAAAGGAATTGTATTTTTATTGACGATAATTCCGGCATCTTCCAAATGATCGGCGGCTTGCCGTCCACTGAGTTTTTCGTATTTCGTGGTGAGATCTATCAGCATCAGGTGATTGTCGGTTCCACCGCTCACCAATCGGAACCCGTTTTCGGTTAACCGTGCAGCAAGTGCTTTGGCATTTTTAACGATCTGCGCTTGATATCTCTTAAAATCAGGATCGCTTGCTTCCTTGAAGGCAACCGCTCTCGCAGCAATTGTATGCAGAAAAGGACCGCCTTGTAAACCGGGAAATACAGCACGGTCAATCTTATCTGCATATTCGGCTTTACACATAATCATTGCGCCGCGAGGACCGCGTAAGGTTTTATGGGTTGTCGTCGTAATCACATCCGCATAAGGAACCGGGTCTGGGTGAACGCCACCAGCGATAAGTCCGGCAATATGCGCTATATCTGCAAGGAGATACGCGCCTACGGCATCAGCGACCTGTCGCCACGCGGCAAAGTCGAAATGCCGAGGATAAGCTGTCGCACCAACAACGATGAGTCTCGGACGATGCTGTTCTGCGAGACACGCGATCTCTTCCATGTCAATACGCTCGGTTTCAGCATCTACACCATAAGCCGCAATATTGTAAAAATTCCCTGAAAAATTGACGTTAGCACCGTGAGTGAGATGCCCACCTTGACTCAGGGACATGCCGAGAATCGTATCACCGGGTTCAAGCAAGGCGTGGTAAACTGCCATGTTCGCTTGGCTACCGGCGTGCGGTTGGACGTTGACATGTTCAACCCCGAAAAGAGCCTTCGCGCGCTCAATCGCGAGGGATTCAACCTCGTCCATAAACTCGCATCCGTTGTAGTAGCGTTCACCGGGGTAGCCTTCTGCGTATTTATTGGCAAGGATGCTGGCCTGGGTTTCCATAACGGCGCGGCTGGCATAGTTCTCTGAGGGGATTAGCATGAGAGAATTTTGCTGGCGTGTGAGGTCATTCGCAACAATCTCAACAATCTGTGGGTCAACTTCACCTAATAATTTATCCATTTTTTCGCTCATCGCTTACAATTAAAATGATGGTGTGCTGTAAAAGTTTAGAACATAAATTTTAACACAGATTTGCCACAAATTCAAATTTTTCTCATATTTGTTGCCTCCGGTTTCAGTTTCTTCAAAAAATAGGTCAAAGGGTCGTGATTCACTAATAGAGCTCTGTCATCCATTTGCCATCGTGCGCCGGATTATAGATGAGTCCTTTCTTTATGTCCAGGCAGAGGTCAAGGTCTTCTAAGAGTATATGACCAATGAGGGCAGGCGTGCCTTCAGGTACACCTAAGATGGTGGTGATGCTCTCCCGTTCCAAGAGCCTGAATTGGACAGGTGAATAAATCCACAGCTCCGTGAGTCCATTAACCGTTCGCACCGGCTCACTTCGGAAGGGCGTTAAGCCGAGTTGCTCAATAAGCGATGGTGGTAAACCGAGCCGTGTCGCGCCAGTATCAACGAGTGCATCTTCGACGGTAATTCGCCGCACGTCTTCAGGGTTCATAACGCCAGCATTTGCTAAAACAAGTTCATCGTTATTTGCGAGTTCTATTCTGGCAGTATGTCTCATTTCTTCAATGATCCTTATGCTTTTGACTCTATTTTAACATTTTTTGCCAAAGTTTGTCAAAGAGATCGGGGGGGTTCTGACATTTTAGTTGCGTTCGGCGGCTTACCGTGCTAAAATGATATACACTATAATTTTCTAAAGAAAGGTATTCATTCGTGCATAAGATCATAGCGTTGCAGAAAGCGAAACACCTGTTTGTGCTTGTCGTATCCCTGATTGTATGGGGCTGTGATTCACAGCAAAAGCAGCAGACACAACAACCTGTTGGACAGCAACCGATACCCTCCGAAGTGATGGAACCCGTCACGCCGCCTCGCGCTGAAGATTGGCATACATTCATGTACGATTTAAGGTTTTCGGGAATTAGCCCGGATAAAAGCCTCGCACTGCCGCTGGAATTGCTGTGGAAATTCAAGACGGGTGGCCCCCTTTACGCGTCTCCAGTGATAGCGAACGGTATTTTATACATAGGCTCAACCGATGGCAAGTTGTATGCACTGGATGCTAAGCAGTGGGGTATTAAATGGGTGTTCGATGCCGGAGATGCTATCCGCTATTCTGCTGCAGTCCTCGGAGATCGGGTCTACTTCAGTGCCCGAAATAACAAAGTCTATGCATTGAATGCAAAAACAGGTGAAAAACTATGGGAATTCAAATCGAAAAATTGGATGGATGCACCACCGGTTGTTGCAGACAATAAAGTTTATGTTGGCGCATTCCGATCAACAATCTATGTGCTGAATGCAAGGACAGGTACGCTTGAATCAAGACGTGATAAAACCATCCAGATCCGTGGTATTGACTATGGATGTGTGAATGGGGTGTTCCGTCCGGTCTCCCCAGAACACGATGCCAAGTTGTGGCGAGGTCAAACAGCAGGGAGTGAAAGTTATCCTGCCACAGCGAATGGCATCGTCTATATTGGCGCGCGTGATGGACAACTGCACGCCTTTGACATGGCATCAAAGACCCAGACTTGGGCGTATCAGCTCGGAGGTTTTGTGGAAGCTGCACCCGCAATCTCTGACGGTATCCTCTATGCTGCATCCGGCGATGGTAGCGTCTATGCGTTTACCAACGCAAGCGATGTCACAAATCTCCCCAGTAGAAATCGTGCGATGGACACGCGACAGACAGGGGTTGTCGTGCATGACACGGCACCGGTTTACAATAATAAAGGAAGTCTGTCCGTGTTGTTAAACCTCAACGACGGGGTGCGTTTGCCGATTCTGCAAACGCTGGACGGTTGGTATGAAGTTGAACTCCCGAACGGTGTACGGGGGTGGATGGATAAGTTTGCCTTTGGAGAATTTGAAGATACTGATGGTATCATGTTCAACACAACTTTTACTCGTAAGCACCGTCTACCAACCGCCCCTCCGCGTAGGATACAATTGATTGAAGGCGCAGAATTCCCGCGCTGGAGCCCCGATGGAGAACTGATTGCATTTCTGAAAAGGAATGATGTCGGCAGTAGATATTGGCGTGCGAATGAATTGTGGATTATGGATCGGAAAGGCGAACAGGCGCGAAAACTTGGCACCGGACAGTTTTACAATCCGCATATCTCCTGGTCCTTGGACAGCAGACTTTTGGCATTTGAGGTTGACGAAGAGGGGGAACGCTACATCTATACTGTGGATTGGCAGTTCGGACGGATTAAACAGTTAGTTCGTGGCGAGGGACCCGCTTGGGCACCGACCTCAAACCGTTTGGTCTTTAGAAGACGCGAAAAGCAAATGGATGTCATCTACCGTATCAATAGCGATGGCAGCGGTTTACGGGCAATTGCGCGGGTGCCGATTGAACGCCGACAACGCACCTACACCTATCTTCCCCCACCGTCTTGGGCACCTGATGGCACACGCGTCGCTTTTGGTGTGAATAACGCAAAATATGTCGGTATCCGTATCCAAGATATAGAAGGCGAACGCTTAAAAGAGATTCAAACGCAGCATCAAAAGGTGCATCGGCTGAATTGGTCGGCAGATGCGACGCAGCTGGCTTACGTGCTATCCGGCAGCAATCGTCCCGGTCAGCGAATTGATAAGCAGGTGCACATATCAGCGTCGGCACCTGCGCTGACGCAAAGTCAGATACTCAAACACACGTCGCCTGCTTGGTCTCCGACAGCGAAACAGTTAGCATACTTGGAACGAGAGGACTGCGAAGGGATCCGCTGGAAGGTCTGGGTTTATGATCTTGAGAGCGGTAAGAAGGTGCCTATTGCCCGAACCAAGATGAAATTGACATCCGTCGTCTGGACACCCGATGGCAAGCATCTTTGCTTATGGCAAACGTCAGACTATCTGCGCGATAATGCGTATAAACCCGCACTAACGCAGGCGTGGATTGTGCCTATTGATCTGCCTTAAAACGCCACTTTGAATAGTGCTACCATATCCGCTTCCGTACACACTCTCGGATTGAATTTATGACAGTGATCGAGCATCGCATCCGCTCCGAGTTTTGGAATTTTCTTTTCATCTAAACCCGCATCTCCGAGACCTTTCGGCATATTTAACTCGGCGTTGAATGCCCTGATTTTATCAATAGCAGCGTTCCCAGCTTCGTTGCTATCCATACCCCTGGTATCTATTCCCAAAGCACGCGCAATTTCGGTGTATTTCTCGGTGGCATGGGCAAAGTTAAATTCCATGACAGGTGGAAGAAGTATCGCGTTCGCTACCCCGTGCGGGATCGGTGCATCCGTGGACAGTTGATGCGCCAGAGAGTGGACCGCACCGAGACCCTTCTGGAATGAAAACGCTGCCATGCACGACCCTAAGAGCATTTCTCCGCGCGCCGTTACATCGCTACCATCGTGATACACTTTTTGGATATTCGCACTCAATATTCTGAGTGCTTGCAATGCAACCCCTTCCGCGATCGGGTGGTACTTCGTGGCAACATACGCCTCAATGCCGTGCGTAATCGCGTCCATACCAGTGGCAGCAGTAAGGGCAGGCGGCATACCAAGTGTTATTCCCGGATCAAGCAGTGCTATGTTTGACATATTGAGCGGCGTAACGATCGCTCGCTTCCGCCATCGGTCGGTTGTGTTTAACGATGTATCTGTAATGATCGCACCTTGTGAGACTTCGCTACCAGTGCCTGCAGTTGTTGGGACGCAGATTAAGGGCGGCATATCGTCGTGAATCCTTTCAGCACCACCGACATCAGCATAATAAGGCTCTAAGGGCGGCTCATGGGTTGTCAAGAGGCGGATGGCTTTCGCAGCATCCATGACGCTACCCCCACCGACAGCGATGACGACATCACAGGCTTCGGTTTTGTAGACTTCCACACCGTGCGTGATGCTGATGTCTGTCGGATTCGGTTCAATATCTGAATAAATAGCATGTGTCAAATCACTTGCGTTCAATGCCGTTATCGCGCGCTCAAGAATACCAGCGTCGGTAACACCAGCATCGGTTACCACAAGCGGCTTTTTGCCATCAAACGTCTTGACATGTTCGCCTAAGTTTTCGATGGCACCGTCACCAAATTCAATGCGTGGGGGTAAAAAATAGTTTTGCATCTGAAATTTTTTGCATAAAAGGAGCGCGAGGCAGCAAAACCTCGCGCTATACGTTATGAAAAACGTTCAACGCTATTTTGCGGATTTGAGATGCCCCCAAGTTGTTGCGAGTTTGCTTCTCGCATCAACCGGTAACGAGGGACCATCAGGTCCATAAACGATGACATCGTCGTATTTCGCAACGGTGCTCCAAGTTGCCAGCCCGACTCTTCCGACACCGTTTTCGGTATCATCGTCCACCTTCGCGACCTCTTCATCGTTGAGGATAACCGTGTAACTATCCGGTGTATTGACAATCTTGATGTTGTACCACTCATCATCTTCTATCGTGTGATTGCTCTTGGCACCACGTTTACCGCCCCACGATTCGACCTCTGAGCGTGTGTTTCCCCAACCGCCGAGGTTCCACCAGTACTCCAATGACGGTTTGAGTTTTTCCATACGCGGCGGATGGTCTTCAAGTGCTTGACCGCGAGGTTGCATCAAACCTTGGCACCGGAACATAATCAGGAATCCTTCGGCACCACTGATTTTACTCCCTCTCACTTCAAAAGTGTAGTCATTCCACTTGTCGTCCCAAAATTCGTCAGCGACGACACTCATACAGTTGGGTGTGTTTTGGAGTTGATGGTATTCATCAGCCTTGAATTCCCAATCTCCGAAGAGGGCGACCCATTTCTTCTCAGATTCCTTGGGGTCATCAAAATTATCTTCAAAATAGGTTTGCGACATCGCAATCGCAGCGATGCCGAGCGTGACACCGCAGATAGCGATAAACAATTTACCTCTGTTCATAATAAAATTCTCCTATTACTTGTATTTCATGTAGCATAGCCTGTTAGCCTGGGCATCTTTTTCTCTAGCGTAACCTGTTAGCCTGGGCAAACTAATGATTAAGCGAAAATTCGGCTGAATTTAACAAAACCCAATAGAGGTCTTCGTAAGCCCGGTCTTTGTTATCATAGAGGCTGCGTTCCATATAACGTTGAAAATAGGTTTTCTCTTTAGCCGTTGGCAACCGAGAGAGGACGTTAAGATAGATATACTCCAAGCGATCTGCCGGATTACGCCATCTCTTCAAGACATCATTTACGAAGCTGCCACGTTCCTCATGACTTGCACTGTCGTTCACCATGTTCCCGTTAATCATCATGAGTGCCTGTGGCACGGTGCCGTTGAAAGCCTCAATCTCTTCCATTTCGCCGTTATTGAGGAGAAAAAGAAACTTTTCGAGATGTTCACGTTTCTTGCCTTCAAGCTCTCGCAGCATCTCCATACGCTTCTCGCCCCCTTGCCTGTTAAAGCCCCTCATTCTGTGCTCTTGGAGCCTTTCATAGCCGGTCGCCTGAAGGAGCGAATAGAAAAACTGTTCAGCACTTAGTGGTTTCATGTAGGCATGCGAATAATAGTATTCGTCATCTTTATTACTCTTATTTGTTTCTGATGTCCGCTGGTAAGTTTCTGAGTTAAGGATTGTCCGTATCAAGTGCTGTAAGTCGTAATCGTAAATGACGAAATCCTCTGCGAGCCAATTCAATAATTCTGGATTGGTAGGTAGGTTTTCTTCGCCGAATCCGTCAACAGGTTCAACAAAAGCACGTCCCATGAAGTGTTTCCAGATGCGATTTACGATGGCTCGACTAAAATAGGGGTTTGATTTATCAGTCATCCATTGTGCGAGAGCCTCGCGCCTATTTGTGAGTGAACCTTTGTATTCTGTACCACCCAGGAAGCGTGCGAAGACTTCTGTATCCATTCTCTCCACCCACATAGATTTTAGCGGTTTGTTGGTAATCAGGAAATTTTCCATTCGCCTTTCATTCCCCGCCATATCCATTGTCTCGATGTATCCCTTCTGTTCACTCTCAATACCATTAAAGAAGGCGGCAATACCGTAGTAATCCTCTTGGCTCCAAGCTTCTGTTTTGTGATCGTGGCATTCAGCACACTGCATAGGCAGCCCTAAAAAGAGCCGCGAACTATGTGAAGTGAGGACAGCTGGGGATCGATCATAGCGCATGATATAATTGCCAGCACCGTTATCTTTTAACTCGCCGTCAGCCGCGATAAGTTCTTGAACAAACTGATTGTAGGGTATATTTTCCGTCAATGCCCCGCGTACCCAAGCTGTTAATCCGATGCGCCGGTCGTCGTTATCACCGCGTCTGCCGATTAACCAGTTGATCCACAATCCGCTCCAATAATCAATGTATGGCTCGCTTCCTAACAATTGATCAATCTTTTTCTGCCGTTTATTTGGAGAACCGTCCTTGAGGAAATTCAAGACTTCTTCAGGCGTAGGAATTTTACCCGTTAGATCAAGATGAACACGCCGCAAAAATTCTGTGTCCTCCGATATTCCCGAAGGCTGAATACCTTCCCTTTTAAGCACGAGGTTAATATGCCGGTCCAGGTGTTTTGTACTTGATGAGACTTGCCGTGTCGGTGCCACCGTAGCTTTGGTACAATTCAGGGTCAAGAAGGCGAAAGTGAGAAAGATGAGTAGGGAACAAGCGGAAATTCCAAAGATTTTTTTCATGGTAGACAAACCTCCTTCGGATACAACTTAGGATTTAGACGTTTTTTTTTAAAGAGTCTAACTTATTTTTGACGGCATTGTCAAGGAAAAGCATCGGAAGGCAATTATTAACCCCACCGAACGCCTGTTGGAATAATGCCGACATCTTCACCGCGACGCATCGCTTCTGCGGCA
Organism: Candidatus Poribacteria bacterium; assembly: GCA_003635195.1. GTDB lineage: Bacteria > Poribacteria > WGA-4E > WGA-4E > WGA-3G > WGA-3G. Next base: position 6,067 of record PYIY01000191.1, on the reverse strand, counting down.
TTGAGGATACTTGCTAAGTCGTGTTGTGGTGCGAAGTCCAACAGCGTTTTGATTTTGGTTAAATCAAATTCAAAATAAAGGGATTGCGGGAGTTGGACATCGACGAAATCCATCTGGTAGCGTTCAGATAGATACGGCATCACCTCTTCGTGTTTGAAAACGCCGTTTCCACCGAGCGTGAATTCTTCACCGACGGCGGCATCTTTCTCAATCCCTAAAACCAACCCTTGCACAATATCCCGAACATCGGTGAAATGTTCCTTATAGGGTCGTCCATCAAGATTGCGTTTAAGGATGAACTTCTCTTGTCCGTTCCAGAGGCTTTTGACGGTCTCAGCCGTTTCTAACTCAACAGGATCATTGCCTTTATAATTCTTGTATCGGTTGTAAATATTACTGAAGACAAACTGTTTAGGCAAGTCGTCTTCATTGAGGAATTCACTCGGTTCGATAACAGTTGTGAAGCGGAAAACTGTTGAAGGGACACCGTATTGGTGGTGGTAGGTCATGCACAATTCCTCGCCGATCCATTTGGTAAGGAAATAAGGCATGTGATGATACTTGGCAACCATATCTTCGGTGATGGGTTCATCGAAAAGTCTGCCTTTTTCAGTAAGTTCCCAATAGATCGCTTCGGTACAGGCATAGACGAAACGATGGATATTCGGATTGAACTCACGGACGCACTCCAAAATGTTGAGCGTTCCCATGCCGTTAATTGCCAAGTACTCGCGGTTATCAAACGGACCACCAAAGGCAGCAGCGATATGATAGATAGCATCCACACCTTCAACCGCTTTTTTCACATCCTCATATTCACGCAAGTCGCCAAGGACAGTCTCAACGCGTTCCGTGCCATCCCATCTTCCGATACGATTGACATCACCCGGATAGGTAAAGCTGCGGATCTCGTGTCCTTTTTCCAGTAATTTTTTGACAAGATTCGACCCGATACGACCCGTACCGCCTGTAACTAATATTTTCATATTTTTAATTTTCCTTGCGGAGTGATAAGCGTAGTTTCATGTTGATGTCCCTTTGCATAGAGCCAGCGCGGCACGTTGTTTGCGCTTACGTTTTCGAGAACATTTTTCTAATTCTCTTAGAACTTACGCACTGCTTCTTAAAGTCCCCCTACCCCCCTGATAAGAGGGGATATGGGGGTGTTTTTGCTGGGGTGTTTCTTATAGGGGATTTAGGGGGTTAAAAATCATAAAATCTTGCGATGCATGCTAAATTTGCGTAAGTCCTGTCTCTTTTACGAACTTTCCAAGGATAGGCTAAAAAGTAACGGCATATCCATCGGTTCTCGGATCAGAACCACCGATGAGTGCGCCAGATTCAGGATGAACCAGGATCGCTTGGGCACTCCCCGGACCACCCCAATCCCCAACAAGTTGAAGCGCGTGCCCTTTTGCCGCTAATCCCTCTTGTGTATCCGAAGAGAATCGAGTTTCTAATTGGAGGTCATTGGAACAAGTGTGCGGGATAGTCGATTCCATCGGGTTCTGTAAACTACGCCAGCGCGGGGCAGAGACTGCCTCTTGCGGTGTCATTCCGAAATCAACAATATGCGTAACGAGCTGTAGGTTCGTCTGGACCTGTGTATCCGCGCCAGGCGTGCCACACGCTAAGAACGGTTGACCGTCCTTAGTAACAATGACAGGATTCATGGTATGACGGACGCGTTTGCCGGGCATCAAACAATTGGGATGTTCCTCTTCCAGATGCCAGTAGGTCATGCGATTGTTTAAAAGGACACCTGTGTCGCCTGCGACCAGGCTGGAACCGAACCCTGATTGGATACTCTGCAATACACAGACGAGGTTTCCGGCGCGGTCTGCAGTGCAGAAACAGGTCGTATCTTCGTGTGCCTCTGGACCACCGGCGGGCACATCAAAAGCTGCCTTCTCTAAGTCGATGCGTTCGGCTTGTTCGGCGGCGTAGGATTTGGATAACATCCCTTCTATCGGAACATCCACCCACTCTGGATCCGCCATATATTTCTCGCGATCGGCGAAGGCGAGTTTTTTCGCTTCAACCATCAGATGCACACTCTCGGCGGTATTGCATCCCAAGCTTTGCAAATCAAATAACTCAACCATGTTCAGCTCTTGGAGCAAGATATGCCCGCTTGAATTCGGAGGCATCTCATAGACTTCGTAGCCACGGTAGTTGACATGTATCGGCTCAGCCCAGTGCGCGTGGAAGTCCGCGAGATCTTCAGCGGTCAAGAGGCCATCGTAGGCACGGCTGAATTCACCGATAGCTTTAGCGATTTCGCCCTTGTAGAACACATCTCTGCCATGTTTTGCGATTTTTCGGAGTGTAGCACCGAGATTCGGGTTGGCGATGAACTGACCGCCAGGGATGGGTTCACCATCATTTGTAAAAATAGCGCGACTGTCCGGTTCAGCAGCGAAACGTTCGTTCTCACCCCTAAGTCCACCAGCGAGTCGATGACTGACAGGAAATCCGTCTTCGCAGAGCGAAATTGCTGGCGCGAAAACATCCTCTAACTTTAGGGCACCATAACGTTCGTGCGCGAGGAGCCAGGCATCAACGATCCCCGGCACCGAAACGCTCCGTATGCCCTTCATCGGGATTCCACCATCCTTGAGATAGGTTTCCCGCGTAGCAGCACGCGGGGCAGGGCCAGTTCCGTTTACCGCCTCGACCTTCCCAGTTTCTGCCCAATAGATGAGAATAAACCCATCGCCGCCAAGTCCGGAACCCGCAGGTTCAACCATACCGAGAGCCACAGCGGTGGCGATGGCTGCATCAACAGCATTGCCACCCGCCATCATCGTTTGGATACCTGCCTGTGAGGCAAGCACGTGTCCAGAAGTAACCATTCCGTTCCGACCCATCACAGATGGACGAAACGCTGAGCCGTGTGGAGATTGCATATTTTTAATTTTCCTTGCGGTTCGTTCAGGTGGATTTGACTTGTTGATTAAGCAAGCATCTTCTTAGCGAAGGCTTCCACATCAACACGTTCATGCGTTCGCGCCGATTCGTTGCATGCTTCCATCAGTATCCATGTGCCGAGGGTTGTATCCTGCATCCAGTCTCGATCCGTGCCATTGGCAATCGCTTGTGCGAAGGCATCAAATTGGAGCCGATCGTCCTCTATAAGTCCGGCGTGTAAATCTTGGAGGTTTAAATCCTCAATCGTTTTACCGAGTCGGAAGAGTTGAAGATGCCCTGCGTCTCGTCGGAGATCACCATCTTCACCATGAAAACTCCAGCTGCCACTCCAACCGAAGGCGCCACCGTGTCCTGCGCGCGTGCCAGCATAAGAGAAAGGCGCGCCGTTTGCGTATTCCATGAGTGCGTTGCCACCCGCGGTCCCCCAAGCGTCAATTTGCCCAAGTTCAGGATCGCGGCGGTTATGGACATGCGCCGTGACATATTTCGGGAGTCCTTTCGCGGCGACGAGTTGATCGAGTTGATGGCTCGTGCCAGCATGGAAGAAAAGCCCATCTACGTAAGCATCAGGTTGCCGAGAATCGGGTCCGGTATATAGATTTTGTCGGATCCAGAAGCGACACTCACCGGCTAACATTTCGCCAATACCACCATCTTCGCGAAGCCATTCACGCATCTTCGCCGCGGCGGGGTTCCAGCGTTTGTTCTGCCCTTGAACAAGCATTAAGCCCGGATTCGCTTTGTGTGCGCCGATAATATCGTGGAATTCTGCCTGTGTTGTCGCGATCGGTTTGACACAGAGAGTATGCATACCGAGGTTCAGACTTTCGACAATTAACTTGGCATGAACAGTTGTGGAGGCATAGATGAGACATGCTTGGGCATCGTGTTTCTCTTTCGCCTCGGTTATGGTCGTATAGATACGGTCTTCCAAGCCTTCAGGCGCACCGTTTATGGATGATACGCCATCCTGTGCAGCTTCAAGATTGATATCCACACAAGCAACAGGGTCTAACCCGTGTGAGTTGACTTGTGCTTGTAGACGACCGTGCGCGAAATGGGTGCATCCCACATGAATCGTTGGGATAGACATTCGTGGATCTCCTTGATTTGGTGTAAGCTCGCGGTCAGGAAACCTCAACAGCAGGTGGGTTGATGAAATCGTGATATTTCTGTGCGACCTTTCCAACAGTGGCATCGCCTGCATGGATCAGGACACGGAACCGGAAGTGCATCTCTTCACCCTGTTTGAGCGTGTAGGCCCCATCCTTATCCGGATCCCTTTCAAAGGTGCCGCTACCGAAAATGTTGGTCCCCATTAACCCGTAGTTACGTACGTGCCAATACGTCGGATAGCGTGGATTGACAATATGATCGTAAACAGCGATCCCGACAGGTGTTCCGTCAACAACACCAGAATAATCGCACCAGTTCGCACGTTTACCCCAAGTTTCCGGCTGATTGATACCACCGAAAGCATTCTCTATCTTCCCACCATCCGAAGCGTTCATCGACGGGTGCACTCGAATTGTAATAATACCGCCCTCCTTGGTATCTCCAAAATGGACATCCCCCACGGAAGCGATAAAACTCAGATCTAAGTCAAGAATTGCAGCATCCTCAGGGAGGTTATAGATTCGGAAGTTCTGCTGGTCCGTCATCAGGACATCACCCGCCTGTGTCTCCCAATTATTTTCCGTATAAATCCTCCCGACGACAGCACCCCCCTGTTTTTGTGTGAAACCTTGATGCACGACTCTTCCAGAATTGCCCCCTTCACCCCACAGATCAACGTCATTCACTTCGCCATAGGCGACGTAGAGCGAACGGTGATGCACGTGATCCTTTGAGATCTCGCTGGTTTCACCGCGCGTTACTTCGCGGCCATCGGGACCGAGGACAGGGAAGAAGTACGGACGGAATTGTGTTTTCGCATAGCGGAATGTTGTAAACGGTCGATCATTGAGTGTAACAGTTATAGTTTCGGTTTCCTCATTTAGCTGAACGCCCGATTCGCCAGCAACGCTTCCCTCTGAAAGGGTATAGGCGCGCGATTCACCGGCGGCGAGTCCATCAAGTATCCAGTTTAAGGTCGTAACACCATCCTCATCGGCGTAGCATTGCGCTGAGATGACGCTACCGGATTCGACATCTGTCAAGGTGACAGCATGATCGTGAAGTTCGCTGACACCAGGATGGTCAACGCTAACACTAACCGGACATCCATCTCGGTCGTGGGAGCCAGCATCAACAGTAAGTGTCGGAAGATTCTGATTTGCCATAAATTTCCTTTTCCATGTCTTAGTTCTTCTCAAAAATTCGCGTAGGCGCGAAAGGAATGGCTCCGTGTTGTCGGAGCCATTCAGTCTTAACTACAGTCGCGTAAATAGGGACTAAATGGCTCTATCGCGTCCATCAACTCTCCTCAGAGGTGAGCGCGAGGATTCCCTCTTCTTCGCTGTTGTAAGTCTCAAAGACAGTCATTAAGCGTCCGAGGATAAGAAGGTTGCGGATATGCGCACCGGCGTTGACAAGTGCCGTGCGGCCGCCTTTACGAGAGACAGTCACGTTCACAGAGACGAGCGTACCAAGCCCACTACTGTCCATACGGGTGACATTCTCAAGGTTAAAGATAACTTTTGGAGAATCAAAATGCTCCTCGAGTTCCTCATTAATCTGCTCTCGAATTTCAGCATTTGCTGCACCGATCATGCGTCCGGTGGGGCGAATAACAATGACCCCTTCTCTTTGACGTATTTCTGCTAACATCTATTTTCCTTTCTTAATTGCTCGCGTTATTAACTTATACGGGTTTTCGAGTTATGCCCTAACAAAGACCTATTCAATATTAATATAGAACGTGTATCTCATAAATCCGAATGTGTTCAAATGAATACCGTGTACGCTTATTGTCCATTGGGCTTACAAAGCCTTCTCATGGTTTATGAGATAGACTGTTATATTAATATAGTCTATTCCAAAAATTTTGTCAAGACTTTCGTAAATTTTCCGAGAAGCATTCAGTTCTCAGCAATCAGTGGTTAGCCGCACAAGGCTTGATGCCTATTTTAGGCTGCCCAATCGTTGCATAACACCTCTGCTTGCTCCAAAACGGTCTCAGCAGCTTTCTCCCGTT
>PYIY01000190.1 GCA_003635195.1 Candidatus Poribacteria bacterium | reverse complement strand
TCCGGCTCGGAGTGCGCAAGAGGCAAAAGCGATGGCGGATGCGGCAGCTCAAAACGGTAAGACTTTAATGTACGCGCTCGTCCAGCGGTTTGATGGGAGTTCCCAGAAACTTAAGCAGCTTGTCAAAGATGGTGAACTCGGCGACGTTTATTTTGGTAAGGCCGCTTACGTCCGGCGGCGCGGTATTCCTATTGGCAAAGAGGGTTGGTTTGTTGATAGAGAACGCTCTGGTGGCGGTGCACTCATTGATATCGGTGTTCACGCCTTAGATTGTATCTGGTGGTTAATGAATTCCCCGAGACCTGTTGAAGTTATGGGTGCCTCGTATTCCCACTTTGGGCATCTCGTGCCAGATGATGTTAAATACGATGTTGACGACGGGACGTTCGCGCAGATCCGATTTGAAAACGGCGCGACCATTATCCTCGAAACAACATGGGCATTGAACCTACCGGGTGATAATTATATCAAAATCGCTGGAACAAAAGCGGGTGTAACCCTTAACCCCTTCACCCTTTACACAGAGTCAAACGGCAAGGAAATGGATAAACCGCTTAATGCACCTTCGATTAACGGCTTTGACGAAGAGGTAAAACACTTCGTGGGATGCATAGTGGACGGGAAAACACCGATCTCTTCAGCGGAACAGGGTATCATGCTGATGCAGATGCTTGATGGTATTTACGAATCCGCAGAGAAGGGGCGGTCCGTGTCCATCGCTGACCTCAACACGGCGAAGGGATGAGAGCTGTCTATCTGACCTTTCATGTTTATCTGGCGTTTGTGACAAAGTCATTCCAAAAGCGGATGCAATATCGGGTTGCTAACCTTGCGGGGTTGGCTACCAATTTCTTTTTTTTGTTGGTGCATATCTTTGTCTACACAGCCTTCTATGCGGCACGCACGGGGCCCTTACCTCTCAACCTGAACGAAGTTATTACTTATTTTGTCCTCTGTCAGGTTTTCTTCATGCTCATGCCGTTTTGGGGTGCTCGTTCTGAAGTTACAAATGCGATAAAAGACGGTAGTGTCGCACTCCAATTAACCAAACCGGTAGACTTCCATGCATATTGGTTCGCGGATGAATGCGGTAGAGCTTGCTATTACTTATTCATGCGCGGACTTCCAACCTTTCTTATCAGCATCCTTTTCTTCTCGGTTGAAATCCCGACGCAGCCGACTACCTTAATGGCGTTTGTAATTTCAATGACACTCGCTACTTTCATGAGTGCTGCGATCACGATAACAATTTTTAGTTCCGCGTTCTGGACGCTGGATACGACAGGCATTTCTGGACTCTCTTATTCTATAATCACCTTATTTTCTGGGATGCTGGTTCCGATTGCGTTATGGCCCGAATGGTTGGCACACATCGCAGCATGGCTTCCGTTTGCCGGTCTAATTGATATCCCGTTTAGTATCTATTTGGGTAAGATTATAGGGATTGAGACCTGGATTGCTATAGGCAAACAGATGATATGGGTCGCCTTTTTTCTTGCGTTAGGGCGAATTCTTTTAAGACGCGGATTCTCTCGGCTCGTCATACAAGGCGGTTAGCAGGTATTCGAAAAAATGCACTATCTTTCGCTTTACCTCCATTTCGTTAAACTTCGGATCCGTTCGCAGATGGCGTACCGCCTGTCGTTCGTTTTTGATCTATTTGCGCAAGCGAGTATCTCTGTCATCGATTTTTTCATGATTGCGCTGCTCTTTAACCGCTTCAAAGAGTTAGCGGGATGGAGTCTGTGGGAAGTTGGGTTTCTCTATGGCATGGTCGGGATCTGTTTTGCTGTTGCTGAAATGATGGGGAGAGGCTTTGATGTCTTTCAGAGAAATGTTGTACGCGGAGACTTTGATACAATGCTCGTCCGTCCCCTTGGGACCTTTTATCAAGTCTTTGCGCATGAGTTTCTACTCCGTCGGATAGGTAGGATAGCACAAGCCTTAGCCATCCTACTTATTGCCAATTCACAGTTAACTGTCTCGTGGTCACTTGCGAAGATCGGGTATCTGTTAATTTCGCTGGTAAGCGGCACCTGCTTTTTTATAGGGCTTTTCGTGATAGGTGCCACAAGTTGTTTTTGGACTGTCCAATCCATAGAGATCATCAATATTTTCACGAACGGCGGCGTTTTCATGGGGAGTTATCCGTTTTCGATTTATCGGTGGTGGTTTCGACATTTCTTTACTTTTATTGTTCCACTTGCGTGTGTCAACTATTTTCCGGCACTGTTTCTATTGGAAAAAGTCGCATCTTCTGGCGTTTCGTCGCTCGGTGTGCAATTAGCCCCTTACGCGGGGTTCCTGTTTCTCGGTGTTACCATGTTATTTTGGCGATGGGGTGTATTACGCTATCAAAGCACGGGACATTAAATGGTTATCAGTTATCGGTTATCGGTTGTCAGTTAAGAGGTCTGCTCTTAATAATTCACTACTTCTTGGCGCGCTCCAAATTAGGGTGGATTGCTCCAAACCGCTCTTTAACTGAAAACTGATGACTGAAAGATTTTTCGCAGAAAAATCGTACCAACAACTTTTAAAATATGATTGAAGTTGAGAATCTCAGCAAAACCTTCAAAGTCTATCACCACCGCAAAGGGTTTTTCGGGAGTTTTGTGAACCTTTTCTCTCGCAAACACCGTCTTGTTCAAGCGGTGGACAGTGTTTCATTCTCCGTAGCACGCGGTGAAGTCGTTGGGTATTTAGGACCGAACGGTGCTGGGAAATCAACAACTATTAAGATGTTGACCGGCATTTTGGTGCCGACATCAGGCAATGTGACTGTGAATGGTTATATTCCACATCGTCAGCGGAAGGAAAACGCCAAACGTATCGGGGTTGTGTTTGGGCAGCGTTCACATCTGTGGTTTGACTTACCGGTGCAAGAATCGTTCGAGTTGCTCCAGCGTATCTACCGAATTCCACAGGCACAATACCGACATAATGTGGAGGTGTTCGATGAATTACTAAATCTTGGTGAGTTTTTTCAAACCCCCGTTCGTCAGTTGAGCCTTGGGCAACGGATGCGTGCGGATATTGCTGCTGCGCTTCTCCACAACCCAGATGTGCTGTTTCTTGATGAACCGACGATCGGTTTGGATGTTGTTGCCAAGGCGCGTATCCGCGAGTTCATTCAGCAAATTAACGCTGAACGACAGGTCACGGTCGTCTTAACGACACACGACTTGGATGATGTCGAAAAACTTTGCAAACGCGTCATCCTTATTGACAAAGCGAGGCTCTGTTTTGATGGGGAGCTCGCCGCACTTCGACGGTTGCTTTCAACGGAACGGATTTTGAGTGTCGATTATGCCGAAACTTATTCAGACATCAGTATCCCTAATGCTTATGTTACCTACCGAGAAGGCACCCACGTGCAGTATCGATTCTCGCCGGAGGAGATTAGCACGGCAGACCTCATCGGTGCGATACTCCAAAGATTCAGAATTGTAGACATATCGGTTCAGGAACCCGATATTGAGGAGTTAATCAAAACTGTCTATGAGGATAATCTCGCGCTTGAACAGAAACTTGCTGAAACAGTAGGCAATTGACTTGACAAACCGAAAACGCATAAGTTAAAATGTATGAACAAGTTTTGGTGAACCTAATAATCGTGGATCTGTCTAAGTTATACTGTGCACTACCAATTGAGGCGCAGAATCCGCTCTGTATCTTTTCGGTTTTACTGCAAATAATACGGAACGCGCCTATAAAAAGTTAGCAGGTTTACAAGATGGAACCCGATTTCTATAATAATGAAAAGGAGACAAAATGTTTTTGGCAACACGCTATCTGAATTACATGTTCGTCGCAATTGCTGTCATCGCGCTGAGTTTCGCGATGGTAACCACAAGCGAGGCGAACCTTGATGAAAAGACAATTGCGGGGATGTGGACCTTTGAAGAAGGAAAAGGTAAGGAAGTAAAAGATCTCTCCGGTAACGGATCCGATGGTGAATTTGTGGGCGACCTGAAGTGGGCGAAAGGCAAATTCGGCGGCGGATTGGAGTTTAACGGTCAAGACACTTGGGTCAAAATTGGTACCAAAGGTGAAGAGAAAACATTGGCAGCTCTCGATTTCAAAGAGTCCAAGGGTTTTTCAATCCATGCTTGGGTCTATGCCGCGGAAAATCCGACGGGTAAATGTGTCATCTGGAAGGGACTTGGTTGCTCAACTTGGTCACAGTTCCTACTCGGAACAGGCGCGCACGAGAATGGCGAAAATAGTACCAAAGCAGCGTTTCACATCCGAGCTGCGAACGGTGGTGGCAAACTTGAAGTCCTCGGCGATGAACTCCCGGCTAAAGAGTGGGTGCATCTCGTCGGCACATGGGATGGATCAAAGCTTCATGTCTATGTGAACGGCAAGTTACAGAACAGCGAAGATGCGAAGGGACCACCGTGGGCATCCCCAGAAGAAGTCTACATCGGTGCGGACCCTGGCTGCGGCAAACGCTGCCAGTGGAACGGTATTATTGATGAAGTCGTTGTCTTCAACGTAACACTCACCGATGACGAAGTTTCAAAGCTCGGTGAAGGGATTGAAGGCGCATTAGATGTCGATGCGGCTGGGAAAATGGCGACGACTTGGGGTAAACTCAAATCCACCCGATAAATTTCCCTTGAAACACACGCTGCCTATACGAGATACGCAGCGCGTTGAAAATGAGATGTCCGCCTCAACTTGGCGGGCATCTTCGCTTAAGGTCAAATTTTATGAAACCGATTCTAAAAGCAGTTATCCCTATTGCTGGATACGGGACGCGTCTTTTCCCGGCAACGAAAGCCGTGCCGAAAGCACTTTTTCCGATCATCGCTCAAGACGGTATCGCAAAACCGGTCATTCAGTTGATTATCGAAGAGGCGTTATCGGCGGGTGTGGAAGCGGTGTGTATCGTTGCGCAACCCCAACAGGTTGAACCAATTACCGACTATTTCTCTGGCACCGTTGCCGATGCGATTCTCGAAAAGCCGGAATTAGCAGCACAGGCGGACCGATTGACAGAAATAGGGCAGCGGCTGCATTTCGCTATTCAGGAGAAACCGGAGGGTTTCGGACACGCCATTTACTGTGCAAAAGATTTTGCAGCGGGTGAGCCGGTTATGATTCTGCTTGGCGACCATCTCTATATCTCGGAATCAGAGACCTCGTGTGCGAAACAGTTGGTGGACATCTACGCACAGGTTGGGCAGTCTGTGACAAGTCTTGATCTCTGTCATGAAAGCGAGCTCTCACTCAACGGCATCGTTCACGGCAGCCCTTCTGCTGAATCCCCACGGCTCTATACACTCCAACAAATCTCCGAAAAACCGACGGTTGAATTCGCACAAAAACACCTTCGCGTTGAAGGAATTCCAGAGCAACAGTACCTCTGCAACTTCGGTATAGACCTTCTGACACCGCTCCTTTTTGACATACTGGATTACAATTACAGACACCGAATTGTGACGCACGGCGAGATTCAATTACGGGATGCAATGTCAGAAATGATCAGACAGGAAGGGATGTCTGGCTATCGCGTCGCGGGTCAGCGTTACGATACGGGCAACCCAGGCGAGCTGCTGAAGACTGTGAATGCCTTTGGGCTCCACGGTCCCTATCAGAATGTCTTAGTCTAATGTCTCTCCGACCGCTAATGTGACAATTTCCACATCTTGAGAAGCAGTCAACTCACGCAGTTCTTCTGGTGTTCCTGTTAGGAGTGGGAAGGTGCCGTAATGGATCGGCAGGATCGTTGGCACGTTGAGCAACTGTGCGGCGTAGGCGGCTTCACGCGGTCCCATTGTGAAATGGTCGCCGATAGGGAGGAGTGCGAGATCGGGCTGGTAAATTTCACCGATAATCCGCATGTCGCCGAAGACGTTTGTATCCCCAGCGTGGTAGATTTTGTAGCCGTTTGCGAACTCAATCACGTAGCCTGCAGGTTCACCGAGATAGACCGTTGTGCCGTCTTCCTCCGTAAAACTACTGCTGTGGTTTGCGGAAACCATCGTTGCCTTTATGCCGCCGACCGTGACAGTGCCACCCTTATTCATCCCGATTGTATTATCAACGCCTTGTTTACCGAGCCATCCGGCGATTTCGACAATGGACACAACTGTTGGTGCGTGTTTTTTGGCAAGAGGCACCGCATCGCCAATATGGTCGGCGTGTCCGTGCGTTATGAGTATTACATCTAGCGCGTCGAAGGTTTTGAGTGCATCCGGACAGACGGGGTTGTTTGTCACCCATGGGTCAATGAGGAGTGTTTGTCTGTCCGCTTCGATTTTGAAGGTGGAATGTCCGAGCCATGTCAAGCGAATACCATTGTTTAATTTCATTTTTTTAATTTTCCTTGCGGTTCGGTCAGGTGGGTTTGAAATTTGAAGTGCCATCCCGTAGATCTGAAGAAACCCGCAGAAATACGCAGAAACACCCAAGCAAAGACACCAAGCAAATACCCCCAGCAAAAAACCCCTCCATTTCATTACGGGCTACCGTTCTTTGTAATTATTTATATTTCCTTGTGGTTCGGTCAGGCGGGTTTGGAGGTTAAAGCTTGCACGAGTTTAAAATAATCTCTTTTAGTCTTTGCGCTATAATTTCTATTTCTCCCTGCATCAGGGTTTGTCCGTTAATCAGTACGCCGTTCGCGCCTGCGCCTGCAATATCAATAGAGGGTTCACCTTCCGCGAGTTGCTGAAGGATTTCGTTTCGTGTGATGCCGAGTTGTTCTTCGTCAAATCGGATTTCGGTGCGAGGCATCGGTTGCCCGGCTTCGGAGGGGAAACTACGATGGACGGTAACGCCTTGAGTGTCCGCGAACATTTCGTTATAGTAGGTAACCTGGTCTTCGTAGGATTGCTGTAACGCTTCATGGTCCTGACTCACATACCATTCAACGGCGGCAAGCAGCCCTACCATTTCTTCCTTACCCACCTTCATACCCCTACCGATGAAGGGGTGCGGCGGTCCGTTGAAGGCGATCGCTTCAATCAGCGATTTTTTTCCGACGATTAATCCGCTGCTCTGGGGTCCACACAAGCCTTTTCCGCCGCTAAAGAGTGCCAAGTCCGCGCCCATCTGTGTGAAACACCATAGGTTCTCAGGCGGTGGCAGCTGCGCTGCAGCATCAACGATAAGCGGGATATCGTGCCTTTTTGCAATGGCGATGGCTTCTGCATAAGGCACCCATAGGTGTTCTCTACCGGGGTTTGCGAAGTAGAAGATCGCAGCGGTTTTCTCGGTGATAGCACTTTCTAATTCGTCGGGGGATGTTCCGTTCTCATCGCCTATCTCCACAAATGTAACGCCGACTTGGCGGACAGCGAAATCGTATCCGACACGACCATGGCGATGGACAATGACTTCGTTCTTCATTGACGTGTCGAGACGGGGTAATTTCTCACGTTTGGCAGCATCGAGTCCGGTGATACACGCGGCGGTGCTGAGCGTTAAGGCGGCGGCAGCACCACAAGAGACATAGGCTGCCTCGTTGTGGGTGAGTTTCGCGATTTCTTCACCGACCCGTTTTTGGAGTTCAATGATGTCTACAAAATGCTTGGAGGCATCAACCATTGCAGCGACGACTTCAGGTGGCATAATGGAACCACCGAGTCGCGTGAGCGTTGCGTTGCCGTTGATAACTGTGCGAATGCCTAAGCGTTCATAGATAGTCATTTTTTAGTAGTTAGTAGTTGTTAGTTATAAGTTATTAGTCTGGTTTCTGATGCTTGATTATCTCTTTGTAACCGTTGCTTCTTAATTGAAGTACCGACGGTTACGAAAAGATATTGTACAATCGGAACCCTCTTAACTAAAAACTTATAACTTATAACTCTAAACTATTTATCCTACTTCCTCACCGTCTAATTTACCGACGTGGAGGTCAATTTCGTCGCGTGTCTCGATTTTGTCCACTTTGCCGTCAGCCATGTGGAAGATACGGTCGGAGACATCTAACATCTTATGGTCGTGGGTCGCTGTGATGATAGTCACACCGTTTTCATCGTTGAGGCGACGGAGTAGGGCGATGATTTCTAACCCAGTTCTGGTGTCAAGGTTTCCTGTGGGTTCATCGGCGAGGACAATCGCTGGGTCGTTTGCGAGGGAGCGTGCGATTGCGACGCGCTGCTGCTGCCCACCGGAGAGTTCTAAAGGCTTGTGCTGCACGCGATCTCCGAGTCCAACGAGTGAGAGGAGGTCAACGCCTTTTTCTCTGCTTTCGTCAGCACTCATCCCTGCGAAAATCATCGGAAGCGAGACGTTCTCAAGTGCTGTCATAACAGGAATGAGGTTGAACGACTGGAAGATATAACCGATTTTTCTGCAGCGGAGCCATGCAAGCTCGTAAGCATCGAGTTGGGCGATGTCCACTTCGTCAATGTAGACTCTGCCTTCTGTTGGTTTGTCCAAGCCGCCAATCATATTGAAAAGCGTTGATTTCCCGGAACCAGAGGGCCCCATGATTGAGATGTATTCACCGCGCTGGATTTGGAAATTGACACCCCGGAGCGCGTCAACAGTCTGCGTTCCCATCTCGTACCGTTTGATGAGGTTTCGGACGCGGACAGTATTTTCCTTGGGAATAAGACGCTCGAAGCGTTCTGGTGTTTCGGCGAAAGCTGCGCCAACATCACCTATTTCTGTTTGTTCGTTCATTTTTCTCTCCTTATTGGTCGTCAGTTTGCCTCACAGTGAGAGTGGTCAATGTTAGAAAGTGTGCTAAAGGTAAGAAAGTTTGATAGTGTTCTAAAGTTAGTAAGTTTGAAAGTTGAGAGAAATCCTCTTAAAATTTTAGCGCACTTTACAGACTTTACGAACTGCTTTAACTGAAAACTGATAACCGATAACTGAAAACTACTCCTCTATCGTCTCTGTAGGAATCCAAGAAGTCCCGATTTTGCAGGTTCGGGTTCAAGGGTTGCTGCGGATGCGTTCTCTTGCGGGATAGCGAACTGTATAAAGTTCCGTTTGCCGAGCTGCTGCATAAACGTAAAGAGCGAAGTTTCTGCTTCTTTTCGTGTTAATTGATACTGTTTTTGGACCCCATTGACAATCTGCGAAATGGTATGCTTGCCGTCGCACATCTGCCACACATAAGTTCCGATAGAATCGAGTACAATCACTCTTTTTTCAGGGAGCATGAAGAGTTTACTGATGAGTCGTATCCCAAGCTTACCTTTCTGTGGGATAACGAGCGCGGCTTCGCCCTTGCCGTCTATTTCCCAAGTTATCAGCTGGTTCCGCACGGGAAACGCCTTCATGACCCGTGTCCGGTCCACGTCGGGCCGTTTTTTGAGTTTGAGGGTATAGAGGATTCTATTTAACATATTGGCTTTCGGCTGTTGGCTATCAGCCATCGGTTAAGAAGTTTTTATTTAACGGGAGTCTCTTTACTGACTGCTAATTACTGATTGCTGATCGCTATTAATGGCATTCAATGCTTTCAGTAACCTTTTGGACAGTCGGGGACCCATTGTCGCTCCCGATAGACTGGATAACATAGATACGGTTGGAGTGATTGCATCGCCAGAGATGAAACACAAATGCTGTTCGCTTTGAAAGTTTATCGAGTATCAGCACAGGACTGAAAGGTACACCGTCGTAGAATCGTGTCTGCTCTCCAACAAGTGTCAGACGTTCATCATCTGCATCTACGTGAGAGGTTACCTCAAAGCCGTAGCCGCGGATCGCTTTGGCGTATTTTGCGCGAAACCATGCTTCCAGTGGGTTGGGCGCATCTTTATAGTCGCCTAACATCATCTCTGCGGGACCGTATCGTTCAACGCTGAGCCGCCCTACATCCGGTGGTGCAAAATCCGTGTTTCCACTAAACCTGTTCGTCTTCTGTATGCGGTCCCGTAACCGTTTAGCAAGTCGGAGTGCACCCTGAAAACGCACACGTTTTGCCACAAACACAAACAGTAGGTACCCACTGAGCAACTTCTGACGTTCCAATTTGTATTCTTTCGGCACTCCTAACTTTAGCCCGTAAGCACTCCACAATGTCTGTGGTTCCGAACTACAGTCTACAATTGATTGAAAAATTCGGAGTACTGTGGGTCGCCAGTTCTCTTTGAGTCGTCCCATCACCTGTACGATTGTGATCCGTTTTCCGACGTGGAAGATCAACCCATTGGCACGAATGTCCCCCTTCCAACTAAAACCGAGAACATTGCGTCCTTCAAAGAATTCATCCTCTTTAATGAGGTTGACGTTCCGGCGGAAGGAGAGTTCGGTGCCTTTTCTTTTGTAAGTCTTGCGGATCAACTTAAAGTATTCATCGAGCGTTGCATGGAGATCAGGTTTTTTGCGTCGCGTATGCGCCCATTTGAGTTCGAGGCGAGGCATATCTCCGTCATCAAGCCGGAGATAGCCTGTTTTCTGGTCTCCGCTGAGTCCGCTCAGTTCCCATGTTGTGGGTATTTCGAGTTGTATGCCCGCCCAGCCAAAAACAGTCCAGTCCATGTTTTAATAGTTATAAGTTATAAGTTACAAGTTATAAGTTAAAGAGGTTTCTGGTTAGAGGAATGCCTCTTATAGCATAACCGGGTTCTGGGTTTCGAGTCTTTTTAATAAGGTAATTAGCATCTTCTTCACGCTGGTGGTCATATCCTCTAGCTGAACATATTGATCAGAACCGAGATATTTAAGATCATGCGCAAGAAAAAGGAGATACTCGGTTTCACTCGTCGAACCTATTGCGATCTGAAGGAAGCGTGCGAATTCAGCAGAACTCTTTCTTCCACAGTCCTCGGCAATATTCGTTGGAATTGATGCAGACGCGCGCCGGATTTGGCTTGTAAGTCCATATATCTCTTCACGAGGGAATTGGGATGTTAAATTATATACCCTCATAGTTAAATCATGAGATTTTTTCCAAACCATCAACTTCTTGAAATCTTGCATACCTCTTAACTACCAAATGGAGGGTTGTTAGTTAAGGAGGTTCTTGTGGTAGCTACAGTGAACGGGACTGCCACAAAAGGTCTCTTGAACTAACAACTTACAACCAATAACTTATAACTATTAAAACGGTTTGACGATAACGGCTTTAGAGACGAGGGCAATAGCGACAGTTCCCATACCGATGAGACCGACCCCACAAGCGAATCCAGCGGCGAGTACCGGATTGAACATATACCAGCGTTTCATACCGAACCGCTTGATCATGTAGAATCGCCCGATAATCGCACCGAGTAGCCGTGCAATCATACTGCCTGGATCAGCACCAATACCGCCGATAATACCGTAGTACCACATCGAAGGTAGTTTGAAGACCCACAACATTCCGTAGATCGCAAGACTTGAGGTGAATCCGGCGGCGACATAATCGCCGCGAATTGCTTGCAGCATTTGGCTATTTCCATCCCGTAGCGACGTTTTCCAGAGACATTCGTTTGTGGCGTTAATGGGCCACATCATCTGTGCAAACGGATACTGCGCGCTCGGAATAGGTGCAATCTTCCAGATGAAGTGCATCACCACAATCCCACTGACGATCAGGATCGGCATAATCAGTAGTGTGCCAGCAAGATTTGAAGTGAAGGTTGTGCCTGTCAATTCAAGCACTCGCCAACTTTGTGTACCGCGTCCGTAATCCTCATCGGGTAGCGGTGCGAACCAGATATCTATCTCCTCGTATCGGCTCAAAACAAAGGTAATTTCATGTAGATACGGTATATCAAAGAGGTCACGCCCCAACACCCCGAAGGTCCGTGCGGTAATATATGAGTTGAGCGGTGTATACAAGAATGCAAAGCCTAACAGGAAACTCAATGGAAAATTCGGGACCATCCAGTGGATAAGCCAGACGAATCCACCCATACCGATGAACCACAGCAAACCCATCAACCATATCGGGAAATCACCACGGTTTGGGGGTGTCGCGATGGAGCCGCGTTCGCCAGCAGTCTTTTTGGATTTCCGTAGTTTGAAGAGCATCGGAACCGAAGCCGCCATGCCAACGAGTGCGAGGCTAAAGGATTTCCCCATACCGTAACTCATCCAGAAATCCAGCCCGTTAAACAGACCGACACCTCGGACATCCAGCCCGGGTTTCCATTGGTGGAGAATCTCGTATCGGTACAGAATTTGCGGATTCAAAATGAATTGCGATGCCATTGCGGTCAGGAACTCTGTCATGACAATCGGGAACGGCAGCACAAATCCAAACAGCATCTGTCCAAAATCAGTTCGGAAAGCAAAAACACCGGTTGGTGCGAAACCTTCAATACTTTGCGTGAAATCTATCCACGGGATCTTCAGAATCTGAATCGGTTGGCTCATCATGACCCCAGTGAGCGAAGGCACACCGATATAGAGGAACCCCCAAATGAGCCCTGCCATAGAACCGATAGAAAAGACCCGCCAGCGCCATGTTTCTTCTTTGCCGGTTGTTTCAGCTAAGGCCGTTGCGCCTTGGGCGGTAATAGGTGCCATCGGATAGGGGAGCCGTTCGAGGTCCGCCGTGAGCCGGAATAAGATATACTGCGCGCTAACAGATCGCAACGTTCCAAGGAGTTTCCCTGCAAGGTAGATGGCAATCGGTAAAAACCAGTCTGGATGCAATAGCGTCCGCGTCAGCACGCCGACGGAATCACCTGCCGGCACAATCCATGCCGGTATTTTGTCAGCGATTTCGTAGGAAGCCGCCTGCGGGGTATTGATGAAATACGCGTACCAGATAAAACTTCGGTACTGCATCCCACTCCCGACAGCTGCGCCGGTTAACCCAAGGAGCATATAGAGCTCCTGCCGTCGGGCGGTTGTAAAGGAACGCCGAGCAAGCTCGGTGAACAGAATTACGGCGACCCAAGGTGCTGCACCAGCACCGGATTC
Source organism: Candidatus Poribacteria bacterium (assembly GCA_003635195.1). Classification (GTDB taxonomy): domain Bacteria; phylum Poribacteria; class WGA-4E; order WGA-4E; family WGA-3G; genus WGA-3G. The sequence goes on along the minus strand of PYIY01000190.1, from coordinate 128,514 downwards.
GCCGGATACATAACTGAGATAGATGGAACCTGGCATCATCAACAAGCCGACGAAAAGTGCTCCGACGAACACTTTAACCGTCAACCCTGACTCAAAGGTACGGATACCGCCTTCAATGTCGTATCGCTGCGCCCAAGCTTGCCATTCATCTGCTTGTGTTACTCTTTCTCTCGCCAAATCGAATGTTCTCCTTTCTTGGCTATCGGCTATCAGCCGTCAGTGATAAAAAGTTTTGATTCACAGGGGTTTCCCTGTTAACTGACTGCTGATTGCTGATTGCTAATTCTCACTCGTCGCCTGACTCTTTGGTGCCGTCGGTGTCCCGTAGTTCTTCCCAGAAGTGCGCCCAAAAGATACCAATTGTCAGCACAAGAGCCGAGAACATTTGCCATTGCCAACGTCCATCAAGAGCGATAACACTGAACAGCCATAAGAAGCTGCCGATGATGATGATAGTACTTGCTACTTTTTCCACGTTTTCTGTCCTTTTTTTGATTGGCGATCAGCCATCGGCTCTCGGTTATCAGAAAGAGTACCTCTTTTCTGACTGCTGATGGCTGACGGCTTCTTTTTAATCCGCCGGTGTTGGAACTGGATTCATTTGCGAGACTTCTTCTTCTGTCGCCCCGTTCGCACCTTCAGTTCTACCGCGTTCATGGAACTCCGCACGGACATCAACGCTGAACGTCCGCCAAATGAGTAGCTGCTTTCGTAGCAGGTTGAGGAACCGTCGGTTAACACGTTTCCAAGAGGCGATCTCGCCACTCTCGCGATGTACATCCAGTGTGATTTTATAGAGATCTTCCTCTTCACCACCCACTGGAGATGTAACGAATTGAATTGATTGGCTCACGCCCAAATCGTAGGGTGCCAACCATACCATCATTCCGATTTGGTATGAGTCTTCCCCAGTTTCACTGAACGCGACTTGGTCAGTGTAAAAATCACTTGCGGATTCATCTGCGTGCGCCTCGAAATAGTCACGCATAAAGACGTTCAAACCGAGTGCTTCTTCTTCAAGCACGGTGAAAGGCAGATTGAAGTGCCATACATCGCCTTCCGGTTCCGGAAGCTTCCATTTACGCTCAATATCGGGGACAGCCATCCGTGAGGCTTTGATTGCTGGATACATGGTACTCAGCAGCACCACAACCATGACAATGATCGTTGCAACAACGGTTGACATTGACGAATAGTTGAGGGTCAACCCAGCGAGCCATCCGAAGTGGACAAGTGTTGTTGCTATTGCCTGTCCCATGAGGTAACCCAGCACAGCACCGACGATAGCATATACACACGCCTCAGCAAGGAAGAGGAAGGCAATATGTACGGGTGCCAAACCGACGGAACTGTAAATACTGATCTCTCGGACCCGTTCATAGACTGCCCCGAGCATCGTGTTGAGTACAATGAGTGCGGCAATCAGAATCGGTACGAATAGATTGCCCATGCCACTGAAACTCGTCATCCCAATACTACTATAGAGATACGTATCTTTATCGCGTCCGACGAAGAAGTCAAGTGCGATACGGTTCATGAGCGGTGCCATGATGAGGTCCAATTTATCAATCGCTCCCAGCAGTTTCGGATCATCTTCTCGCGGTTCCATGTTCACAGCGACGCTGCGGAGCGTGCCGCCTTGGTTCATGACAACCTCATAAGGCAGAATAGCGATACTGTCCGGCGTGAGGTGGAGGTATTTCTGCAATTCACCTTCGAGCGTTTCATCGCCTGTAGCACCACGACTGCGTTGCTGTTGCATTAATTGATAATCGACCGGTGTCAGCTCTTCGCCATCGTTATCTGTGAGATCTTTGAACCCGATGCCGAGCACACCGACGACGGTAAAGTCCGCGCCATAGACAGAAACGGTCGCCTTACCCATATCGCTTTCGGTGATTTTCAGCAACTCTGCCATCCCTTTCGGTAGGACAATCACATAGGGCCACTCTGTGGGCCATTCGCTTGCATCGGCAGGATCAAACCATTTTCCATATTGGAGGTATCGATTAATACCGCTAACAGCGGGTTCTGATTCGTTCATTCCGACGAGCATGTTTGCAGCGAAGGTCAATGCTTCACCCGTGAGTTGATGCGTCGGGGGTGATGGATCCGCTACGTTTGGTGTGCGTGTCAGCTGGACAAATGACTGATCCCCAGTCCCTGAAGATTGATACCACGCGCGCGGTGCAACGACATTTCGGACGGTCACGACGGATTCTTCGTCTACCTGTTCAATAAAGCCGTTTTGCTCTAAAGCGGTGACAGCTTCTGCTACATTAATCGGTTGTTGTCCCTGTTTGACGAGGATTTCATTTTTCCGTGCCAGAAGTCTTTCTAAGGCAGTCAGTGTAATTTGCGTTTTCTGCATGTCGTTCAGCACAGAGGTCAACACGGGTTCCTCAAGCGGGCGCCAATACTGGTCGCGGATGAGGAGACCTGTATAGCGCGGTGTCACTTGTGGGAGGCTCGTTCTATTCGGATGCATAAATGTTCGTACGGAGGTAAACGAGATAACTGTGAAAGTAAGAATTACCAGTGTGCAACATGTTAGGATTGTCCGTCCTTTTCGTTTCCGCATGTTGGAAATCCCTAAACTAAACGCTGCAGCACTCGCACTTAACCTACCGACATCTGCCTTGTAAACCTTACTGCCCTCTTGCCGAATTTTCTCAAGTTGCTCCTCAAATTTCCGGACAATAATGCTTATGACGATAACCGTCAAGGCAAGTACAACGAACGCAATCAAGATAATCACAGGGGTTGTCGTGATCTGGAAGGCAGGGTGAACTTGGCTTAGGAAGAAGAATACGAGTAAAAAGATACCGAACGAACCGAGAATCTGCTTGTGAATATTTGGGAAACCAAAGACAAGCCGCTCCATAAAGTAGGCGAACGGCATCAGCAATGCAAGGTAGAACATCACACCGTTCACAACATCGTTACCCGTCTGTTTGACATCTGGGTATGCGCGAGATTCATAGCCCCATGCGGCGCGTGCAAGTTTGAGTGCTTGTTGATAATCATTTTGAAGCAGCTCAGTCTCAGCGCGTGCGAGGTATTCATTCGCGAATTGATGTAGTTTGTCAAGCCGGTCGCTGGAGATACCAAAACGTTTATAGAGCCGTGATCGGTTCTCGTCGAGCCACCACATATCTCGAACAACGACGTAGGGTGTGAGACGGATCCGTCCATTTTCACGGACAACAAACCCTTCACCGGTGTAAAGTGTGGGGTTCTTCATACCGCTCTTCGTCGCTTTGATGAGTAGGAGGCGTTTGCCGATTTGCCCGTAAGCCATTCCGATTTTAATACGGGTATTCGGTTCACTATAGACGAGAGCGATCGGTTCTGCTGCGGAGACACCCTCTTGCTGCCACGGCTTGGACATTCCGTACTTCTCCGGTGCGCTATCGGTGAGTGCGTCGTAAATTTCAAGTTCCCGCAAGGTTCGCAGATACCGCTGATCAACCAAATCGTAGATCGTTGTGGATACACATGGGAATGTTACGACCCGGCACCCACGCCGACGGGTATTAATAGGTACTTTATTTGGGAGCAGTTTCGCACCGTAGTTCCCTAAATCCGGAGCGTAGACGATGTCCCCTGAATCCTTGTCAAGGATGTATGCTTCAACCTCTTGGGCACCGCCGAGCCGACGTGTGGCTCTCCCCTCCATGGCTAACCCGGCAACCTCAAAATTGCCTTTGTTATCACCCATAACGAACAGATCACCGCGTACACCCATCATAGATTTGTGTTTTCTGCGGAGTGTCAGGATGGGATAAGGTACCGGTTTATTGGGAAGTGCGGACTCGCGTGCATCGAATTCGACGACATCGCCGAAAAGATTGCAGTAGAAATTGCCGACCCGAGCCGCGGTAGGCATCTCTTCGTCGCGGAGTGATTGGATGAGTATTGATGCCAGTGTTTGTGCCTGCTGATGGAGATTCCCGTCTTTGTTCAGGTCAACGCGATCAATTGTATCAAGTGGCGTATCCGTTAAGACGCGAGCATCTTCAATAGTTGCAAAAGCGATTCCGGTCTTTCCAACAAGCGTTGCCACCTCACTGTCAAAGGCAATTTTACCGGGAATATATGTTTTCCACGTCTTTCCACCACTTGCAGATATCGCATTAACAAAGTTGGATTGTCCGCCAAGACCTGCGATTGAAATGAGGGTTTTGATGTCCTCAATCTCATCGTCGGAGAAGGTATCTGGGTCTTCGTGCCGGAGGCGGAGCATCGCGTCAAGTTGTTCACGTGTACGGATACTGTTCTTCCGATTTTTCTTTGCGGTGCGTACATCGTTTCGGATGAAACGCTCAACCTCTTTTCGGATATAATCCATATCTTTAAGCATATCCTCAGAGGGTTCGCCTTGATTGCGCCACTGCTCAAACTGCATCTTCATCAGTCGGCTCACCCCACTAAGTCCAGTGAGTTTGTTGAAATGTGAACTCAGTAGCGTTTCAAGGGTTTTTCCTTCGAGTGCGGTTTTGTCAGAAATCCCGTTTGCCACTGTCCATTGGCGTGCCATAACTGCCTGTCGGATCTGGTCATCTGTCCATTGCCAAAGTTTTCGGATACGGACACCGAAGTCGGCATCTTGGGCGTAGGTTGCAAGTTTATTACCGATACTCGCAAACTCACGGCGTAGTACAAATTCGGGTTGTTGGTCGTAGAACCAGCCCTTATTAAATACACCGAACTGGTCGGATTGAGACGAGAGATCAATGCTAACATAGAGTGAAGTATAATAACGGTTGAACAGGTCTTGGAGGGCGATAGCTGCTTCAATCTGCCCGAGTTTGCGGTTATACTCACTTGTATCAATCCGCAACATCTTTTCAACGCGACTCTGAATGTTACGGAAACGGGCATTTCGGAGGGTTAGCATGTTATCACGTAGGAGCGTCTTGGTCTCCTCGTCGAAATCTGCATACAACGTCGGAAGCCGCTCAATAAGATTTTCGAGTGCTACAATGTCCGTCTCTGCGCGTTTTTTGACAGTCGTCAATAGTTCTGTTTCATTAATGTATGATGCGATGCGTGAACGGAGTTTCAGTGCCTGGTCCACCTCATCGTCTGATAGATAGTTTTCCAAAATGAGGCGTTCTTCAGCCAAATATTCGCGTCCGAGTGTTCCGGCGGTTGCGAGTAAGTTTTCAATACGTGTTCGCTCCAACCGAGCATTCCGAAGTGCTATTTCAAAGATACCCTGTTTGTCCTTGAGCAGGTCGGCTGTTAGTATACCGGTGTCAGCAGTGTCCTCGGATTCGGCTAAACGTTGTCGGAGTTGGGTATCAATAGTGTTTAACCGTTCCACACCGGCTGTTGATAAGAACCGTCCCCCGTAAATCAATTGGTTGGGATCTGGCGACAATGCGACTTCCTTGAGTTTCCGAATGCTTGTCTTAATGCCATCTTCAACGGGTTGGCTGTCAGAGATTTGTGAAAGTACCTTTTCAAGGAGTTGCGTTTCGCGTTGGATTGCTACTGCTTGGGTGTCGGTGGTATCTCGCAAAACGCCGCGTGCGTTTTTCGCTTTATTGAGTGAGTGTAAATCGAGATGCCGGTCAAGTATTTTCTCAGGGGTCCACATCAGGGCAAACTTGCGTTTGTCACTCATTTCCCAGTTAGCGAGGGTTTTGTTAAGCATCTCAATATCAGAGACGAGATTTTCGGGGAGGTCTTCAGGGACAGGTATATACCAGTCCGAGCCTTGTTGTTTGGGAATCAGATATGCGTTGTTTGGATGTCTGGCATATTCGTCAATAGTGCCTGTTTCTACAGCGCGAGTGAGTTTATCGACTGCCCAAACGTCGAGGCGGGCTATCGGCAGTGCGAGTGCCACAATTAATTCGCGCTGTGCTTCTCGACTTGTGTTGAGTGCTACGGTGCGGACTTCAGCTAACCGTTCAACGATGTCCCGAAGGAAATGTGTTGTTTGTAGAGCTTCTTTCTTTGAACGGGCGAGATTTGCCAACAAACGGCTCTTCTCTTCGCCAGTAAACCCTTGCTTCTCGCGCTTTCGATTTCTATCTGCCTGTTTCTTCTGACGCTCTGAGAAGTCACGCTGCTGCGCCGTGAGACTTTCGATCTCAGAACGAGTTTCTGCCAAACCATCAAGTGTTGTGCTAAGCGAGTCCAGATCTGCCTTTACCTTGTGTATACCGTGGTAGAAACCGGCGGGGAGATCGACGAGAACGCTTCGGTCAATAGAGAAAAGCAGTCTTCTGCCCAACTCTTCAAATTCGATAATATCTGTTGAGAGTCCACGGCGGAGTCCATGCATCGTCGGCGTGCCGGGTGAGTCTGTAGCGGCACCGACAATATCCTGTCCGATGCCTTCCATGAAGGCACGCATACCAGCAAGCCCTTGAAAATGCCCGTCAACTGCGACAAAGAGGACGGAGTACCCTGGGCGATACTGGGGTTGACTGAAGAGGCGCGCGAGTTCCATGAGGGTTGCGATGCCGCACGTCGGATCTGCGCCCGGTGACATTGCGGGGACAACGGACATGGAGTCGTAATAAGCCGTGAGGACAATGAGCTCGTCGCGTAGTGTTGGGTCTCCACCTTCTAAAAAGCCACGTATATTCTGGCCGACGCGGCGCTCCCAAGTCATCTTACCTCTGACACGGACATTCACCTGACTGTCTTGTGCGTGTTGTTCTTCAAGCAGGTTGGTGAGAAGGTCAGCATCTTCTTTAGAAATCCAAAATCTCGGTATGTTGGCGGGGACAGTGCCAAATTTGTTTTCTGCCTCGCCGCGAATGGTTGTTTCAGGTTGGATAAAAATGACAGCGGTACCGCCGAGCATTGCGGCGTTGATGTAGCTGGTACTGGAGTTAAAGTTGAGGAGTACGATCGCACCTTTCGGGATAAAAATATTTGATTCGCTGGCGGCGACGAATTCACCGGACTCATCAATTTGACCGTCTTTGTTATTATCAATACCATCAGTTGCGTCGCCAGGAATTTCATCTGTCCAACCATCGGCATCGTTATCAATACCATCAGTTGCCCATCCACGAATCTCAGAAAGCAGCGGGATCTCGCCATATTCATCAATAGTGCCATCTTCATCGTTATCAATGCCATCGGACGCTTTTTGTAGGTGTTCATTCAGTATATCGTCAGTGATGCTGGCTTCAGTAATTCGGTAGCGTCTGGCGAGCATTGTGAGGGTATCGCCATCTTGGAGCTCATACCAGAATCCGCCGATATTGGTGCCGTTGAAATCGGCGAGTTCGCCATCATCGGCGTAAAGGAGCGGACCGGATAAACCACCTGTCGGAATAAACACGGTGCTTCCTTCAACAACAGGGGTCGCCAGAAATTCGTTTCGGCTATCTGCGCGGATCGTTGCTTCGTCAACTTGGTAACTTTCAGCGATGTCTTGCAGTGTTTCATCTGCTAATACGGTGTGTTTAATTCCATCTGCTAATAGCGAAGTGCGTACAAGGTTGGGCCAGAGGGGTGTGAGTTTAAAGGTATGTAGAACAGTATTATTGGGCGAGAGCACCTCAATGACACTATCGCCGTGGTCAATCGGTACAGTGACCGGGAATTCGCGGCTTTCCACGTTTTGCAAACCGATTTCGACGAATCGGTCAAAGATGTATTTGCTTCCGCTTGCGGCTTGCGAATAGCCTGTCACACGAGTTTCAAGACTTGACAGACGGGCGATATCCTTGCGGATGTTACCGATAGAAAGGTCATCCCGGATCTGGATAGCAGCCGTTTTCATGCCGGTACTGGAAACCGTTTGCGCAAGCACGGGATGATGCAAGCAGATAACCAGCATCACAGAAAGAATTTTAACTTTCCTTGCGGTTCGGTTCGGTGAGTTTGTTGTTTTGAAGTCCATTTACGTAGATCCGCCTTCCATTACATTACAGGCTACGTTCTTGATGTTGATTTTCCACAGGCGCAGCCTAATTCCAAATTTTCTTAACTTTCCTTGCGGTTCGGTTCGGTGAGTTTGTTGTTTTGAAGTCCATTTACGTAGATCCGCCTTCCATTACATTACAGGCTACGTTCTTGATGTTGATTTTCCATAGGCGCAGCCTAATTCCAAATATCCGTTTTGCGGTTCGGTTCGGTGAATTTGTTGTTTTGAAATACATTTACGTAGATCCGCCTTCCTGAAATACATTTACGTAGATCCGCCTTCCATTACATTACAGGCTACGTTCTTGATGTTGATTTTCCACAGGCGCAGCCTAATTCCAAATATCTGCTTTTTGGAGTCCATTGTTAGATGATCCTGGCAATAATAAATATATTTTATACTATTACTTCAATTTTTGTCAAATTAAAATTTGCAATTACAGATTTTTTGAGTTAAAATATAATTCACGCCTTCGTCTCTCCACTGAAGCAGCATACACTTAAATAAAACTGCACCTCATAACAATTTATGGAAGCGATGCTAAAACTAAAAAAGAACTCAGAGGCGGTTCAACGATGTCTGCCTGTCTGAGCAAAGGAGTTAAACGTGAACAAAGAGCCCCAAGAATCAAAGGTTGACCAAGTCGTTTCACGCATAAAAATGCGTCGTCGCGAACTAAAGTTGACCCAAACAGAACTCGCTAAAGAAGCGAATCTAACACCTGCCGCAATCTCGCAATTTGAATCAGGAACTCGCAAGCCCTCATTCAAGACACTTTCCAGCCTCTCTGACGCTTTAAAAGTTACGACTGACTATCTACTCGGAAAAGCGGAGAAAAGCCACAATGACCTCTTAGCCGACCCGAAGATCAATGCTATGTTCAAAGGAATGATGAAATTTACAGAGAAAGACAAAGAGACGCTCTACGAGTTCTATGAATTCCTGAAAACAAAAGCGGAGTCCCAGGCGGCATCAACAGAAGAAACATCTTAGGATACGGAGTAGCAGACTACGCATTCAACGAGACTCAATCGTTGGGCAAGGATGCGATTTTAGTATGGAAGATGTCCCCCAATTAATCTTTGCTTAGAGCTGTACATCCCTGAACGAATTGCCCTTTTATGCTATATCAAAAGGGTTGGAGAGATTCACACAGTTTTATTTACGACGCTCCGGGGTATGTACGGTTTTAAGCATTGACTAAAACCACCTTACCGAAATTCTGACGGTTCTCTAACACTGAATGTGCCTCACTTGCCCGGTGGAGCGGCAAAGTCCGATCTATAATAGGCTCCAATTTTCCTCGCGCAGCGAGTTGGATAAGCGTTCGGAGCTCAGTTACTGTGCCGAGGGCGGAACCCATTATAGTTAACTGCTTCTGATACATTTTTCGGATATTGATTGTTCCGATATTTCCTGTTGTAACACCACAGGAGACGAGCCTCCCATTTTTAGCCAGACTCGCAATACTTTGCTCCCATGTCGCAGCACCGACGTGTTCAAGCACAACATCCACCCCGCGTCCATCCGTAGCATCAAGCACAACTTCTGAGAAATCTACGTCTTTGTAGTTAATCGTAACGTCTGCCCCCATCTCGCGTGCGCGTGCCAGTTTTTCATCGCTGCTTGCTGTAGCAAAGACTCTGGCACCGGTTAACTTTGCGATTTGCAACCCCGCGCTTCCAACACCACCCCCTACACCGAGAATTAAAACATCCTCACCGAGACGCAACTGGGCACGTGTCATCAGCATGTGCCATGCTGTGAGGTACGCAATCGGCATCGCAGCAGCATTAATGAACGAGAGCGTATCTGGTATCTGAATCGCATTTTGGGCAGGCGCTTTCACATACCCTGCGTACCCTCCATTGGTTTGAAAGCCGATGAGTTCCTGTGTATCGCACAAATTTTCGGTGCCATGACGGCAGTCCCTACAAACACCACACGGAATGCAAGGCGCGAGAACAACTCGCGTTCCGACTGTAACACCGCACCTTGTATCACCAACCTCAGCAATTGTCCCAGCGATGTCGGATCCAAGTATGTGCGGTGTGTCTCCTCGGCTGAGTTTCGCTGCTATCTCTGGTCGGTTTCGTCGTGCGTGGAGATCCAAATAATTCACCGCACAGCCTTCGACTTTAACAAGTACCTCGTTAGCATGAAGTGTTGGCTCCGGCACATCCGTGTACCGAAGGACCTCCGTGCCGCCTTGTTCTGAGAAAACAATCGCTTTCATGTTGGTTTTCAGTTTTCAGTAAGTACGACGATTACCCATAAGCACCATGATTAAGGAAGCCGAGTAAGCGACGTAAACGCGGACTCGCGTCTCTGTAGACAGAATCCGGCATGTTGTAGTTCATAAACGGATAATATTTATGCCCGACGAGTCGACGTGCGTAAGTCACCTGCGTGATATATCGGGTACGGTCGCTCTGATTGGGTCCCCCACGATGCCATACCTGATTGTTGAACATGATAACACTCCCCGCTTTTCCGAGGTTATACTGGATTTTATCTTCCCATTCCGTTCCCTCTATCGGATTCGGTGGCGATGCCCCGAAAAGGTGCGAACCGGGTACCACTTCCGTGCCACCGTGTTCAATCTCTGTAACATCGGTGAGGTAGTAATTCGCGGTAAAGAGTAGGACAGGCAATCGGACGTTCTTTGGCGGTTCACCCTCCGTTACGATATAATGCGGGGCATCATCTTGGTGCCAAGACGTAATCCCACCGCCTGGGAACGTCTGGAACGAATTGTTGTGAATAACGTGGCAGTTTTCTGCGACAAGTGCCTCAGCGAAGGAGACAATCGGTTCAAGTTCAAACAGTCGGCGATTGGCTTCGCTATGTTCAAACATCCGATGGCTCAGGTGCATGCGTCCTTCGGGGCTACCACCGTTTAAGCCATTCGGATCGTTTTCGAGTGCCCACTCTAAATCCTGTCGAAGTTGCGCGCAGTGATCAGGTGTCAAGACATTTTGCAGAAACAGGCAGCCTTGCTGGTTGAATGTCTCAACCCACTCCTGTATTTGTTCATCACTGGCAACCTGATCTGCCAAATAGGTTGTTTGTGCCATTGTTCTATCTTCCTTCGTTTTTTTGCGCGTAAGTATAGATCAATACAGCTGCGTCGGTTGTGGGTGCGGTTTTCACCGCACCTTTTGTTCCTTTTGTTAAATAAAGGGTGCCTGTCCTGTGCGATTACGACGACATCTCTATCCACCCATCGCAGCGGCGACGATGATGCCAAGTGAGACGAGGACACCCGCAACAGCGATCCCCGCAGCGGTGTTATTCTCTTCAGCGATCTGACGGTTTAGATCGTATGGTGTCGCCATATCAAAGACTTTGTAACCCACCATTAGAACTATGAGACCGACAATACTAAAAACAACCCCTTCGATGATAAACCCGCCCAAAACTTTGAAGTCTATCATTGGGGCATCAGCAGCGGCTGCATCCGCCTGGGCATTTGCAGGGTGTGTAAACATAACAAACCCAACAATCGCCACGGTAACCAGAACGAACGTGGTAAAAACAATTTTCTTAGCCATTTTATTGCCTCCTTGAAAAAATTATAGACCTCATCAGAAATACGGGTCTTGACAACGGAAAGACCAGAGCAGGGGTCCATAGTTAACAGATTTCAAACTGCACATCTGTTGTAGCGTGCAGGTATTTTACCAATATGGTATCCTTATCTTCAATATAAAGCCATCCAGATTCAACATCTTCCAGCGTTTGCGCAGCGGGAATCTCAATTTCCGCATGTTTGCCGAGTCCATCGGCAGATTCGGTGTCACTCCGAGGTGCCTCTCCATTGGCGGTTGAGGTGTCCTCTGGGGGCGATGTGAATTCGTACTTGGCACGCAGTGCTTGTGGGGTGCGTCCGTAACCGACAATGAGGGCATAACTTATTTCGTTTTCAGCGTAGCTCAGCTGCCAGTTCAACTGACCGTCGCCGGTTAAGGTCAGGGCATCCACTTTCCCGCCTGAACTCAGGTGTATATCACCAGCGATAGCGGTTTTAATACCCGGATCGAGACCGCGAAGCGTATAGACATTAACCATGATATCCTCAGGATTCAGATGGGGGCCCTTGCCTTCGGTAGAGAAACCGTAGAATCCATCTGGATAAGTGCCTTTGAGTTCACCGTCTTCCCACTGCTGATACATTGCACTTACGGTAATGCCTTCAGCCATCTGATGCCATCGCTCACCCTCGGTGTGTTGATTCAAGCGTTGTAAATAATAGGCAAGCACTAATCCGTTCCATTGGACGGGCACACCAAACCAAGGGTGTGTATAGAAAGTCGTTCCGAAAACGGGAATTGAGGCGAAATGCATGCCGGGTCGGTCCGGAAGATGCCAATGATAGAGAAACGGTAGTGCAGTTTCTGCCCAATACGTTGCCTGCTTGAAGTACCCTTTCTCTCGGGTGAGTTCAAAGGCTTCAACATAAGCCCCAATCGCGTGTGCAGCTGCGAGAACATCTGGTTGGTACATCGGGCATTCCCACATTTGTGCGCCGCGCGGGACGGAGAATTGTTTCATGAATTCAAGTGCCTTCAAACCTGCCTCACGCGAGGTTCTGTTTCCGGTAATCCGAGCGTGTTTGAGGAGTAGGAGTGCCGATTCTGCACAGGTCCCGAGGACCGCTTCACCTGCTTTTCCGAGGGAAGCTGTTTTTTCGTTTGTCGGATGCCACCGCCAACTTCCATCCGATTCTTGTGTAGCGATGCGTTGCTGTGTCTCTGATTCCATGTAAGTTAATGCGGCATCAAGGTTGCCGATATAGAACGGGAATTCCCATCTCAAGATATGACAGGAACCGCGCGCCGCCAAGCCTTCGGGACCAGCATCGGCTACGGTATTATTCCTAATTTCCAGTACCCGTTCCTTTACTTGTTCATCTTTGGTAGCAAGGTAATCGTACCAGAGCAACGTGCCGAAACCGGGTTCGTTGTGCGCTGCCCAATCAACACAATGGCGTGATTTTCGAGTATTCTCGTCCCATGTCGTGTGCATGAATCCGTGCCGTGAAAGCAGGACTTCTTCTTCATCACTGCGAGGCGGTTGCAGCGATTCAGGGGTACCATAAGCGTCCGTCCAATGCGACACGGCATCTAAAATAGAGGCATTTCCATCAACAATAATTTCGGTTTTGATAGATACCGGACGCGACGCTATTAATGGATACGGAATCGAAGCCTCAGTTTGATTTTCCTGAACCCACATCGGTATCGTCGGGAGGAACACACCGAGTATATGGTTTTTTTGGTGCTGATGCCAATTCGGTGAGGCAAATATCGTTGAGAGGGTCTGGTTTTCGCCATCCCAAGTTTCCAGTGGATTCCAGATAATACCGACCAGCGTCTTTTGCATCTCTACTGCCATAACGGGTACTGTAATCTTATAGGGGTGCGGCACGAGACGGTTGTCAAGTGGCGGTGCTGCATCCCGCGCGCTTGAAGAGCGTTCATCGCCCTCCAAGAATTCAAGCCCGGGAAAGAGTGCCGCTGTCTTCTTCTCGCGATTCCGTCCTTGCCCCGCATACAGCATCGGACCGTGGAAGGCGAGAAGTTCCCTGTTGCTATCAGTTTGTAACTGACATTCCGTTTGAATGCGTTTTGCATCTTCAGTAAGGGTCCACTGCATCTCATAGTTCCAGTTCACACCATCAATATCCGTATCTGAACCGCTGAGCCGGATGATGGATTCGCCGCGATTGTTCCCGGCAAGTTGATACAGTGTCGGAACAAGTCGGACTGTTTGACGGTTTTGTGATGCATCAAGGTAGGTAACCTCGGAGAGTGCTGGACAGGTTGCTACCTGTTGATAGTTGCTACCTTTCGCAACAGATAGTACGTAGTATTCAAAACCGCTGTCTGTGGACTTTTCGTTGAGAGCAGTAGCGTCTTTAGCATCTTCGGCCTCGGTTTTTTCTGTGCCTTCATGTCCACGAACAAAAACGACGCGAAGGTTTTTATTTCCTATGACCACGCTACCGTCTTCCGCTGTGTAGGTGTACAGTTTTTTCACTACTTTGGATTCAAGTTTCGGAGATGCAATACGAATTGGAATACTGCCTTGAGCTGTATCTCGTGCTTCACCAGCTGCAGTTTGGCATTTGAGCGAAACTGAGGCGGTTACTACAGTCGGTTGTGAAAAACGGCGCGCCACCCAGAAAAGGGAAGTTTCTTCGCCCGGTTCAAGTTCTCTCACTGTTTGTCTGGGGCGTCCGCGCCTTAGTTTCACACCGTTGATAGAGATTCGGACATCGTCCGTCTTACCAAGCGGCGCGGTGCCGGTGTTCCGAAGTGTACATTGCACCTCGAAGTCTTCACCTGCGGCGACAACAGCGGTTGTCGCACCGACATTTACAATCTCTAATTGGGGTAACGCTGTATAAAGCGATATTTTGACGGGCGGTTCTTCTGATGCTGTAGATTCGATGCAAAGGTCGGTGAGTGCCGAAACTGCTGTCGATGTAGGTTGGTTGAACTCAAGGAACTGTGTCCTATCATCACTGAAGTGTAGGATCGCAACGCCGCATCGGAGTTCGGGTTCCGAATCTCTTTTCCCTTTTCGGAGGTGGGTCTGTTTGAGTTTACGTAACTGCGGCTTGCCCCATAATGCCCAAGCGTAATTGCTATTGCCCGCTACGTTACATTCCGTCAAAAATGATATGACGATCTCTTTGCCTGCGTAATGGGTCAGATCAATCCCTTTTTCCGCCCATTGACACTCTATAGACACTGCTTCAAAACATCTATCTGGCGCGACTTCTAAACCTACATTATTATGCAGGTCAAAAACTTCAATAGCGAATTTCACACCACCGGGTTGTCGCGCCTCGTCGCCAAACACAACACCGTCTCGCAAGCCGATGAAAAAGTGTAAGAAAAGTTTTTCTTCGTCATCAATATCCGGAAGCGAAAGGGTATAGTCAATTTTCGCGGTTTCAGTTGACGTTGGATGCTCAAAGATTGCGGGTTTTATCACCCCGCCTGCGCAATCTATTCCGCTTGCGGAGGCTTGCTCTGTCCCAGAAACAGTGCTTTGTCCGAACATCTCCACAAAGTCATAAATCTCCTCAACAATCCCCAATTCCAATGGCGGACGTTCAGGTTCTGTTTCAGCATCGTCGCTTTCTTCTTTTTCTTGCGTTTCAGTTTCTGGGTCTTCGCCATCACCAGCTTGTGGACTGTCTTCTACAGTGTCCTCAGTTTCCTGTTCGGGCGACGCAACCTCAGGCTCGGATTCTGTGTCATCTTCGGAAACCGAGTCAGCATCGGCTAACGATTCGGGCGGTTCATCACTATCGGGGGGTGCGGTGTCAGAGATCTCACCGCTTGATTCATCGGGAACGTTGTCAGCGTCCGGTTCATCAGTCTCGGTACTGCTGTCCGTATGCGTTTCGGTGTTCTCGTCAGAAGCATCGTCTGCTGGCGGTGGTTCCTCCGGCAGAGATGGTGCGTCGTTTTCTTCGGTTTCCGCGCCTTCGGGAACCGGGGTATCTATGGGTTCGGTATCATCTACGGAATTATCATCGGTTTCGATTTCCAATTCCGTCTGGGATTCGTCATCACGCTGTGCATCGTCGGGTTGATCGGTCTCTTCCTCTGTTTGTCCGATGCAAGCATTTAAAATCTGTTGAAAACCGGTAAGCATTTATTTTTTTTCGCTCCATTTCTGTTTCATCTTTTTCATCTCATCGTTGAGCACGAGTTCTGCTGGAGGGTTCAGGGCGGAGGCATCAATCTGCCATACGCCAGATTCATCCTTCAGTACCGGCTTGCGCTGTGCGACCGGTAAAATACTGAAGGGCGCGTGCGGTTCAATTTGGTACCAATAGGCGACAGAAGACATTTCATTGCTAAGGTGGTTGCCGTGCCCGTGTTCTATTGTGACCCGAATTTCCTGCTCAAAGCGGATGGGATTCTCAATGTGATAAACATAAGAGGTCTGGTACCCGTCGGTATTATTTTCGTGAATAGAAGATCCGTTATGTGCCAAGGCGTTCTGTTGCATCCCCCAGGCTTGGTTGAGGTAATCCTCTGAACCCGTGCCGTGCAAATCGGGGGGCCACTTGTAACCATCTACCCAGATCATATCATCGCCTTCACCCCACCACGTGCCTTGGAAATTGGTGACCGATAGGTTACAACCGATATAATGACCCCTACCTTCGGCGGATAGGATGAGGTAATTGTTATCCCAAGCGAGCCGTTCTGCATTGATGATATTGGCTTCCGGGGTATTCACAGTAATTTCGTGCCCCCATCCGTCACACGGGTTTTCGCGATGGAATTGTGCGTGAAAATAGGCAACATCGTCGGCGTGTGGTTCCGGGTATAGTTCATAGTCAACGTAGAAGTATTGACGGTGGGTAGTATCGCCTTCGTTAACGAGTTCAATCCTCGCGCTGCGGTTAAAAGGCATCTGTAAATAACTGTTGAGTGCGCAGCCTGTATTGAAGGTGTTGTTTTGGTGTGTGGAGGCAGAGAACGGGATGGAGTCGTAAGAATTAACGATTTCGTTGCCGAGTCCGAAGAAGTCGCCCAGTGGACAGAAGACACTCGGATGCTCCTCATCGTCCCAAAACATCCGAATCAGTACGTTGCGATAACCGTTTGGCTGGGTCATCCAGATATGATTGATACACCCGGGACCTTGAATATCTGCAATAACGCGCGTTTCACCGGGTTCAACATTCCATGCATCGTTATTCCTGCCTGTCGTATCCCACGAGGAAGCTCGCAACGAGCGGGCCTTTTTGAGACGCGTCAACGATGACAATAATCCGTCAATATAAGCCATTCAATTTTTTCCTTGTTCATTAAAACTCTCGGTCGGGAGGTTGAGGATGCAGATAGAATTCTGTTTTTATTATTATACCACACACGCGTGGAAAATCAACACCTATTTTCGATTGCGTCGGGACAATTTATCCCAGAATCTACGACCACTAACAAAACCCCAAACGGAATGGCGGAGCGAAGAAGTGCAGCTTACGTTTCTGCGCCGCTTAAGCAGCAGACAAAACGGATTTCGTCTTTTCCAAGCCGATGCGTGCGACTTCTGTGGGGTCTTGCTCCCAATAGTTTGGGTTGAACAACTCCAGTGATATGACCCCTGCGTATCCGGCATCTTTCAGAATAGAGATCATTCGTCCAAGATCGAGAATGCCATCGCCTGGGTACACTCTGTCGGCATCTGTCTGTTCTGCACGCGCAGGTTCAGCCGGGGCATCGTTGAAGTGGAAGACTGCAATTTTCTCGCCGGGGATGCCTTCCATATCTTCTATCTCTCCACCACCGCGGTAGATATGGAACGGGTCAAGCACAATCGTGCTATCGGGGTGATCCGCCACTTCCATCACTTCCCACGCCTGCTTGACTTGGTTGATACCGTCCACGAAGCCGAGGAATTCCATAGCGGGTTTAACACCGAATTCGCGCCCGAGTTCGAGGAGTTCTCGGTAGTTCTCGCCACCTAATTGAAGGTCCGCGACTTCGCGCGGTGGGCTTGAAATGATATAAGTTGACCCGACAGCAGCGGCTTGCGCCATCCGTCGTTTTGCTTCTTCAATTGCTTCCTGATGTTCGGTACCTGTTGTATTGAGCCAACCGTGCAATGCAATAATGGTAGGGACCGAAAGTCCGTAATCGTCAAGTGCTTTTTTGACATCCGAGAGCGAACCGCCCTGTTCTTCGTAAGCCGTTAAATCGTCGTTCCATAACTCAATTGCTGTGTACCCGGTTTCCCCTGCAATCCGAATTTTATCCATCAAATCGGCAGGACGAATCGTACTTGTATTTAACCCTAACTGAAATTGTCCCATTCTATCTCCTTATTTGTCCATCAAAGTGCGAATGAAGCGTACATCTACGCGAGCCAGATCAATCACACTGCCCACAGGTTCACCACCATATTCACTATGAAAACTGACGGGTCCTGAAAATTCTATTGTTTTCAGCGTGTCAAGTGCTGTTTCCCAGTCAACGAAGCCTTTACCCATTCGGACGACGCTGCCACCACGCGCACCGGGGGCACGCGCCAAATCCTTAAACGCCATAACCGCGAGATGCGATTTGACGATATCGAGTGCCATGTTGATGGGTTCACCGACGATAGACAGATGTCCTGTATCCGCAAAAACGCCAACGTGTTGCGGGTCGAAACCCTTGACAAGGTTCATCACTGCGCACGAATTCAGACCCATGGAAGTACCGGAATGGTTATGGATGCATGTCCGGGGTCCGTATTGTTCGGAGAGTTTCGCAAATCCCTCCAACTGCGATCGGATAAAATCGACTTGTGCCCAGTAACCACCATCTTCGGCGTGCCAATGCCAGTACCCTAATTTGATATTTTCGACACCTGCTTCGCCTGCAGCAGCGTAGACACGGCGTGTCTCTTCCTGCGTCGGGTCAAGAAAATCGCCCGGTGTTGTAACGAGTGGGATAGATAGATCTGCAGCGGCGAACTGCTTTGCGGCAGTAGGTAGTGCTTCTGTCGCGTTTTCTGGGTTCACCGGATAGCCCGGACGAACGCATAGATCTGCGCCACTTACGCCGACCGATTGCAATGCGGTGATAATATCTGGAATTTCTAAGCCTTCCAGATGTTTTGTGAACATTATAAATTTCATAGTTTTTATAACTATTCCTTACCAATCAACGACAGAGCCGTCATCGGGGTGATAGGACATTGGATTCAGCCAATCGTGGTCAATCTTATCTTCGAGTGCGTCCTCATCGAGTTCAATACCGAGTCCAGGACCGGTCGGTAACTCAACAAATCCATCTTTGAAGACGAAAGGATTCTTGAGATACCCTTCACCGAGTGTTGTATGTTCCTGCATTACGAAGTTCGGGATGGAGGCATCTAACTGGATACACGCTGCTAAGGAGATAGGACCGAGCGGGTTATGCGGTGCGATACCGCCGTAGTAGGCTTCCGCCATACCTGCGATGATACGGACTTCATTGATACCGCCAGCGTGACAGAGATCGGGTTGGAGGATGGACGCTGCCTGTTTCTCAAGAATTTCACGGAACCCCCACTTCGTGAAAATCCGTTCGCCTGTTGCAATCGGGAGATGGGTGCTGCGAGCGATTTCAGCGAGTGTGTCCACATTTTGGCACTGAATCGGCTCCTCTACAAACATCGGTTGGTACGGTTCTAACGCTTTAATCAGCACTTTAGCGGTCTGTGGACTGACTGCGCCGTGAAAGTCAATCGCGAGGTCAACTTCTGTACCTGCGGCTTCACGGAGTGCTGCGAAATGATCCACGGCTCTGTCGATGAAGGCTTTGTTTTCAATGATACGTGCGGGTCTGCCACCTGCAACGCCTGTTTTAAAAGCGGTAAACCCTTTGGCTACCCACTCGTTAATACCATCAGGGTCACCACCACCTTTGTAGAGTCTGATGCGGTCGCGCGTTGGTCCACCGAAGAGTTGATAGACAGGAACACCGAGCGATTTTCCTGCGAGATCCCAGAGTGCCTGTTCTACGCCGCTCAGTGCGCTCGTGAGAATGGGACCGCCACGGTAGAATGCATGGCGATACATTGCTTGCCAATGGTGGACAACACGTCTCGGATCTTCACCGATGAGGTAGGGTGCGAGTTCATCAACGGCTTGCGCACACGTTTTCGCACGTCCCTCTAAAATGGGTTCACCGAGTCCAACTAAACCTTCATCTGTATGGATTTTAAGGAAGAGCCAGCGCGGTTGCACCAGAAATGTTTCTAATTTTGTTATCTTCATGAGGTTCCCCAAAATAATATGATTCGCAGGCAGCAGCCTGCATCTCGAAACGGATTTTCGTGAACTTTGAATGTTATGTTACCATTCTGCCTGAATTCTGTCAATAGAATTAATAGTTGTGTTAAGGATTCAGTTTCAGCAGTCAGAGGAACGGTTGTCAGTAGGTACTGAGATTATGCACCCTTTTCGTCCACAAATTGTGTCTTTAGTAATTGGAACTTCATCCATAGAAGAAATATAGCACAATCATTAATGATTAATGTTGTCAATAGTTGATACAAATGTTACAATGTTTGTGTAACACACATACACACCAACCTTTCTACTATACCTAAAAAGGAGACTCACAATGAAACGTCCTTACACCACACATTTTTTAATTTTTGTGGGGAGCGTCGTGCTTTTGTTTGCGACCTCTCTGCCGAGTGTAGCGGCGAGTTTCTCAGGCAGAGTTATTGATGAGGAGGGACAACCTGTTGAAGGTCTCATCATAGCCCTTCCATCATTCCCGGGCAACACACCGCCACATCGGCACCAGCGATTTCAAGGCATGTTCCCGCCAGCACAACCCAGTGAGACAGACGCAACAGGGGCATTCTCAATTATCAACATTACGACACCTTCGGTGAGCAGATTAACACTGTTTCCTGAACGCAATTCAGATTACGAAGTCCACTCTGTTGAGATTGAGGGGTTCCCCGTTTATTTAGATAAACGGCAGCAACATTTTGGTGGTGTCAATTTTGCGATTGAGGCAGATGCAGATATTAAAAACGTGGAGATAACCGTTCGCCTTCGGATGCGTATTCGTGGGCGCGTTCTTTCCGCGGATGGCACACCGCTTCGCAACGCACATGTTAACCTTATGGTCAAACATCGCGATATAGATGGCAGGGGCAGAGGTAGTGGTGGCGGGACGAGAACGCTTGATGCCGATGGATACTTCGTGGATTACTTAGATGATGGCGCCGCCTATTACACCGTCACTGTAACATATCAGGGACAGACCGTGGAATCCGAGGAGATTCTACTTGAAGAGGGACAACGGCTTGATGGACTCGTTTTGAAACTTGGCGGTGAGCCGGAACCGCCCAAAACCGAGAGAGTCGTCGTAGCCCCGCCGCCTCGCGTCCACGACCCTGCCCGTTTTGAAGCGGCGCGAAAACGGGAACGCGAAGGCATGTGGGCAATCAATCCCGACAATCGACACGCCTACAAAGTAATCCGTTGTGAAACCCGTGAAGCGGCACAAGAGCAAGCAGCAGCCCAAGATGCACATCTCCTCGTTATCAACGACAAAGCTGAACAGGAATGGCTCCTTGAAGTCTTTGGACAACGAGAAAACTATTGGATTGAATTGATTAGCGGTTCAGAAGAGGGGAAACAGCAGTGGGACAACGGTGAACCGGTTACCTATACAAACTGGATGTCGCCACAGGAGGCTGCCAAGATTACCAAACCCGCCCCAGACAGCGATGCGAATCCGAATTACATTGTCCTTATTGGAATGTCAGGAAAGTGGCAGGTGGCACACCCGGGCAACCCACTTATTCGCATGACGGAGAGAGCGATTCTGGAAAAAGAGAATTTCATCATCGGCGCGCCTGCACCGGAGGGTGATGTCGAAAAACCTTAAGCGCGCAACACACAAGGAGATAGAGAAATGCGTTGGACCTACACCACACCCAAACTCATAACGTTAACACCGATCCTTTTACTCACCATAATAAGCATTGCAGCCGCACAGATTCCTGCGGAACCAGCACTCCAAGCACCCAGTGGAATATCCGGCAAAGTCGTCGATCCAGAAGGGAACCCCGTTGCTGGGTTTACGTTTACGATTCGACCTATGAAACTCCAGAGAGGTCTTCTACAGCCAGAAGATGATTTTATGCCCCGGTTTCAGATGCCTCCTGAAGGCATGGAAGGTCCAGGAATGCCGCGCACCACAACCAAAGCGCAAACCAATCCAGATGGCACTTTCACCGTCACTAATATCCAACCCGGGCTTGTCCAATTAAACGCCGTCTCGAGTGCTATGTTAGAGGCTTTTGAAATGATGGACCCTGATAAAATTCAAGAAGGAGGGGAGGTCCCACCTGAATTCATGCGGCTTGGGAGGCTTGAACCAGATAAGAAAATCCTCACGCTTCAGGTCGGGAAGGTCACCTTCTTCTACGACACAGAGGAGTTTCATTTTTTTGAAGGACTCACGTTTGAACTGAAACCCGGCGTGACGCTTGAAAATGTCAAAATCACGGTCAAGCAGCGGTTGCAGATCCGTGCACGAATTGTTTATGCCGACGGTACCCCTCTTGTCAACGCTAATGGACACCTCAGCATGCGACATGGGCAAGAAGATAATCCGAGAAGCGGTGGCACTCACGGTACAGAGTTTTTTACCGATGCCGATGGTAATTTTGCGGAATATAGGGATGAACCAGGGTTTTACACGCTTTCCGTGAAATATAACGATCTCGCCGGAGGTGCAGGTCCTTTCCTGCTCAAAGATGGCGTGGAACCAGAGAATCTGGTTATAACACTCGACGGTAACCCGCCTGATATCGAACGACCGACTGATCCGAAAGTTGGGGTCGGTGGCCCGATTGAAAAGGGTAAAATCCCTGCTGGTGCTGAAAACGTTGTTGTTGAACAGATTGAAGTCGAGCCTAAAGTCCGAGCAGTTGTGCCACCGCAACCCCCAAAACCGCCGAAAAGTGTGTGGGTCATTAACCCCGCAAACGGGCACGCTTACAAAAAGATACAGTGTCGGGACTGGCACGATGCACAACAGAAGGCTGTTGAAGAAGGTGCCCATCTCGTCTCCATTAACGATGAAACAGAGCAGCACTGGCTTCAGATAATCTTTCGGAGCCACTCCACATGGATCGGACTTACCGATGTAGAAAAAGAGGGAACATGGCAATGGGACAGCGGTGAACCCGTAACCTACACGAACTGGTTAACCCAACCGCTCTTCCCTGACACCCTTCCAGACACCGAAAAAGACTATGTTGTGATGACTTTTAGGGACAGTGAGTGGCTGTCTGTGGGGCCTGAAAGCCATTTCTGGCGAAGCACACGAGAGGCAATCATCGAAAAGGATGGTTTAGTGTCTACAGCACCCGCTATGGAAGCATCTGATGAAGAGGATGAAGAGTAGTTACGCTTTATACCCTCCTAACGTTTCTGACATATTTTACAGAAGGAGACATCCCAATGAACCGTTCTTACTTCGCGCTGATTGTAGTTTTCGTTGGAAGTGTTGCGCTTTTGCTTTCTGCATCCTTGCCGAGCGTTGCAGCAAGCTTTTCAGGCAGAGTGGTCGATGAATCGGGCGTACCTGTTTCTGGTGTCACTGTCGCTCTTCTGCCACAACTCTCCGAGACAGATGAAATGGGTGTTTTTTCGATGCCCGAAATTGCCGCAGCTTCAGTTAGTAGACTGATGTTATCCCCTATACACGCGGATTATGAAATTCGCGCCGTTGAAGTAGAAGGGGTAACCTTTTACCTTGACCCGGTGTATCACTTTTTCCACAAAGGCAGCTTTCCAATTGCAGTTGAACCGGGAGCAGATGTTAAAGATGTAAAGATAACTGTCCGCCTTCGGATGCGTATCCGTGGGCGCGTCCTTTCCGCGGATGGCACTCCACTTCGCGATGCTGAGGTTCAGTTTGAGATAAACCAACGTAGTGCAGAGGGTAGACGCACAAGAAGCAGTAGTGGTCCAAGAAATCTTGATGCTGATGGTTACTTTGTTCAATACGTGGAGGAACCGGCTTTCTACACTTTCACCGTAGCGTATCAAGGACAGTTCGCAGAATCCAAGCCAATTTTACTCGAAGATGGACAGCGGCTTGATGGACTTGTCTTAACACTTAGCGATGATGCCAATAAGCAGTTACCTTCAAAAGCCGTGGTGAAACCGATATTTAAACCAGCAGTATTAGCCGCGCCCAAACCACCCGTTAAACCCCAAAAAGTAATACAGCCTCGCGGCTACGACCCAGGTCGTGCTGAAGCCGCCCAGAAGCGGGAACGCGAGGGCATGTGGGCGATCAACCCCGACAACCGACACGCATACAAAGTGATTCGTTGCAAGACCCGTGAGGAAGCAGAAGCGCGAGCAAAGGCACAAGGTGCCTACCTTGTCGCTATCAACGACGTAGCAGAGCAAGAATGGCTCTTTGAAGTCTTTGGACGAAAAACTTTTTCGGGTGATGAAGCAGCACAACAATGGGACTTCAAAGCCTTTGGACGTGAAGGCTTTTGGATTGGGCTAACAGGGTCGGCAAAAGAGAGTAACCTATACTGGAATACTGGCGAACTGGTCACCTACACTAACTGGGAGTTTTCACAGAACGCTGTTGACGGAGATGAACCCACCGAAAATGACGGTGCGAGCCCGAATTACACTGTCCTTATTGGCAGAACAGGAAAATGGCAGATGGTGCATCAGTGGAGTTCGGTTGCGGGTCTAATCGAAAAAGCGATTCTGGAAAAAGAAAACTTCATCGCTGGTGCCTCTAAATAAGAAGGGAGCAACGAAAGGAGGAGAAAAGAGTGAGACGTTTATGTTTCAGAAGACAAGCAGCTCCACTTTTGGTTGGAATTGTAGTTTTTTGCCTCACAGTTGTTTGGGAGAGCAACGCACAGACCGATGCGTTGACCACACTCTCCGGTCGCGTTATTGATGCAGTAGGACAGCCAATTGCCGGACTTACGGTAGTTATTGTTCCTGTCCAAGACGGTCATGGCGCATGGTTTCCAATTGCGTTTGAGGTCGAGGAACATGGACGGCAAGGCGATCCGATGGCGTTCCAAGCGGAAACTGATTCAGAGGGGCGTTTCGTTATTACGGATGCCATTGCCGGTCCGGTATTGTTAGGATTGTTTCCGTATAATAGTCCGGAGGCGGAAATTTTGAAGGTCCAAATCGGCGACATGTTTCTCTATGCGCCTGAAGCATCATGGGGACGTGGCGTTATATTTTCTGCGGAGCCGGGTGAGCACATTGAAGACGTTGAGGTCACAGTGCAGCGTTTTCTACAACTCCGAGGAAAAGTTCTGAAGATGGACGGGAGTCCACTCGCCAATGCACAACGTATCAAGCTCAGGATAAGGAAACTCAGTTTAGATGGAGAATACGATAGTGGTGGTTCACAGAGCATTGAAACAGATATTGAGGGAAGTTTTTTACAATATATGACGAGATATATGAATAGTCCCGCATTTTACTTTTTGTCTGTGACATATCAGGAGCATCAAGTGCAGTTAGATCCAATTGTGGTCAAACCTGAGGATCTATTTCACGAAGTAGTCTTCACTTTCGAGGTCCCACTGTCTCCTGATATACCTCGGAACGCTCTCCCTCGTTTCCATGCTGGCGCGTCAGCGCGGGTTGGTGGCGGGCTTGACGCGGGAGGGGTGTGGGTCGTCAATCCAGCAAATGGGCACGCCTACAAAAAAATCCGTTTTAGTGGCGTGGAAGATGCTATTGCGCAAGCAAGCAAAGAAAATGCTTACCTTGTCTCTATTAACGATGAAGTGGAACAAAACTGGCTGGAACAGGTTTTCGTCACGCATCGCATTTTAATTGGACTTAGCGATGTTGAGGAAGAGGGACAGTGGCAATGGCACAGCGGAGAACCCGTCACATATACAAATTGGGCAATGTCCGAACCGCAGGATACCGATAAAGGTGATGAAGATTATGTCATCCTGTTCGCCGACCAATGGGTGGACATTGGTCCCGGAGATGTCCGATGGCATTTTATTATTGAGTCCGTCCTCCTTGAAAAGGAAGAACTGCCTGTGAGGGAATGAACGTTAGGTCTCATTCTATAGCGGCTATTTCCAACAGTGCTTTGTGAGGAGAAAACTATGAAATGCTCAGATTCT
The DNA here is from genome assembly GCA_003635195.1 of Candidatus Poribacteria bacterium. GTDB lineage: Bacteria > Poribacteria > WGA-4E > WGA-4E > WGA-3G > WGA-3G. The sequence continues at coordinate 102,932 of PYIY01000190.1, read as the reverse complement.
AAAAGGCAAACTTTATTATTCCTAATGATGATAGTTGCGTCTCTCATCAGCTTCGTTTCGTCCGCTGTTGCTCAGAAAAATACGGGGACCGTCACCGGACGCGTTGTCGATCTCAATGGAAATCCAGTTGTCGGGTTACCGATATTTATTGCGCCTCTTGATGTTGATGGCACTGGATACATGCGGACAGTAATTTTACCGTATGAGCACGCACAGTTGCGCCGTGCACGCACAGACCGAGAAGGTCGATTTTCCGTAACGGATGTCCCCTCGGGTCCTGTGTACATCGGTGCCCTTCCGAACGACATAGATAAACGCCTGCCCGAAGACTTTGAAAAGATTGTAGATGAGTTCACATCCGGCAGAGATTGGGGAGAGACCACAGCAGACGAGATAGAGGCATTCGATTCCAGTAACTTCGGCATGACTTCAGAGGATTTTGAGCCAGACGTTGAAATTTTGTTCATTCGCGTCCAAGGGTTAACCCTATACCCGCGCACCGATTACGATCAAATCGCTTTTGGTGTCAAATCGGGCGCGCTTATGAAGGATGTGGAAGTCACAGTGCAACCCCGGATGCGGGTTCGGGCGCGCGTCCTTTTCAAAGATGGAACACCACTTGCCAATACGCGCGTCGGCCTCTACGCTCGTTCTCGAACTATAGATGGCTCCGGTTCCAGCGACTCCGGTGGAAATTTGTGGACGGACACTGAAGGCTATTTTGTTTATTATATAGATGAGAAGGATGCTGCTGCGTTCTACACGTTTTCGGTGGAATACCAAAGTCTTACTGTGAAAGCTGAGCCGATTCGGCTTGATCCGGGGGACCGGTTCGATGGGTTGACATTAACGTTTGATAGCGAACCGATTCCGCCCAAGCAACTGCCTGAAAAAATCGAAACTGATGAGTTGGAACCGCTTTCACCGGCATGGGAAATACCGGCAGTACCAGCAGCATCTCATGATGTATGGGTCGTCAATCCCGAAAATGGTCACGCCTATAAAAGAGTTCACTGCGAAACTCGCGACGACGCGATTGCCCAAGCTACCGAAGAAAAGGCGCATCTCGTCGCGATTAATGATACTGCGGAGCAAGCGTGGTTGGAAGCGGTTTTTGGACACAAGTTCTATTGGATCGGACTCAGTCGCGTTCCCACGACGGGTGCGCTTTCTAAGCGAGCAAAAAAATGGTGGAAATGGGACAACGGCGACCCTATTACCTATGCCAACTGGTTACCCAATGAATTCTTTTCTGAATCTTTAGATGCCAATAAAAGAGACTATGCCGTCATGACGCTCTCTGATGGAAAGTGGTATGCGGTGAGTCCCGACAGTGTTATCTGGGATATGACAGAGATGGCGATCCTTGAAAAAGCAGATGTACTTGACAATCCATCCGCTGCAGAAAGACAATAAACGCGACACATAACACCTTATCGCTTTTTTTATTTTCACACCCTCTTATTTTTTTTAATGATTATGCACCGATTTTACCCTTAACAAGCGTCACTATAAAGCAATCGGAGGTGATTTATGAAAAATATTGATGTTGAACTTATCCACCGTGTTCTTGATGGTGATGATACTGCCTTCAGTGAACTTGTCAAAAAGCACCAAAAGTCGGTTCACGCGCTTGTGTGGCGTAAGATTGGAGATTTCCACATCGCCGAGGAGATTACACAGGATACATTCCTAAAGGCATATCAGGGATTAGCAACGCTGAAAAAACCACAGAGTTTTGCGAGTTGGCTTTATGTAATTGCCGCGAATCACTGCCGCACGTGGCTGCGTAAAAAGCGTCTACGGACCCAGTCCCTTGAAGAAACGAGCAGTGCGGAGTTAGAAAGAGCGACGTACTCGGGATATGTCATTGAAGAAAACGAACAGACAGCCGTAGAAACCCGCCGCGAAGCCGTCAAAAAGTTGCTTGCGAAACTCCAAGAGAGTGAACGGACCGTCCTCACACTGCATTACTTCGGTGAAATGTCGAGTGTAGAGATTGGCGCGTTTCTGGGTGTATCGGAAAATACGATTCGGAGTCGCCTCCGCCGTGCGCAACAGCGTTTAAAGAAGGAGGCGCCAATGATTCGCGAGGTTTTAGACAATTTTCAAATTACACCGCATCTCTCGGAGAACATCATGCGAGAGATTTCACGCCTGAAACCTGCAGTTCCGTCCGGCGGTAGACCGCTGACACCTTGGGCGATCGCTGCTTCTACAGTAGCCTTAGTATTTGTGATGTTAGGTGCCAATAATCAATACTTATCGCGTTTCCAGAAACCGTACAGTTTCGATGCGATGTCAGAGATGACAATTGAATTGATTGAAGCCCCAGTAGTGCTAAACCTTGCTGCCAAACCGGACGTGCGGAATCAATTCGGTAATGCGGATACAAGGAATAAAAATAATGAGGTCAACCAGAAACCTGACGCAACTTTATTTCCATCTGCCTCTGGTCGTATTCTTGATGAAACAGGAGAACCGGTTTCTGGGATCAAAATAGCCCTTAGGCCTGTTATAGATGGCAATGGTGCTTGGTTCCCAATTCGAGAACGCAACGCCGCGTCATCTCAAGCGGAAAGCGATGCATCGGGTCATTTCACTATCGCCAGCGTTATTGATGGGCCCGTCCTATTGTCGCTATTTCCATTCGACAGATCCGATGTCCGGATTTTAAAAGTTCAAATCGGAGGATCATTTTTTTATCCGAGTGGCATGCATGATCGTGGAATTGTCTTTGCCACGAGTCCGGGGAGACGTATTGAAAACATTGAAGTTATAGTGCGGCAGCCACATATTCGTTGCAGGGTGCAGCGCATAGATGGAACACCAATTGTCAATACAAGAGTCAAACGCCGCTTACGAACAGTGAGTTTATACGGAAATTCCTCCAGCGACGGGAGTGCTCATACAGATGCCGAAGGGTACTTTACGCACTATGCGGAGAGGGATTTAGAGGGACCAACAGTTTACATGCTGTCTATCACATATCAAGGACAAACAGTAAACGTCAAACCGATTATCCTTAAACCCGGAGATCAAACGCACGAGGTTGTTTTGACGTTTGAGGACATGACTGCCTCACCTTTGCGTCCGCGACGCGGGGATTTCGCGAGTGCGTCGGCCTCAACAAGGGGTTCCCGCCCGGTAGCGAGTGCTAGCCTACAAGACGTATGGGTAGTCCGTCCAGAAAATGGTCACGCTTACAAAAGGATTCAGTGTGCGGATTGGGAAGATGCGCAAGCGCAAGCCGCTGCAGAAGGTGGGTACCTTGTTACCATCAACGACGAAGCGGAACAGAAGTGGCTGCAAGCCGTCTTTGGCGGTCAACCGAGTTGGATTGGTCTTAACGACATCGCGCAAGAGGGACAATGGATCTGGGACAACGGTGAACCGGTAACCTACACAAACTGGGGACTTCAAGAACCCGGCGATACCAGTCTCGGAGAAGAGGATTATGTTATTATAGGTCCTTCAGGGAAATGGGAAGACTTTGGACCCGGACATGGCGGAATATCCCTAATTCGGACAGCACTGATTGAGAAAGAAAATCTGCCGGTGAAGCAGTAAGTTTTATGTCCTACGCAAAAGGAGAAAAATGATGAAACGTTTACCCTACACAAAAGGTTTGTTCTTATTAATAACAGTTGTTTTGTTTTTCATCGGTTTAGGTTCACATAGTATTGCTGCGGAAGCGGAGACAGGCACTTTCTCTGGGCGCGTCATTGATGTAGAAGGGAATCCAGTCGCGGAGTTACCCGTTATGATTGGCCCCACGATGGCTATCGGACCCGGGATTCACCCCGCTTTTTCTCCAATGAGCTATCCAACTACGCGACGCGCACGTACAGATGCAGAGGGACGGTTTTCCATTACAGGTATTGATGCAAGGATGTCGTATTTCAGCGCACTCCCTCAGAATGTGGATGCACTGTTTCCAAAGGATCTCGAGACAAAAATTGCGAAAGCTATGGAAGAGAAGGATTTCGCTGCGATATACACGAGTGGCGTTACAGAGATGGAAACGGACGATTTTGAACCCGACTATGAGGTTTTATCTATTGACATCCGCGGTATCACCTTCTATCCGCGTAATGACTTTAGTCGGATCGGGTTTAGTGTTGAACCGGGATCCGATATTAAAAACGTGAAAGTTATTGTGCAACCTCGGATGCGGATTCGGGGGCGCGTCCTTTTCAAAGACGGAACACCGCTCCGCAATGCGCGACTCCGCCTCGCTTTCAATTACACTCGGGCAGATGGGCAGGGACATGGAAGTTCAGGCGGAAATCCCCGCACAGATGCTGATGGCTACTTTCTCTTTAATTTGGATGAGAAAGATGACACTGCAAACTACACATTTTCGGTGGCGTACCAAGAACTTGAGGCGACGGCTGGACCTGTGCTTCTTAAGCCGGGGGATCGACTTGATGGACTCACTTTCACTTTTGACAGCGAACCGATTGCCCCTGAACCACCACCTCAGAGGATGCCATTCAATCGATCCACTGATTTCCCGTCACCCAAACCGATATCAGTTCCCGCATTTGATGCCGCTTGGATCGTCAATCCTGCCAATGGACATGCTTATAAAAGAGTTCCGTGCGAGTCTCGCGACGCTGCTGTTGCCCAAGCGACAGAAGAAAAAGCGCATCTCGTCACGATTAATGATGCTGAGGAGCAGGCGTGGCTCTCAGCGGTTTTTGGACATGAGTTCTATTGGATAGGGCTTAGCGATGCGAAAAAAGAAGGACAGTGGCAGTGGGATAACGGCGAACCGCTCACTTATGAAAACTGGTTACCTGATGATTTCTTTTCTGAAGTCTCAGATGCCGACGAAAGAGACTACGCCGTTACGACATTCACAGACGGGAAATGGTATGCCGTTAGTCCTAAAAGTATACTCTTGCGGATGACTGCGATGGCGATCCTTGAAAAGCCTGATGGACTTGACGGGCAATAACGTTCGTAGCAGAGGCGATCATCTCTGAGTTGATGCTTCAACATCCCAAAAACGGATTCACTATGAATCTTCAAGGCTTCAAACAAAAACTTGGCGTTTTCGCTGGGGTTGTCGTATTTTTCTTTAACATCGTTACGACAGCGCAAACGGATAACCGGCCGCAGATTCGCGCGCGAGTCGTCTATGCCGACGGAACACCGATTGCCAACGAGACTATATACATCCTGGTGTTAGACAGAGACTTGGATGCAAGCGGCGGTGGAAGTTTCGGAAGCACAGGGCAGACCGATGCGGAGGGATATTTTGTGGAAATCCTTAACGTGGATGTCAAACCTCAGTTCTATGTGCTCGGTGTTGCATATCACGGGCATCTCGCGAAGGCACCGCCCTTTATTTTGCACAAAGGACAACCAGAAGTCCATCTGCTTCTGACCCTCAATGACAACCCAGTCAATCCAGTCCCGATGATAGATAGATGGGGATCCGATCAAATACATATTGCATTAGAAGCATTCCTCGAACCACCAGCGGTATGGGCAGTGAACCCTATGAATGGACACGCTTACAAAAGGATTGATTGCCACAATGTAATGGATGCAATCACCCAAGCCACCGCAGAAAATGCTTATCTCGTTTCGATTAACGATGAAGTAGAACACGAATGGATACAAGGTGTCTTTGACCCAGATAGTTTTTGGATCGGACTGAATGATGTTGCCGAAGAGGGGAGGTGGGTCTGGGCCAGCGGCGAACCTGTTACGTATACCAACTGGGAAACACATGAACGATACGGTGGTAACACCGAGCAAAACGATTATGTCATCTCTGAGTGGGGCGGCGGCAAATGGCAGGCAGTCGCGCCGAAAGATAAACGTATACCTTTTCTCAAACAGGCAATCCTCGAAAGAGCCGTTCTACCTGTTAATACGGAATCCGATAAACAGACAGATGCTCAACCAACTGAGCCCTCAACACTATCTCATAAAACTACCGCCGCTCGAAAGCATCGTTCTGCGCCACCTCAGCAGATACGGTCCCTTTCGGAGATAGGTATATGGGCTGTAAACCCCGCAAACGGACACGGTTACATAAAGATTTGGTGCGAAGGTCTGGAAGAAGCGCGAGATATTGCCGATGCTCAAGACGCGCATCTCGTTGCTATTAACGACAAAACAGAGCAGGAGTGGGTTTTAGGACTCTTCGGCAACCATCTCTACTGGATCGGCCTCAGCGATGCGGAAAAAGAGGGAGAATGGGTCTGGCAGAACGGCGAACCGCTTACCTATGAAAATTGGGGTGCCAGGCACAGCTTTCCGCGCAGCACGCTCTCACCGGAAGAGAAAGATAGTGCCGTTATGACGTTTTTGAATGGACAATGGCATGCTGTGGGTCCCGGGGACCTGTTCTGGAATGTGACAAAATTCGCGATCCTTGAAAAGGTAGATGTGTTTGACGAGTCTCCCGCCAAGAAAAATAATGGTTTGTGAACCGATCTTATTTCAGCCTTGGTTTCTTAAATACCTACAATTTTCCAATTAAGTTATCAATCATTACCACAAAATCTATAAGACGTTAACGTTCCGTCCATATTCCCAATAAAAGGAGAAATAGCCGTGAAACACCAAAATCTTTTGCATAGAATTGTGGTAATTCTGGTTGTGATTGTAACTTGCGTCTTATTCGGTTGTAGCGACACCAAGGATGAGATGCCTACCACCTTGTCAGAAAGCATAACAACAGAGGGGATGTCAATTTTTTCGGGGCGCGTTATTGATGTGGCGGCGCGTCCGGTGGCTGGACTCGCGCTAATCATCCAACCTTTTGAAATTGACGATAACACAGGGTTCCACACTTACACGCCTGCTCTATCAGCGGAGACCGACGATACAGGACATTTCTCTATCACGGACATCTATCATGACGAGTTTCAATTTATGTTGGCACCTGATGAGCAGAGTCAAGTGCCCTTTGATACAGAATATGAGATTGTTTCGATCAGAATCGGAGATTTTGCTTACCACCCTAATGAGGCATATCCTTTGCCTTTAACTCGAAATACCTTCTCCATCACGCCAGGATCCCATATCCAAAATGTAGCAGTCACAGTACGGTTTCGGACGCGGGTTCGCGCAAAGATTGTTTTTGCCAATGGTACACCACTGGCAAACAAGGAAGTTAGAATTCATATAAAAACGCAGGACTTACATAACGATGGCAGCGGCAGTCTCAAAGCTACATTGCAGACTGATGCCCAAGGGTATTTTGTAAAGTATGTAGATAAGAACGGGGCAGCGTTCTACACGGTGTCGGTAGAATATGGTGGGCTTTCTACAACGTCGGAGCCTTTTGTACTTGACATCGGAGAACGGCGCGAAGATCTCGTTTTGACGCTGCCCGGTGCGCCTCAGTGACGTGAATCAACAGCAATATTCAAATAGGAGAATTTAACATGCCTTTTCAAAGTTTCAGACAAAGTGTCGGATTTCTCATCGGAATTGCAATATTTTCCCTTTTCGTGTCGTCGTCAACCTTTGCCCAAGAAGGTGCGTCAGTTTCTGGACGCGTTGTTAATGAAGAAGGGGATGCGGTTGCTGATATTTTGATAGCGGTCCAACCCTATAAAGTTATGGGTAACGTACGAGAAGAAGGATTCGTTGAGCACTGGCAAAGACAGACCGATTCAGAGGGACGCTTTTCTATCACGGATATTATGGCAGCGGAATCCGTTAGATTTGTCGTAGAAGGTGAACACGGTGAACAGACGGAAATCCAAATCTTGTCTATCGAAATGGGTGAACTCACGCTTTATCCGAATGATCATCCACATTTTCGGGAAATGACGTTTTCCTTAGAAGCAGGGATGGAAATCAAAAATGCTGTTATCACGGTGAAGATGGATATCCGACCGCAGGTCCGCGCCCGCGTTGTTTTTGCCGATGGAACACCGGTTACCAACACTCGAATCCATACTCGCATACTACGTAGGGATCTGGATGGGAGTGGAAGCGGGAGTTCAGGTAGCACAACACAAACCGATGCGGATGGATATTTCGTGGAAAATCTTAGGGTAGATGACGACCCTCAATTCTATGTGCTTGGTGTTGAACATCAAGGACTTTTTGCGAAAGCATTGCCCTTTATTTTGCATGACGGGCAACCGCAAATCTATCTTCTTTTAGCACTCAACGGCAATCCCGTTCCGTTGGCTGAACGTCCTGTAGGTCCGCCTACATCCGATGCATTCTTAAGGGCATTTATTGATCCACCATCTGTGTGGGTAGTGAACCCCGCAAACGGACACGCTTACAAAAGGATTTATTGTCAAGATGTAGCGGATGCAATGGATCAAGCCACCGGAGAAAATGCTTACGTCGTTTCCATTAACGATGAAGCGGAAAATGAGTGGCTACAGGGAATCTTTGAGCGAGAACGTTTTTGGATTGGACTCAGCGATGACGCTGAGGAAGGGCAATGGATCTGGCACAGTGGGGAACCTGTCACATATACCAACTGGGGCGAGGATGAACGAGACGGTGGCAACACTGAGATGAAAGATTACGTTATTGTCGGATTCGGCGGCAGATGGGAAGTGGTCGCGCCTGGTGCTGGAGGGCAGGCGCATTTTATCAAGAGGGCGATTCTTGAAAGACCAGAACCGCCCGCTGAGGTGCCATCTACGGACAATTAACAGTAACGCAGCCTCGGGTGAGCTTCAGTTCAACCCAATGGCACTTATCCGTTTCAAAGGAGAATTCACAATGAATCGTTTGAATTTCATTCACATTATATGCCGTATCGGAATTGTAGTATCGCTCGTCCTCACTGCTTGGATCCCTTGCGTCGCACAGGAAGAAACAGCCACACTCTCTGGTATCGTCGTTGATACGGAGGGAAAACCGATTCCTGGATTTACCATCAATTTGTCACCAGTTTTTCAAATGTCAGAGGCTGATGAAAACGGAGCCTTCACGTTCACCAATGTGCCTCTGGGACCTGTTCAAATTATGATTCCACCGCAGCAGTTTGGGGAAAATGAAGAGCCTTCATTCAACCTTGAACCGGACGATGAACTCGTCTCAATCAAGATCGGAGACATAACACTTTATCAAGGGAGGCGTCCGCCTTTCGGAGGCATCAGATTTGCTGTTAAACCGGGGAGTCATTTCAAAAATATAGAGGTTACCGTGCGTCCGCGGATGCGGATTCGGGCGCGGGTTGTCTTCAAAGATCAGAAACCGTTAATTAACGCTTCTATTTCCCAAGTTATTCGAGGTGGCGGCGGTAGTTTGAGTGGAGGCGCGACCACCGACTCCGAAGGATATTTTATACATTACGTTGATAACAACAATGAACCAGCACGCTACACGGTTGCCGTGAAATATAAGGGGCTGTCAGCAAAATCCGAACCGTTTGATATTGAAACAGGTGGGCGTTATGACGATTTGGTGCTGACGCTTGATGGTGAGTCACCGCCTCCCGCTACACCAACGCAATCAAAACAGTCTAAGGAGTCGCTGCCGAATCTCCTGCGTAAATTGACCGGCGGATCAACACCGGCTGATAAACCGACACCCAATCAAACGGCCCCTCGTGCCCCGACTCGTGTTGAAGTTGAACAAGGGCAAGTAAAACCTCGTGTAACGAGGACTACCACAACTACCACGAATAGACAGACACGACGCCCTCCATGGGAAAAAGATGCCTGGGCTGTGAATCCAGCAAATGGACACGCTTATAAAAAGATACGGTGCAGAAATCTGAATGATGCGAAAGACCGAGCCGCTGCTGAAGGCGCGTATCTCGTTGCTATTAACGATGAAGCGGAACAGAAGTGGCTGTTAGGGCTCTTTGGCAACCATCTCTATTGGATCGGTCTCAGCGATGGAGAAAAAGAAGGAGAATGGGTGTGGGAAAGCGGTGAACCGCTTATCTATACGAATTGGGGTGCTAAGCACAGTTTCCCTCGCAGCACCCTCTCACCTGAAAGGAAGAATAATGCTGTCATGACGTTTGTAAATGGACAATGGCATGCTGTGGGTCCGGGAGACTTACTCTGGCGGATGACAAAGATGGCGATCCTTGAAAAAGAAGATGTATCTGACCACTCTCCCACCGAAGCGGAATAATAGTTTGCATATATCGTATGTCTTATGAAAACAGATGACCGCAATACGCGCAGGCGTGTACCTGGATATTGCCACTAAAAGTTTCGCACTCTGAAGTTAGGTAGGTCTCGTGATTCGTAACGCAATTTGTGTTTGTACACGTATGTGTAGAATCACCGATATTTCGTTCTGGGGGTTGTGTTAAGATGAGTTGTTCCAAACCCATAAGGCTGGCAATTAGTGCCATCCGAACCGGAACAGCGTTCGCAGACTGCTCAAAATAAGCGGCACGCGGGTCGTCGTCTAACTCATAAGCGAGTTCGTTGACGCGCGGGAGCGGGTGCATAATCATAGCGTCGGGTTTAGCGTGTTTCATAACAACGGCATTCAACAGATAACTTCCACGAACCGTAGCAGCATCCATATCCGGCGGGAGCCGTTCTTCTTGCAGTCGATTGACATAGATAACATCCAACCTGTCAATCACCTCTGTGATACTTTCCACCTCAAGGGGGACCTCTCCATAGCAGTGTTCAAGTTTCGCGAGCACCCAAGGCGGCATCTGTAGCGATTTTGGTGCTATGTGAACCAAGTTACCGCCGAAGCGAGCGACTGCAAGGGTAAAGGAGTGCGCCGCCCGTCCAAACTGAAGATCCCCACAGATACCAACCGTTAACCCTTGTATCTGCGATTTCCGCCGTATAATCGTATAGAGATCCGCGAGTGCTTGTGTTGGATGCGTGTGGCTGCCGTCACCACCGTTGATGACAGGGACATGTGCGTGGTGTGCGATAACACGCGCCGCGCCTGCCCAGTTGTGTCGAACGACGATGAGGTCGGCGTAATTCGTTACCATCCGGGCGGTGTCTGCGAGGGTTTCACCTTTAGCGGTAGAGGTTGCACGCGGATCAGAGAAGCCGAGGGTTCTCCCGTTGAGTCGTTCCATAGCACTCTCAAAAGAGAGTCGGGTGCGTGTACTCGGCTCATAAAAGAGCGTTGCGAGCAATTTACCTCGGCAGATCCCTGCCCATGTCTCTTGTTGCGACTGCATTCCTGCTGCGAGTCGAAAAATCTGTTCAATTTCAAAATTCGACAAATCGTCGAGTGTTACCAGATGCCGCATTTTCCTCCTTTAGACACATGTTGTAAGCGGGTCCTCCGAGTTAATTGCCGTTCCTATTGCTTAGGGATTGCATGAACGCTTCAAGGCTGTCAGATTGAGGAACTGCAAGTAACAATTGTTTGAGATTTTGCAAATCGTCTATGGATTCAAGAGCAGGCTTTAGGGCTTGGACCGCATCAGTCTCGAATTGCCTCCCGAGCAATGCGATGATATTTTCGATGGTACCTTTTCTCTCACCTTGTTCAATACCTTGTTCAATACCTTGTTCAATACCTTGTTCAATACCTTGTTCAATACCTTGTTCAATACCTTGTTCAATACCTTGTTCAATACCTTGTTCAATACCTTGTTCAATACCTTCTTTGAGACCTTCTTTGAGACCTTCTTCTTTAGCCTCTGCTTTTGCCTCTTGGATGTAGTGTTGGAAAAAAGGAGATTCTTGCATGATGCCCTCCGGTAAAAGTTGTTTAATTAGCTGCGGTTCGTAAACCAAACCGCTAAAAACACCTAATGCTGCCAATAAGGTATCTCGTGTATGCTGGTCTGTGCGCGCTGACGCTGTTACATTAACACATTTTTCCAACCAACGATTTGAATTTATCCCTTCTGGCGGTTTCATCAGCGGTGTAAAAGGCAGTAATCCCGGTGCCTGCATTTCCAAAACCGATTGTCCATCTATCTCAATCAACCTGATTACTTTATAGCGTAAGACATATTCATAACCGTGTCCCTTGTAAGTATAATAGCCTTTATCGTCCCTGCCTGCCTTAGGATGCAGATAAAGGACGTTGGAATAGACCGGTATCTCATGTAAATTCACGAGAAAACCGTTATATCCTACAATGCGGGACCACATCGGCTTTCTACTGTCATCCGTTTGCACTTCGGTGTGCAGTATCACTGTTTCATTGCCGAACTGTACCTTCAACGTGCTGTCATTTTGGTGTGTCTTGAATGTCGGTTCTTCGGTTTCAAGTCTCTCCAGAACTGTTATGTCTGAATGTCCGACCATAAATTCTGCGAATTCTTGTGAGTATTCGAGCATAATGTATTTCGCTGGATTGTCATAGTGCTGTGCCATACTGTTATTATACACGAAGTTTGCAGGAAATACAATCTTTTCAAAGCAATTACGAATCGACTTTCAGGCTTCCGATCAGTTCCTTAACTGACTTCATATTTGCGCGTTTGAGATAGGCATGGATGCCTTTTACGACCTCCATTGATGCCTGTGGATTGACGAAGTTCGCAGTCCCGATCGCCACTGCAGATGCACCAGCGATGAAAAATTCCACAGCATCCGTCGCGGTCATAATGCCACCCATCCCGACGACTGGAATAGAGACGCTTTTATATACCTCCCAGACTAATCGCAATGCCACCGGTTTTATCGCCGGACCTGAGAGTCCCCCTGTGACGTTTGCGAGTTCCGGTTTCCGCGTTTCCGCATTAATCGCCATACCGAGAAGCGTATTGATGGCAGAAAGTGCGTCCGCACCCGCATCCTCAATGGCGCGAGCGATTACGGTAATATCTGTAACGTTTGGGGAGAGCTTCACCAATAGGGGTAGGTGGGTCATCGCGCGAACTTCTTTGACGAGTTGGTGTGCCAATGTTGCGTCAACACCGAAACTCATACCGCCACAATCCAGGTTTGGACAGGAAATATTGAGTTCCACACCGGCAACGCCATCCGCTGTATTTAGCTTCTCAATGACTGTCAGATATTCTTCAACCGTTTTGCCGCAAACGTTGACAATTACCGGTACATCAAAATCGCGTAAGTAGGGAAGTTTCTCCGAAATAAAACCGTCCACGCCGACATTCTGGAGTCCGATCGCGTTGAGCATACCGGATGGCGTTTCCATGATGCGCTGCATCGGATTGCCGGGCCACGGCACACTCGTAACGCCTTTAACGACCACGGCACCGAGTCGGTTCAGGTCCACGAAATCGGCGTATTCAGAGCCGTAGCCGAATGTGCCAGATGCCGTCATGACGGGGTTCCGCATCTGTATCCTGCCGATATTCACACTGAGTGATAAGTCTGTTATGTCCATTTTATGTTAATGACAGTGGTGTTGCCGCTTTACGGAAGATGGTTGACAATTAGCTTGAAAAATAAAAGGCAAAAACTAACTCAAACAAGAAAACGAAAATTAAAACGACGCCCATCCAAAACGGTAGTATCCTGTGGGACCATCTCGGTGATAGCTTGTCCTTAAAAAAGCTTGAAACGGCTATAGCAGATAACGCAGTGAAGTATATGAGTGCTCCAAAGATATCTCCTGAAAGGGCACTGTGCGTTGCCAAACCTATCGCACATGTTCCAATGGAAATACCGACAATATTCGATGATAATCTGTCCTTAAAAAAGCCTGAAACGGCTATAGGAGATAACGCAGTGAAGTATAGAAGTGCCTCAACGATATTTCCTGAAAGGATGCTGCGTATTGTCAAACCTATCGCACATATCCCGAAGAAAATACCGACAATATGATGACGTTTCATAGCACACGCTCCTACAGATGGTGCTTTTTTGAAGTATGTTAAAAAGCATCCCTTCAGTTCTGCCTAAAAAATTTAGCACCAATATACCTTGAATGTCAAGTGATTTTTTCCATTTTATAGGTGCGAGACGTTACCAACTCAGGTAAACAACGCGAAAATCAAAAATCAGTCCCAGAATGCTTATTATGGATGCGACGATCACATCACCGATAACCAAGCCGATGAAAAACGGAATTGAGCGTCGGTATAAACGAACACCACCTGTCGAGAGCAGAATCCGTTTGACTGTCCAGCTGATTAAGAGCGGAAACCATAACCCGGTAAATGTCCACCAACTTGAGACGACATATCCGACAGGATGTAGAGGCCACTGAATGAACCGCCATCGCAAAAGCAGAAGACTCACAGCAAAACCAAATCCACCCGCAGTGTAGAGCATACCGCTAATGCTCGTTTCGCTCGGATTATAGAGCCACCCCGCAAGTCTGTTGAAAGCGGCGCGCGCATACCACGAACGCGCCTGCTCTAAACCGACTTGGTAAGAGAGATGCAGGTGTCCCCACGCAGCGGAGAGCGCGCCCACAAAAATAGCGATCGCTAATACCCAGAGCAGCTGGGTCGGATTGAAACGGGTTTGATGCGCGAGTTTTAAACCCTCCAACTGATGTGGCATTGGGTGTGCGCGGTAAGAGAGGTGGTTCAACCAGAAAAAAAGCGACATCACCGAAAGATTACGATTGCCGATGCGCCGTGTGCCGAGTGCGTCTGTCAAGAGCAGATCGGGCCCGGCGTTGTAAAGGTCGTGTGCAGGCGGACCGAGTTCGGCACGGATACGGGTGATTGTCACGGACATCGCGAAATAGAGGGCGAAAAATAGCGTTGCAAACCAGACAGACATCCCCGCCTTGATGCAGAACGCCAGAATCAAGATAAATCCGATGATTACCCCTATTGATGCTGTCCTATAACGCAATGCTTCACCTTCATCATTCATAGGGGGTTTTTGCTTGGGTGTTTCTTCAGGGTTTCCCTGCCCGCACGGACGAGGTAACCTCGCCCCTACGAAAACGGTTTGCAGTACTACCTTGACGTGTGCACGCCCCATCCATAGTGTCCAGAAAAATAGAGCCATCCATACACCACGGATTTGTGCCATCTCTCTTGGAAATCCAATAGCCCCTCGCCAACCGAACATCTCACCAATAATCCGTTGAAAGTGCCAAAACAGATGAAAAAACCAACAAGAGAATCCCAGATCGAGCGGTATTAGGAAACCGACACCGATAGCAAACGGGAAGAAGCTAATGCGGAAACCGGGATTATTCATTGCACTCCACGGTTTCTCGGGAAGCCGAAAGCCACGATAGAGCGGAATTGTTGGAAAAACAGGGTCAATCTGGTGTAAACTATAGAGCAGGTTTAGGACAGCGGCAATGCTTAAACCGACAACCATCATCCGCCGATTAAAAAACAGCTGTGGCGTGGTTCGGAGGTTGCCTGCATTTAATGCTGCACGTGTGATTTCATAAGGGAGTTGCGCAATTGGGTAAGTAAGCCGTTCGTGCTCCTGCCACTGTTTACGTAAAAGCACATTGAGGCAAAGCATCGTCACACCGATGACAAGGCAGAAACCGACCCAGATCAGCGTCGGCAGCAGCCACGCTTGGACGTGTGCCTGAAGATAGAATGTGGACTCACCTTCATAGAAACCGCGCAATATCTCCTGCTTTCCGACAACAAGCCATTCGGGGAGATGTTGATGAAAGAGTTGTGCCCATTCGTTCTCGGTCGTCGCATACCAAAAACCGTTGCCCATCAATGGCACCAGGACTTGTAACATATCGCGTCCAGCGAAAACAGAGGCTTGGCACAGCATCGCATAGATCGTTAGCAATTCACTCTGTGTGAACGCCAACGCTGGCCGCAAACGCCGCAGTATCGCACCGAGTCCGATAAGTACAAGCAATGTAAATAACACATTGAACAGCAACGCCAAACTCGTGGGACGGTTGGAATCCCAGATATAGCTGAGATGTAGCACCCAGTAACTATTAAATGGGATGAGGATGATGCCGATCAGCATCGCACGTAGGGTAATTGGGCTTTTTGAAGGGTGTCTCATATTAGCGAGGATTGCAAGTTACACGCTTTGAAGGAGATAATAAGAAATGATAACAATGGCGGTATTCGGTCTCGTCGTTATAATTATGATATGTGGCGGTATGTTGCTTGCCCGTCTCGCAACCGTTGCGAGATCTAAAGGTTCGTGGATGTGGGGATGCTTCATTCTCATCTTACTTATCTGCGTTCCACTTTTTCTAATAGGTCTTGGCGTGTGGTTTCTCCACTTTAGCGGAATATCGTCAAGACAATTTAGCCCATTTGGTTAAAGAACGGGCGCGTGGGTGCTATTATAGTATTTTAGCAGATTAGAGATCTTCCTCAGTAGCAGTTGGTTGGGCATCCGTGATGGGTTTACCGGCAAGATAGAGAAACCATAAAGTGAGACCGATTGCAATAAGGATCCACAACCCTCCCCAAACTTCAGTCGGAATACCTGTCACCTCTGAAAGCATTCGAGCATCCGAGCGGAGATGGGATCTGTCAAGGATATCGCTTTTGATGTCAAGGATCGCGTAAAGACAGCTTGTCACACCGATGACACGTAGGATCCAATCGTTGACCCCCTCTGGGAGAAAAAAACCAACGGCGAGCAGCACGACCCCGAAGCCTATGCCAAACAGATAAGTAAATGTGCTTTCACCGAAGCCGATAGAGATCGCCACCATGCCCAAACCGATAAGTATGCTAATCGCCTTATCAAGATGCGTCCTCGCTGCGAGAAGCAGGATCAGCCCGCCCCACAGTAAGCTGCCGAGATAGCCCGCAGTCAATGTCCAGAACCTTGAACCGCCTTGTGTCAGTGCATGTCCACCCTGCTGTGGGTTAATCTGGATTTCGACGATCCTGCCGCCGGTTGCGATTGCAGCAAGCCCGTGGCTCACTTCATGCATGAACACAACGAAGATTTTCAGCGGATATACAAACAGCGTATTCCACAACAGCACGATACCTATAAAAATCAGAAGCAAAGCAATATAGCGTTTAAAAAGTGACAACATAGCTCCTCTTCTTTTGAATAGCAAGTTTTCGGTTTGCGAGCGGCACCGACTTTTGAATAGCAAGTTTTCGGTTTGCGAGCGGCACCGAAAAGTGCTTGTATTTTACGACAGAATCTGCTATAGTATATCACAAGATGTCTAAAATATACAACTCTAAAAGTAAAGGGCGCGCTTTGAAAGTGCCTATATAACTAAAAATGAACACATTCGGTCATCTTTTTCGGATTACGACATGGGGCGAGTCGCACGGTGGTGCTGTCGGTGTTGTGGTTGACGGGTGTCCACCGCAAATTGACGTAGATATATCTGCAATCCAATTTGAACTTGACCGGCGGAAGCCGGGCCAAAGTCGTCTCACAACACAGCGTCAAGAAGGCGACGAAGTCGAAATCCTTTCTGGTGTCTTTGAAGGAAAAACACTCGGAACGCCTATCTCCATGCTGGTATGGAATAAAGACGCTCGTCCTTCAGCCTACGAACATCTGAAAGACCTCTATCGTCCCTCACATGCTGATTTCACGTATCAACAGAAGTATGGCATCCGAAACTGGCAGGGCGGTGGGAGGGCAAGCGCACGGGAAACGATTGGACGCGTCGCTGCGGGGGCAATTGCGAAGCAAATCTTGCGTGAACACGCTGAAACTCAGACGCTCGCTTATGTCAAACAGATTCATACACTCGCAGCCGAAGTGGACACAAACACAGTAACACTCGAACAGATAGAAGAGAGTCCCGTCCGGTGCCCCGACCCGATTGCCAGTCCAAAAATGGCGGAACGCATTGATCAGGCACGGCGCGACCGAGACTCTCTCGGCGGTATCATCGAATCTGTTACGCGTAACGTTCCTGTTGGACTCGGAGAACCGGTTTTCGACAAACTCAAGGCGGATTTGGCTAAAGCGATGATGTCGCTCCCTGCAACGATGGGTTTCCAAATCGGCTCGGGCTTTGACGGCATCACGATGATGGGTTCCGAACACAACGATGCTTTTTATCTCGAAAAAAACGATGCAGGAAAACAGATTCGGACCCGTACAAACAATTCAGGTGGCACACAGGGCGGTATTTCAAACGGCGAAGATATTGTATTTCAGGTTGCCTTCAAACCGACAGCAACGATCGGCAAGCCTCAACAGACAGTTGATATAGATGGAAATGAGGTAACGTTAGAGGCAAGCGGACGACACGATCCGTGTGTATTAGTGCGTGCCCCTGCGATTGTGGAGGCAATGGCGGCACTTGTCCTCACAGATCATCTACTTCGTCAACGTTCCAAATCTTAATAGTGGCGAAGATTTTCCTTTTTAGTGGATGAGTGGAAGAATAGGGCAATGGAAACCACAGCACCAAAAATCAGAGGGATTTCACCTGACGAAACGCTGGAAGTCTGCGCGCGGCAGATCATCGTTAGTTATTTTCATCAAATGATGTCCTACAAGGAAGGTGCTAAAAAAGGTAGCGATATTGAGTTTGTCCACCAGATGCGAGTCACTTCGCGTCGTTTACGCGCTGCGATGGATAATTTCGCCGCCTGTTTTCCAGAAAAACCTTTCAAAAAACACTACAAAAAGGTAAAATCGATAACCCGAACGTTGGGATCCGTACGGGATTTGGATGTTCTTATCGCTCGCTTTGAAAAAGAATTAGACCCTTTACCTGAATCCGAACAAGCAGATACCCGTAAATTAATAGAACGTTTACACCAGAAACGCAAGAACGCTCGAAAACCGATGCTAACGCTTTTTGCGAAGCTTGAAGAGACCAGTTTTGAGAGAAAGTTTTTGACATTCTTTCAGGGGCTATGATCGAATCAATAGCGAATGTGTGTAGGATATGTTAAGAAATTTACATCAAAACCCTCCGACGAGATTTATCTAAGGGATAAACTACCGCGGAACCGCAGGTACTCCGCAAGGTATATTAAAAAATGGCGAAAACGCATAAAATTACCGGTGTTAAACCGCTGCGCAGCTATCGCGAAAACGCACGCATTATTCTTCCGCAGAAAGTTGAAGAGGTCTACACGTGGGAGCCGTTCATTCGCGACGCAGCGAGGCGTGAAGAACTCCATAATATGCGAATTTCGATTAAACGTCTTCGGTATACGATGGAACTCTTTCGTTTGGCTTACGGGTCTCCTAAAATGCGTTCCAGAGAAGTCGCTGGGACGGACGACAAACGTTTTACCGAATTCTTAGGAGTAATTGTTGATTTGCAAGGGATACTCGGCGATATCCACGACTGCGATGTCGTCTTGGAAGTATTAACCGATTATGGGACCCAATCGGAGCAGGAGACCATAGCACCCGGTATTGCTAAACTCATTACGCAGACAAAAGAAACCCGAAACGCGGATTACAAAACATTTTTGGAAAAATGGGAACACTTATCCGCAATAGGTTTCAAACAGAAATTATTGTCCTTTTTCGGTGCCGCTTGCAAACCGAAAACTTGCTATTAAAAAGTTGGAATCATAGCCAATTCAATTGTAAAAAGACACGTGAAACACGTGCTTATGGGAGATAATCGCGATGAATACTTACGTTGTCGGTGTCGATATGGGGGGTACCAAGATTCTGTCCGCTGTCATTGACGCGGATGGCAATATTTTAGGTACAGCCAAAGTTCCAACGAAGGCGGACGCAGGCACATCTATTGTCATTGATCGGATCGCTGACGCTATTCAAAAGGCTATTGGCAAATCAGGTGTTAACCACGCGTCAATTGAAGCCGTTGGGATCGGTGCGCCGGGACCGCTTGACCCAGAGACAGGCGTTGTTATTTTCGCGCCGAACCTTGGTTGGCAAGATGTTCCACTGAAGGCTGAACTTGAAGCACGCGTCGGCATTCCGACATTCGTTGACAACGATGTAAACGTTGGGACACTCGGCGAACATGTATTTGGTGCTGGACAAGGGGTCCAAAACGTCGTCGGGATTTTTGTAGGCACTGGCATCGGTGGCGGTATTATTCTGCAAGGTGAATTGTTCCATGGTGCAAGCAAAACCGCTGGCGAAATTGGGCATATCATCGTCAAAGCCGGTGGACCGAAATGTGGATGCGGCACGCGCGGTTGTTTGGAGGCACTTGCAAGCCGAACCGCTATGACCAAGCAATTCCAGGAGGCAATTCTGAAAAAGGGAAAGAAAAGTGTACTCTCCAAACTCACTGATGGCGATTTGAGTGCGATTCGGAGTGGCGTTTTGGCGAAGGCGATTCGCGCAAACGATAAATTAACCCTGAAAGTTTTCAAAAAAGTGACGAAATACCTCGGTATCGGCATCGGCTCCATCGTGAACTTCTTAAATCCTGAGATGATTGTGTTGGGCGGGGGTGTTGTTGAAGCACTTGATGATACGTTCCTGGACAATATTCGTGCTGCGGCGGAAAAATACGCGCTTCCAAATACATTAGATGGTGTCCAGATTGTGCGAGCGAAACTCGGCGACAATTCCGGTATTCTCGGCGCAGCAGCACTCGCACGACAGCGATTAGGAGTAGGATAGCAATTATTGGCTATTGGAAACCGTTAGCTACCAGCTAAAAGGCATTTGTGTGCCAATTTATCACCCTCTTGCGTACTGCAAGACAGGGAATTGTTACAAACCGCTCTTAACTGATAACTGATAACTCCTCAGGGAGGATGCATCCATGTTAGTTGATGATAACAGAGAAGAACATCGGATGATGATTTTCGGCAACGATAGCCGCCTCGTTCAAGAGCGGTTGATTGTTGAAAATGACGAAAAGCGGGACGGAATCCTGGCACAGAAAGTCCACGAGGATTCCTACACCGTCACGTTGTATGTGTTGTTGAAGGATTACGGTCTCACACCGGTCTTTCGCATCAAGCCGCGCATCCGCTTCCATCGTTCTAACTACGATAACCTCTCTTCAAGCGCACCGCTCCAGTATAGTTTTGACGACATCATCCATTTCGCTGAACTGAAACGGGGTGTTGACTTAACGGAAAAGATTGACGATGTCAAACTCGCGGAGATCCTCGGTGACGCGCCTGCGCTCAAGGATATTGCGGACGATACAGCATTGCAATTGGTCTCGCAACGCGATGTATCCCTCCGAAACCCACCTTTTAAAACCAAGACCAAGATCTTCGGTAAAAGCGAAGATGAAGGTGTTGAAGAAGGTGGTATCCCGATTGGAACGTTTCTTGATGCCCTGAATCAACCACAACGCACGGAGCAAATTTTCAAACGATTCGCACGAGGCAGTGAGTTCGCACGCGATTTGCGAGAGGCTTTGTCCCCTTACGAAGATTTTGAATTTCAATTCGGGCTTTATTCGCGATATGAGCGGCGAGATTGCGTCTTGGCGGATGGGGATGCAGAAACCAGTGGCAATTACCGCGCAACCTTTGATCCGTGGACAGCACTCGGTTATATCCGAACTGCTGGCGATACGCAGCAATTCCAAATTTTAATGCATGAGCGCGGGACGCGATGGGAACACAAAATTATGTTGGAACAGATGGATGTGCCAACGCGTGAACGCCTCGCTACAGAAATTCCTATGCTTCGCCGCGAGTACCTCATTGGACGCGTCTTATCCAAAAGCCAGACTGCTTTGACCCGATTAGCTGAACTTCGCCAATCCCAGTTGAACCTGACAACCGATTTACAGACCGGATATACACTTCGGTTAGAGATACCGGTCCCTAAAAGGCGGTTCCCTGTCATAGAACACCGTCGAAAATTGCGGGAGACCTTTAACACGACCGGTGCCTATTGCCTGCATCCACTGAACGGCGAATTTGTTGAGAGACACCATAACATGGCAAAGGGTATCCGAGATGGTATCGTCTGGACCTTGGACTCCGTTGATCTCCTTACGGGGCAGCTGCCATTAGAGGTGCGAGATGAAGGCTTCCTTATTATCAAAACGCCGCATCAGAACAGATTTGTGGTGCGTTCTGCCGAAGAACTCCGTGAACGCCTGCCGAAAAACGGGTTTGAGAAGTGCTGGAACGAAAATGTTGATGTCGGGGGTTATACGGTGCTCAGCCAAATGAGTGGCAGAGTCTATGCCGTGAGTTATGGACGCAGAAATACGGGCAGCATTCATGAAGGGAACATTACCCAAGAGGATGTTGCACATTATCTTTCAATTGAATACTTGGGAGTAGAACCGTCGCGTAACGACACTTCGCATTTCGAGATACCAGCACACGCACAGCGCAGCTTCTTTGACAAATTTTTTAATCGGCAGCCGACACCACCTCTCTTTAACCATCTGATTAAAACCGAGGCACAGGTTATCTCGGAAATGAAAATCCTTGCGCAGCATTGTAAAGAAAAACTGGAGATCCCATAAGCATTCAGATTTTATGTTGGAAACCATCTCTGTGAGGTAAACAGATGATACGATATCTTAAAGTTAAAGGGCTCAATAAGCGGCTTGATGGTGAATTTAAGTTCAATGAAGACTTGAACATTTTTACTGGATCCAACGGATCCGGTAAGACGACATTACTGAAGCTAATATGGTACCTTACTAGTGGACACCTTGAGCAAATCCTTGCTGAAATTCCGTTTCATTCCATTGCCATTCAAACGGATCTGTTCGCTCTGAGTATGGAACGGCTTAAAACCGACAAAGTTACAGCGGAAAGCGTTGAACCCGACGAAGTTATATTTGATTGCAGATTCGGGAAAGAAGAAAGCACGTACGAACCTATTGCCATAGATGCAGAAACTGGAAGGGTCAACCGGACAGATGTGGATAGAGTGAATTCACTTGAAAAACGGATCGCGCGAACGACTAGGCGGAGCCTATTTTTCCCGACCTTTAGAAGAATTGAGGGCGGCTTTTCGAGAACTCCGGATGCAGAGGATTCAGATGTAAGAATTTTTTCAGTACCGGAAATGCTTCAAGTCTCGATGTCAAGATTCTCGTCTGAAGTGTCAGTCGATGGACACAAATTCATCACTTCAATTTCCACAGAGGATCTCAGCGAACTGCTAACACAGAAACACGCTGATATTTACGAAAAGATCAATAATCGTCAGTCGCAGGTATTAGAAGATATTTCAAGAGAGATGCAAAACGATCCAGATAAGGACAAAATTTCTGATATTCCTCAAGATGCTTCGGCTGTTCTGGGTGCTATCCAGAAAGTTAATGAGGAGCGAGAACAATTGAGTAAGCCATTTTCTGTGTTATCTGAGTTGTCTCGGAAGATCTTACAGTATAACGCGATTCGTGTTACCGGACAGGTTGTTCCTGGAGAAACTACCGACGGGATTACTTTGGGAGAAGGAAGAGATGGAATTACAGTTGGAGAAGCAAAAGATGCTATCTCTTCTGATAAACTCTCCTCCGGTGAGAAGCAGATGCTCAGTTTTCTCTGTTACAACGCCTTTAGCCAAGATACGGCGATCTTCATTGATGAACCGGAGTTAAGCCTGCACATTGATTGGCAAAGGCTGCTTCTACCAACGCTCCTTGATCAAAGTACTGGTAACCAGTTTTTCATTGCAACGCATTCACCTTTTATTTTTACTGGGTATCAGCATAAAGAGATTCCACTGAAAAGCGATTAAGCGGATAAAGGAAGATATATCTGAATGTCATTGCCCGATTCTACTTTAGAGAATTTAGTTATTGCTCTGCGTCTCTCTAACAAGCCAAACATTATTGTTGAAGGCGAAGATGATGAAATTATTTATGGGACTTTAATGGACCGTCTGGGCCGATTTAGTATAGGTCTTTTCAGCGCGGGTTGCAAAGAAACTCTACTTAATCTTTATGAGGAACTTTCTCGTTATGAAAGCAGAGGTGATTTCAGACACACCCCTGTTGCCTTCATAGCTGACCGGGATATGTGGTTATTCAGAGGGATTCCGAATCAATATGACGACATTATTTGGACAGAAGGATATAGTATTGAGAACGATCTGTACTCACATGTCAAGTTAAGGGATCGCGTAGGAAATAAGGTAGAATACGATCAAACTATAGACGCTATTAGTATGTGGTTTGCCTATAAAGTGGAAGAATATTTAGAAAAGAACCCACCAGAAAAAATTTTTGAATCTCTCCGAGATGAGAAGCATGTAGATGTGGCGTATCATTTAAATCGAATCGTGCCACCTGAAAATACGACTCTGGCACCTGATTTGGAATTTCTTCCCTCAGAGTATGAACGGGTTAGAGAGATCAGGAGAGTATATCATCTTCAACTTCGAGGAAAGCTGCTTTTTGAGTTACTCGTCCGTTTTCTAAATAAACCGAAGCAAGGTTTTCAGAATGCTACCGTTAGTTACCACGGTCTGTACAACGATGCAATTACGGTTTCTGAGTGAGATAAACTGTTTTCTCGTCTAGAAAATGAAGTACGAGATAAACTGAATGAGCAAAAACAAAAAATAGTATCACAAACATCAACTTCCTGATAACTCCACCAAAATAACAACAGAAGGAGCACCAAACAGATGCCAAACCGTAGAAAAGTCCTTATCACCGGAGCCGCTGGCTATGTTGCTGGACGGATGCTCCCTGAGTTTCGCGAACGCTATGAACTCGTACTCTTAGACGTGAGAACCACCAATCGGCAAGGCGAACAGGTCGAGGGGATTCAGATTGCTGAACTCACTAATCCCGACCGAGACGCATATCGTCATTATTTTGAGGGAGTTGACGCTGTCGTTCACTGCGCCTTTAAGGGTGGCAGTTTTGAGAACGAACTCGCTAACATCCAGATGGCATACAATCTCTACCAGACCAGTGTTGAAACGGATGTCCGACGCGTTGTTGTCTGTAGTTCTAACCACGCCGCTGATTATTATGAACGGCTCATCTGGGCAGATAAGTGGGATGTGGTAACGCCAGAGATGCGTCCACTCTCCGATAACTTCTATGGGTGGGCAAAAGAGGCGTATGAGCATCTCGGTTTTGTTTTTGCGACTGGACACGTTGAGGGTAAGAAACTACAGAATGTCCAATTGCGCATCGGTGGACCGCGGGAGACAGATATGGCGAACTCGTCAGCAGACGATTTGAAGGCGATGCACCGCGGACTCGGTGCCTACTTGAGCGTTCGAGATCAGATTCAACTCTTCGTCAAGAGCATTGAGACGGAGAATATAGAGGACGAAAACGGCATCCCGTTCCAAATTTTTTACGGCATCAGTGATAATACACATAAGTTTTGGAGCATCGCCAACGCCCGAAAGGTAATCGGCTACGCGCCTGAGGACGACAGTCAGCTCCGCTTTGCCGAGCGGCTGGCAGAATTGTTAGAACAGGCGAAAGAAACATAACACGCAATTTCTCTCTGTTGTAGGAGCGACCTCTGGTCGCGATGCCCTCCAAAGAAACTAATAGTCTGTCCCATCTAAACTGCTGGATACAGTTTCTTGAGCTTGATTCGTGCGTCGTCGGTCGTAAACTGCCATTTTGCGGTCGCACCTTGCTCATTTCTTCGGGTTCGCCACGCCTGGATCTCATGTTTTAAGGTGGCTTGGTCATTCTGCATGCCGCGCCGTTAGCGAATAATCAAGTTCAATTCGGTATAGTCTCGCTGACACATAATCAAACATCCCTTATTATATCACGCAAAAAACCAGACTGCAAGAAAATTGTTTTGATAGAACAGCACACTCAAGTTGCTCTTATTCATCTTGGGAGAGTTTACCGTTGTTAACGTTCCTAACTGGATGGCGACTAAACCCTGTCAGATAGTTCCCAATGTGATCTTGAATATCCCGTGCCGGTGTGGCGGAACCGACGTAATGACTGATGAGGATACCGAACGCGAAGACTTCATCGTCTGCTGTGATAGTATAGCCTGCCAGTGCAGAGACACCACTTAACGTCCCCGTTTTCGCACGCAGGACCTTTTCAGCGGACACGTCTTGCATCCGATTGATTAAGGTGCCATCGGTACCAGCAATCGGGAGCGATGCCAAATACTCCGGCATCAACTCAAAATTCCGATACATGTAGACGAGCAGTTTCGTAAGCAATTCAGCATTGAGAAGGTTGTACCGGGAGAGTCCAGAACCGTCAACGAACCGATGCACTGGTGGTTCACCCATGATTTCTGCTAAGAATTCATTAACAGCCTCTCTCCCTTTTTGCCACGTTCCGGGTTCACCCATCACTTCAGCACCTATGGTTTTGAAGAGCAGTTCAGCGATCCAATTGTCGCTCGGTTTGTTCATTAATTTGATGATATCAGCAAGCGGCGGCGATAAGTGTTTGGCAGCCGTCCGCGCATCCAATGGCACTGTTCCGGGAACAACATCACCTGTTACCTCAATACCTTTTTCCATGAGTTCGTTTTTCAATAGATAGCCACATGCGAGGGCTCTGCTCCTTGTCCCCGGTTCGGGTTCTATTTGTCTGATACTTAAAGCACTAATCCGAAGCGGTCTATCGTCCCACATCCATCCGGGACCTTCTCGAACAGTGTCAAGATATGTTGTGTCAACGACAATATCGCCCTGTATCGATTTCAAGCCGGTTTCCAGCAACGTATCGACCAGTTTCACTATATCTTGAGGTTGAAGCACTGGGTCGGCTCTGCCTTTGAGATAGATGTCTCCTATCACTTGTGTATCTGCATCTGCGTCAACGTAGACGGTTGTTTCAAACTGATAGTCTGATCCGAGTTTCGCCAAAGCAGTTGCTGCTGTGAAGAGTTTTGTTGTGGAAGCGGGGTGGTGTAGTTTGTATGGATTCTTTTCATAAACCACCTCCCCTGTTTCGACAGCGACAATTTTTATACCGACACTTGCTGTTATGAATAGCGTTTCCTGTAGAACGACATCAATATCGGTGTGTAGTTTTTCGAGTGGGTCTATAGGGGTTGTTGGCAACGGGGTTTCAGAGGGTTTCGGTTTTAGCACCGATATTCCACAACCTGAGAACAACAACGCAAAGCAAATGAGTAAAATAGCATAGTTTTTCATGATAGTTACAATGATAACACAATTATGTAGATTATGAAAGGGAAACATGGTGCCCTTTGCTTATGGCGCGCTGTAGGCAGAATGTCCAACCCAGAGGCATTCAGTTTTAAAAAATTATAGAGTTTTTCGTCCTCGTTTCAGGATCCGGTGCAGTTAGGAGGGAAACACCCCAGCAAAAACACCGCACCTACCGGCCTGGGGGATCCAAAATTGGACGAAAAAACCGAGAACTGAATGGTTCTGATATCCAACCACAAATGCCTTGACTTTTGCCCTAAAATGTGGTAAAATTTCAGTAACAATTAAATGGGTCTTGCTAAAAGAAGGCACTAAATTTTGGTGTTGTAGGACGCAGTTTGCAAGCCCATATTCAAAAGCAGAAGCCAAAACTTACAGTGAAAATAACATGGTTGAATTTTACGATACAACGCTCAGGGATGGCAGCCAAGCAGAAGGTGTAGCATTTTCTGTTGAAGATAAACTCATCATCATAGAGGCACTCGATAAATTAGGTATCCGCTACATTGAGGGCGGTTATCCGGGTTCCAATCCGAAAGATATAGAATTTTTTAAACGAGCGAAGGGCATGGCACTCGAAACGGCGACGATTGTGCCGTTTGGTAGCACGAGATACCCGACGTATACTGCGGATGCAGATCCAAATCTATCTGCTTTGCTGGATACCGGTGCCCGAACCGTCACGATCTTTGGGAAAAGCTGGCGACTCCATGCAACCGATGTCCTGCGCGTGACAGCAGAAGAGAATTTGGAATTAATTGAGAGTTCTGTCCGTTACCTCGTAGAAAACGGTCGCGAGGTGATTTACGATGCGGAGCATTTTTTTGATGGCTACACTGATGACGCTGCGTATGCAGTAGAAACACTACGAGCCGCTGCAGCAGGTGGTGCGAGCTGTCTCGTCCTCTGTGATACTAACGGTGGTAGATTGCCGTTGGAGATCCAAGAAGGTGTCAAGGTCGTTCTCTCTGAGTTGTCTTTGCCTGTCGGTATCCACACGCACAATGATGCTGGAATGGGGGCAGCAAACTCAGTGTTGGCTGTACAAGCTGGGGCGACTCACGTCCAAGGCACATTCAACGGTTATGGTGAACGGTGTGGCAACGCGAATCTTGCCTCTATCATTCCTACAATTCAACTCAAACTCGGCATAAAGTGTCTCAGCGATACGCAGCTGCAAGGGTTAACGAGCATATCGCGACTTATCAGTGAATTGGCGAACCTCCCGCATGATGAGCGTCAACCGTATGTTGGGCGCTCCGCTTTTGCGCATAAAGGTGGTTTACATACCGATGCGATCCGTAAAAATCGCCTGACTTATGAACACATTGTGCCGGAAACGGTTGGCAATACACAACGGATTCTCGTCTCTGACCAAGCCGGTCGCGGCACCATCATGAAAAAAATTGAGAAGGAGTATCCCGACTACGATAAAGATTCGCCGCAGGTGTTAGCACTCTTCAAACGTCTCAAAGAAGCCGAGCAAGATGGCTACCAATACGAAGCCGCTGAAGCATCATTTGAGCTTTTGACACATAAGGTGTTTAACGGATATGAATCCTTCTTTGATCCGGTCGGTTTTCGCGTGATTATTGAGCAGTTCACTGACTTCGCGATGCGTTCTGAAGCAACGGTAAAGGTCACAACACCAGACGGTCTAACCGCACATACCGCTGCTGATGGCGATGGACCTGTCAACGCACTCGATACTGCCCTCCGAAAGGCACTTGAACAGTTCTACCCTGCCTTACAGACGGTCCGACTCATAGATTACAAAGTCCGAGTTTTGGATACCAAAGCAGGCACGGGTTCAAAAGTCAGGGTGCTGATTGAAGCGAGCGATGGAGAGCGGAGTTGGAGAACCGTCGGTGTCTCAGAGAATATCATCTCCGCGAGTTGCGAAGCACTGCTGGATAGTTTTGAATATAAACTCTACACGGATAAAAAAGTCGCTGCCTTACAACAGTCGGAATAATTGGCTGCGATAGGGACATCTCCTGTCACAGATCTCACCTGCAAGTCGCGTTAAGAAATTTAACTTCAAGTCACCTCGTTCAGCATCTTAGGGAGAAACATGGGACATTTAGACACAATTGAGAAAGCTGCACAGAAACTGATCGCGCTTTGTCAGAAGGAGAAACAGACAAAGACCGACAAGGAAAAGATGCTCGTCATACAGGCGGAAATCCTTGAAAGCATTGAAAACCTTGTCGAATGCGAACTCTGTGGATCCATCAGCGAAATTATTGTAACGATGACCTTAGCGGATGTCACAGCGAAGTTGTGTAAAGAGTGTGGTGTCAAATCCCTGGAGGCAGGGAAAATCCAGCCCTTTAAACAGGGCACCTCTCGAAAACGGACCCGCCGTGCGAAGACCGCGACAGCGTCATCTGCCCAGTCGAAACCTAATGCCGGATCCACGCGGACCAAGCAAGCAAAACCCGTTGAGGAACCGGAATCTCCGACTGTCCTGCATACCCGCGTTGAGGCACAGACCGGTATCAAGAAAGCTGATGTTAAACGACTTCATAAGATTGTCCAAGACATCGCTGCCCCGATGAGTCCGGAACATACGCTAACTTATGTGCAACGCGAAGTGGAGATAGCGAAAATAAAGGTGGAGGCGGATGCCTTGGAAAAGGCGGTCGGGCTTTTAACGCAGCGTAGCGGTTCACAGGTTGTATCTGCGGTTTAGCCTGTCTGGATGTCCTTTGCCCATTCCCGATTTGCCTGATACCATTCTACAAGTGCTGTTATTCCCTCTCGAAAGGTGACTTGGGGTCGCCACCCTAAGCGTTTTTCTGCTTTTTGAATATTTGCCCATGTTGCACGCACATCTGCAGGATGGAACGGTTGATGTGAGAGTTCCGCTTTTTTGCCAACCAATTCCTCTATCAGTCGAATCGTATCAATAAGCACGATGGGGCTGTCTGAACCGAGATTAATTACCTCGTATTTAAGCGGTTTTAACCCTGCTATCACGCCACGAGCGATGTCTTCAAGATAGGTATAATCTCGTGAGGATTGTTTGCCATCACCGTAAACAATAACCGGTTTTCCCTCGCTAATCCACTGGACAAAGCGAAATGCGCTCATATCAGGTCTACCAGCGGGGCCATAGACAGTGAAAAAGCGAAAGATTGTCACGTCGATGCCGTAAAGATGATGGTAACTGTGGCAGAGCGACTCGGCACCTTTTTTCGAGGCGGCGTAAGGGGATAAGGGACCGTCTGTGTTCGCTTCCTCGCTGAAGGGGAGTGGATTGTTTGCACCGTAGAGGCTTGATGTTGAAGCCAGGACGAATTTACTGACTTCAAACTCGCGGCACAACTCCAGTAGATTCAGCGTTCCGGTCACGTTCGTATCAACGTATACCCACGGGTTTTCCACAGACTGCCGCACACCGGCGCGTGCTGCAAGGTTAATCACAGCGTCATAATGGGTGTTGAACATACCTCGCAATGCGTCCTGGTCGCAGATGTCAGAACGGTGAAATTCAAAATTTGGGGTCCCTTCGAGTTGCTTGAGTCTCCACCGCTTGACTTGTGTGTCATACGCAGTATTTACGTTATCAATCCCGATAACGGTGTGTCCTGCTTCCAATAAGAATTCCGTCACTTTCCATCCAATGAACCCAGCACAGCCGGTGACGAGATATTTCATCGTATCCATGTCCTTTCACGGTTATTCGCAACTCGCTTTGAACTCGTCAAAACGTTCTTGAAACATTGAGAGTGCCATTTTTGACATCTCGTATTGCGTTTGGGTGTTCGTCTCTAGTTCTTGCAACTCGGCTTCGTGCAAAGACATTAGCGCGTCAACCGCCGCAACTTCTTCTTTCAATGCTTGGATGGCATCAAACGTGGAGACTTCTTTGGTGCATGCTATCAGCAAGTCGTGGTAAAGTGTTACGCCGTCATCAAGTCTTTTGAGGTCTTTACGAATACGCCCCAACACGCTCCGGTAAGTCTCTGGCACTATCGGGTTTTCTGTCTCAGCTAATGTTTTTAAGGCGGTACTTAATTGCGTCAACTCAAGCTGCTTATCCGACCAAATGATCTTTTTAGCGACACCGTCCACATCGTCGTTATCTATAACAGGGGCGTGCTTCCTCAGGTTATCGTGGAGTTGTGTCTCCAATTCAGTTAACCCGGACTGGAATGTCCTGAGTTGGAGGTTGAACTCTTCAGCATAAGACCGAACTTCAGGGAATCTCTCATGAAGCATTCCGTGTTTCTCTTTTAATTTCTGAACCTTCAATGTGTAAGTTGGGTAACGTACCTTTAGATTCTGAGAAAGGGTGTGTACTTCTTGCCGCTCACTTTTAGTGAGTTTTTTGGGCTGTTTGTCCCCTAATGTTCCCATAAGCCCATAAGCAGCGGCGGAGAAACCGCAGACGGTTAGAAACAATGCTAAAATGTGAAATAGCGTATCGTCTGCCGCTATCCGCATCGCGAACAACCCGAATCCGCCAAGAAGCAGCCCCGTAACAAGTGGAAAGATTGGGCTAGACAAATAGTCTTCAACGGTTTTTCCAACAAACATTCTACCTACCTCCTTTCCGTCTACCATCCTGATGAACCCATATAATTTTCTACTTTTGTTTTTATAGACATATCCTTTCCATCCTAAAGGGTTGGATATAGTTACGGAGTATTCTACGTAAAACGGTGTGGTCGGACAGTGTATATCCACAAAAGATCACTTTTCATCAGGTACTGCTAAAAGTTTGTCAATTTCCTTTTTAAGTTCGACGTAAGTTTCTGGTTTGAAATTCGCTTTTCGGTGGAATACAATCGTACTTTTCTGTGAGATTAGATAGAGCGTCGGTTTCTCTTTTTCCGTCTGATACCGTTTATGCACCTCGCCCTTCCAGTCTGTTAAGAATTTCACAGGGGGTGGGTTTTTCTTGAGTTGTCCTCTGATAAACCGTTTGGGTATGAACCCCGGGACGCTCCGCATATCGGCGATGATATAAGCGACAACCTTTTTGTTCTCTCGGTAATCCTTCTGGAACGCCGCTGCCCATTTGTCGTCTTCTTTCCGAATTTTACGGTTGCCCAGAATCAGGAAGACAACTTTGCCGCGCAATTTCTTCAGGTTGTGTTCTTTTTCTTCGGGGTCTTGGAGCGTCCACTCGGGTGCTGTGTCGCCTACTTTTGGCGGTGCCGGTTCTATCTTTTCGTCGGCGAAACCCGCGAGCATCCCGAAGAAGGCGATACTGATGATAGCAATGATGGACAATTTCATGACAATTCTCCGTCCGCTCCGTGTATTTTTTATCCACATTTTAACATAGTTTCTTGATAATTGTCAAATTGACTTTTTACGGGAAACCTGTTATCCTATTAAAAGAAGTTGTCAGTTGTCAGGATTAGAAACACTATTTGATTGGCTATTGCCTCCACACGTAAAAGATATGAACATTGAACGCACTGTCCCTACACTTTTGAATCAGATTCGAGAGGAACTCCTCCCGCATATCGCATACGCGTCGGAAATCCAGACGACTGAGAACTTGCAACGCTTTCGGAGTCAGCTTCACAGTCTTCACTACTACTGTGTCCGCGCACAAATTCCCGACGCAGTTTGCAATCGTGTGGAGGTCTTGCTTTCAACGAGTGCTGACTTTTGGCGGCTCATCGCCGACAACGAGTTGGTGTTGACAAACCTGAAAGACTTTACGCGCGTTCGCACCTTCTCAGCAGAAGCAGAGGGTATAACCAATTTAGAAGAACTCCTCTCCGGTGAAGATACGCTCCGAGATGTAGTTATCAACAGTATCGCCTTTATGCTGAATTGGAAGGCGAATACCATTTGGGTAGATTCTGCTAAGAAGGCACGCACGGCAATGGCAAAGAATTATATGCTCGAAATTCAAGATCGTATTTGGCAGTTTATCAAGGAAAGCACGCCAGAGACAGAAGCAGACGATTTAGAGAAAGCCGAGCAGGTCCGCGAACGCGCGGACAGGTTACTCGCCGTGATTTATGCCAGCGATCTACCAACGGAAGCACAGGTTACGCTTCTGATGCAAATCTATACGTTGTTATTACGACTGCAACTTGGTCAACTGATTCTTCAATTAGAGACACTTCAAGAGAGTGGCACAGACGCATGAAGACCCACCTTTTCAACGCAGCTTGCCATATCAAATGCTTCTGTTGCAATCATTCACACCGCAGCGGAAAAACGGCTTGCTTTAGCACACTCCTTTTTTTTCTATTGTGTAATGGTGTCCTTGCCGCTGATATGCCAACGTCCGCCGCGGAATTATTGCCGGGTACGGAAGTGGGTTTCACGGCTCTAAAAACGGGAAAGACGTTCCTACTTTACGTTCCAGTTGACTACACCGACAAACGTCCATTTCCGATCATTTTCTGTTACCACGGCTACCGTGGAAAAGCGACGACGTGGCCCTTCAAACAGGTAACAAAAGGAAAAGGATTTATCATTGTCGGTATGAATTACGCAACTGATGACTATTACAAGGGACACCTTCCGCCTACCAAAACAGCACCTGAAAAGGCGTTCTTTCATGAAGTCGTAGCACTTGTATCCGCGCGTTTGAATATTGCGAAGGATTATATCTTCATGGGGGGTTATAGCCAAGGCGGCTATTCGACGACCGTTTTAGGTGAGCAGCTGCTGGATCGGTTAGCAGGTTTTCTGATTCTGGGTGCAGGTAGACGCAATGTGGATACGGAACCACCGCCAGCGGAACTGATTCGCGGGCACCCTATCTTCTTCGGCGCAGGTGAATTGGATGATCCGCACTATCCACGCGCGAAGCGCGCATCTGGATTTTATACGGAATGGGGCGCGGATGTGACTCTTGAGGGGTGGGAAAATGAAACGCACAGTCTTTCTCCAAAGTGGTCAACAAAGACAAAGATGCGGGAGTGGCTTATCGCTCACGGACCTGCGAAACAGATTAAATCTGGGTTTGAAAAGGCACAAATCGCTGAGAAAGATGGCAAACTGGGTGAAGCGTTCACACTTTATGCCCAAATCGCAGAGATCTTACCGGATACAGAACTGTGCCAAAGTGCGAAAAAATCCGTGACACGTCTTGCCACTGAAGCCGAGACACAGCTTGATCGACTGAAAAAGGCAGCGGATAAGAAACCGTATGCTGAAATAGTGAAGGCGTTAGAAGGATTTCGAGAGATATATAGTCAAAGCGTTTTCGCTGTACGTGCTACGCAACTGCTCAGTGAATTGTTGAATGCGAAGGCGGATGCCTTAGAGAAACGCGCGCGTAAGGCAGAAACAGAAAAAAACTATGCTCGCGCGTTGCAACTCTATGAACTCTACCTGACCTATTTCCCGGAAGCGAAACGCTACCGAGAGGTCCAAAAACAGGTAAAAAACTTGAAAAGCAAAACAGGGACGAAGTAAAGGAGGTCGGTATGCCAGAAGATCTATTTAAAGAGTTGGTCGGTGTCATAGCAACACTAAGAAGCGAGGATGGATGTCCGTGGGATCGCGAGCAGACGCATGAATCGCTGAAATCTACACTTATTGAGGAAACCTACGAAACCCTTGAAGCGATTGATGCGGGTAATCCAGAAAAGTTGAAAGAGGAACTCGGTGACCTACTTTTAAACATCATGCTCCAAGCACAGATTGCAGCCGAACACGAAGATTTTGACATTTACGGCGTAATTGAGACATTAACAGAGAAACTGATTCGACGGCATCCGCATGTCTTTGGTGATGTAGATGTTGAAGGTTCGGATGAGGTTGTGAAAAACTGGGAGGCGATCAAACGTCAAGAGGCGGGTTATGAGGATCGGGAATCCGTACTTGATGGAATTCCGAACGCGCTCCCTATGCTGCTCCGCGCACAGAAGATACAGAATCGTGCAGCACGGGTCGGTTTTGATTGGGATGAACTGACCGATGTTGTTGCTAAGGTTGAAGAGGAACTCGAAGAGGTTAAGGTTAGTATCAACGCAAATGAACCAGAATCAACAGCGATGGAACTCGGGGACCTGTTGTTTGCTATCGTTAATCTGTGCCGTTTTATGGAGATCCAAGCGGAAGAAACATTGCGGCAGGCGAACCGAAAATTTATACAGCGTTTTAAATGGATGGAAGCAGAATTGAAACGCCGTGGCACGAATTTTGAAGCACAGAACTTAGAAAGTTTAGACGCAATCTGGGAAGAAGCAAAAAAAGCCGAAGCCGACATAGATTAATTCTATCTTCACGTAAATCTTTTGACTGGGACAAGAACACAGGTAAGCAATAATGGGGAACTCACTATTAGCACTGTTAATACAAAAATGCGAGAGCCATCCGGACTATGGACGGTACACTGAACTCTTTAATCGGTTGGATCCATCGGCACCACCACAGATAGAGCTTGTCCATCGCGCTGCGCCGCCAATACTTAATTGCGGCAAGAAACTCGGCATTTTTTCAGGTTCTTTCAATCCGTTGACGCTTGCACATACACGGATGATGGAGGAGACGATCGTTAAATACCAGTTGGATGAACTGCTCCTACTCCTCGCGAAGGCGAACGTAGATAAAGTTGTGTTCGGTTTGCCGCTTGCTGCTCGACTTTTGACGGTCAAGCAATACGCGAAAAGCCGACAAGCGTTTTCCGTCGGTGTATCAAGCCACGGTAGATATATTGACAAGGTCGCCGCTTTAAAATCTATATTCCCACCGGATACCGAGTTCCACTTCATTGTCGGATATGACACCCTTGTCAGGATTTTTGACCCAAAATACTATACCGATTTCCACACCGAATTGCGGGAGTTGTTTGTGTCGGCTCGCTTTATTGTCGCGAACCGTGCGGAGGCGGATATCAAGACGATAGCGTCGTTCATGGCACAACCAGAGGTTCGTCAGTATGCTTCCTATGTTTCAAGCATTCTGTTACCAGATGCTTATGCTTATATGTCCTCAACGGAGGTGCGTGAATTGTTGGCATGCGGCGAAACGATTGAACACCTTGTACCACCGAGTATCCTTTCCATGCTTGACCTATGACTCTCTAAGCGTGAAAAAGTGCATATATCAGATGAAGTCATATCAAAGTGTTTCTATTTTGATACATTTCCACCAAATCTCCTGTCAAATTGTGTCAAGTGATACACACTTTCCTAACTTATCCCTCCATTTTGGTGTTTTTGCGTTGGCATGATTCTTGCTACTTCTGTAGCGTGATTCATGTGAATTCCTACTAATTCTGTTGTTAGTCGGAAAAAATTTAATAGACACATTTGTAACCGATTAATAAATAGTTTCGTATATTGCAATAATTTTGGTAACAGGTTAAAACCTGAAAAAACGTCAACAGGCTCACATAGGGCTATTATATAAATCTTATGTTGGGGAGAATGGACGATGTTCAACGGAGTAGAAATCATTATCGGCAGTTTAGGTGCCCTCATCGGTATTGGCGGTGGTTACTTAATTCTTTCTGCTTTTTTCGCTGGCATCCGGCATATCACTAAACCTGGTGCTGTTGAAGTCAAAGAAACGACATCCAAAAAATAGGCGTTTCTACGCGTAGACTGTGTTGAAACGGCTTGACAATTGAAGATTTTTGTGTTATAATGTTATGGTGTATCCGGCGGGGGGTTTACCCCCGTGTCTTGGTGCCTGAAATATTGTAAAACAAAATAACGTTTACATCGAAAACGAACAGCGGCAGCTATGAAATATCGCGCCCTCCACTCGTGGGATGTTACACCTGAAGAAGCGCGGCAGTTCCAAAACGAACTTCGCTCTCAGGTGGTTCAAACAGACCGGTTTGGGAGAATCAACACCGTTGCTGGAGTAGACATCGGGTTGAAAAAGGACACCGCACTTGCCTCCGTGGTAGTCCTTAGTTTTCCCGAACTGCAGGTGGTAGAAAGCGTGGTTACAGAGAGCCCTGTTCGTTTTCCTTATATACCGGGGTTGTTGTCCTTTCGGGAAATCCCACCACTGCTGACAACATTTGCAGAGTTGCAAACAGAACCTGATCTGGTCATCGTAGACGGGCAGGGCATTGCCCACCCGAGACGATTTGGGCTTGCTTCTCACTTAGGATTGGTCTTGGATAAACCGACAATCGGTTGTGCAAAATCCCGACTCTGGGGACGATACGAAGAACCAGGCTCGGAACAAGGTGCTTACACGTACCTCACAGACAAAGAAGAAGTCATCGGTGCTGTAGTCCGCACGCGTGCAAATGTTCGGGTGGTGTATGTATCTATAGGGCACCGAATCTCCTTGGATTCAGCCCGTGTGTGGGTGTTGGCGTGTTGTCGAGGCTATCGCCTGCCCGAAACGACGCGTTATGCGCACAACGCAGCATCCGGCAAAACCTCCAGAATACGCACATGAATGATAACGGTGAGCATCACTGGTCGTTTGACTACAATTATGGTGCGCAAACCCCCCAATTTGCACAGGAATTGATTGGAACACTTGGCAGGTGTTACACGGATACCGCTGCGCGGGACACCCGAACAGGGCAAGCTATCACGCACATCTACAATATTCTACCAAACTATTGGCGCGGTTATGCTGGAGGAGATGCAAAGGAGACGCTGAGCATCGGGACAGTTATCGTTGAACGCAGTAAGCAAGAGGGGCTGTGGCACTATTCTGTCCAATATGAGAATACGACAAGCGGCGAGAATCTACAGATGCGGTTCCGTTGTCGTGATGAGCACTACCGCCCGCTCACAGACAGTTGGCGCGTTGATGCCCAAAATAGTGGCGATGATAAATATTCCGAATTGACGTGTGAAGGGTATCTGGTTAAAGATTCGGAGGTGCAGCTTCGCATTAACGGGACTGAAATCGTTGTTGGAACAGTGGACGCATCTATCAAACTGACGTGTAATTGGGCACTTTTCGACGTAATCCCTGCGCTTGCGCAGACAATCCGAGCGTCAGGCAACGGAGTGGAACTCACACTATTTGAAGACTTGGAGCAGCTTAGACCCAAAAGCAGGATCGGTTTCCTTGCGTCGATAGAGATACCTTTCTCACTTGAGGGGTATTACCTTTATGGTGCTGGACTTTTGCCTTCGTATTGGTGGCTTGATGCGGATGGAAACATTGCCATCGCTTCCACCTTTTTCGAGACGTTGGTGCTGCAAGAGAAGATAAGGGGGGATGCGTGAGCGAACGTCCGAATATTCTCTTTATCAACACTGACCAACACTCGTGGGATGCGATCTCTGCTTACGGAAACCCGTATCTTCGGACACCTAATATTGATGCGCTTCACAGGAATGGCATCTCCTTTCGTCAGTCATATTGTACGGATCCGGTATGTGCCGCTGCCCGTTCGAGTTGGGCAACGGGGTTGTATACTTCCGAAACAGGGGTACCCTTCAACGGTGGATACCTGCACCCAGAAATTTCGGATATTGGTCAAGTGCTCAGCAAAAATGGCTATAAGGCGTTCCACTGTGGCAAGTGGCACGTTCCAGGTCGGAATGTCCGTGAAAGTTTCGAGGTGCTTTATTACGGGAAACGCAATATTGGTGCAGGCGGCGCAGCATATTACGATTCGGCATCTACCCATGCGGTTGCAGATTTCTTGACCAGTTATGATGGAGAGGAACCGTTTTATCTCCAGATTGGGTATGTTGATCCGCATGATGTCTGCGAGTATCTGCATAACCACGAAGAAAAACGTATTCCGAACCCAGTGGAACAGGGGATTGTTTCGGAAGATGCGTTGCCCCCACTTCCTGAAAACTTCGATTACGATGCGCGGGAGACGGTGCTGCATCGCGTCTGTCGAAGGGTTGATGACGCGCTTATCCATGCTGCTATCCTTAAAGGGATACGTGATTGGGATGAACTTCAGTGGCGTTACTTGAGATGGAATTATTACAGATTCATCGAAAAGGTTGACGCGGAGATCGGAAGAGTGCTCGCGCTGCTGCGGGAAACATCTTTACACCATAACACACTCATCCTCTTTAGCGCGGATCACGGCGAGGCGTGTGGAAGCCATCAGATGTTCCAGAAATTCACGCTTTACGAAGAGAGCGTCCGAGTCCCCTTCATCGTAGCATGTTTGGGGGAAGGGATTCCCATAGAGAAAGATCGGTTTGATGAAGCGCATTTTGTTTCCGGTGTAGACCTATTCCCTACTGTTTGTGATTACGCCGGTATCAATGTGTCAGAAGGGTTACAGGGAACCAGCGTGCGTCCGCTTGTTGAAGGGCGAGATGTCCCGTGGCGCGATTATGCCTACATAGAGAGCAATTACTGGGGACGCGCGATTGTCACTGAACAGTATAAATACGTTACAGAATATAAACCAAAGACAACGGAGGATTTCCTGCCTCCCGGACCAGATGCTGCACAGTTTGGACTTGCGCAGCTGTTTGATCGGCACGATGATCCCGGGGAGACGCAAAATCTTGTAGGCGACGCAGCTTACAGTGAAGTTGTCAAAACATGCCAAGATAAACTGCTTGCCCAAGAAGCCAAACTCCACCGGCAGGAAATGGTGCATCCAAGTCCGAAACGGATAATATCGAATTGGGGTGACCGATTACGGTCATATTGGAGCATAATGGATAGGATATAGTAAATCAATTCGTTAACATAAATAATTTCTGTTCGTTTCCTTACCTTTGTCTGTCAGAAAACGGTTTTCAATTTGATAAAAACGAGGATTGCGATCGTGGCTTCTATATGTTCACGACCTTATGGAAAAGAATCAGTTGAAACGCATCGGAAACCATTTTTTGACGAAGGAAAAAAATGAGCGAAAACCCAAAATTTAAAAAATGAATATATTTTCAAAACGCTTAAATCGGCTCCCACCATACATGTTTGGTAAGCTAAAACAGTTAACACACGAACGTCGACAGCAAGGTATAGATATTATAGATTTGGGGATGGGTAACCCGAATCAACCGACACCGCAACCTATCATTGATAAGTTGACAGAAGCCGCACAAGAGATGCGAAACCACCGTTACTCCGCCTCGCGCGGCATCTACAATTTACGCAGGGAAGTCAGTTGGCATTATGAACGCCGGTTCGGTGTTGACATTGACCCGAATGAGGAAGCGATTGCTGTCATCGGTACCAAAGAGGGGCTTGGACATCTCGCTTTAGCCATGATTGACGAAGGCGACTTGGCGATGGTGCCGAATCCGACGTTTCCGATTCATACATACAGCGTTGTGCTTGCAGGTGGAAGCGTTGTGAGTATACCGCTCACTGAAGAGAACGATTTTATCCCTTCACTGACTGAGATCACACGCGATATTTGGCCGAGGCCGAAGATGTTAATCTTAAGTTTCCCACATAACCCAACGGGGGCTGTTGTCGATCTTGGGTTTTTTGAGGAGATCGTGGCGTTCGCGAAACAACAGGAAATCGTTGTCGTCCACGATTTGGCTTATGCGGACATCGTTTTTGATGGCTACAAGGCACCGAGTTTCTTACAGGCAAAAGGCGCGAAGGATGTGGGTATTGAATTTATTTCCTTATCCAAATCCTATAACATGGCAGGCTGGCGGTGCGGGTTTGCAGCTGGAAATCGAGATATTATCGAGGCACTCGCTCGGATTAAAGGCTACTACGATTACGGGATTTTCGCACCGATTCAGGTCGCTGCAATCATGGCACTCCGCACGCCAGAAGACACGGTGATGGAAAACGCTGCGATCTATCAGAAACGCCGCGATGTGCTTGTGGAAGGATTAAATCGGATCGGATGGGCGGTACCGAAACCGCAGGCTTCCATGTTCGTTTGGGCGCCTATTCCTGAAACATGGCGGCACTTGAACTCTCTGGACTTCTCGATGAAGCTTCTGAATGATGCAGAAGTCTGTGTCTCTCCGGGTGCCGGGTTTGGGCATAACGGTGAGGGGTATATCCGTATCGCGCTTGTGGAAAACGAGGATCGGATTCGTCAGGCGGTGCGTCAGATCCGACGTGCGTTGTTTGGGTAATCGTGAGGGTGCCAAATACCAAATATTGGATGTATATGTATACAAATTATACATATTGATGTCGATATGTATAGAAATTGCGAAAAAGTATACATGTCCGGATGTATATGTATACAAATTATACATATTGATGTCGATATGCATAGAAATTGCGAAAAAGTATACATGTCCAATTATCAAGGTTGGTGACAACAATGCCTCAATTCAATCCAAATCTTCCATGGAACGATCTCCCTGAACTTCCTCCGGCTACAGATCTCGAATCGCGTGCCATCCTCAAAGCATGCATATCGGCGATGACCGAACTTTCTAAGGCAAATGCCTTGGTGAAGACGTTGCCAAACGAAGAGGTTCTGATAAATACACTACCGCTTCAGGAGGCACGCAGGAGTTCGGAAATCGAAAACATCGTTACGACGAACGATGATCTGTACCGAGCGATAGCATCTGACAGAAACCAGGTTGACTCCAACACCAAAGAAGTACTACACTACCGCGAGGCATTGTGGGAAGGGGTCAGGAGCATCCGAGAAGGTTCAACTCTGGACATACAACTCTTTGAGCAGATCTGCTCACGTATCTTTGACGAAAAAATGAAAGTGCGTAGCGGTCCGGTAGTGATTGAAAACCGAGCAACACAGCAGCTTATTTACAGACCTCCAACCGGATACGGAAACCTTATCAGATTGTTAACGAACCTTGAGCGATTCATTAATGATAAGACTGATGAATTTGAACCGCTTGTCAAAATGGCCGTAATGCACTACCAGTTTGAGGCAATACACCCGTTCAGGGATGGCAATGGACGAACAGGACGTATACTCAACATTCTCTATCTGGTATATCAAGGACTACTTGATGTCCCAATACTTTACCTCAGTCGTTTTCTTATCCAAAATCGGGATGCGTATTATCGCTATCTTCGTGAAGTCACGGAAAACGGAAGTTGGCATCAGTGGATTCTCTACATCTTGGAAGCAGTGGAACAAACCTCGCGAGACACCGCAGGAAAAATAGAGGCAATTAATCGTCTTATCAATAACTTCATGATAAAAGCGAGCGGCAGAGCGAAAGCCGTTGAGCGCGAAGGGTTTGTCGATCTACTTTTCAAGTGGCCCTACTGCAAAATCAGCATCGTTGAGAGAGAACTGGCGTGTAGTCGCATTACAGCTACAAGGTACTTGAACGAAATCGTAGCACTCGGTTTGCTTGAGCGAGTGAAAATAGGACGGGAGTACTACTACATCAATAGAGACCTTATGGAATTATTATCAGAATAAACTTCTGGCAAAACCACGGGAAGAAGTGGAAATCACGTATTGAGGTGTATATGTATACAAACTATGCATATACATTCCAATATATATAGAAATTACGAAAAAATACACATATCCCGCTTAAGTATGCGGATTATTCCAATCCCCACTGCTTCTTCGCTTCCTCAAATGAGATCTTCTGGCTTCCGGTGTGAGAAATGGGGTTTTTGCCGACCCACCGTTCATCGATCGGATGCTCTGCCGGTTGGAAACGGATGTCGCAACTGATACGCCACCGATCTGACAGGTTCTTGGTAGAGGTGTGCATCGTGTGCATCGTGAAGATGATGACATCCCCCATCTCAAAATCGGCTGTTTTCCACTCACCACCGTATTTATCGCTGATTTCCATCGGGTCGCGTCCGAAATGCCCAGGTGTGCCGTCTTTATCAACATCTGTTTTACCGTAGGTATCCCGAATCCGTGCGAAACTGGGTAGGTTATGTGACCCGACCAAGACAGTCAATGTCCCCATTGTTGCAGGCACATCGCCGAACGGGACCCAACAGGTATGCAACTGCTTTGAACCTCTGCCCATATAGACGAAATCGAAATGCGGACCCGACCAACCGTCAGGACGGACGAATCGGAGCCATTTGTAATCAAACGTCCGGGTATCGCCACCAAAAAAGTTTCGGAAGAATTTGAAGAGTTCGTCGCCTTCCAATACGGACTGGACATCTGGATGGTGTGTAA
Source organism: Candidatus Poribacteria bacterium (assembly GCA_003635195.1). Classification (GTDB taxonomy): domain Bacteria; phylum Poribacteria; class WGA-4E; order WGA-4E; family WGA-3G; genus WGA-3G. Next base: position 60,200 of record PYIY01000190.1, on the reverse strand, counting down.
CAGCGGGTGTGCCCATCGTTCGTCCGGGACTCCCGGCACCAGCGATTGCCTCCATTATGTCGGTGTCGGGTTTGAAAACGTCGTCTTTTCCATTTCCATTAGCGTATTCCAAGATAGCCCGGCGCCCCGCGATAATCTTTTCTTTATCAATTAAGCCACGAACGAGCAGATACCCGTCTTCTGCTATCTGGTTATGCAAGCCTTCTGCTGAGTCAAGCACAGCGTTACAGTCCCGAAGCACACCGAGGTGTGGACCTGGGAAGGTCAGTTCATGATCTCCTACAAAAACGGTTTTCGCCATTATGTTCCTCCGAGTAGGGGTTGTGCCCCAAGTTGAAAGAGGGCATCGTTTGCTGGTGTCTCAAAGGTGAAAACAGGTTTACCCCACGCTACTATCACTTGTGCGAATTCTAAAGTTTTGCTGCCTTCAGCAGCATGCGCGATGCAGATTTTGTCTGCAAGTGCTGCAACGAAGGCGTTGCGTTGGTTCGCCAACGTCGCTGTTGATCGCCGATGCTGACTCCCAAAAGTAGATAAGATTAATAGTCGTTCTTGGGATAGGGCATCTTTCCATGCCGGTTTTAGCCGCATATTTTCAATGCTTCGTGCCGGACATAAGAGGACCGGTTGTACACCGCGTAGTAAGACGCGTAGACATTCTTTTTCAATTGGCGAGTGATAGCCTCCGATCGTTGGGATTTCTCTTTCTTTGAATGTCTGTGCCAAGTTGTGCGCCTTCAAAATAATTTCCCCGGGACATTTGCTGGAGCAGAAGAGTGCCCAAAGATCTCCGTTTAAACCGGTGTTTTGTCCCGGTAACAAGTTGATATTCCCGCGGGTCCAGATCGTTTCTGGAGTGTCTGCTTTTAGATATTTTTTTAACCTTTTTGGGTAATTTGTGTCTGTCTGTGTGATGCTTTGGATTGACGGTATCACTTCTGGGGTCCTAAGTAAAGTGCTGTCGTTGCCTTGTGAAAGTGTCTAAGCGTTAGTAGTATTATTTTAGCAAAACTTAGTAATTAGTGCAAGGATATAACCTACGGCGAAGAATTTGAAATTGACGTGATAACGAATGTTTGCTAAGATGCTAACACGCAACATTTACAGTAGGCGACTATAACTGACAAAATGCTTGGGGTGTCACTTATGAAGGAATATTTAGAGATTCAGAAACCGGAACTTAGTTATACTTATGAATTTGAGGTGGATCAACTTTCTCAGATGTCCGAATGCTTGGAGGCGCACGGTTTCGCGATTGTTAAAGATGTTCTGCCTCCTGAGTTAGTGGACAGTCTCAAACAGGCGGTTTTTGATGGCACAGATCCAAACGGAGAATTGGAACACGGGCAGAGTCGTACTCGACACGCTTGGGTGGAGTCTGGACCGGGGGCTTGGCAGCTGCTCGGATACGCACCTTTTATGAAAATCCACCGCCATCTGATTGGCACAGACGAGATGACTGTCCACCGCTCTGCTGCTATCATTCGGATGCCCGGATCCCAACCTGTCGCGTGGCATACGGATTGGTGTGGGTTTTCAACGGACGCGCCAAAGAATTCGGGCGATGTGCTGAATCGTGGTTTGTGGCCCTCAGGCAAATGGTTTTACTTGACCGGTTCTCGTCCGGAACACGGTGGTCTGTGCGTGATTGAAGATTCTCATGTAGAGAATTGGGAAGGACCTGAAGGTTTCAAGATGACAGCGGACAGGCGTTCCTTCTATAAGGCGGGTGAAGAAGAAAAGGCATACGTCGGTTTTGATATTCCGGGGTTGGTGCCGCTCTTTACGAATCCAGGGGATATGATTGTGTTTGCGCATCGGACGTATCACGGCGCATTCCCGAACCAGATTGATGAGATACGGTTGTCGTGTGCGATCGGTTTTCGGAGTCGGACTCACCATATTGATATTCCGTGGGAGATCCCAGACGACGGTAGGCAGTTCTTAGCGGATTTACCATTACATTTTCAGCAATATACACACGGGTATACCAGTATTGATCTAAATTGGCGGGGATGATTGTCTGAATGCAGATCGCATTTGGGCGAGTACGCCGCAAATCGCGGATTATCGCGGATGACGCGGATTTTTAAGAGTTTTCAGTCGTACCAGTATCCTTTGTAGAAGCGAGTGTTTTTGCTTGGTGTCTTTGATAGGGGTGTTTTTGCTTGGGTGTTTTTGCTTGGGTGTTTCTGCGTATTCTGCGTATTGCTTGGGTGTTTCTGCGGATTTCTGCGGATTTCTTGTCGCTCGCGATACTCATAACGAATATTGTATCAAGCGGAAAGTTGACGATGGGGTTCAGGGGATGCGCCGTTTTGGAGCCAAGTGATGGGTTGTTCTTCTGTTGTCCTATCTGGATTTACCCAGATAATGTTTCGGATTTCACCGACCTGTTGCGATGCTTGTTTGAAAAGCCCTCGGATAGTTTCATCAAGCGAAATGATGGTCTGATCTGTTACGAGTGCGGCTTGGAGGAGATGGAAATCTTTTCGCAGTGCTTCAATTTCATCTGCGTCATTTGTTGTAGTTGTGACCTTGGCTTGAAGTTCTTCATCTTCTGGTGGATCAATGCGATTTATTCTCTTGCGTGCATCCATTGACACCCGCCACCGGCGGGCAAATCGGGATTGGTGATTTTTCCATTCGTTGTTGATTTTCTCTGTCATCACGATGCGGTGACTTAGCGACAAAACTGCGTTTAGAAAATCACGACAATGTTCGGCGCGTGGATGGGTTGTTGTTTCACTACCGGAGGCTCGGGCAACATCAGCATCAATCACCAACCGTTTTGAATCTCTTGCTCTCAAGATGCCTCCTCTTTGCCAAATCGAAGCCTATCTACAGCATTGAGATAACGACTGTGTGTTTTGAGGTCTACATCATCAAAATCTTCGGGCCACTCTCCGTAAGCTCCTGCCTCATCTAAGTCAGCACTGGCAACTTCAGTTACCCCATCTTCACGGCGTGTGAACCAGTGCAGCTTCACCAATTCCGGTGAGAGGTCTCCTTCTGCAACAAGTGTTTGGATTCCCAAGAGTAGCAGTGAACTGTGGGTTTCGGCAACAACACGTACCCCCCGTTTTGCCGCGTCTGCTATGACTTGTGCCAATGCAACTTGGGCGCGGGGATGGAGGTGCAGCTCGGGCTGCTCAAGATAGACCAATTGTGACGGGCGTGCAACAATCAGGGCAACTAAAACAGGCAAAACTTGAGACACACCAAGCCCTACATCGGTGATGTTGACCATATCTGTTTCATTGTTTCGATGGTGAAGAAGACGACCGACTTGAAGCTCAATGCGGGTGTCACCAATTTTTTTAGCCCTGACGTGTCCTGTCAGACTAAGTATATTAAGAACTTCGGCGAGAACAGCAGCAGGGTTACTATAATTTTGATAATTTTGAAATTCTTCTCCCAGTTTATGCCTATCAAAAGGGTTACCTAATGTTTCCAAGGGTTTATCTGTTCTTTCCTGCCACTCGTGAATGAGAGTCGCAACGTAATTTTCAAACGTGCCGGGATACCGAGAACCAGTTCCTGTCAACTTGTAACTGCGTTCCGGGTTGCCTCGTAAGCCGGGAAGATGAATACTTTTGGTAATTTCTCTGTTAAGGTGATCTGTCATTATAGTCGGAATGTGTGAGCCTTTAGAGCGATAGTCGTCAGGTAATGATTCTAAGATGCATTTGGAACGCCTCACATTTGGCATATCGGGTGATAAGGTAGCACGTTCAGGGGAAAATAATGGAGGATTGAAAGCGGATCTTTTTTCTGCAGTCATTTTGACAATTTCAATGCCCCTGTCTCCTTTTTTGAAAATTGTCTGGACTGAGTCAAAATAGCCATGTTCCCGACTTTCAATTTGAAGTTGAAAGCGATCTGCTCTTTTCCCGTCGGGTAATGTGGACAAAAATTGTGCTGCCTCAGTAAATTGAACGTTTGGTCCATCAATCAACAGCGGTCCTGGATCATACGGTGCCTCCAGCGTCTGTTTTAGCAGCAAGAGTGGTTCCATGATGCTGGATTTCCCAGAACTGTTCGCGCCAGCAAGGAGCGTCAGCGGATGGATGTCAATTGCGCGTTCCTCCGCTATCGACTTGAAACCTTTCACGGCTATTTTGGTGATGCCTTCGCCTTTTCCCCTTGGCATGTGGGTGTTACTCCTTGCGCTAATCGTTCACTTAATCGCTTACCTAATCGCTTACCTAATCGCTTACTTTTCGGACGTATCGGCTTCCTCTTCCTTTTCCTGTCGTGGACAATAACCCTTTATCTGTCATATCCTTTAGTTCCTGATAGGCAATCTTGCGCGAGATATTGTTGATCGCTACATATTCCTTTGTCGCAATTTGTCCGTGTCTTTGCACATAGAAAAAAGCGTTCTTTTGACGCTCGTTCAACTGCTCTGAAATGTCGTTAATTTCAACATAAGTGCTCTCTTGAATTGGGGAATCAAAGATGATTTTGGTCTCAAGCGGGTGAAATTCATAACGCGGGGCTTTGTTTCCCCACTCCTCACATAATCTGCGCATCATCCTGATGCCGGCACCGTACCGTTCAATGAAACCGACATCAAACATGAATTGACTCAAAGTAGGGTTTACCGGTTTGTGAGTCGGTTCGTTTGGACTAACGCCTTCTGGAAAAGTGCCGGGACTAATAACCTCAAAACGGTTATCAAATATAAAAACTCGGACATCCGCAGTTTCTTGATAGTTGCGGTGAATCAAGGCGTTGATAATCGCCTCTCGCAGTGCCTTCAGCGGATACTCAAACTTATCGTCTCGTTGGAAACTCTTTGAGGTCCGAAAACTGAGAAGGCGGATGTTTTTTCTTATAAATTCCTCGGCGGTATCGACGTTTTCCCAGAGCGTCTCGTCGCAATCAAGCCGATCAATGACCGGATGGGTGACAGATGTGCCTTTGAATCTGACAACTCGTAATTGTGCATTGTAGAAGAATCTCCGTTGGGGGTGCTTACTGAAGAAAAGAAGACCCGCGTGGGTTGGTGTTCCATCATCGCTGATACCATTGATGTTCTTCAAAAACGCTGCCATGTTCATATCTTGCGGTTTAGACACATTCCGGATTGTTTCTCGACGGGTCAGATACCATCCGACTTTTTTCTCATCTATATCATCAATTCCAGCACGTGTCACTGAGAATTGATCCCAAGTTTGTCCAGTGGCGTTGAGGTGCATCTGGGAAATCTCTTGTGGGGACATGACGCGGTTGCTATTGCCCACCCGCTTATAGCATCTGCCTTTAACTGAGACGGATTTTATGGAAGATTCTGCGATATGTATTAACAACACTGATTTTTCTTCTATATCAACTGATTCAATTTCCAGAACCACCCGCGGCTCAGTCGCTTGCGAAATCCTGTTTGACACGTCTCTTAGTGTCTCTTTGCCGATGGTGATACCTCTGATTTCTTGCTTGTCAGACACGCCAATAAGAATCGTGCCGCCATCGGTATTAGCAAACGCAGCAGCGGTCTCAATTACTTCCTGATCGAAGTTCTCTTTGAACTCGGTTATGGTATTTTCGCCTTGCGCGATGCGCTGTTTGGGATCAATGGTTTCCATATTTTTTGATAAGATCCAAATGCCTATTCCTCTTCCCAAAAATTTCCAACTGGCATTGGTTTACTGCGTCCCTTGTATATTAATCTAACCCGTATTGTGCCGGATGGACGCGGTGGAGGGGTGACTATAGCAGCATCCCAGTTAAGGATGTCCTCTTCATCGTAGACCGGGAAAGTGAGGCGTTGTTTCGATTTTTTGTTGGTTGTGTTTTTTGATTGTGTGGTTTTCATAGACTGTTTAGCACTCCTTTTGTTTACTATTTTAGCAGAAGTTGGGGAGGCATACAACTGTATTGCACAAAAATTCGAGAAAGGAAGTGGCGAGCGTTTCACAGTTTTCATAGCAAAATCCAAAAAGCGGTAGGTTGTAAAATCATTTGTAAACCTATACAGTGCCTGGGTTTTGATCGGTTTTTAATAGTGGATGCTGTGAAAGTTGCTATGAAATTTTATAGATAGGAAGAGGACTTAGATTTACACTGTCTGAATCAGGATTTTGAAGGCTGCTGTAGTCTGGTGCGGTTGCGAATGCAGATCGCAAGAAATACGCAGAAATACGCAGAAACACCCAAGCAATACGCAGAATACGCAGAAACACCCAAGCAAAAACACCCCCATCAAAGACACCAAGCAATACGCAGAATACGCAGAAACACCCAAGCAAAAACACCCAAGCAAAAACACCCCTTTATCTCCCTTTATCAAGGGGGCAGGTGAGTACACGGTAAAACCGTACCCACCAGCCAAAGGCGGGGTTTGAAACCCCGCCAACGGCGGATGGTGATTGCGCATTGCTTCTACAGACCGCCGATGTAGCAGGCGACGAAGAAGAGTGCGAAGTAGTATATGATCGGATGGATTTCTTTGCTACGTCCGGTTACCAACTTGAGGAACGCTAACGAGATAATCCCGAAACCGATGCCGTCTGTGATGCTGAAAGAGAGTGGCATCATCAACATTGTGAGGAACGCAGGGATCGACTCTGTGATGTCTTCCCAATCGATCTGGGTGATGTTTCTGAGCATCAGCCCACCGACAACAATAAGTGCTGGTGCGATAATGGGATTGATGGGATAGCCGCCGCCGATAACTTTAATGAGCGGGATGAAAAAGAGGGCAAGCAACATGAAAATCCCTGTGAAAACAGCGGTAAGACCGGTGCGTCCACCTTCGGCAATACCTGTTGCACTTTCGATGTAACATGTCACGGTCGAGGTGCCGAGGCAGGCACCACCGACGGTACTGGCTGCATCTACCATAAGTGCACGTCGGGCTTTTGCGAGTTTTCCCTCCTCCATGAGTTGCGCTCTATAACCGATAGCCGTGAGCGTGCCGATGCTGTCAAACATATCAATCGCGAAGAACACAAAGAGAACCGGAATAAGTTCGAGTTTTGCGAAGATGTTGGGGAACCGTAATTTAAAGAGTGTTGGCGTTGGATCCGGTGGCAATGCAGCAATTCCTTCGTAGCTAACGAATCCGAAAATAAGGTTAGCAGCGGCTGCAATAAGAATACCAAACAGAATCGCGCCTTTCACCTTGCGGGCTATAAGTCCGAGTATTACGGCGATCCCAAAGAGCGAAAGGAGAATGTGTTTGGAGTCAAGTTCTCCACGCGTAATAAATGTGGCGGGATCTTTTGTTATAATCCCACTCATCTGTAGCCCAATAAAGGCGATGAACAGCCCGATTCCGATGGCAATCGCGTTTTGGAGCGAAGTCGGAAGGGCATTCATAATGGCTTCACGTATCCCTACAAATGAGAGTATAAGGAACAGCAGACCTGCTATGAAAACGATGCCTAAGGCTTCCTGCCACGGTAAGCCTGAACTGCCGCAAATCTCAAATGCAAAATAGGCGTTAAGCCCCATGCCGGGTGCTAAGACGACAGGGTAGTTCGTTAGAAATGCCATGGCGAATGTTGCGATTGCACTCGATACGCAGGTCGCGACCATGACAGCCCCAGGATTCATACCAGCGGCTGAAAGAAAACTGGGTTGCACGAAGATAATATACGAAATGGTCATAAAATTCGTCAAACCCGCGACCAATTCACGTCTCACAGAGGTGTTGTGCTGTTTTATTTCAAATAGTTTTTCTAGCATCTTTCCTCCTTTATTGTGGCTTTCGGCTTTCGGCGGTCAGCAAAGAGGTGTGTTTTTGCTTGGGTGTTTCCCCTATGTTCATCAGAAACCTCTGATTGCCATTCTTGCTGACTGCTGACGACTATTAAAAGTCTGGCTGAAGCACACCGTAAGGTAACTGTTCTCCCTTTAACCCCGCGAGCAAATTTTCCATCGCCATAGTTGCCATTTTCATCCGCGTTTGGACAGTAGCACTGCCGAGGTGTGGTGCGATGAGGACATTGTCTAAACCGAGGAGCGGGTGATCCGTATTGATCGGTTCCGGTTCGGTTACGTCAACAGCAGCACCGGCAATCTGCCCTTGTTTGAGCGCATCATATAGGGCGTAGTGGTCAACGACGGGACCTCTCGCGATGTTGACTAAAATAGCGGTATTTTTCATCATATCAAGTTCTGCTTTGCCGATGAGGTGTGTTGTCTCGTCGGTTAGGGGCACGTGGAGCGACACGAAATCGGAGGCTTGCAGGAGGTCTTCAAAAGGGACGTACGCTACGCCGAGTTCCTGCTCCCAGTCGGGTCGACGTTCGCGTTTGTAGTAAAGCACGCGCATGTCAAATGCCTTTGCGCGCTTGGCGACAGCATAGCCAATTCTGCCCATGCCCACGATCCCTAACGTGGCGTGATGGACATCAGTACCCCAAAGGATATTCGGGTCGTAATACTTCCACTCTTTAGACACTTGGACGTGATTATACGCTGGCACGATGTTTCGTGCGGCGGCGAGCAGGAGTGCCATTGTCATATCAGCGGTGGTGTCGCTGAGGACTCCCGGTGTGTGTCCGACTGCAATGCCGCGTTCTCTGCAAGCCTCGACATGGACATGATCATAACCGACCCCTACAACGGAGATTGCTTTGAGGTTTGGCGCAGTCGCTATCATCTCCGGGGAGACAGGTTCGTGTCCATAAGTCATTAACCCGTCCAGTGGCGGAATTTTTTCGGCGATAGGTGGTAAGATAGCACTTGTATGCCACATATCAACATCACATTCTTCTGCGATTTTCGCACGAATTTCTTCCGGAATCGGGCGTGTGATAAAGACTTTAAATCGGGACAAAGCGTTCCTCCTTTTGCGGGTTATGATCTACGGTAAAAGATACGTATCGGTGTACCGTGGAATCCGAATTCGCTGCGAATATTGTTGATGAGGTATGACTCATACGGTTGACCGACTCGGTTTACGTTTCGTCCAAAGATAAGGAAGGTCGGTGGTTTTGTCTCAACCTGCGTAATGTATTTGAGCGCGGGACGCACCCCTTTGACGCGTGGCGGTGGATGGGCGTTGCGTAATTCCAGCAGCAATTCGTTGAGTGCCGGTGTCGGTATATGTGTGCAATACTCTCGATGAACTTCTAAGGCTGTCGCTAATATTTGGGTAACGCGTTGCCCCGTAACAGCAGAGACGAAGACACGTGGCACATAATCGAGCTGTGGAACTTGCGCGTCAAGTTTATCCATAAATGCCGGATGTGTTGCGTTATCCTTTTCAATCAGGTCCCATTTATTCATGACTAAAACGGAGGCTTTGCCTTGTCGTTGAATGAATTTGGCAATCGTCTTATCTTGTTGCGCTACCTCCTTGGTTACATCCAAGACAAGGACGGCAATATCGCTTTGGCGGATGCTGTGTATGGCGCGTTTAACAGTTGCGGATTCGAGTTCGTCGTTGATTGCTGATTTACGTCGCATTCCAGCTGTATCAACGATCTCAAAAGGGATATTGTCGTGAACGATTTGTATATTGACGGCATCGCGCGTCGTGCCGGGTCGGTCATCAACGATCATTCGCTCTTCACCCAATAGGTTGTTAATAATCGAGGATTTTCCGACGTTAGGTCTGCCGACAATCGCGATCTTTATGGTGCCAGATGTATTGTGTAGTGTTTCGTTGGTCTCCGGTAGGTTGTCCACGACATTGTCAAGGAGTTCTCGGATCCCGTCGTTTTGGACGCACGATGTCCACATCGTTTCTGGAAATCCAAGCGCGTAGAACTCGGCAGCTTCATTGCGGAACCGCTCAGTATCCACCTTGTTAACGACGAGAAAGATCGGTTTATCGGTGGCTCTGAGTTTATCGGCAACGCTCATATCATGTGGCATGATACCGGTGCGTGCGTCAACGACGAACAGCACAAGGCTTGCTTCATCCAAAGCGGCATCTACTTGTGCTTGTACGTTATCGATGAGCCTGTCGTCCGGATCGATGTCCAATCCGCCGGTATCAACGATGGTAAAGGCGCGGTCTGCCCATTCCACGTCTGCGTAATTCCTATCGCGAGTTACACCGGGTGTGTCATGGACGACAGCGAATTTACGCGGCGTTCTCTTTCTTTTTATCTCGCGCGGTTCATCGCTCGTTTCAGTTTCAACATCATCGTATGTGTAAGGCACAGTTATAGGTGCGGATGCAGTGATTCTGTTGAAAAGCGATGATTTTCCGACGTTGGGTCTGCCGACAATGGCAACAATGGGGAGTCTGGTTTCCATTTTTTTGTATTTCCTTGCGAATAAGTTCCACTGTTGGTTACTCGACAGTTTTCGCGTTCGAGTCCCCCTCCATTATTCTGTCAGCGGAAACGGCAATAACCGATTTTATCACAACAATAGTAGGAATTGCAAGCAATACTCCCCAAAAACCGAGTACAGCTGCCCCGACAATTACGGCGAACATAATCAACAACGGGTCTACATCAATGGCATCGCTCATGATTTTTGGGGAAATAAGGGAATTGTCAATTGCCTGAATACCGAGGATGGCCCCTAATACAAATGCGCAGCGAATGAGGAAATCGATCTCCCCGAAATCTCCAGCTGCCAAGCCCATCAACATCGCTACAAACGCGAAAGCCCCACCGATAAAGGGACCGAAGGTCGGTATAGCGTTACAGATCCCTGCGAGTATACCGATAACTAAAGCGAACGGAACACCTATGATACTGTAAGCTATGGAGGAAATTATGGAGACAATTGTGATGACTGTGACAAGTCCTCTTAGAAACTCTTGTAGATTCTTGTCAATTTCACGCAGATATGCTTTGGCAGCGTCACGATGCGTTTCAGGCACGAGCGTGAGGAAACTCCTGAAATAGTTATCGAACGATTGGTTCGCGTACACGAACACGATGAGTGCGAGCGATGCTGTCGCTAAAAAACCGCCAAAGCCAAAAGCGATGGAACTTGTGAACTGAAATATCTCTCTGACAGCCTCGCCACCGGTTTGCGCAATTGTCGGTATTCTTTCGGTCAAATACGATTTTGCCTGTTCAACGATAGGTTGGTCCTCATAGGCGTGGCTGATGCCTTCCCTGTATGTCCTAAAGTGTCGCCATCTGGCAGTGGAAGAGGTGCGATACCAGATAGCAGTATTGTTACCAACGTATACTCCGGAAGGTGCAGAGGCTAACAGTGGGGTTGCTGATGTCCCGGAAATTACAGGTGTCCTTTCCGTTTTTTGCGGATCGCGAAGACGATACAATTCATAGAGTCCATCGGATGTGCTGGCATATAATTCGATATCGGAGGCTTGTGAGGTTTCATTTGTGTCCCCTGTCGCTCCATCTCCACCTGCAAGTGTATAAACCACTTGTGGTATTGAAGAGTGTTCTTCCCATCCGAGAGAAGAGCCTTCGAGATACCAATGCACCGTTGTGTTTATAGGTGAGGCGTTGGGTTGTTGTAAAGCGGTTTCCTGTACAATAGGCGCGGTATCTGTCTGTTCAGGCTGTTCTGCTGAAGGCATCATGTCAGTTTCCGCGACTGTAGTTTCGATTTCCTTTTGTTCTAAGGCGATTTCTGGGTCAATCTGTGCTGTACTGGCGACATAAGTTACGCGATCGCCATTTCCATCTGTAGTAGAAATGATACCAACAACGGATCTTTCACTATAAATGTTAGGCGCGACCGAGTTCCATGTTTCGCCTGTGTTGTTACTGGCGTAAAGCCCTTTTTGTGTGCCGACATAAATCTGTGCATCATCCCAGTGTGGAACGTTGACAGCTTGGATGGAAAGCGTATCAAACGGGGTGTCTTCCACTTTGTGCCATACCTGCGTTGGACTTTCGTCGTTTTCTTCATCAGCGGACGGTGTCTTATAGTAGCGATATAAACCACTTTGCGTGCCAGCGTAGATAATGTTTTTATTCGCCGTGAGTGCTTGTATAGATTTGCCGAGGAGGGCACCATTGGTAATACCGACAGGGGAGGGTTTCCCTTTATCATCCGGTCGCATTTCATAGATTCCGTGGTTCGTGCCGAGATAGAACGTTTCTCCGGGAGGGGCCTCCTTGTTGCCTTCGATAACCTCGCCTCCATTACTCCGCGAATTAACACTGATAGCGATTGTCTGAAAGGTCTCGCCGATAGCATAAGGCAAAATAGTTTCGTGGTAAAACTTCAGCAATCCGACACCCATCTGGCGGGCTTGTCTACTCACCTGTTTGCCGGTATAGAAAAGCACACCACCACAGACGAGCACAATCACGGTGGTTGCGATGCCGCGTTGGTATTGTTTTTTAAACGGGAGCGCGTTCCAGAGGAACCTGAAGACGTAAGCGAAACCGAACCCCAAAATGAAAGGCATCAGTACACCCAACAAGCGTATAAAAATCCAGACGCTTATCATGATTATTTCCAGTATAACGATGCTTCTTATATCAACCCAGCGGTAAATACGCGTGAGCAATACAATCAGCAGTATCGGAACTACCGGATGGAGTAGCATCGTTCGACTACCGTTGGAATTGTTGCCTTTGTAGTAAGCAAAAGCGATCCATACGGCAGCGAGTACGACGCTGAGGATTGCGAGGATTGTTGCACCGCTGAGTGTCGGTTTTTGTGGGTTCGGTTCGTTTTGTGTGTTCATGATGTTATAGTTATCAGTTATTGGTTATCAGTTATCAGTTACAAGAGGGTTGGGAGAACCCCAAACTCTCTTTCTCTCACTGCGAAGCAACTGAAAGGGTTGTGTAGCAACCCACACTGACAACTAAAAACTAATTACGATGTTGCTGGGGCTTCGGTTGCATTTCTGTCTCTGGATTCATACGTCTCAATTACGCCTGCACCGATGCTGTCGCCCCAGACGTTAACTGTGGTACGGAACCGGTCGAGCAGCCAATCAATAGAGAGAATGAGCGTTATACCTTCGACTGGGAGATCTACAGCTCTCAGCACGATAACCATTGTGACGAGACCCGCTTCTGGAATCCCTGCAGCACCGATGGCTGCTAACGTCGCGGTGAGCACGACGACCACCTGTTGTGCCGGATCCATAGAAATCGCGTAGACTTGAGCGATGAACATGACAGCGACCGCCTCGTAAAGTGCGGTGCCGTCCATGTTAATGGTTGCCCCTAAGGGGAGTACAAAACTGGAGGTGCGGCTGGAGATACCGTTCTGATTCTCGACCCCCTCCATCGTTAAGGGCAGTGTTGCGCTTGAACTCGCTGTTGAAAAGGCGTTGAGTAACGCGGTTGCCATGCCTTTGAAGTAATTAAGCGGATTTCTGCGCCCAAGGAGCAGTAAGAGTATCGGTAAAGCGATAACAGCGTGTACGCCGAGGCCTAACACGACTGTCGCACTGTACTTGCCCACGGCGACGAGTTCGGGCCAGAAACCGGCGAATCCCTTTGCCTCGCCAATCCTCCCTGCGATTAAACCGAAGATACCGAGAGGGGCAACATACATAATCCAGTGAACGAGTTTCATCACCGCCTCATTGAGTCCCGAAATCACAGCAACAACCGGTTTCCCAAGTTCACCGAGCATAGACAAGGCGGCACCGATGAGAAGCGAGAAAAAGATTAAAGGCAAAATGTCGGTATGCACCATCGCTTTGAAGACATTTGACGGGATCATCCCTTCTTTGCCGGTCTCTTCGTTGCCGAGGAATACCTCTTTGATGGTACTACCCATTGTCCGTTCCATTTTGCCGGACACTCTTGTGGCAATCGGCAGGTTGATATTAACACCAGTACCCATGCTTTGAGGTGTTATGGTTTCAAGACGACCATCAATGAATAACAGGCGTTCACCGGTGTCTGTTGTTACGTAACGAGCGTCTTCAGATAGCGGTTGCCACGATTTCACTGTGGCTGTTGTCTCGGAAATAGATTCCACTTCGCCACGCAGGTTTTGATCGGCGAGCGTGATGACATATTTATTGTTATACGTCCGATTGAATTCGCCACTCATCTCAACGGTGAGCATCTCGGTGCCAGACAATGTGTAGCTCAGATCAGGACGTTCTTCCCCTTGTGATAGCCCTTTTCCCGGCGAGATGATGTTGACAAGAATCATCCCGATGATAACGGAGATAGCGGTTGTTGCCATGTAATACAGGACGGTTCGTCCGCCGATAGAACCGATGTTGCGAATATCACCTAAATTTGTTATCCCGACGACCATAGACAGGACAACGAGCGGCACGACTATCATCTTCAGTAGATTTAAGAATACTTCACCGAGTATCGTTGTGTGGACTGCGAAGTCAGGCGCGAACCCTCCAATGATTGCCCCTGCAACAATGGCAATGATAATTCCGTAGAGTAGACCGAGACTCACTTTTGGTTTGTTTCCGTTTTCGTTTTCATTCATAATTACGTAACCTCCTTAAAAAGAGAGTTGAAAATATGGAAGTCAGGAAGATTGGAAGGGTGGAAAAACACCTCCTTGTCTTGCCAATTCGCAGACTTAAACCTCAGGCTTCTCCGGTTTCTTTACCCGAACGATCGGTAAATCCACGTATTTTACGCCTTGTTTTATCCGCTTCTCTTGGCGTTTCATCATAAATTCCATATATGTTTCTAAGTCGCCAAAAAGCGCGGCGAGACGTGACTTTGCTTCTAAGATGTCTTCCCCGGGATCGTTGTTACACATGAGTTTCCTCCAATATCGCCTCCGGGGTAAGGCGCGACAAGATAACTCGGTATCATTGCGTCAATGTAAACTTGGTGCTTTTCTTCTTGAGCGTTAGTCGCCATACCTTAAATAATAACACAAGTTCTCGTGAAAGGCAAGAAGTCTTCGGGAGGGCAACAGGGTTGTTTATAGTGGTCCCTATAAATAATCATGGGGAGTGCAATGGCATAGTCATTTGATACTATTTGCGGATTAGCATTTTTCGGGTGGCGTTAAAATCACCTGCTGTGAGTGTGTAAAAATAGATACCACTTGCGACGGGTTCGCCTACGTCATTTTTGCCATCCCAATATGCGGCACGGGTGCGGGTTTGATAGATGCCGGCGGGCATTTGTCCCACTGCTAATGTTCGGATCAAACTGCCATTCACAGCGTAGATACGCAAGGTAACCTCAGCCGGTTCGGACAGTTGATACGGTATCCACGTTTCTGGATTGAATGGGTTTGGATAGTTGTGAAGTAAGGCGGTTTCTTCTGGGATGAACAGTGTGAGAAGCTGCTGGAGATTTGCGATACCTTGTTGGAAGGCGCTGGAACCGTCGTTTTCAATTTGCGCTTGTGCTATCCATGCTTGTATCATGGTTGGATCTATTCCGTCTATATCATCTACAGGAAAAATTGACGGTGCAGCCGAGGTCGTTGACTCGCCTAAGTGTTGCGCCACGATGATAAGGTCCTGGATATTGATAACACCATCACCATTCAGGTCTACATCCGAATCGGGGGGCACAGTTTTCCCGAGGTGTCGAGAGACAAGGATCAGATCCAGGACGTTCACCTGTCCATCCCGGTTTACGTCTCCGGTAGCGAGCTGCCCCTCTATAACGATGATGACCTCATGGGGTCCAGCATTAATGATTTCACCCGTGATAGAACCCAATTGGAAGTTGCTCAGTGATAATTGGGTTTCGCCACCTGCCTTCGCTGAGAAGGTCACCGATAACAGTGTTCCTGTGCCAGTGATGCCGTCTTCGTTGAGGCGCGTTGCACTGAGACCTGTAATTTTACCTGCTGTGTTATCAATTGTCCCGCTTTGGAAGAAAGTCGTACCACCTTGTGCTTTCAGAAAATCACCTTCGTTTACCTCAATTGCTTCAAGCACCGCTGGATCAAAGGCGATATTAAATTGCCAGCCTGCTAAATCAAAAACGTTTTCTGTGCTGAGATCGAGGGTAAATGTATCACCGACATGAATTTTTGGCTCAGAGAAGGTGTAGCCGACACGCGGGTTTAAGACGATATATTCTGTGCCTTCTTCAAACCCAAAATAGGTTCTCCAACTCCCCACCGGATGGTCAGAGGCAACTAACAAAACATTTCTGCCCTGCTTCAGCATAACCGGAAGAAAATCATGGTAATCTTCAGCCCCAGGAAGTGACTGAACCCACTCGTAAATCAAGTGTCCGTTAAGCCAGACTTTGACCCGATTATTGCTCCCAACAAACATCTTTGTACGCTGTTCCCGCGGTGAATGCAGTACCACAGAGCCGTAGATAACATGGTCGTTTCTGTCGTCTCTATCCATGCCAATGCCAAGGGAATGCAGCATATCATTGATATTTTCGCCTCCCTCAGGCGAGATTTCATGGGAGAACCAGACGTTGCTTCCAATAGGGCTTCCTTCTTCCACACTTCCAACAGAACTTCCCTCTGTCGCACCGTTGGCAGCAACCAGCAGTTCCGTTACAGTACCACTACTTGCTTGCGCAAGAAAATCAGTGTCACTGTCAAGACGTTCACCCGGTACCAGTACCCATAACCAAGGTCCTTCTATTTTAGGTCCCCCTTGAGGTGCCCCCGGATTTCGGAGCCAGGAGATCGTTATATTCTCACGTAAACTGTCCAAAGGCGAAAAATCTGATATCTTGTTGTCGTCAAGGTTTAGCCATTTGAGATTGGTTAACTCTACTAAGGAAAACACATCCGATATAGCATTAGACGCGAGGTTTAGCCATTTGAGATTAGTTAACCCTTCTAAAGGAGATATATCCAATATAGCATTGAACGCGAGGTTCAGCCATTCGAGGTTAGTTAACTCTTCTAAAGGAGATATATCCGATAATATTTTGGTTTCTTCAAGGTTCAAATGTATTAACCCTGTTAGGTTTCTTAAAGGTGATAGGTCTGATATAGGATTTGCGCGAAGTTCTATCCATTTGAGGTTAGTCAACCCTTCTAAAGGAGATATATTCGATATTTTAGTTTCGCCAAGCCCGAGATGTGTTAACCCTGTTAAGTTTCTCAACAGTGATAGGTCCGACGGTATATTGCAAGCATTCAGATACAGTTTTTTCAAATTTGTTGCTCTGGTAAGGGGCGAAAGATCTGGTATAGTTGCGCCACAAATATCTATGACTGTGAGTCCTACCAGTGGGGAAATATCGGATATGCCGGGATTGTGCCAAGAGTAAAATTCTTTCAGGTTGGGTAATTCTGCCAAGGGGGACAGGTCAGATATGCGGTTAGCGGTAAGGCTTAAAAATTCCAGTCTCGTGAGCCCTGCTAATGGAGATAGATCAGAGACTTGGTTATTGGGAAAATCTAGTCTCTCCAAGTTGTGTAATCTCGCCAATGGCGATAAATCGGATATCAAATTGTTGAGAAGGTTTAGATGTTTCAAATTTACAGCAAACTCAATTCCTGTCAAATCTTGAATACCTCTGTCATTGGCAACAAGACTTGTCAATGTAGCCATTTCCTCTGCTGTAATTGAAACAATTGTAGGATCACCCTTACCAAGTGCCTCTGCAATTGCTGCACGGAGGTTTGGGTCGGGAATATGAACACCATCACCGGGGAGGCGTTCTGGACGCTGCACGACTGGCGGCAGGGTACTATCAGGGGTATTCAATGCAGAAATCACTTGGTCAAAGTTAAATGTCCATGCATCCCGTTTTACCGTGCCGTTCACATCTGTGAGGGTCTGTAATCCCAAGTTTTTCAGGCTCTGTTTCTCACGGATCTGTGTGAGGAATGCCTCCGTTTCCAATCCGACTGCGGCAGCAGCATGCGAGGCATCTAAGGGTGCCTGAAATAACTCATGAAACCGTTGGATCGGTTCGTTTTCACATCGCTTGAAGAATCGCTGTCTTGAGGTGTCATCGGCAAACGGACCGCCAATTTTTTCCAGTGCCTGCTGGAACCTAACGGTATCTTTTGCCACCAGGTCATCAAGCACTGACTGCTCAGGATACAAGCGGAATGCGTGTTCCTTGTTATACGGTGGGTTGTCATCCTGTTCAATCGCCGCTCGCACACTATCTTTAAACTTCTTCATGCCTTGCGTATGGCACCCGATACACGAGAGACCGTTCCGAACCGTAGGATCGTTCGCTGCGGGGTTAGAAACAATCTCAATGGGAGCGTCGTTGAGTCGGTTACCGTTCGCATCAACCAGCAAGTATGCCTGCAACCCGTTGGGGAGATTAAAGATAATTTCGCCACCGTCGTGTGTGAAATCAAGCGGATGGGTAAATATATTCTGCGAACCTGCACTGCCAGCAAAGTCGTAACTTTTCCAATATGCTCCATACCGAGACGTGTGGCGTTCGACAACGCGGTTGTGATTGGAGACACCCGAATCGTTGAAGCCCGCACGCCAGACATCTATCCCCGGTGCGTTCGTGATATTACTCGCGACATTCACCCCCAATTGTGTCTCTAAGATACGGTCTGTTTGTGGAAGGTCTAAAATGTCGTGATAGAGCGGTGGCAACGAAGCAGTCGCAAGAAACCAATCCACATGGACAAACGGCACTGTGCTGCCCGTTTCAGTCTGCAGTTGCGTCAGTTTTTCAAGGAGACCGGCTTGTGTTCCTGGATCAAACGCAATGTTGTAGGGATATGCTTGCTCAATTTGTGGCCAGATATCGGTTATGGTATTCCATTCGTAACGCCGTAGGTCGATATGGAAGATTGTTTGTGCCTCATCAATGGGGGTCGGGTTGGTAATCTCAAACTTCCACGAGAGACTATTTACGAGTTTAGAGAGCGCGATCCGATAGTCGCTGAGGGTTTCAGGCGTTTCACCTGCGTTATAGAGATGCGTCATTGTAAAGTACCGTGCGGAGGGACGGTCAAAGGGATCCAGCGATTTTAGATGGTTTCGGATGGTATCGAGTATTGTATCCGTGGTTATGAAATTGATGTCGTGCTGGACATTCCAATCAGGCGCGCCTATAGTAATCCAACGCGCAATCGTTTCAACGGCTTCTGGTGAGAGTGGCGGCAGATTGAGTGGCATTTGTGGTCCATTTTCAGTCGGTCCAAGGAGTCGTCTATAGAACTCTGAGTTTTCTGGGTCCCCAGGAATGACGACCTGAGTATCAACAAGCGCGGTGCGGTCAATCAAGAGTGCTTCCTTAAAGGAACCGGATGGTCCATGACAATTCAAACAACTTTGTTGAAAAACAGCGTACGCTTGTTGGGCAAGGTTTTCTTGGGCATCTGCTGTTGTAAACGCTAATCCGATGCATGTTAGGAGGACTATAGGGAGGTATCCGCTGATTTTCACGACCAATCTCCTATTTATCTGATTCCAGACGTTCAAGTGCTGCGCGTAGTTTTTCGAGTTCGGCTTCAGCGTGTTGGGCCCGAGACTCCGCAGCCTGCCGTGCTAGGGATTCTTGTGCAACACGTTCTTCAGAAGTCAATAACCACGCTGATTTAACAGGATCATAGAAACGCAGCACACCCTCATGTTCGCCCAACTCCAAGCCCAATACTTCAAGAGGAATCCGCCCGTTCACAAAAGGGATCTCCTCATAAACTTCACCGACAAGCCGGAACCCAACGAAATACGGATCAATCTCGTAATACGGGTCGTAGATGCAATACGCTTTGACCTTCAGAATCTTCGCGTAAATCTCTATCTTCTCATTGAAGTCTCTCGTGTATGTGCTCGGACTCGCAGCTTCTAACACAAAATCCAGAAACGGCTGCTGTTTCCAAGTCTTATAGGTCCGGAGTTCTTGTTTAGACACACCGCGCACCATGAACACATCCGGGGAGACGCTCTTCCGAGGATTCCCCTCTTCGTAATACAAGAACATATTCCCAGCGATATACACATCTGGGATCCCGCGGAAACGGTTCCGCAGGACATCCATACAATCTATCATTACTTGCTGATGTCTCGGCGTTTCTGCCATCGGTTCTCCGTCTGATTCGGGATAGACGAGTGTCGGGGCAGTGCGTATTTTCTCTTGCATCGTGCTATCTCCTTTATTGGTTTTCAGTTGTCAGTTTTCAGTTGTCAGTTAAGAGATCACTTTTGTAACTTTACCGACAACTGACAACCCTTCCTGCCTTAGCCATCTACATCAACGCGGATAGACAATTCTTCTAACTGATCCTCCGATACAACAGAGGGGGCATGCGTCAGCGGGCAGAGTCCTTGTTGCGATTTCGGGAACGCGATCACTTCGCGGATGTTCTCCTCGTTCCGCATCAGCATGACAATCCGATCGAGTCCGGGTGCGATACCGGCGTGCGGTGGTGTACCATACGACAACGCGTCTATGAAATAGCCGAACCGGCTTTCGACCTCTTCGGGTGTAATGTTCAGGATATCGAAGATCTTTTGTTGGATGTCCCATTGGTGGATTCTGACGCTCCCACTACAGATTTCATATCCGTTGCAGACGAGGTCGTAATGTTGGCTCTGAACCTTCCCCGGATCCGTATCTAACAGGGGCAATGTCTCTTCTGTTCCACTAGTGAACAGGTGATGAAACGGTTCATATCGGTTCTCTTCCTCGTTCCACTCGAACAGTGGGTAGTCGACAATCCAGAGGAAGTTGTATTGCGTTTCGTCGATAAGGTTGAGTTTTTTTCCGAGATGAAGGCGAAGATAACCGAGCGCATCGGCGACGACCTTCGGCTTGTCAGCGACGAAGAACATAATGTCTCCGGGTTGCGCACCTGTCCGCTCTTGCGCTGTTTCGAGTTGCTCCGTTGTGAAGAACTTGACGATCCCTGATGAGAAACCTTCTGCCGTGACTTTGACCCATGCCAGTCCTTTTGCGCGATAGGTAGCGACGAATGCAGTCAGGTCGTCGATGTCTTTGCGTGAAAAGTCCTCACCACCGGGTACAGCAATTGCTTTAACCTGTCCACCACTTTCCAAAGTGCGCGTGAATACCTGAAAGTCGCAGTCTGCCATGACATCGGAGAGGTCTGTGAGTTCCATGCCGAACCGTGTATCGGGTTTGTCGTTTCCGAACCGTGCCATCGATTCGTAGTAGGGGAGTCTTAGAAACGGGGTTTGGACAGGAATATCGCCTGCCTCCTCAAATATCCGTTTCATCAACCCTTCGGTTACCTGAAGCACATCGTCTGTGTCTGCGAAGGACATCTCAATATCCAGCTGCGTAAACTCCAACTGTCTATCGGAACGGGTATCCTCATCGCGGAAGCATCGCGCGATCTGGAAATACCGGTCAACACCGCTCATCATGAGGATCTGCTTAAACTGCTGTGGTGATTGCGGGAGCGCGTAAAACCGACCGGGATAGTGACGGCTCGGGACGAGCACATCGCGTGCGCCTTCAGGCGTGCTGTTCATCAAGATAGGTGTCTCAATTTCAAGAAAACCCTGCTCATTCATATAATTGCGTGCTGCGAGGGCTGCTTTATGTCGCATCGCCAGTGTTTTTTGCATCTCAGGTCTGCGCAGGTCGATGAACCGGTAACGCATCCGAATGTCTTCTGCGACATCAATATCGTCTTCAACAGGGAACGGCGGCGTTTTGGCAGTATTCAAAATGTGTAGCGAATCCACAGCGACCTCAATCTCACCTGTATCAAGTTCGGGGTTGACTGTACCTTGATAGATGATTAGACCGGCTTCTTGGTTCTCAATGTGATATGTCCGATTGTTCTCGACATCAGTAACCAGCCACTGCTCGCCTTCGACTCGGGTTGCTACCTCAATTTCTTCGGAGAGCGTGTATTTCGGGTCTAAATCGGAGAACAGGGATCGGAATGCTGGAGACAGCGTGCCTTCGGCGAGGTCTGTTTGATAAGCCGCGTCAGCGTGCAAAAGCAACTCACCCGGTTCGCGTTCGCGGACAGTGCCGCTAACATTCAGTACGAATTCGCTTCTAACAGCATCCGCAATAGCGTGTGCTTTTTCGTCGATCTGTGGATCAAAGACGACTTGTGTGATGCCTGTTCTGTCGCGTAAATCGGCAAAAATAACACCGCCGTGGTCGCGACGGCGTTTGACCCAACCGTTGAGTTGCGCGGTGGTCCCCGCGTCGCTTAAACGCAGGTCACCACAATAGTGGGTCCGTTTTAAGGAAGATTCTTGAGACATGGTGTGTTCTGTGTTCTCCTCAGGGATGGCTGTCAGCTATCAGCCATCAGTAGTCAGAAGAATAGCAGTTAACTATCAGCCGTCAGCAGTCAGCAAGAGGGCGTAACTTCATTAAAAACCTCTTAACTGAAAGCCGATAGCCATTCTTTCTGACAGCCAATGGCCGACAACTGAAGGTTACTTATTTTTTTAGTTTTTCCAGTTCATTTTGGATCTGTTCTCTTTCAATCTGTAAGTTCTGTAAATCACTTGAATTTGGAGTATTCTGGATGATTTTATCAAGTGCGTTTAACGCGTAGTCATAGTGTTCTATCTGTTTTTGCTGTTGATCCGTGGCGGCGTAAACGTTTCCGAGGAAGTAATGGGCACGCCACGAATTGGGGTCTGCCGCAATGGCTTTTTGCCCGTATTTTTCGGCTTCATCCGTATCTTCGAGTATCAAGTGGAGTTGGGACATCGCAGCAAGAATCGGAATAGGTAATTCAGGCTCCTGTTGTTCTAAGCGTTTGTATGTGCGCAGTGCTTCTTTGTAGCGTCCTTGGCGTTGATAAAGCGGTCCCAGGATTAGGTAGACATCCGATCTACTCGGTTCGTGTCTGAGGAATTCTTCAAGTTCGCTCGATGCTTTTCCAAGTTCACCTTGTTTCTCAAATAAGATTCCCAAGTGTAGATGCCCTTCAAAGTCGTCAGGATTTTGCGCCATTGTCCGCTGGATTTCTTGCTGCATCCGTCTAAGTTCTTCCTGATCGCCTTCGCGAATCAAACCTGAGACGATCCCGAAATTATAGCGAATTGTTTCGTCAACCGGATTGATTGCTACTGCTTCGTTCATGAGGTTCGCAGCGTTTTGGTACTGTCCACGCGCGTAAGCGATCTGTCCAAGGATTAATTTCTCGGTGGCTTTAAAGTAGGTATCCAATTTTTCACGAGTTGTCTTTTGCTCCGCGAGTGTTGCTCCATAGTTTGTGAGATACGGCCGCACGCGTTCCCGATATTCAGCCATACCTTTGACGTTTTGGGTTGTCGTGGCTACGAGATCTGCGCCATGGAAGAATTCCAACCGCGGACGATTGTCTGTATGGATCGGTCCAGCACCGACGTATTTGCGCACTGTCTCCGGCCCCATCATAAATGAATCGAGTAGCGACATGCCGTCCAAATCATCTGCGGCGAGACCTTCGCGGATATTCGCTATCTGGGCACGGGCAATGAAGTTTTTGTAATTGATTTGGAGCGGTTCACGCGTCCCGATGAGAATCACGAAATCGGGTGTATATTTATACCAGAGCGTTGTCTCAGGGAACACCTCAATGAACGTGCGGACAATCATTTTATAGTGTTCCTCTGGCAGCCGATGCAACGGTACCCATTGACACATGATACCGTCTTCTGTGAGAATTCTACGACACAAGCGGTAAAAATCCGCGGTGTAGATGTTGGAACTCCCGGCACTGACAAGCGGATGGATAATACCTGTCGAGATCATATCGTATTTCGTTTTTGTCATCAGGATGTGGTTGCGTCCATCGTTGAGTTTGTAGTTAAACAGTGGACTTTCAAACACATTTCCGTTGATATGCGTAAAATATTCGCGTGCTGCGGAGAGTACGCCGCTCGACAACTCTATTGCATCGACCTGCACACCGTGCTGGGTTATTGAATACGAGGTGAGTCCCATCCCGAACCCGACGACGAGTGCGCGTTTTGGGCGTGGGTGTAGTAACAGCGGCAGATGTGCGATGACGCGATGCGATGGCGAATCCCACCGCGAGGCATCCGCTGCCTGATTTGTATCAACATAAAGGCGATAGACCCCTTCATCGTCTTTTAAGGTCGTTACCGTGGCATCCACTTCTTCATTGTAATCAACAAGCGTATCGCCGGGACGTTGGGTTTTGAAGATCGCGCTCTTCAAAAAAAGCGGTTGATTCACCGTGAGCAATAGGATCACTGCTAACCCTGCGTTGAGGAGCGGCATCCCGATCCCTACCCCTTGTAGCAGTGATTTTCCGGTCTCGGTCTGCCATCTGTTTTTCAAGATAAGCAAACATCCGATGCCTGAGTTCAAGGCTACTGTTAAGACAATACTCGGCCGGATGCCTAAGAGCGGAATCAGAATAAACCCTGCACAGAATGATCCTAAAATGCTCCCGACCGTGTTGACCGCATAGACGTTTCCGATGCTTTTACCGAGTTGACGCGCACTACCGGTGTAGATTTTCGTTACCAGCGGAAAACTCGCCCCCATCAGAAATGTCGGCAGACACATCACCAGGAAACAGGAAAAGAATGTCCAGAATCTGCTGCCACCGAAAGTGGATTGGAAGGCGCGACTCATCGCGTACAACTCCTCAAACGCTGGCATGAGTATCAGCGCGAACACCCCGATACCGAGTTGGATGATCCCGAAAATTGCGACAGGCTGTTTGATCCGATCAACCCAGCGTGCAAGCACCATGCTTCCCAAAGCGATGCCGAATAAGAACGCCGCAAGCATTGTTGCAAAGGCGTAAGTCGTACTGCCGAGGAAAAAGACCATGATGCGAGTCCACAATACCTCATAAGCCAAAGCACAGAAGCCTGAAATGCCTATTGCCCACAGTACGAGAAGTCTCTCAGGTTGATGCGTGACATCTTCAGACTCCAGTTGTTGTGTTTCTTCTTGAGGTTCGTCTGCTTCTGTTGCTAACGCCTTCCGTGCTAACACTATCGCAATCGCTGCTACTACGAAATTGATAGCGATGCCAACGCCGAGTGTCCATCGGATACCCAAGGCCTCAATCAGGAAAAATCCTGCTGCAACAGTCCCAATGACTGCGCCGAATGTGTTCAGTGCATAGAGGATTCCGATGTTTGTGCCAAGCTGCTCCAATCTTTTCACGAAGAAACGGGTTAGCACTGGTAACGTACCGCCCATCAACGTAGACGGAATTAACAGGACACCGAACGTTAGCACGAATCGGATAAGCGAGAGCGTATAGAATTCTGATGTGATATTGCGATGAATTAGGACATAGAGTGCGCCGAGTACGGTTAAGATGAGTGGCCAAACGAGGCAGAATGCCCCGATACCGGCTTCAAGAAGTGCGTAGATGCGTAGCGGTGATTCTGTGCTTTCGTCAATCTTCTTCCCGAAGTAGTAGCTGCCGAGCGCGAGTCCACCCATGAACGCTGTGAGGACGGTGCTCGTTGCGAAGACGGTGCTACCGAAGATGAGCGTGAGCTGCCGCATCCAGATGACTTGATAGATGAGTCCACTGGCACCGGAAAAGATAAAGATGAGCCAAACGATGGGTTTGATGTATCGCATTTTTCGCCTGTTTCATGAACACTTCGTACTTACAAGACTGTTTAGATTCCTTACATATATGATACGTTAGTACACCCAAGAATTTCAAGTTGAATCTCTAATTTCTTGTCGGTCCACTCAATTATTTATTTCAAATCCATTTCACTGATTTATCAATTGGGAACCGACCTTGGATTTTAGGTAACCTGATTTTATCCGTCGTAATTCGACAATAAAGCGACTGATTTCAACTGGATTAAGCTCTTTTTCAAGCGCATCCATACCACGACGCGTCACATCTTCAATAGAGCATTCACCCACTGCTTTTGCGATTGCCTCAATTTCCTCAAGTATTTTATCTTTCACAGGTTTTTTCCTCAGCGTTATCCCTGTTGTGAAGGGGCTTCTTGGACAACAGGTATGACGTAACTCCGGATTGTCAAACCGTCTATTGTCTCTGTTTCTACGCGAGGTTCTGGCTCGGCACGATGATCAAAGACGACGTAGTATCCTTCATTTACACCCTCCAGTTTGAGATATGCTGCGAGTTGTTTTTTGCCAGCCTGATAGGACCGGGGCCCCTCCCATATCTTGGTCTCAACGATGTATTTTTTGGCGTTGTGGAAAATCGAGAGATCAATTTTGCCGCGCCCAGTTTGCCCTTCAAGGTAGATATGTCCCTGTATTAATTGGACGCATTGATCCAGATACGCATAGAGAAGATGCTGACCGACAAATTCCTTTGGCGTATCCGGCACTAATAGGATCCGAATGCCTGCACGCGTAATAAAATCTCGGAAGTTGTCAAGGAGCGAGTCCATTTTAATCTGACCTGCAGAGGTTAGATAATCAACCAAACCTTGATAGGTATCCTCGGGAAAATACTCGTGCTCCAACCCATTGACAAGCGGTTTGAACGCCTGCATGATATGCTGCTGATATATCGGGTTGAGGATCTCACACATCCTGTCGGCCCCTTTTGTGATGACACGGTAAGTGGCGAGTTCACTAATGATTTCGTCGTGTGGATTGAAGCGGGTGCCGCTTTCGTAAGAGGCGATTCGCATCAGGATGATTTCAAAACGAGGATTTCTGCGGATATTGGTTACCAGGTGGTTGATATTGACGTTTGTTTCTTCAAGGAGTTGCGTATGTGCTTCTGCGAAGTGTGATATTTGGATCGTTTCATTTTTCGGGATGGCCATCTCCTCTGTCAGAATCTGTGCGAATCGGTTAACGAGGAAGGGTTGTCCGGCGGTTTGTCTGTGGATACTCTCGACAACTTCAGGCGCGAAAGCTTGACCGACCTCATCGGTATACTTTGCAAGCAGCTCGTGGACCTGATCAAGCGTGAAGTTGGGCAAAATGAACTCGTCTTGGATATTGAACGGCGAAATAGAACGGTCCAGATTGAGTTGCGTAACGTTCTTAACACCTACAATACCGACACTATAAGGGCATTTACGCATAGAACGCTGCACATAGATACTGCGGAGTGACCGAAGGAAACCACGCAAAGCATCTTGAGGAATACCATCAAACTCGTCAATAATGAGGACAAGTTTCTCATCTCCGAGAAAATTTGCGAACTGTTGAAAAAATCTGAGCATTGCAACGTGATCGGTTAACCTCGTGTTCTCCAAGAATTGGCTCAGAGTTTCAGATAGCACACGTCCGCGTTTCTTGAAGACACATTTAATCTCCTCATAAATGCTTTGATAGAGTGAGGCATAAAAATCGGGCGCGGTGTAGTCTTCATATACTTCAAAATTAACTTCAATTGGGAAGTAGGTTTCTGTGGTATCGGCGGCGAGGGCATCAAGAGCCCATTGGAAAAATGTAGTTTTGCCAGTTTGTCGAGGTGCGAAGATAACGATATACCGCCCCAGTTTGACGCGTTTGATAAAATCAGCGAGTTCCGCTTCGCGTGAGACGACGTAATGTTCTTGAGGATTCACGGGACCGAAGGTATTAAATGTTTTCATTTTTCTATGACCACTGTTCAAAAAATTATAACATCAGGATGGATGCAAATTGAGTAGAAAGGGGACACATTTTACCCAAAAATCGTTATTTCAGTGTTTTTAACCCCCTAAATCCCCCTTATTAGGGGGACTTTAAGAGGAAATGCGTAAGTCCTAAACATTATATCAGAAATTAAATTATTGCGTCCTAATCTCACTAAAGTTTGGACAACTTCTGTCTGTTTCGTATGGTGTTTTCATCGAACATCTGCACAGGAGACTAATGGTTTCCTATGCTACAAATACAGGGAACTAAAGGTTTCCTATGCTCCTGAAAGTCAGCAGTCCTCGTCTAACTCCTTTTCAAGTCGCTCAATGTAGCGAAACGTTGTAGAGAAAATCATGTCCAGTGTAGCGATGTCGCGTGCCTCTAATGGCGCGCGTGAGAAGACGCGCCGCAATGACTTTAGATACGTCTCCCAGTCTTGGTTATACGGAATTACTCCGACTTTATCCAACAAACGTGTGATGCGCTCGTAGAACTCTTCCAAGGCGTTCACCTCGGCGTAGTCAATCTCGGCTGGCGGGTACTCGTTGAGACTCGCAACGAAAACCTCATAAGCGAAGATTTGGACGGCTTGTGCGAGATTCAGAGACGGATTTTTGGTCGCCATCGGCACGCTTGCTGTCAATTGGCAGAGGCTTATCTGATCGGTAGACAAACCGAAATCTTCACGTCCAAATAGCAGTGCGACCTGTTTGTCTTGTGAAATTGTGGCGACGGTCTGCGCGGCATCTCTTGCAGGCACAGGTTGTGGCAGACGAACATCTCGGCGACGGTGTGTTGTCCCTACCAGATATTGGATACCGTCAAGCGCGTCTTTCAGTTCGGGAACGACATGGCAGTTTTCAAGAATATCCTTCGCACCGTGTGCCATGTACCACGCTGCATCTACGTCTTGGAACGGCACAGGATTTACCAGATACAACTGCGACAGTCCCATACCCTTGACAACTCTGGCAACAGCGCCGATATTTCCCGGCTCACGCGGTTCAAAGAGAATGACTCGGATGTTGATGAGGTTCTCCGGCACTTCAACAGGAATGGCACGGAAATTTCCAGTCGGTTGAATCGTTTTTTTCTGGGTGGTTGTTGACATATCAATAGGGTATCCGAAATGTTTCAAATTGTCAAACCGAAATGAAGACTGGGTAACGCTATAAGAAACACCCAAGCAAAAACCCGCTACGGAGCTTCCGTGCTATGTCCATCTTCGAGGGTGTGTATTGTGCCGTGCAGATAGCAATCCAAGGGGATGCCGTCTGCGAAGCTGCCCGTGATGTTGACGTGGAACTGCATTGTAGGTGTCAGGCTTGGAATTTTGAGGAAAACGGTTTTGCCATCCTCGGAGAGCGTTGCAGATTGGACAGGGTGGATGTCCCTACCCTCCTCGCCGGAACGCTTAAGCTGTGGCGAACCGTAGTGTTCAGTCCAGCGATATTCCCAACTTTGCACCCGCCAGTTCTCTGGATTTTGGGCGGACTCCGGTGAAAGCGGTGTGTAGAAATTGATGATTAATCCACCGCTGACAGCACGGAACGATTTAGGGGTTCGGAGGGGGGTACCAGTCATGCGGATCCGGTAGAAACCGGTATCTTCTTGTTTGTTGGACGACCAGCCGAATAGACCCACGAGATAGAGGTCTCCACTGATCTGATGGAATCTTCCACGCATCACTCCAGTAGGCAGCTCCACACCGAGCTCGGTGAGTGCGCCTTGTACAGTTGCCTCTGTTTGGTGCTGAAGGACAGCGTATACTTTTCCAGTGCCGTAACTCAGCGAGAGTAGCGAATCGCCCATTTTCCCCCAGGTACCGGCGGGAATCCAAACCGGTGCCGCCGGGGATCGGTCAACGAAGGGAGCGATCCAGCAGAGGGGCGGCTCATAGCTGTCTGTCGGTTCGCTCGGTGGATACCAACCCCAGCGGTTCCCGTAGAATCTACCCGGAACAGTGATACGGTTCAGGCGGTTGGCAGGCATCCAGTAGCCTTCCTGATCTGTACCGTAGAACGTAGGACCGGGACCGATTCCAAGCCCGTTTGATGCGCGAAATCCGTAAGCGATTACAGTAGACTGTTCCCCATCCGGCGACACTCGAATGAGTGTGCCGTGGTGCGGGTGTTGCGCAGGCAGTGCATGTCGGGCAGATTTCATGTAGTAGAAGTTACCCACTGCATCGGTCTGCAGGTCCATAACCTGCTCGTGGAAGTGTTCACTGTTGTAGGTGTCATTGTTAAAATTCTCGTAGAAGTCGGTTTCGCCGTCTGCGTTGAGATCAACGAGGCGGGTGATCTGGTCGCGTCCGACAACGTAAATCTGCTGTCCGACAATTTTAAGCCCAAGCGGTTGGTTCAGCCCGGTAGCAATACGTTGCCAGTCGAGCGTGTCCAAGGGACCATTGAGCCCAGTGACCGTCCAAACATCGCCATTCCAGGTAGAAAGCGCGGCACGATTGCCGTCTGGGAAGAAGTCGAACCCGCCGAAACGTAGCCACGAAGCCCACGGATTTTGCGCGGGCCAATTTATCTTGTCAATCGCGAACGGTTGACCAGGGTCAAGTCCATCGTTTGCCGCTAACCGAGCGAAATCTGGGAGTTTCGATTCGCTACCCTCCCATATCAGTACCGATGCGGTTGTGTCTGCAGGCTGGTCAAGGGAAATACGCTCGGTGTCAACGCGCCATTTCGCCCCCGCAATCGGTTCGACCAGGGCTGCGGCAATCAGAGGCGGCTCTCGGAGGCGTTGGTAGAGCGTGTGCATCTCATCGGGTGAGAGGGCGCGGTTGTATAGATGCAGGTCATCAAGCTGCCCTTCAAACCAGGGAGATTCTTCTGGAAAATCTGATGCGGTGAACCCGAGCCTCCAAACGTCATCCTCCAATGGTGCTTCTGGCTTAAGGATACCTTTGGCAGCAATCTCGCCATCCAAAAACAGCGTCACTGCCCCACTCTGATGTCGCCACGTTAATCCGACATGATGCCAAGTGCCATCATCGACTGATTGTCCACCTCCCGCGGCACCCCCGATAACACCGACCCAGCCGACATCAAACGTCAAATTCCCATCCCGGATAAAAAAGGTTTTGCCGTTGGGTACCCACTCCGATGCCTCAAGCGATTCAGCGAAGATTGTCCCGTCATTTTCGGTGGAAATCCACGCAGCGAAAGTTAGGTCAGTGGTGTCGAAATCGAGGGCGAGGTTTTCGTCAAAACGGGCTTCCGCTCCGCCGTTGAATGCGAGGCTACCACCGGACTGCCCGGCTTCCCAGCGAACCCCATCAAGCACAATTGCTGCCTCCGCGGGTGGCGTACTTACGGCATGCGAACCGCTACCCTCGTTGAAACGCCAGTGTCCGATCAAAGCAGCGTCGCTCTTCTGTTCACCCGCTGAGGCGGACTGTGTAGTTTTGGTGGGTGGGCGCAGGACAGCTATACACTGATCTGCCCTACCGACATCGCCAAGGACTGGGGACAGATTATCTATCGAAAGTACTGTCGGAAGGTATCCATCTTTCTTGAAATCCCAAGTCGCTGTCTCTGCGTTGATTTTCAAAGTTTCCACCTTGAGCTGCTGCTGTATATCAATGTCTCCAACCGTGACGAGTTTTTCCGGCCAACGCTGCGGTCCCCCTCGGATTAACTTCGTCAGATCCACCACAGGCGGCGAGGTTTCAACGAATTGTGTCCACACATCCAACTCAAGTGTATCTTGGATCACTGGAGCGATCAGAATTTTGGCGGAGATTGCTTGTTCCGACGGCGGAAACCGAACGCGAAGCTCGTCCTTCACTGTCCACCGTGCGCCTTTCGGCGCGTCAATCAGAGCAGCAAACAGGCTGCCTTGCGCGCCAGGTGCTGCCCCTGGCGGACATAGGGCAACCCCGGTGCCACGTTGAAACTCGTGTAAGGCACACACTTCCCCGGCACGGAATGTTGCAATACGGACAAGCGCACTCGATGCAGATGGGCCGAGATGGAAAGTACGGGCAAAAGCGAACCCTTTTTCTCCGCTTTCGAGCGACGGGGTTTCCAGCACCGAGCGAGTGCCTACTGTATACGACAAAACAACATGGTTCCCGTGAAGATACAATCCCTTCCAATGCGCCCAATCCTTGGGTAAGGGACCAAAAGGAACAGTGCGTGTATCCTCAAAGCTGCCATTTTTCGCCCAACCGGGTCCCACCGGATTTTCCCACAGGAGTTTGCCCTCAATCGATGGAAAACTCTGATGCCAACCGTTATAGGCAACATCGACGAAGTCAATCAACCCATCTATCCAACCCGCAGAGTAGCGCAATAAGTCTGTGTCAAACACCACTGCACCACTCGCGAGATCCGGGGTGAGTGGAATAACCAGACCTTTGTAAGTAAGGTTATTAGGATTCGCGGCGACAGCTGTAGAAAGGTAGGGGCCATAATCCATATCCCGCCACGGCTGTCCGGTTTTAACACGCCAACCGGGTGGATAGCGGCGCGGTGCTTCGCGGTTGAGACACCAGTAGATGCCGTTAACGACAAGGCGGCGAAAGTCACTCACTCTAAAGTCCTCTGGATGTCCCATTGTGGTTGTAAATACACGCCCCCCGCCGGAGTGCGTGTGCGTCCATGCAACTGGATTGACCGTCTCTGCACCGCCACGCTCGCCTTCGGGAAATACAGGGCGACCCTGCACTAAGACCTGGGCATCTTTCGGCGGATAGTCGGGACGCACATGGTAAGTCCAAGAGCGGACGTGAAATGCTGGACTCACACCTGTAAGGATCGGATGACTGCCAACGATAGTAGCATCGGTGCTTGCCTCGTGTCCGTAGTGGTAAATCCACGGTGCACCGAGCTCACGCGCACCGAAATTATTCCACCACACCGCCTGCTGATCATTCTCTTCGTAAGCAAAGGCGTGCGTTGTTGTACGGAAAGCAACGATGGGACCGCCTCGGTCGATGTACTTTTGTAACAACGCGAGTTGGGCCTCAGGCAGTTGACGAAATCGCAGATACAAAACAAGGAGGTCTGCAGTCTCTAACGCCTCAAGACCGTTGATGTTGTTCGCCTCGCCTCCCTGAAGTACGTCGTCTCTGAGAAGTGTAGTGCGGAAGCCGTAGTGGTCCGCTAACACCTGAGCCAATGCGGGCATCGTTACTTCAGAACGGTACTCATTTTCGCCTACAACGAAGACGAGGTGTGGTTGCGCATGACCAATGGATGTGAATATACAAAGGGCGAACAGGAGGTCTAGGAGATAAATTGAAATTCGCTTCGCCGATGGGGCAGAGACGTTGAACGGGAAACATGAACTTGACATATTTTGTCTTTCACAGATGGATTGTAGCTGTTATGAAGTCCACTAAGCTGAGGGTTTTCGTTAAATAACGATAGAATGAATTCCTTCATAACCCTGACGTACCGCATTCGATCACTCCGCGAAAGTATAGCAGATGCCTCCAAAAATGTCAATAAAAATTAGATGGACTCAGTGCCATTCAATTCTCTGGAAAATGCTCTGAATTTCAAAACAGTTCGGGATAATTGAATACCAATACGTTTAAATAGCACTTGCAATTTACTTCATTTTACGGTATAATTAAAAAGATTTTAAATCGTGAAAATTGGATAATAGCAAATCAAGGGGGATCGCTTGCAAGCTGATATTTATGAAAAGCCCCACATGTTCATTGCTCTTTGAGTTCTGGCTTGCAGGCTTATAGAACTTACTGTTGAAAGCACGCCCTGTAGCGGCAAAATATTTATAATAGAGGGATCTATCTATCTTATGTCAACTAAAGTAGGTATAAATGGTTTTGGTCGGATTGGTCGGAACGCCTTTCGAGCGGCGTTGCAGAATCCTGCGTTAGATATAGAATTCGTGGCGATCAACGATTTAACAAACCCGGAGACGCTCGCGCATCTTTTACAGTACGACTCTGTCCACGGTATCCTGTCAGATGACATCGCTGCGACAGATAACGGCCTGGTGGTCAACGGAAAAGAGATACAGGTGCTTGCGGAACGCGACCCGGGTAGCCTACCGTGGGCTGAACTCGGTGCGGACGTCGTTATTGAGTCCACTGGTTTCTTTACCGCACGAGAAGACGCTGAGAAACATATTACATCTGGCGGCGCAAAAAAAGTGGTCATCTCCGCCCCTGCGAAGGGTGAGGACATCACGATTGTCATCGGTGTGAACGACGATAAATACGATAAGTCAGAACATCACGTCATCTCTAACGCCTCGTGTACAACGAACTGCCTTGCACCGGTCGCGAAAGTGTTGCATGAGACATTCGGGGTCGAGAGCGGATTAATGACGACTATTCATGCCTATACGGGTGATCAGAGGGTTCATGATTTTCCGCATTCTGATATGCGCCGCGCCCGGGCAGCGACGCTCTCCATGATTCCGACGACAACCGGTGCTGCCGTTGCAGTGGGGAAAGTCCTACCCGAATTGAACGGTAAACTTGATGGGTTTGCAATCCGTGTACCGACACCGAACGTCTCTGTGGTTGATCTTACCGTTGATCTTAAGGATAAACCGGATGCCGAAGCGGTCAACGCTGCACTGAAAGAAGCGGCAGAGGGGAATTTGGAGGGAATTCTCGGTTATTCCGAACTGGATCTCGTCTCGTCGGATTTCAATGGGAATAAACTCTCCTCCGTTCTTGACGCTCCGTTCACTAAGGTGATTGAAGATGGGTTGATTAAAGTCCTTTCATGGTATGATAACGAGTGGGGCTACTCGAACCGTCTCGTTGAACTTGTTGGACGCACACTCTAATGGAAAGGACTATGCGGACACCTATTATTGCAGGAAACTGGAAACTGAACAAAACGATTTCGGAAGCAGTCGCGCTCACAACGGCACTAAAGGCATTGGTTGCCGAGGTTAGCGACGTTGAAATTATCGTTGCGCCGCCGTTTACCTCGCTTGCTGCGGTTAGCGACGTGATAGCGGGCAGCAACATCCGTCTCTCAGCACAAGATGTCTACTCAGAGGACAGCGGTGCGTTTACCGGTGAAGTGTCCGCACCGATGCTCAAGGATGTCCGGTGTGAATACGTCATTATCGGTCACTCGGAACGGCGGCAATACTTCGGTGAGACGAATGAGAGTGTTAATCAGAAGGTAAAAGCGGCGTTAGCACACGGATTAAAACCGATTATCTGTGTCGGTGAACAACTTGAAGAGCGAGAATCTGGACAGACAGAAATGGTGATTGAAGACCACGTTACAGGCGGCACTGCAGGCTTATCCGCTGCGGAGTTGTTATCTTGTGTTATTGCCTATGAACCTGTTTGGGCGATCGGCACTGGAAAAACTGCTACGCCTGCGCAAGCGCAGGAGGTTCACAACTTCATTCGCGGGTTGCTGACGAAGTCTTACTCGGCGGAAGTCGCATCGCAGCTGCGCATTCAATACGGTGGCAGTGTTAAACCGGAAAATGCATCGGAACTGATGGCGCAACCGGATGTAGACGGTGCCCTTGTTGGCGGTGCGAGTCTTGAGGCAGAATCGTTTGCACAAATCGTGAAGTTTGTATAGCAAGTTACGCCGAAATTTGACCAATGGGAGGAACTATTAGATGGAAATTATCATGGGGTTTGTATTATTCCTCTTTGTGCCTATCTGCGTCGTTCTGACGCTGATTATTCTGTTACAGGACAGTAAAGGGGAAGGACTTTCATCAAGCGCGTTTGGTGGTGCGGAGATGCAGTCTGTTCTTGGGGGACGCGGTGCAGCGACTTTCCTC
Organism: Candidatus Poribacteria bacterium; assembly: GCA_003635195.1. Lineage (GTDB taxonomy): Bacteria > Poribacteria > WGA-4E > WGA-4E > WGA-3G > WGA-3G. Next base: position 25,170 of record PYIY01000190.1, on the reverse strand, counting down.
GGTAAACTGACGACATGGCTCGCCATCGCTTTCATGGTTATTTCGCTTTTCCTGATGCGCTTCTATGGTGAAGGCGGCGGTGGTGAGCTCACACCGATTGAGCAGGAGACGACGCAAGAAAGTACAGCCGAACCTGTTGACACTACAGGTGAAGGGACTGTTGAAACGCCAGGGGACGGAGAGAGGGCAGATGATGCCCAAGATGCGTCAAAGACAGAAATTGATGGCGGCACCACAGATACAACGGAATAACCCCGCCTGCCTCCACAAGCATGTCAGAGATTGTTCTTAGGAAAAAGTACCCGTATGTCGCACGCGCCTACAACGCTTTCATGGACAGTACATCCGCTCGTTGAGAATTGGCGCAAGTCCGTACTGTTAGGGCTTTTTCTGGTACTCCTCCTGCTTATTATCTATTTGGGTTTCCAATTAATTTATGTCGCTGTTCTGTCCGCTATTTTTTTGATCGGATCGCTCTATAAATATTTTCTGCCGTTTCACCACCAGTTTGAATCGGATAAACTTATTATTACAAGTTGTTGCTTCTACAGACTGGAGCGACCTTGGGAAACATTTCGCAGTTTTTACACCGACGCGAACGGGGTTCTGCTCAGTCCGTTCGCCCACCCAACACGCCTCGAAAACTTCCGCGGTGTTTACGTCCGATTTGGCAAACACCCCCCTGAAGAGATCATTAATTTTATTACCAGCAAAATCGAATCAAAACCTGCTTGTTAAAAATGGATATCCAGATGAAAAAAAAGATAAGGTGGGGTATGCTCGGTCCTGGTGGTATTGCTCATAAGTTCGCCACTGCCCTGAAAGCGATTCCTGACGCTGAGATTGTTGCTGTTGGTTCACGCGACCTCAAGAGAGCTGATGCATTCGCTGATACGTTTGATGTTCCACATAGACACGGTAATTACGTTGAACTGGCGAATAACTGTGAGGTAGATGTTATCTACGTTGCAACACCACACCCGTTTCACAAAGCGTGTGCGATGTTGTGTTTGGAAGCAGGGAAAGCGGTTTTATGTGAAAAGCCTCTCACTGTGGATGTGAAGCAGGCTGAGGCGTTGATCGCGTGTGCACGCGAACATAAGCAATTCCTCATGGAAGCCATGTGGACCCGTTTTATTCCAGTAATGGTTAAGGTTCGGGAATGGCTGGCAGATGGTGTGATCGGTGAACCGCGCATGTTAACGGCAGATTTTGGGAATCGGGTCGTACTGACGGCTGAGAATATGAAAGGTAGATTGTTTGCGCTGGAACTTGCAGGTGGTGCAATGTTGGACATTGGGGTCTATACTGTCTCCTTAGCGTCCATGGTGTTTGGCGTGCCAACGCAGATAACGAGTCTGGCACACATCGGCGAAACCGGTGTTGATGAACAAGCCGCTGTCCTACTCCGCTATGATGCTGGCCAAATTGCGAGTTTGTCGTGTGCAATCACGACACGCACCTCACAAGATGCACGTATCTTCGGCACAAAAGGGTCAATATATATCCCGAACTTTTCACGAGCGACCTCCGCAACACTTGAAGTCCTTGGGAAAGAACCCCTACAAATTGAAATCCCATTTATTGACAACGGTTTTGAATACCAAGTACTTGAGGTTATCAACTGTTTACGAGCGGATAAACTCGAAAGTGATGTGATGCCATTAGATGAGTCTCTATCTATTATCAAAACTATGGATGTTGCCAGAACGCAATGGGGATTGGAATATCCACCGTTCAGTTCTGTTTTATAATCCAATATTATGGGAAATCTGATATGTCCAAAACGCTGAAAGAAAAATTTTGGATTTTTGAATCTGGAGGATTAGATGAACGCAAACCACACGCAAACAATTGCTACTACAGAACAGTTGAAAACCGCCGTTTTAGATGCTGTTGAGATACAAAGCATCACAGATATTCACACGCATCTTTTTAGTCCGCCCTTCGGTGAGTTGTTACTGTGGGGCATAGATGAATTGCTGACGTATCACTACCTTATCGCTGAAGTGTTCCGTAAATCGGATGCCTCGTACGATCAATTTTGGGCGATGACAAAGGCAGAACAGGCAGATCTCATTTGGCAGACGCTCTTCATTGAGAACTCACCAGTGAGTGAAGCGTGCCGGGGTGTTGTGACGACTTTAAATGAATTGGGGTTGGATGTCGGTTCGCGCAATCTGCAGGACTATCGCGACTACTTTGCAGACACAACCGTTGAAGCCTTTATTGACACAGTTTTTGAACGTGCGAAAGTCTCTAAAGTTGTAATGACGAACGACCCGTTTGACTCGACAGAGGCACCGGTGTGGCAGTCAGGCGAAACGGGTGATGCCCGCTTTGAGGCAGCATTGCGGATGGATGTCCTCATCAATACCTATCAGGAAACTGGTTACGAACACCTTCGGGGTCTCGGCTATGATGTTGATCCGAATCTATCAACAGAAAAAACTTACAAGGAAATCCGCCGATTTTTGGAGGCGTGGATTCAACGGATGAACCCGAAGTACATGGCGGTTTCTCTCCCGCCAGATTTTCAATACCCAGATGATGGTGTTTTGGGTAGACTGTTCGACAACTGTATACTACCCATCTCGCGTGAATTCAATGTCCCGTTTGCACTAATGATCGGTGTGAAACGCGCCGTTAATCCGCAACTCCAAATGGCAGGCGACGGTAGTGGAAAGGCGGATCTGACGAGCTTGGAAACGTTACTCCGTGAAAACCCAGATAATAAGTTCCTTGTGACGCTCCTATCGCGTGAAAATCAGCATGAATTATGCGTCGTCGGTCGGAAATTCAAGAACCTGATGATATTCGGGTGTTGGTGGTTTATGAATAATCCGAGTGTTATTGAGGAGATCACACGTGAGCGGATTGAGTTGCTCGGCTTGAGTGTCATCCCGCAGCATTCCGATGCCCGAATCTTGGATCAACTCGTCTACAAATGGAAGCACTCGCGTAGGATTATCGCTGATGTTCTGGTGGAAAAATACCAAACGCTGCTTGATGTCGGGTGGACACTCAATTCATCAGAGATTGAACGGGATGTCAACAATCTATTCGGCGGCAACTTTGAGCATTTTTTGAACGGGAATTAACGCACTTGTGGTAGAATGCTTAAAGGGATTTCTTACAGTTCCAATCATCACGTATATGTATGGGGTTCACTGCATGGACATTGGGTTTATATGGGATGAGGATAAATATCAGGAAGTGCAGAGGAGGCACAATGTTCAATTTTATGAGGTCGTTTCTGCGTTTGACGATCCAGATGGATATGACGGTCCCGATCCGTAAGGGCACCCGGACCGGTGGATGTTTATAGGAAAAAGCGTCACTAATCGTATCTTGGTAATTATCTACATTCCAGAGGATGCAGAAATTCATCGTTTAATCACTGCGTATGAGGGCAGTCAGGAGATTCGCAATGGATACTATAGAAGAAGTCGAATTTGATTATGAGGCTTACACACGGGAAAATCCGCCGGATTTATCCAAAGCTCGTCCCGGGCTTGAAGTGCGGAGAGAACGTCGCGAAGCCTTCAAAGCGCGATTAATCAACCATATCAACATGGAAATTAAACACGCCAGAGAGATGAAGCACGTTTTTATCTCTTATTGTCATGAGAACAGAACTATTGTTGATCGTCTCTGCCAAACTCTTGCTTCACACGACATCCACATCTGGCTGGACAGAGATAATATAGGGCCCGGCACGCCGTGGAAGCAAGCGATTCAGCAAGCGATTCAGCATGGAGATTTCTTTATCGCCTGTTTCTCAACAGAAGTCAACGCGCGCAGTCAAACGTATATGAGTGAAGAGTTAAAAGTTGCGATTGAAGAGTTACATCGGCGACCCGCTGACAAGGTATGGTTTATTCCCGTAAAATTGAACGAATGTGAGATTCCAGATATTGACATCGGCGGAGGCGAAACGCTGCGGGATATCCAATATGTTGATCTTCATAGAAATTGGGAGGCAGGCATTCAACGCCTTCTCAATACTATCTCCGTAACCCCAGTACACGACCAGAAACACGACACTAATGCCTTGACAGATGAAGGTAATGAATGTGTCCTGTTCCGCTCAGTAGATGGACAGTACTATTTCATTCCCTTTCAAAAGGTATGCTGGGATTCAACGGAGATTTCTCTGACGCTTTGTCCGAATTCATCCACACAAGTGGCCTTCTTGAGGAAATTGCGCACACGCTTACGCGACGTACCTGCTGGAAGTTCCATTGACCAACTGGAGGCTATCGCTTTTGCCCATCAGGAAGACGCCGCATGGGTAAAACTTCAAAAGGTTGCGCAAATTTCAACTGAGTGTGAGACTGTATGGGAGATTCATCTCAAGGAAGAAACAGTGACCAGTGCGTATAAAAATCGTACCGAACCTGTTATTTTGGAGCAGTTGACCTTAGATCAGGTTGCCGACATGCGTGCTAAGCGAGTCCTCCTTGACGAAAAATTGGAAGATGCTAACCCATCTGTAATGCAAACCACTGTCTTTGATCAAATGTTATTAGAGGCTCAAATTCGTGGCGAACTCTCATCGCAGTATGGAAATAGACTTCAAGCATTCTCATCTCCGATTCCAGAACTCTATCAACGTTTCAGAAACACGCCAGAGAGATTCAAGAAATTCGCCCGATTAATTTCAGTATTGTATTTGAAGTTGTCAAATACTGTTGACGATATACTTCAATTGGATATAGAGCTCCTTGATTCAGCAGCATTAAATATTAAATTTAAGGGACGACGCGCGTCACTGAATATAAACAGAGAACCGACATTTCTCGAATTTGAGGGTAGCTGCCCGTTACCAGAATGATCCTAATCTGCGTCTTAACAGTTACAAGGAGTTGCTTTACACTTAGGGCAGCCTTCGGCATAGATTTGTGCAGCATCTGTTAAGGAAATACCGAGTAGACTCGCTAATGTGGCGAGCCATGCAAACACATCGGCAAATTCTTCGCGCAGCCGTTCCATATCCTGTGGCTGTTTGCGAATTTCTTTTGCTAATTCACCGACCTCCTCAACAAACCACGTAAAGGTAAGCGGCACGCCTCGTTCTGCATCACGCTCATAATAAATCGCTTCGATTTGCTTCTGAAACTCCTTAATTGTCATTCTTTTAATTTTCCTTGCGGTTCGGTTAAGTGGGTTGGTGGTTTTTACGTTCCTCTCCGTAGATCCGCTTTCCACTTCGTTCCAAGCTACGCGTTATTTTAACTGAAATCAATTGCTTGATTTATAGTAAAATCCGAAAATAAGTGAACACTTGTAAGAAGATAACCCCCTATGGGAAACACCCCAGCAAAAACACCCCCCTTATCAGGGGGGAATGAGAGCAGAATCGTTTCGATTTGATGTGTTTCAATAATTGCGGGCTTTACCATAACACCCTGCGAATGGTTAAAAATTTTCCCGTTTACAATCCACCGAGACAGATAATTCATGGGTGCCGCTCCCGAAGACAACACCTTTCAATGGGGTTACATCTGCGTAGTCCCTCCCCCAAGCGAGCGTGATGTGCCGATCAGCTGGTATCTGGTTATTCGTCGGGTCGAAATCCACCCAGCCAAGTTGTGGGAGATAGACAGAGAACCACGCATGGGACGCATCGGTACCTGCTAAAGGTTCTTTGTCCGGTGATGGATTGGTCTCAATATAGCCGCTGACGTAACGGGCGGCGAATCCTAAGGCACGAAGGCAGCCGATACCGAGGTGTGCGAAATCTTGGCAGACCCCTCGACGATATTTTAGTACATCTGCAAGTGGGGTTGCTATTGTTGTGAAATATGAGTCATAGGTGAAATCGTTGTAGAGGCGGGTGCTTAAATCTTCAACGGCTTCCTGTAGCGACCGTCCTTTGGTAAACGATTGCTCAGCATAAGCATGCAGTTCGGGCCTTGCTGGAATCATTGGTGAACTAAGAATGTACTGCCGTATCTCTAAGATTTCTGGATCTGAATCTGTGTGTAGCTGCAGGTGCGCATCCTCCCAAGCCGAGTGCTCGGCAAAATTTCGTTGCCTTCCTCTGCCACTGACATCCACATGACTTGTAACTGTAACAGTAAGTTGGTTATGGGGTTGCTGGATCGTGAAATAGTGGACGGTGTTTCCGAAAAAGTCTTGGCGTTCCCGGCACTCTGCAGGTTCGGGGTCAACAGTTAATTGGCTGTCGCTACAATGCTGATATGCATAATTCCGGGGGGTCAAGCGCGCTTCGTTATAACAGAGATTCACGGGGTGATTATAACTGTATTCAGTCTTATGGGTAATTTTATAGTTCATAGGTTCAATGCTGCACGTCTGTCCTAAAGGTTGTCTGTTGTAATCAACTGCTGAGGTCTTTGGACGTGGCTGAAATAGGTATGGGTCAGGACATCAGAAATATCAATCAGTATCTGTGCGAGACGGACCAAGAGTTTTTCTAATCCGTTCCGTTGTGTTGTGTGTTCCGAACACTCGGCGAGATCAATGGTGTTGGAAAGTTGGAGCTGTGTTAGTGCCTCCAAAATAAGTTGTTCTTCTTCACTGAGGCGGTATCCGAGTCTTTCTCTGGGAAGCACACGGATCTGTTCCTGAAGGCATTTAAGTTGATAGAGGAGCGAGCGCGGATTATCTTCATCAAGAAGTAGCAACTCAAGTACTGTCGGAAAGTGCAGGGCTGCACGGTAGCGGCTCCGATAAGTGATGAGACTTTCAGCAGCGGCGAGGACAGATTCAAGCAGCAGATCTTCGATCCATTCGTCTTGCACAGCGACAAGACTTGAACGACAGAGCACAATGAGAAGGAGTGCGCGTTCGATACGCCGTCCCATATCCAAACTCATCCAGCCGATTGTCTGGGTCATGCTTTCGGCATTAAGTCCGCTCAATGCTGAGAGAAAAATCATGAGTTGATCAAGTGAAGCCAATTCCGCCTCTTGCAAGACGAGGTCTGTCAATATTTGTGGACTTGCATCGCCATCTTCGGCAACGCTTTTTTCGAGGGCAGCACATAGATCTTCAATACCGTTCATCACACGCCATGTGTCAGTAGACCAACGGTCCCGGACTGCGTAAGCTGCGCTAAGGAGTGCTTGAAGTGTAGACACCAAGCTGCCGGTGTTTTCCGTGTCGAGCATGATGGAAAGGAGTTGATTTTCTAATGATTGTTCGTCTTTGCTGACGAAACCGGGGTGCGATGAAGTTAAGCCGGTCAAGGAACGGAGCATGCTATGGAGATATGCGAGTTCGGATACCTCTCTTTGATCTTCACCGAAAGTCTCCGTAAAGAGTAAGGAAGGTGGTCCCTGCCCTAAGTGCGAAGTCTCCAAGCCCATCCTGCTCATCTTAACCTTATTCAATATAATCCGTAGGAGGCGTGCTTGCCCCTCTGCGCGTTCTGCATAGCGACCTACCCAGAATAAGTTCTCAGCTGCCCGGCTCGACAATCCAGCCGGACTTGTAGAAGCCGGACCTCGGACCTCAGTGATACGTCGCTGCCATAAACTGACATGCGGCTCAGGTTCAGATGCAAGCACCCAAGTGTCTTTACTAACGCCACCATCTTGGATCGAGATTGTCAACTCAGCCTTCTCACCTGCGCAGCGTGTAAGTCCACCCGGCATCACGGTATAACCATCTCCCTCTGCAAACAAGAAACTACGAAGAATCGTTCGCCGGGGTTCAAGTTTTCCTTCAACGAGTGAAGGCGTTGTGGAAAAATGAATATATTCCTGCCCGACATAGAGATGCGGGTTGTCCTTAATCCGATCACGGAGTGCCTCAAGTTGGGTACTATCAAGTTCGGTTCCGAACAGTGGTCGCCCCCCTGGTTGACGGTGAATGGATTTAACGACTAACTTTTTAAGGTTTGCCAACACATAGTCGCGCTGCTTCGGTTCTCCACACCACCATGTTGCGACAGAAGGGAGGCGTAGGTCTTCGCCTATCAACCGTTTTGCGATGTCTGGTAGGAACGGCATCAAGCCCGGATTTTCTAAAACACCGCTGCCCGGTGGATTTATGACAACCACATTTCTCTGTCGAATCGCTTCCAGCAAACCTGCGACCCCAAGCCTTGAGTCCTGTCGGAGCTCCAAGGGGTCACAAAAGATGTCATCCACTCGGCGGAGAATAATATCAATAGGACGCAATCCATCAAGCGATTTCAACCAAACACGCCCATCCCACACCGTCAAGTCGTCCCCTTGGACTAAAGTGTAACCGAGGTAGTTTGCGAGATAAGCGTGTTCAAAATAAGTTTCGTTAAGCGGCCCAGGGGTCAGCACGACGACCTGTGGATTATCCGTTTGGTTCGGTGCAACACGGGAGGCAGTTTCGAGCTGATGTTGTAGCTCCACTACAGTGTTTTGTAGCGCGCGGAAGAAGAAAGAAAGTCGATGAACACCGACTTCACCAAAGAGATTGGGCAATGCCCGTGCGAGGGCAGTGCGATTTTCGAGCGCGTAGCCTGCTCCCGATGGTGCCTGCGCCCGATCGCTGAGTATCCACATTTTGCCATCCGGTCCCCGCGTCAAATCGGTGGCATAACTCAAGAGGCAAGGAAATCCGGAGGGGACAAGCCCGACACAGGCTCGCAAAAACCCTGCATGCGCATAAACCACTTCTGGCGGTATCAACCCATCTTTGATTAGGGTTCGCTCGCCATAGAGATCTGTCAAGATTAGGTTCAGCAGCTCCGCTCGTTGTGTAAGTCCGTCAGAGATAGTCTCCCAATCTGCCTTCGAAATAATTAGTGGAATAGGGTCCAATTCCCAGGGGCGGTGCCCGTGCTGTTCGCCGTGTAAGACGTAGGTGACACCATTCTCACGAAGCAGACGCTGCACCTCTTTATCGCGAGATTCCATCTCTGCCAGCCCTAAGGTATCAAGTGCCTGCATGAAGGCGTGCCAGTGCGGATTGATTTGCTTATCTCGACTTAACATCTCATCAATCTGTTCATCGTGAGGCAAATTAGTCGATCTCGCTGTATGATAACTATTGGCAATCACCTTCCAATTTTTTGTATCTGCTTGTTGCATCTCTTATCTATACCTACTATAGTTATAAGTACTCAGTTATAACTATTCAAGTTGTCAGTTTCAGTTAAGAGGTGATTTGATTAAATCAACGCCCTCTTTAACCACCAACGGATACCCCTTAAAGAATTCGGCGGAGATCCAAAGTATACGGATACTCGGCATTTGCCTCTTCTGGCGGAATGTCTATAGGCCCGGGCGGTGTGCTTTCAGCGAGGAAACGGCCTGTCGTAGGTGCTGCGGGTTGGGATTGAATGACCCCTGGTGTATGTCCATCTGCGCCGAAGCGAGTTGTGCGGCGTGCCTCTGCTTCGTAAGCATTGACTGGGAAAGTGTCATAATGTCTCCCACCGGGATGGGAGACGTGATATGTACAACCCCCGATTGTGCGTTTGTTCCACGTGTCAATGATGTCAAATACAAGGGGCGAGTGTATACCGATAGTCGGATGTAATGCTGACGGCGGTTGCCATGCGCGATAACGCACCCCGCCGATGTATTCTCCGCGTGTCCCTGTATTGTGGAGAATTAATTGTCGTCCGTTGCATGTAACGATGTATCGGGTGTCTGTCAGTCCACTCACCTTCACTTGTAGTCGTTCAACAGAAGAATCAACAAAACGTGAAGTCCCTGCCCGCGTTACCTCCTCACCTAACACGTGCCACGGTTCAATTGCCATCCTTAATTCAAGCTCAATATCTTGGACGTTTACAGCCCCCAATTTTGGGAACCGGAATTCAAAAAAAGGCTCAAGCCATGCCATCTCAAATGGGTATCCAGCTTCTCGAAGTTCAGTGACGACCTCCTGTATATCAGTCCGGACATAATGATGAAGCATAAATTTGTCGTGCAGTTCTGTCCCCCAGCGCACCAATCTACCTTTGTAAGGGGTGTTCCAGAATTTGGCGACTAAGGTACGAATTAAGAGCATTTGCGCGATGCTCATTTGTGCATGGGGTGGCATCTCAAAAGCACGCATTTCCAGCAGTCCAAGTCTCCCACTTGCCGAATCGGGAGAGTAGAGTTTATCGATGCAAAACTCTGCGCGGTGGGTATTGCCTGTAAGATCTACCAGTAAGTGGCGCAGGAGCCGATCAATCAACCAAGGTGGTACGTCTTCTGTATCATTATCAGGGATCTGGGCAAAAGCGACCTCAAGTTCATAAAGTTGTTCATCGCGCCCTTCATCCACGCGCGGTGCCTGACTCGTCGGACCGATAAAGGTCCCAGAAAAGAGATACGACAGACCCGGATGGTGCTGCCAATAGGTGATAAGACTCCGCAACAGATGAGGTTGCCGTAACAAGGGGCTATCAGCGGGTGTACGCCCTCCAATGATAACGTGATTGCCGCCTCCGGTACCAGTGTGTCTACCATCCAACATAAATTTTTCGGCACTTAATCCGGCTAATCGTGCTTGCGCGTAGAGCGTCGTGGTGTTATACACCAATTCGTCCCAGTTTTCTGCTGGATGGATGTTTACCTCAATCACGCCCGGATCAGGTGTCACATTCAAGGATTGAATGCGCCAATCGTGTGGCACTTCATACCCTTCGAGAATTACCGGCATATCTAACGATTCAGCAGTTGCTTCGACGGCTTCAAGGAGCGAAAGATAGTGTTCAAGATGCGTCAGAGGCGGTATAAAGATGTATAACCTACCCTCACGGAGTTCAACGCAGAGCGCTGTCTGAAAAACCGTCTCCTCTTCGTCATTTTCTGTGGTCAGTGTGCGGTCTTCATGTTTCAACGTAGGCACATTTTGGGCGTTCGCTTGCCCTATTGTGTCTAAATTTTCCCCACGCGGTTCAAGTGGGTCACGTTCGTAACCTGTTTCTTGCTTTTCAGGTGGCACCCATTGTATAGACTCCAATGGTAGACGAAATCCTATCGGTGAATCGCCGGGGATTAAGAACATACGTCCATCCGAGAACGTCCACACACAACTCTCCCAAACGTCGTCTACGAGGTTCCAACGTAAGGGTAACGCGTAGCCGATCGGCTCGCCGAGGGTTTCTGTTTGTAGAAGCTGCGCGAGTCGCTGGCGTTCGGACGCTTCCTTGAAGTCAAAGTCGAGCGGATTGATGTTGACGGGCAGTCTATTTTCTGTCCAGAGGAAATAGAGTGCATCTTCGTAAGCCGGTACCACCCGATGCGTAGCGATATGTAACCGCTCCGTGAGACGATCTATAAACCGCTTGGTATCTTCAATACCGAATCCGTAATTTTTGTCAGGTTCAGCGAAGAGTTCATCGTTTCGCCAAATGGGTACACCATCTTTACGCCAGAAACAGCCGAATTTCCAACGCGGTAACGGTTCACCGGGGTACCATTTTCCTTGCCCGTAATAGAGTGCGCCACCGGGTCCGAAGCTGTTCTGCAAACGGCGTAGGAGCCTTGCTCCTAACTCTCTTTTTCTGGGACTATCCGCCTCTGTATCCCATTCTGGGCTATCCGTATCGTCAATTGAGACGAAAGTGGGTTCGCCGCCCATTGTCAAACGAATATCGTTTTGAGTTATGTCTCGATCAACCTGCTGACCAAGGGCGTTAATATCTGCCCACTCTGAGTCGGTGTAGGGTTTCGTGACGCGTGGGTCTTCGCGGATACGTTGGACAGTGTTGCTGTAGGTGAATACAGTTTCACACGGATCTGTGTAGCCTGTGACGGGTGCTGCGCTCACCGGATCCGGGACGCATACTAACGGAATATGTCCTTCACCGGCAAGCAGTCCGGATGTTGGGTCCAAACCTATCCATCCTGCTCCGGGTGCGTAGACTTCGCACCATGCGTGCAAGTCGGTAAAGTCCAGGGCGGGACCAGCGGGGCCCTCTACAGGTTTCTGATCGGCAACAAGTTGGACGAGATAGCCAGAGACAAAGCGAGCTGCTAAACCGAGGTGTCGCAAAATTTGAACGAGCAACCACCCAGTATCGCGACATGAGCCAATCTGCTTTTCCAACGTTTCCTCACAGGACTGTACCCCGGGTTCCATCCGAATAGTGTATTTTACATTTTCCGACAGGGACCGATTGATGTCAACGAGAAAATCGATCATTTTCTTGTTTGTACGCGGGATACCTGCTAACCATGCTGTCAGCAGTGGACCGTTCTCTTTCACTTCAAGGAATGGGGTTAATTCTTTTCGGAGTTGTGCTTCATAGAAAAATGGATAGTGTTCGGCATTCGCCTCAAGGAAGAAATCGAAGGGATTGATAACGGTCATATCCGCAATGAGATCTACTTCAATAGATAAGGCGCGTGTGGGTTCAGGAAAGATGACGCGGGCTTGATAATTACCGAATGGGTCTTGCTGCCAATTGATAAAGTGATTTTCAGGTTCAATTTTGAGCGAGTAAGCCTCAATAGGTGTTCGACAGTGGACGGCGGGTCTCAATCGAAAAACGTGTGGCGACAAACCGACGAGTCGGTCATATTGGTAAAGGGATTTATGGTTGATTGCTACACGAATTGCCATATCTGTCGCTCTTGGTTTAGATGGTTATTGGTTTACAGTCAAGCGGCAAATTAGATTCTCCAATCCATCCCTTAACTGATAACTGATGACTGAGACTGTTCCTGTTCCGCAGCGGGTTCTCCATTGACAGGTCGCAATGCGAAAAATGTCTTGTAAATATCATCACCGACTAAATTCAACTTGGTTTGGAAAGCATCAAGGAATTCATGCAAACCCGAAGCAAGGACCTGTCTGACTTGGGCATACGCGAATTCCGAACGGAGCTGCCCCAAACGCTGCTCTGCTGAATTGGAGAAGGTTTCCAACGGGGTGCCAGATATCGCGTGCAGTGACTCCTCCGCCTTGGAGAGACAGTAGAGAACCGACCGTGGAAATTCACGATCTAAGAGTAAAAAAGCGACAACATCGTCTGGAGAGATGAGCCCATAAGTGCGGCGGTACATCTCAAAACCACTGGCAGAATGTAACAGGGCTCCCCACTGAATGTCGTCAAAAGGTGTATCCACATCCCAAACAGAGGGAAGGAGTATAAAATATTTAACATCAACGATTCTCGAGGTTTTGTCCGCGCGTTCAATCAAACGTCCCAACTGGCAGAAGTGCCACCCTTCGCTATGTGACATGATATTATCTGTAAGTCCCATGAAGAGGTGTGATGCGAGTTTGATCTCTGTAAAGAATTCATGGGGTTCTGCCATCGCCCACTGTTCGGAAGTGTTTGCGACGAGTAAGTAGGCATCGTTTAGCTGCTCCCACATCTCTGAGGAGATATTTTCGCGTATGGAGCGGGCGTTTTCGCGCCCAGCCCGCAAGCAAGAGACAATTGAATTTGGATTTTCAGCGTCAAACGCCAAAAATCGGATGACGGCTTCACGTGATGCCTCGCCATAACGCTCAGCAAACACTTCATCATCGCCTGTGGTTGCAACAAGGGGTTCCCACTGTGCTTGCATCCCGACGGGTGCGTCAAGGATTAGGCGCAGATTGACATCGACGAAGCGGGCGACATTCTCGGCACGTTCAATATAGCGACTCATCCAATAAATTGATTCAGCAACGCGACTTAACATGACTGCCTCCTATGCCTCCTCCCCGGTAACAAGCGGGGATCCCGGAGCTGACAAAACCCACGTATCCTTACTACCACCACCTTGTGATGAATTGACGACAAGTGATCCTTTTTTCAGCGCGACCCGCGTTAGCCCACCCGGAAGGACGTAAATTTCTTCACCATAAAGGATAAACGGACGCAAATCAACGTGCCGTCCCTCAAAATGGTCGTCAATAAGCACCGGCACCCGTGAAAGCGAGAGTGTCGGTTGGGCAATATAATTGCGCGGATTGGCTTTGATACGACGGGCAAACTCCTCGTGTTCTGCTTTAGTGGCATGGGGACCGATCAGCATCCCGTAGCCGCCTGACTGGTTGGCTTCTTTCACAACGAGCTCGTCAAGATGCTCCAGAACATATTTCTGATCGCTATCTCTCCAACACATGTAGGTCGGAACATTTGGGACGATAATGTCTTCGCCGAGATAATACTTGATAATCTCAGGGACAAAAGCACAGACGACTTTGTCGTCAGCGACACAGGTGCCAGGGGCATTAACCAAAGCGACACGTCCGGCTTTGTAAACCTCCATCAATCCCGGAACGCCGAGCATTGATTCGGGTTTGAACGCTTTCGGGTCAAGGAAATCGTCGTTAATTCGGCGGTAGAGGACATCAACACGCTCAAAGCCTTTTGTCGTTCGCATATGCACAAACCCGTCCATTACGACGAGATCGCGTCCTTCAACCAATTCAACCCCCATCTGTTGCGCGAGAAAGGAGTGCTCAAAGTATGCGGAGTTATAAACGCCCGGTGTTAGTACCGCAACTTCAGGAGATAAGACTTTGTCGGTTACAAGGTACCGGAGCATATTTAGCAGTTGGCTCGGATAATCTTCGACGGGTTGAATTTGCGACATCCCAAAGAGTTGGGGAAAGGTCCGCTTCATTAACTGTCGATTTTCCACAACATAAGAGACCCCAGATGGGCAACCGAGATTGTCCTCCAATACATAAACTTGGCCGTCGCTATCGCGGACTAAGTCTGTGCCAGTGATATGGCACCAGACCCCGCGCGGCGGGTCTAAACCGATGCAGGGTTGTAGGTATCTTTCCGATGAAAGCACAACGTCTGCTGGGACGATCCGGTCTTTGAGAATTTTCTGGTCGTGGTAAACGTCGTCAATGAATAGATTCAGTGCGCGGATGCGCTGTTTGAGTCCCCGTTCTATCCATTCCCATTCACTGGCATCAATAATTCGTGGGATGAGATCAAACGGAAAGATTTTTTCGATGCCCTGCTCGTCGGCGTAGACGTTGAACGTGATGCCCATTCGGAGCAAGGCGTATTCAGCGGCAATTTGGCGACGCGTGAGTTCGCCTTCAGGAAAGCCCTCAATCCGCTCTACCAACATCTGGGCAGCCGGACGGGCACTCCCATCTGGGGCGAACATCTCGTCATAAAATCCGTCAGTGCTGTATTCCTCAAATCCTGTCATTGCGATGCGCCTCCGTATCGTTAGGTCAATCCCGCAGCGAAGGTAGAAAATGCCAAAGACCAGCGGTTTTGGAAATCATGCGTGCCCTATACTTCGGGTCTACGCTTACTTGATATTGTATCAGAATTCATGAGAAAAAAGCAACTCCTAAAAAGAGGCTTATTTTCTGATGAATGTATTGAAAGTTATAGAGACGTTTCCAACACAAGAAGATTGGGCTCATGTCAAAAGTTAGTGCGATTTTTTTTCACGTTATGTTAGTATGTAGGTATAGATTTTCCAATAGTATCTCTTATCAATTCTGAAATCTGTCTTTGTCGTATTTATATCAAAACTCGTCAAAAGCACTTACTTTTGATAGGTGCGGAAATTGATTTATCAATCTATTAGGAATTAAGGTGAATCATGAAAGATAATAAGATTATCATCATTGGTGGCGGTGTGATCGGACTCGGCATCGGATGGCAGTTAGCGAAAGCCGGGGTTTCCGCTGTCACCATTTATGAGCGCGGACAAGCCGGACGCGGTGCCTCTTGGGCAGCCGCCGGTATGCTCGGCCCAATCGCTGAAGCACATATTGACGAACTCGATCTCCTCAAACTCAGCAATCAAAGTTTAGCACGTTACCCAGAATGGGTCGATGAGTTAGAGACAGAAACAAAGATGTCAATCGGTTACCGAGCAGAAGGCACGCTCATTATAGGAATTGAACCTGATGATGCCGAGCAACTCCGGCATGCTTATACCTTACAACAAAATTTAGGGTTGAATGTCGAGTGGTTGAGCGGACAAGAAGCACGTGAAATTGAAAGTGCACTTTCACCTTATGTGACTGCAGCTGTTCGTTGTGAAACTGACCATCAAGTAGATAACCGACTGATGGCCCAGGCACTCCAGCGTGCCTATCAGGGACGCGGCGGCGTGTTGCATCAAAATACCACTGTTGAAAGAATTGTCATAGAAAACGGCACCGCGACGGGTGTTGAAACACAAGACGGTTTTCAGAGTGCAGATGTGTGTATTCTCGCCGCAGGATGCTGGTCTGGGCAGATCAGCGGGTTACCGGATACGATTATCCCTCCCGTGCGTCCGGTGAAAGGACAGATGTTGGCGTTGCGAATGCGGGAGGGCATTATGATCAAAAACGTTATCCGTACCGTCAAGGCGAGGTATCCGATGCCTGTATATTTAGTACCGAGAACCGATGGTAGACTTATCATCGGTGCAACAACCGAGGAGCTGGGGTTTGACACGGATCTGACTGTTGGGGGTATATATGAACTCCTCCACGGGGCGTGTGAAGCTGTGCCAGGTGTCTATGAACTGCCACTTATCGAAACTTGGACAGGTTTACGTCCGGGCAGCAACGATAATGCGCCCATACTCGGTAAAACACCTGTCGAGAATCTAATATACGCAACAGGGCACTATCGCAACGGCATCTTACTCACACCTATCACAGCTTACGAGATCTCCAAACTGATTCTGACGGGTGAGACTCCAGAGACAATCGCCCCGTTTCACTTGGACAGGTTTTTAAAGTAGTAGGGTCTAAGTCAAGGTAAGACCTTGGTGGTGCGGATTAAGGAGGGCTTTTAGAATAGGCGCGGAGAGTTATCGCCCCGCGCCTATTTACTACACTCAATCAAGGACTCAGTGAACTCAGCTGCCCTTGAATGAAGTGTTAGCCGAGGGTTTGAAAAGCTTCCCACGCGTCGCCTGCTGCGGCAGCTTGACGTTCTAATTCAGTACGCCATCCAACGACTTTTCCAGATTTAATCTGCTGAACATCAAATCCAGCGTATCGGTCCTCAAGTGTATCGCCGAGTTTCTGGGTTTCTGCCCACCGATCCCATGCCGTCTGCATAAACCTGTGCGGTAAAGCCTCTCGAACAGCGGGGTCAAGTTGCCATGCGTTTCGCGCGTCCGCGACTGAAGGTTCGCCGGTAAATTCACCAGACCATTTTGACCAACCGATCGACAAAGTGTTGCGTTCACGGTCAGGCACAGTATGCCCTGTGTGGATGTTGTTGCCATTGCGGATGAGTGCCTCTCCGGGCTTAAGCCGAATAGCGACCTGACCGGGCAATGGGTCTTTTCCGTTCCAACTCGGTGTATACGGAACACCCTGATCCTTCATCGCCTGTGGAAGCAGCACGTCATGCTCAAAAGGGGTGCGCCATCGGTGGTGGCTACCGGGAATCAGTTCATGGCATTCGTCGTCTGTGAGCGCTAAAAACATGCTCACGCCGTTGCGTTCGGTAATTCGCTTCTCATTGCTTTCTTGAATTTCTTTCCAGCGAATCCGTTCCACCTCTTCGGAATAATCCTCAGGGGTATTGCCGCGGATTTCCCGCTGTGAGAAGTAGCCTGCACCGTCGCCCCACCACGTCACGTCTCTGTGCCAACTGGGTCCGTTTTCCTGTTTCCGTGGATTTGCCCACAACAGCATACCACTAAATGTTAGGTCCTCAGGTTGTACCCCATGGCACCAAGAAGCAACAAAATCTAAGAAATCTGAAGACCCGTGGAATTCGGCGAAACTCGACTCGCCGAACGCGGGATGGATAAGCCCTCGGATCGCCCACGGTTCGCTGTGTGCAGCACGGTGGACGTAGCCCTTTGAGCAATCAATCACGTCGTAGACGTGTTCGGGGGCACACGCCTCGGTAACACGCCTTCCAGCTTCTCGAAGGATAGGAATCCAAGGGTTATCAACAAAGTCGTTGATGATGACAAAACCGTGCTCCTTGAGATATGCCAGTCTTTCAGGTGTGGCACCCGGAGCTGAAAGTTCAGGTTCAAAGTCTGCGAACGCAGTCGCGCGGTAAGTTTCCTGCGCTTGTGCTTCACTTGTGCTCATTGTTGTCCCTCCCTATCAGGCAGTTACTTTGAATGCGTAAACTATTCTAACACACTTCGCATATTTTCCAAAATTTTAGTGTTTGGCAATCAGCAGTTAGCATTCAAAAATTCTTCTTACAGAAGTGCTGAGTGCTTCTATGTGAAATTAGGTCGGTTGTTACAAAGATACCGCTTTCAACAGTATCTGTCAAGAAAAAAGTGGCGGGTTTATTGGATGAGACAAAGAGAGGCGATTGATCATAGGAGAGGTTAAGAGTTCTTTATAGAGTGGGACAGAGCGTGGTTTTCACTCCGCCCCATTCAGATTTATGTTATTAGCAGCCATCTGATAAAATGACATCATCTATGTTTTCTGTAACACGCGCCTTGAAGTAACGCAACTTCTGAAAAATATTTTCATTGCTATGCTTGAAATGGACTTCAAGATAGAGTCGCCACAGTCGTAGAATTAGGTCATGGTAAATAGTCGGTTCTCCGTACGGCATATCTTCAATGCCTTCGGGACCGACCTCACGGAGCACTCGGATAAGTTCTTTCTCGAACGTCCGAGGATATCCGGTATTGTACATCACAATGTCAGCGAGTTTGGCATCGAGGTTTGCGAGTGCAGTATACCCTTTTGACACACTATAAAATGCCCTATCAAACTGACCACACATCTCATCAGATAGCCAAGCAGCGACATCGATTGCAACCTCGGTTGTCATCGTCTCCGTTTTCGGCAGAACACAACGGAAACCGAGGGTCCCCATACTGTCATTTACAGGATGCTGACTTCTCTCTGCGATTTGGATAGCTGTGGCACCACTAAACCATGAGCCGCCGCGCATTCTATGATACCTGCCGTGGATGTCGTCAACGTCTAACCTTTCTAAACACCATTCTTCAACGTTGCCTGCCATGTCGTATAAACCGTATTCGTTGGGTGCATAACTCCCCACTGCTTTCGTAGGTGGGTTCTTGAAACTTGTTCTGGGGGTGTAACGATTGTAATTGGCTCTTTTGCGAGGTTTGGCGTTACCCCATGGATATTTTTTCCCTTCCAAGCTGCCGCGCGCTGCTTTTTCCCATTGTGCCTCTGTTGGCAATTCTTTACCTGCCCATTCCGCGTAGGCTTTGGCGGCGAACCAGCTGATGTTCACTACTGGGTGATTCGCTTTTCCTTTTGGATACATGTTGCCCTTCCACCCAGATAGGTAACCGTCGCTTACAATTGAGGTTAAGGCTTTGCCTTTTTGCCATTGTGGATTGGCATCAATAAATTTTCTGTATTGTGCGTTGGTGACTTCATACATGTCCATATAGAACGCGTCAACACCATCGCCAGCTGGGATTAGTGCCATGTCATCGGGAACATTAGGTGCGTTCAGCTTTACTGCGAGGATGAACAATGCGCACAGGATTAATCCATAAAGGATCGAGGTTAGGGTTCTCATTTTAAGGGTCTCCGTATTTTAGCACTGAACCCTGCTGTCCTTCCAGCAAGTAGGTCAGTGATGCTAATTTCAACCTTCCCATTTGAATTTTTAGGTTTGGGCGTGAAAGTTAGCCACATGTCTGTTATTTTGTGTTTATTTTTCTAATGTGTTTATTTTGCTAACGTTATGCAATGGGCAGTTTAGTTTTCAGTTCGCTCCACGTGTGCTGGAGCCTTAGCAGTGTGGCACATCAACTTTAGGTAAACTAAAAGCCCTTGTGTCGAGACAATATTAGCAATTATCGTGCCAATTGATTTTTCTTGACTTTTTCGCCAGACGTGTTACTATTTTTATAGCGGTTTAGCGAGTTTCCGTTCGCTACCGCAAACTTAGAAATAGGAGATAGCAATGCACACAGAATCAACACCACAGGATCGGCGTTTTGCGTTGCGTCCGGACGAACTTTCGGACTGGAATGAGAAGGGTTACCTTGTCCGCTTAGGCGTATTCACGGCTGAAGAGAACGATGCATTCCGACAAATTGCGGAAGACATTGTTGACGGAAAACGTCCGTTTCCGTCTGAACACATTGATCAAAACGCACTCGTCAGAGATGGCAAAGTGGAGCAACAAGGCATCTATGCGATGCACAAGATCCATTTTCCGAGTTGCTACGACATAGAATTCCTTGCGCGTGTGCGTGATCCGCGTCTAACGGATCCGCTTGTTGACATCCTTGGTCCAGACATACTCGGCATCAACACACTGTTTATCTGGAAAGCCCCGAAGATTGGTCTCGGTTTCCCGTGGCATCAAGACAAGTTCTATTTCCGTACTCGGTTTAGGACAGAGACAACAGTCGGGACATGGACAGCGATCGATCCTGCAGATCGCGAGAACGGGTGTCTCTATGTTATCCCCGGCAGCCACAAATGGGATATTTTCCAACATGATGATCTCGAAGGTTCACAACAGCGGGAATTCAAAATGGCACAGGGTGTCCGCGACGCAGACGGTGTTGCTGTGGAGGTGCCGCCCGGTGCGGTGATCTGGTTTCATAGCCATCTCCTGCACAAGAGTATGGACAATCACAGCCTACGATTTCGTCGGAGTTTCGTTGCTCATTATCTCAGTGCACAAGCGGAGTGGGCAAATGGTAGGAAGGGGCAACCCGTCATGTGGGTTCGCGGCGAGACTTTTCCGGACAAGGTTCACGAGGTTGCCCGCAAAGTCATCCCCCTTTCCCACTGGTAAACCTCAATCTCTGAGGCTTTGCTCTCACTCCGACAACTACAGAAACAGGAAATAATAATGCACACAGAATCGGTACCTCAGGAACGGACTTTTGGTTTGAACCGAGATGAGTTGGCGTATTGGAACGAAAACGGTTACCTCGTCCGTTTGAATGTATTCACCGCTGAGGAAAACGATGTCCTTCGTCAAGTTGCTGAAGACGTTGTGGAGGGGAAACGCCGGTATCCATCCACAAACATCAATCAGAATGCCCTCGTCAGAGATGAAAAAATAGAGGCGCAAGGCATCTATGCGATGCACAAAATCCATCATCCGAGTTGTTATTGTCCAGAATTCCTTGCACGTGTCCGCGATCCTCGTCTAACCGATCCACTCGTTGATATTCTCGGTCCAGACATTCTCGGCATCAATAATCTGTTTATCTGGAAAGCACCGAAGATTGGTCTCGGTTTCCCGTGGCATCAGGACAAGTTCTACTTTCGCAACCGGTTTAGGACAGAAACGACAGTCGGGACGTGGACGGCTATCGATCCTGCGGATCGTGAGAACGGGTGTCTTTATGTTGTTCCGGGCAGCCATAAATGGGGTATTTTTGAACACGACGACCTCGAAGGTTCGCAACAACAGGAGTTCAAGTTGGCGCGCGGTGTTCGGGACGCAGACGGCGTTGCGGTAGAGGTGCCACCCGGTGCGGTGATTTGGTTCCACAGCCATCTCCTGCATAAGAGTACGGATAACCACAGCCTACGCTTCCGCCGCAGTTATGTCGTCCACTACCTCAGCGCGCAAGCGGAATGGGCGCGCCCTGCTGCACGCAATGGCAGGCAAGCACGACCTGTCATGTGGATTCGTGGTGAAACTTTCCCAGACAAAGTTCACGAAGTTGAACGCGATATTCTACCTATTCCCGAATCCGAATAACATTGTCGCAAAAGGAGCAGATAATGATGACAATGCCTTGGAAATCACCTGTGATGGCATTCCTCGTGCTGATAGGACTGTTGTGTGGCACGGGTATTTGTGTAGCGGATATCTTGGAAGATGCCCTCGTTGCCGCATGGCTTTTTGATGAGAACGGAGGCGATGCCGTGGAAGATGCTTCCGGGAACGGTCATACTGGCGATATTATGGGCGCAAAACGGGTTCAGGGCAAGATAGGAAGGGCTCTTGATTTCAACGGAAACGGTAATATCGTGGAAATCCGACACGAGGCGGTTTTCAATCTCACCGAATACACAATATCGGCGTGGATCAAAACGAATCCGAACGGTAAGTGGCAAACCGTGATCGGAAAGGAACCTATCGCTGGAAGACCGAGGAATTATGGGGTCTTCATTGCTGGTGATACAAAACTATTAGGCGTGAACTACACGACGGGTGCCAATTGGAAGACCGCCTTTAGCACGACGGTCGCTGCCGACGGTAAATGGCATCACGTTGCTGCAACCTATGACGGTAAAATGCTTCGAGCGTATATGGATGGTGAGATGGAAGGCGAAACCGCAACCGATATTCCGCCCGACCATAATACAGAACCGATAAGGATCGGACGCTGGGGCGCGCCCAGAGGCGACTTCATGGCAGGTCTAATTGATGAAGTCGCGATCTTCAGTCAAGCACTAACCGCCAATGAGATCCGGGACATCACGATGAATATGAGAGACGCTTTGGCGGTTGAAGCGTCGGATAAGCTTGCAGTGACGTGGGGGACACTGAAGCGGTAATTCAGGGTGTTTAACGAGTGAAATTGACGCGTCAATAGGATCACTTCAAAACACATTTACCTTGGATTTAGGCGGTTTTAGGTGGCGACTCAGGAGTGGAAACGTTTGTGTCTGTCTGTCCTGATGTTTTCTTTCTATCTCGCTCAAGTCTCTCACGGACAACTTTATCTACTGCCCGTTGAATCTGTCGTCTTGTAAACTTCCCTCGTTTAGGTGGATATTTAATAGTTCTTTGCCTTGCCATGTAAATTGCCTCCTTGAATCACATTTCGGTAAGTTACAGGTTATTTTTCTCAAGCCATCTTGCAATCACTGAAGCATAGTCATTAAATATCAGATCTTCGGCATCTAATTGCAGTTCTTCAGTCGTTTGAGGGAGATCCCTCATAAAAGTTTGATAATGCTCCCAAATGATGCTTCCGCCCGGAATCGTCTGCCTGCCTGAAGCGGTGCGGAGCCAGTTCCGAATAACTCTCACAATCGTTTCAACATCGTTATTATGTGCCTGAATGTCTTGTCCAGCGATATCGGAGATAAACTGTTGATACCGATACGGCTCTTTGTCCAAAACGAGACATTTTTTCCTTTTCTGCTCGGCTACCCCAAATTTCTTTGCACCCAGAAAAACGCCAAATTCCAGAGGCATATTGAATCGCGGGAATCCCGAATTCTCGTCTAATTCGGTTCTGGAGATGTCGTGGATACCATAACGACAGTGCGCAATAATGGTGTAAATTTTATCAATGCGGACCTGACTCGCGTCTTCCTCTTCAAGGGCACACCGGGCAATAAAACCACAATCATGTACCGTAAACACCATCGCATCAAACAAGGGTTTATAGGCAACATCAAACGGACAATTGATGAAAACGTTATCGGTATAGTGGGCTGATCTCATGATCTCCTACGGTTGTATTGAATTTTGAGCAGGTTTTCGCAATGTGAAATTGTCCAACCTCTAACAATTATGCCACAAACCTACTGAAATATCAAGTGTATTTGCAAGTTCTTTAGAGGCATTTCGTTTTCGATGTTTAGTCCCGTAGGGACGGTATGTTTATAGCAGCTTGGGCATTCCATCCTTTTTAGCCCTGTAGGGGCGGTATCTATATAGTATGTCTAATTATGATACACCTGTTGGTTCTGCCCTCAATTCCCTTAGTATCACGTCTACATCTTCGTCAGGAATTTGATCCAATTTTGCAAATTTAAACATATTTTCATCAAGAATATTAGCCCTGTGGTGGTCAAACCCAGGATATTCAGGAGGAGATGTACCACCGCTAACCCGCACC
The DNA here is from genome assembly GCA_003635195.1 of Candidatus Poribacteria bacterium. Lineage (GTDB taxonomy): Bacteria > Poribacteria > WGA-4E > WGA-4E > WGA-3G > WGA-3G. Next base: position 1,549 of record PYIY01000190.1, on the reverse strand, counting down.
TGACCAGAAGAACCTAAATACAATTCACCAATTCTTTTCATAAGTGGATTGTTAGAATCTATGAATCCTTTATCGCGAACTTCAATACAATCCGCGAGAATCGAAGATAAATTAGGGGTAACATTTTTTCCTAAACTATCTAAATCTATTCGGTCTGCATTTATAAATAATTTCATTATGCAAAGTTGACGATAGCTTAATTCCTCAAGATGCCTTAAGATACGTCGATATGTATCTATATCAAAATCTGAATCGAAATGCACATTTTCAGTTAAATTTGCCATAAATTTTATTTTTGGTTCTTCTGTTGTATCCATTACTTTTTTCAAGGTAGATTCCACGACTTCATCTATATCAGACCGACTCGTAGGGGTTTCCTCAAAGAATCCATCATCCCGAAATTTTTCACCGTTTGCTAACCTTTGAGTTACACCTTCGGCTGCTTGTATTCCCCATTGAAATAATCTTACAGTTTGCCTTTTACTAATCAGTATTGGAACAAACCTGTCTAAACCCCATTTAGTAATTACCGAAACTGCAGCCGCAGATATCCCAGTATGGTCGCCAACGACAAATCCTACAGCAGGACCAAATAACTGGCTAATTAATTCCAATGCTGTAGATTGTTTAGCGCTTTCTTCTTGTTTCATAAGATTCATTTCAGTGCCTCCGGTACTATAGATTTGTAGTCCACTCAAGCATGAAATTCCAATCACCAGTCTACTCAACATACCAGTTCGGAAAGGGAATGCTCTTCAACTTAAGTTTCGCCAACTCCGCATCAAGATCACACTTAGACTGTTTCCCGCCGTGGATACTCGGCTCAGCGCAGAGCATCTCGCGTAGTGTTTGCATTGACTTAAGCACGTCATCGTTCGTAATTCCCAACACCTCTGTTAGTAGGCAACGGTCTAATTCTTTGCGCACAGGGTCACGAGCACATTCATTCAAAGGCAGCATCCGCTTATACTTCAGACGTTCAAAAATTGCATCAGCGTTTGCTAACGCCTCATCAGAAAGTTCGCGGACATCCAGCGTGGGTAAAGTTCTTAATGTTGTTAGCCTTAATTTTCCGCGTCCAGCAGTTTGTTTGCCACTGTGCAACCAGTGACAGAAAAGTCCTAAGGTTGAATTACACCAAAGTGTCCAAGGAATCTCATGTCTTGAATTTTCAAATGCTACGTTCGTTATCAATGTTGGACCGATAGCAGACTGCTCAGTAAAAAGAGCTATTATTGAACAGGCAGTGAATCTTGGAACCATGTTGTAATGCGTTCTGCTGTTTCGATCTACTCGATTTTGCACTTTAGTTTCCGCGTTCGGAACAGGTATAGCGCGCGAATCAGGAAGAACAAGCATAGATCGTTGAACTTCGCTCTTTGCATTCCACAAGCAAGCGTACCCATCTTCGTTAGGTTGAAAACTCTCCACTTTACGAAACACACCCCTAACCTCAGCCAGCCCCAAAGTCGCGATGTCTTCGACTTGGCAAATTGGAATCTCAGTAACTGCTTCTTGTAACGCTTGTAGTGGTAATTCCAATCTACCT
>PYIY01000189.1 GCA_003635195.1 Candidatus Poribacteria bacterium | reverse complement strand
ACTTCTTGACAAAAGGAACGTTGTGTCAAAAGTGCGTCTGTGGTCACGACTTTGCCAACAACGTCAAAGGCTTTGAGGAGCTGCGTTGAGATAGGTATCTCATTTGTCTTTCGACTGACAGCACATTGTGCGAGGGTAACGCCTAACTCATGACAGACAGCGGAAAGTAAATGTGTCCTGTATCCGGTCTCTGGGTTTTCAGAGCCACATAACTCTTTTCCATCAATAGCGACACCCTTTAGATCCTTGGTTTTCAAAACTTGAAAGTCTTCAAGTTTTGAAAACGCCCATTTCGTCAGGGCGGCTTCAAGACCCACGATATCAAGACGCTTCAAGAGGTTATGAATCGTCGCTGCACACGGGGTCTTCGGAGACCTAAAACCCAACGCTTTCGTCAACTCAGGTTGGTTGCGCGCCCAAATCGCTATAGACGTATAACCTTTATGATTCGACATCAGACCGATGACGAGCAAGGCCAGGATAGCCACCAAAGGATGCCGTTTTCCTTTTTTATGGCGCGGATCTGACACTTCTGCTAATATGTCAAGTAAGTGGCAAGAGGAATTTCTTGTCATGATTCACCTCAAAAATGTGGTCATTTTTTACGGTGAAGTATAGCAGATGCAGCGTGAAAAGTCACGCTGCATCTGTTTATATCAAAATATTAACAGATGTGAAAAAATATTACTAAAAACCGAAAACTAAATAACCCTGCTGGGAAGAACAAGGTCATTTAGTTTTCAGTTTTCCGTCCAATTTTGGCTCCGAGACCCGATAGGTGCGGTTGGAACCGCACCTACTGAACGCAATTGAAACCTATGTCCCTCTACAAGAGGCACCTACTTTTCATAAATCAGACTGGTGGCGGTTTTGGGCCAGAAGACGACGAACAGTCTGCCGTCCCACGTATACGTGCTGACATCCGGCGTCGTGCTGCCCGTCGGGAACCAGTGGATTGTCCCGCTACTTTCATTAAACGGCTCAACAAATCTATGGGAACCGGTGATGAACTGCGTCGGTTCTTGGACCTCTGCTTCAGGATTTGACTGTATCTCCCGTGTAAATGTCGTCGGTGTGAGCCGCAGCGTACTCGTTTCTGCCACCGGGTCGCCGTTGACCTGCTTGGCGATCAGCGTATAGGTGCCGCTGAAGAATTGCGCAATTTTATACGGTTTGGAGAAGACAGTAATGGTTGCCATTTTGTGGACATCTTCCTCGCCGCCATCGCGTACGTAGAGATAGACGGTTACGGTTTTCGGCGGGACGATCTCCTCCGGTGGCAGTTCGGGGGCAGTCCACTGGACTTGGGGTCCCGCTTCGCCCGCCAAAGTGCCATCGGATACCTCCCACGCATACCTCAACGGATCGTCTTCCGGGTCAAAGACTCTGGCTCTAAACTCAACGGTTTCACCATATTCAACTTCATTCGGGATGGTGAAAGTGGTTATTTCAGGTGGGTCGTTGGTGAGTTCTTCATATTGTGCACATCCAGTTAGGATAACGGCTTGGAGGATGAACAGAATGACTAAACCCGCCTGAGTTGACTTATAGAGATTCACGAAATAGGCTCCTTTGTTAGAGTAGTTATCAGTGTATCAGTCACCAGTGTCCAGTGGCCAGTAACCAGTTAAAAGAGGGACCTCTTCTTCTCTGGTAACTGACAACTGCGTACTCGCTTACTTTCGTATTAACATTTTTCGGGTTGCAGTAAAATCGTCTGTTGTTAACGTGTAGAAATACACGCCGCTTGCGACGGGTTCGCCTACCTCGTTTTTGCCATCCCAATAGGCTGCACGGCTACGGGATTGATAGATACCTGTTGCCTGATGTCCTAACGGCAAACGCCGCACCAAATTGCCATTGATCGCATAGATATATACCGTTACATCTGTCGGCGATGACAACTGATACGGGATCCACGTCTCCGGGTTGAACGGGTTCGGGTAGTTCGGCAAGAGTGTCGTTTCGCTCGGTGCCTCCATTGCAGCGAACTGGAGCCCCGGTGATGCCAAAACACCCGTATCAACTGTGCTTCGGAAATATGCGTAGTCAACCGTTAAGGCACCTGCCCCCGCGGCGACACCTGCATAGACGCCCAACTGTAGCGGGGGTGTCAACGGAAAATTGGTAACCCCAATCTCTATCCAACGATCCGCTTCGCGGGTCTTATACCATCCCGTGTAGGTGTCTCCGTGTTTACGGAGTCGGAGAAAAAGCACTGTATTACCAAACGTCGGCGTGAATCCCGCATTTTCCGTCAAGCCATTTCCTGTTTGCTGTCCTTTGGTCTGATACTGGATTTGCCCCTTCGCACCCGCATCCCGCGACCAGAACTTTATCGTCACCCAGTTATTGTCCGTCGGACTCTTCACGACCAGCCCATTGACCCCGGAAGCGGTATCCCATCTGGCGAAAAAGTGGGTTTCAACATCAAACGCGTCGGCATCGGTCTCCTGATACAGAAAATGCGAGGCATCCGATGCCCAGAGATTGCGGTCGGTTTCAGCTTCAATATGGAGGAAACCGTCTCGTGTTTCCCCGACATCCCAATTCGCGGGTTCATTCTGCCATTGCCAATTCGAGTTTTGCAGTACTGTGCCTTCAAAGGAATCGTCAAAGGTGTCTGAGGCATCTGCGATAGGCGCGCTCCTGACCTGAACCGAGATGCGCTGCGTGACAAGCAATTTACCATCGCTCGCCGTCACTGCCACACTTGCACTGCCTATCCCTCTCGGTGTGATTGTTATCTGAGTTCCAGACAAGCTCACAGCCACCACTCTTGTTTTACTTGATTCAGCTTTATACCGCAAAACATCACCGTCTGGATCGCTGAAGTAAGGCGATATACTGAGCGTCGTAGGATTGCCACCGACTGTCAAATTTTGGTCAGGGATTGTGCCGACTGCTACCGGAGACCGATTCGATGTAATACCCCCTCCCTTCAGCGAAAACGTCTGTCTCGTGATGTTTCCGATGACATCAACAACTTGAAGCTTTACCTCGCTATCGGAGGTAACTGTTGCGTTAGTTGTGAGAAATTCAATTGTCTGGTTTTTGCCGTTCAAGGACTTGCAGCTATGTAACTTGGTGCCTTGGGCAGGGTCAGTAGCAGCTGCCGGAACAATCAACTGTGCCTGATGGAGGCCATCGGTGTCGGTCAGTTCAAACTGTAGGCGACGGGTCCCTGGACCAGATGCCTGAGACGGATGCATAGCAATGGTTGTGGTTTCATTGACTGCGGTTGGATCGTTATTGAAGAAACGGTGTGCGTCCAACCATTCAGCAGCACAGTGCGACAAACGTTCTTGTGTGCCGTAAGCCATGAGATATGCCTCGTCTCGGAAATCGTGTTCCAATCCAAAAACGTGTCCGAGTTCATGGGCGGTGATACTCGGATTAATACAGACCCCGGAGGCGGGAATGACCGCTGTGCCACCAAAATCTCGTCGCCAGCGTTCGTTATCAAACGATTTCCAACCGCCGCCACCTATCCCACACGTGCCTTCATTGTTAATGAACTCGCTACTGACATCTACGGCGATAAGAAAGACATCGCGTGATGTATCAAACTGATCGGCGACCTCTTTTACCACTTTGTCGTAGGTATCACTATGATAATAGGTATCCGTGAATTTTCCGGTAACATGATGGACCTTCGCGGCACCGGTAGCATCGGTTTCAAAGGCGAAGGTTTTTCTCCCGTATTCTTGCATCTGTTCTGCGAAGAAGTATTGGGACCATCGTATCAATGTGTCTAACTCCGTATCAATCGCTTGTCGGCGTGGACGGTCACTTGGTCGAAAGTAGATGAGTCGAACCATCTCGCGTTCGTACCTTTGTATGGCTGTATTGGACGGGATATCCTGGTCGACAATATTAGGTGCCGGTGATTTTGAGGTGTAAGGTGTGACATCCCATAGAAGCAGGGTGCCGCCGTTACTCCCGCTAGCGACCATAGTGCCATCTGGACTGAATGCAACGGCTTCAGGACGACCTGGATGGTATCCGAGGGGTTCCCAAGCTTCTCCTACGGCAAGATCTAGCAGCAGGACCCTACCGAAACCATCTCCGATTGTGAGGAAGCCTCCATCGGAATTGAAAACAGGCGGACTCATCGCTTTGCAGGGAACGTAAAAGCTCCGTTTGTGTTCACCACCGCGGGGGTCCCAGAACTGAATCGTGCCGTCGTAGCTGCTACTCACAAGCGTGTTTCCATCTGGAGTGAATGATATACCCGAGACCCCCCAGGCATCAACTTCATGCCCTATGAGCGTCTGGCGGAGTGCGCCTGTCTTCACATTCCATAAACGAACTGTGCTATCCCGACCTCCACTTGCGAGCGTCTGCCCATCCGGACTGAATAATACGCTGTTGACCGAATCCGTATGCCCTTGAAACACCTTGAGGGACGCGCCCGTCCGCACATCCCACAAACGGATCGTTTTGTCCCAACTCCCACTCGCCAGGGTTCCGCCATCCGGACTGAACGACACACTATTGATCGAATCCGTATGCCCTTGAAACACCTTGAGGGACGCGCCCGTCCGCACATCCCACAAACGGATCGTTTTGTTCCAACTCCCTGCACTCGCCAGGGTTCCGCCATCCGGACTGAATGATACACTACTGATACTATTCATATGCCCTTGAAACACCTTGAGGGACGCGCCCGTCCGCACATCCCACAAACGGATCGTTTCGTCCCAACCCCCACTCGCCAGGGTTCCGCCATCCGGACTGAATGATACACTATTGACAACATTCGTATGCCCCTCAAGCACCTGGACCAACGCGCCCGTCTCCGCATCCCACAAACGGATCGTTTCGTCCCAACCCCCACTCGCCAGGGTTCTGCCATCCGGACTGAATGATACACTATTGACAACATTCGTATGCCCCTCAAGCACCTTGAGGGACGCGCCCGTCCGCACATCCCACAAACGGATCGTTTCGTCCCAACTCCCTGCACTCGCCAGGGTTCTGCCATCCGGACTGAACGATACACTATTGATACCACTCGTATGCCCCTCAAGCACCTGGACCAACGCGCCCGTCTCCGCATCCCACAGACGAACCGTGTTATCCCGACTTCCACTCGCCAGGGTTCCGCCATCCGGACTGAATGATACACTACTGATACTATTCGTATGCCCTTCAAGCACCTGGACCAACGCGCCCGTCTCCGCATCCCACAAACGGATCGTTTCGTCCCAGCTCCCACTCGCCAGCGTCTGCCCATCCGGACTGAATGATACAGTATTGATACTATTCGTATGCCCTTGAAGTATCTGGAGACGCGCGCCCGTCTCCGCATCCGTAAACCAAATGCTGCCCCACGGATCCCCATAGACGAAGGTGCTGCCATCCGGACTGAACACAGCCCCTAAAACCAGGTCAATACCTTCAAAGGGGATCAGGTCGATTTCCTGACCTGTCTGTGTATCGTAGTGCCAAATTCCAGAGGGACTCGCCACCTTTAGCAGCGTACCACCTCGCGAAAACTGAAAGGCATATGCCCTTCCTCTACTGAGGCGCATTTTGGCACCTTCCGGTAAATTCCATTGTGTGTAGTCTCGCGCGAAACCGTTCGGCATGAATGTAAGGACCATACAGATGACGACCAGAATCGAAAATAGTGTGATTTTCATTGAAACCTCCTTTTTCCACTTATGTTATTGGTAGACGGCACGGCAGAGCGTGCCTACTACCTTACACATAAAGACCTATTTGAGTGCATCAAGGATTCTTCTCACAAAGATATCTTTCGGCATTGCGCCTGCGAATCTTGCGATCTCTGCACCGTTTCGAAATACAACGTAGGCCGGAATCCCTTTTACCTTATATTTCTCTGTCGTCTGACGGTTTTCGTCGATATCCAACTTTCCGATGATGAAAGTATTACGGTGTTCCAGCGCAACCGATTCAACAATAGGTCTCATCTGTCTGCAGAAAGGACACCAATCGGCTTCAAATTCAAGCACAACGGGTAATTCAGCCTCCAACACCTCGGTTTTGAACGTTGCATCGGTTATTGTAACGGGTTTCCCATCGGTATTAACCGGATCCGGGTTAACCTCATCTTCGAGTTCTTCAACGGGTTCGGGATCAATCGGCTCCGGTTCGACATCTTCTTCAATGGGTTCAGGATCAACCGGCTCCGGTTCGGGATCAATCGGCTCCGGTTCGATATCTTCTTCAATGGGTTCGGGATCAATCGGCTCCGGTTCGATATCTTCTTCAACAAGTTGTGGCTCCACATCATCGGTTTCGACAACTTCGAGGTCCGGACCTTCACGGTTGTAGATATACTGCGTGGAATCTGCGCGAAAAACTAAAGCCAAGAATCGTCCATCCCAAGTATATGTAATTACGGAAGGCCTCGGGTTTCCATGTGTGAACCAGTGGATCGTCCCGCTGCTTTGGTCAAACGGTCTGACGAGTTTGTAGGAACCGGTGACGAACTGTTTCAGAGATTGGGCTTCGCCTTCTAAAACCTCTTGGAACTCCTGTGTGAACGTTGTGGGCGTGAGGCGCAGGGTGCCTGCCACTTGAACGGGGTCGCCGTGAACGCTTTTGGAAACGAGCCTATAGGTGCCGCTGAGTACCTCGGCGACTCTATACGGTTTGGAGTAGACGAGGATCGTTGCCGTTTTGGAGGCATCTTTCTCGCTACCGTCTCGGACATAGACATTAACGGTCACAACTTTCGATGGCACCATTTCTTCGTCTGACTCTGGAGCAGTCCACTGAACTTCGGGACCCGTGTCCCTAACCAACGTGCCTTCGGAGACATCCCATATATAGGTTAGATCGTCGTCATCTGCATCAAAAGCCCTGATTCGGAGTTGGACGGTTTCACCGTATTCAACCTCCGCTGGAACAGTGAAAGTGGTTATTTCAGGTGGGTTATTGGTGAATTCCTTGTACTGATCGCAACCGCTGAAGATAGCGATCTGGAGAGCTAACAGGACAACCAGACCTATTCGGATTGATTTAAAGATATTCATAAAATACGTTCCTTTGTTGAAATGGCTTTCAGCCGTCAGCCATCAGCAATCAGTTATCAGTTGTCAGTCGTTCTCTATGCTGACAGTTAATTCGTCTGAACCTACCAGATCTAAGGTTTCAGCGATTCTTTAAAATTGCCATCTAACGCTGTCGCCCAACGCACAATTGCTTCGTAACTGTCAATATCGTTTCGCTTTTGAAACCAATTGGCGAGCTGCTTACCGGTTTCAATAAACAGGTCTCTCGTTTTTGGCGTGTAGGGTTTCGACGCTAACGCCTGTTGGTATTTCTTCATCGCATTCTTCGGCTCTTTTCGGTTCATTAAACAGCGGATGAGCGCACATTGCACGCGCGCCAATTTCTCGGCAGTCGGGTCGGCAGTGTCGCGGTTTGAAGCAGCCTCGCCGGTGCCGGGTGTTGGCGAGGCTGCGGCTCTCGCTTTACTCAACATCACATCGAGTTGCGATTCAAGCGAGAGCAGATTTTGATATGCGGTTCTATTCACGGGCTGTTGCGTCAAGACGGTCTCAAAAGTTGCTAACGCTTTGAGGTGTTCACGCTGCATAAGATAGAGATAGCCGATCATGTTGTGAATATCTATCGTTTTTTCAGCTGCCGGAATTGCTTCAAAGACGGCAAGGGCTGCTGCGTATTTCCTCTGATTCATCAAGGTATTTCCACGGCGGACCTGGAGGTTCACGAGTTCTATTTTCGCGTTTTTGTGATTGGGCGAACGCGCTAAAATCCATTCCAATTCAGCACTCGCCTGCTCGTATTTGCCGACATGTTGATACGCTTGCGATAGATTCAAACGGAGGTTGATGTTATCCGGAAAGAGTGCCACTGCTTTTTGGAGTTGTTCAAGTGCGGCAGCGTAATTTCTTCGGTTCCGCAAAGTTTTTGCGTATTGCTGATACGCAGCGATGAGGTTCTGTTTCGCCTGTTTATCGGCGGGTTGTGTCGTGTAAACCTTATGAAACGCCGAGATCGCCGCCGGATAATCGCGCCCCTTAAGAAGGTATAATTCACCGATCAGACTGGCGATAGTCGTATCGTCTGGTTGCAGTTTTTGCAATTCGAGGTAGGTCTCGATTGCCGCATCGATGTGTCCGGATTGCCGCTGAGCGTTCGCCTTTTGTGAGAGCGCGTCAATCAAGTTTGCCTTGGCGATTTGATAGGTCGGTTGTAATGCCAAAGCGTCGCGATAGACACGAATCGCGGCATCCCATTCGCCTTTATTTCTAAGCACCACACCGTGGTTCGTATAAGTGAGTGCGAGGTTCTTTCGTGCCTCTGCATCGTCGGGTGCAAGCTCGAGTGCCTTTTGGTAATATGTAATCGCTTGGGCATACTCGGAGGCGAGCGCATATCCGTCTCCCATGATTCGATAGGTGGTGGCGTTCTCGGGGTCGAGACGGATGGCTTTCTCAAAATAGGTGGCTCCTTCATCAAAAGCGCGGCGTTTCAAGGCGTTGAACGCTTTTTGACGGTAAAGTTGATTTAGGTTCTGTTTCGCGGTTTTGTGGTGCGGTGAGCGTTTCAGTGCCTTCTCGAATGCCTCTATCGCCTTGTCTATATCGCCTTGTCGGTAATAGAGCGTACCGAGGCGGTTATAGGATTCGGCACTGTCACGGAGGGAACGGTGCCCCTGCTGGCTTTTGACGCGCTGTTCAACCTGGCGGAGGGCTTGATTGGATTGCCCTGCTTTTTGGTACGCTTGAATCAGTTTCTCCCGCGCCGGTTCATAGTTCGGATCAACTTTGAGGCAGTTCTGAAAGTTGGTAATCGCAGGTGTCATATCGCCTTTGTCGAAGTAGACTGCGCCGAGTAGATAATGCGGACGCGGCAGCCTCGGATTCGTTTGGATCTCTTTTTTCAGGAGATCGATTGCGATGTCGTGCTGTGCGGTATGGAGCGGTGTGTCGTAAATCTTCAACAGGGTCCTGATATCGCGCTGTGTTGGATATTGTGCAGTTGCCATCGCATGACAGACATCATCGGTGTTTGGACTGTGTCCCCATAATCCGATGGCGTGCCCGAATTCATGGAGGCAGACCGTCCGCATCTCTTCTTGTGAGAGTTCGCCGGTGGTACCGTCACTCTCTAACACAAGGATCACTTCTACTGTGAAATCAATCGCCGCGTTTGTGGGTTGATCGGTGTCCCGCCTTTGTGCTTGGGGATTGGCACCAGAGACGGCGTATGTCCCTTGCTCAAGTCGGGTTAAATTCGCGGTACCGAGCCGCGTATCAAGGAAACTCAGATTACCGGTATAGGTTGAGGTAACGCGGATGTCTGCCTGCTCCAAGGTATCAGTTTCTTGGAATTGGATTTTCCCGTCGGTAGCGGTTTCCCAAGTGCGCATGGCGTAGCGTATCTCGTTTAGGTAGGGGAGTGCCTTGAGCGTAGGTGAGATATGTACACGAATCGGCATCTGTGTAAAGCGCGTGATTCTACCACCGGAAAATAGTGTGACTTGCTGAAAATAATCTGTCGGAAGGGCTGCTGCGGTGCCACTATCGGCGGTATCTTGTGCTGCTGCGTGTGTTATGAACATAACAACCGTTAATATCAAAAGGAAAAGGATATAGTACTTTCTAATTTGCATAACGCGGTCCCCTCGCACTTTGTAGCGGTGCTGTGTCTGTAGAAAATACGGCTATTTACTTGAGTCCCTGTTAATAATAGTTTTAGACAGTAACAATAGCATAGTCTAAAAAATAAACCAAGACGCAATAATTCTAAGTTCATGAGGGTGGTTCATAAATCAGCGCACTTTAATGTGTAGGTTATCAGGGGAATGGCTGTCAGCCATCAGTGTATCAGTCACCAGTGGCCAGTAACCAGTTAAAAAAGGGAATCCCTTCTTCTCTGGTAACTGGAAACTCTGACAACTGCGTACCCGCTTACTTTCGTATTAGCATTTTTCGTGTGGCGGTGAAGTCGCCTGCTGTGAGCGTGTAGAAATAGACACCACTTGCGACAGGTTCACCAACTTCGTTTTTACCGTCCCAATACGCTGCACGGCTGCGGGTCTGATAGATGCCTATCGCTTTATGCCCTAATGATAACACGCGTACCAAACTGCCATCTACGGCATGAATGCGTAACGTGACTTCTGCGGGTGCTGCCAACTGATACGGTATCCACGTCTCTGGGTTGAACGGGTTTGGGTAGTTTGGCAGGAGTGCCGTCTCTTTTGGGGTCAATGCTAACAGGAGCTGCTCTAAGAAACGGATGCCGCGTTGAGAGATGGCATCTGTGAGGTTGAGTTGGTGTGCTTGCGTCAGCCATTGTTGCACTTTTGTCGGGGTGAGCATCACCGGAACTTGCGGAAATGCGGAAGGTGCCGCTGCGTCACCGAGCACACCGGCGACCAACACCAAATCCACGATATTGACCACGCCATCCTTGTTCACGTCTGCTGCATGTGCTCCCATCTGTCCGAAGTTTGTGGCAACGCGTACCAAATCCAGGATGTTCACGGCTCCGTCCCTGTTGACATCTACTGCTGGCATAATGGGCCATAAGAGTATCGTTCCATCTGCGCTGCCACTGGCTAATGTTCTGCCGTCTGGGCTGAACGCAACGCTTAAAACCTCGCCTGCCTGTTGTGTCAATATTTGTGAGTGTTGTAACGCAGTTCCCGACCAGAGTCGGATGGTACGGTCTCGCCCGCCGCTGGCTAAGGTTAAACCATCTGGGCTGAACGCAACGCTTTCAACACGATCTGCATGCCCCGTTAAAACTTGCTTCTGCACACCGGTTGATACATCCCATAAACGGATAGTTCTGTCCCAACCTGCACTTGCGAGGGTTCGACCATCAGGACTGAACGCCACGTTAGCGATAAGCCCTGTATGTCCGACGAGCAGCTGCTTCTGCACGCCGGTTGGTACATGCCACAAGCGGATAGATTTATCAAAATAATTACCTGCACTTGCGAGTGTCAAACCATCTGGACTAAATGCTATGCTGGTGATCAAATGTGTGTGCCCTGTAAGTGTTCTCAACTGTGTTAGTGCTCCAACATCCCACAGCTGGAGATTTGTGTCGCGGCCCCCACCCGCACTTGCGAGGGTTCGACCATCAGGGCTGAAGGCGACGATAGTGACGGCGTGTGGATACTCTGTGGGTATTTCTCGGTTTTGCCCTATATTAACATCCCACTGGTGGCTGGTGGCGTTGCCACCAAAACTATATCGGCTTTTCGTTATACCCGCCAAATCCCATAGGCGGATCGCATAGTTATTCCCTGCACTTGCGAGCGTTCGACCGTCAGGGCTGAATGCTACACTGCTGGCGGGCCCATCAAGTCTTTTCAGGTTTTGTCCGGTGTTAACATCCCACACGTTGATGTAATCGCTGCTCGTGCTGGCGAGTGTCTGTCCATCAGGGCTGAACGCTATGTTAACGGTCTCACTTGCAGGCCCTATGAGCGTTTTCAGGGATTTTCTTGTGCTAACATCTACAAGGTAGACGTACCCCAAATTGTTCCCAATGACAAGTGTCTTGCCATCCGGATTAAAGGATACACTATTGGGAACCCCTGGGGGCGGAGTCGGCGGATCCCACGGATGGGTGCTGGGTATAAGGACTTTTTCTATATTACCAGAATCCCACAGAAAGACCCCTTCATTCGCGAGTTCCCGCACAGCAGGCAGATCCCATAGGAAGACCGTCCACAGCGTACTGGCAAGTGTCTCTCCATTCGGACTGAAGGCTACATTAGAGATGCTCCCAGCATTATAGCTCTCTATTTTCAGGTCTTGTTGCCCGGTGGTCAGATTCCAGAGCCGGATTGTGCCATCCGCACTTGAACTCGCCAGTGTTTGATCGTTCGGGCTGAACGACACACTACTGACAATATCGGTATGTCCTTCGAGTGTTCTCAAGGGTTGCCCCTCAACAAAAGATTTCAGACGGACAGTGGGATCCCAGAGATGGATGTTGTTGTCCCTACCCCCCGCGCTCGCGAGGATTTGACCGTCCGGACTGAATGCCAAACTCGTGACACTTTTCGTGTGCGTTCTCAAGACCTGTCCGGTGGCGAGATTCCAGAGAAGGAGGTTGCCGGTAGCGTCCGCGCTTGCGAGGGTTTTGCCGTCCGGACTGAACGCCACAATCGGTTTCGCCCCCACCTCTCTATGGAGCGTTTCCAAATGCTGTCCGGTTTCAACATCCCACAGGTTGATGTGCCAGCCCGCGCTTGCGAGTGTCTTTCCATCCGGACTGAACGCCACGCTAAAGGCAGCGTTGAAGGACGGTTGAGAAAATGTCGTATCCTTGGCGAGTAACGCAATTGCTTCACCGCTCTGCGCATCATAGAGCCAAACGCCGATATTCGTGGCAATTGCGAGGCGCGTGCCATCCGGAGAATACTGAATACTCGCCCCTTTGTTGTGTAAAGGCATGTTCCCTTTACCGAGGCGTGCTTTTGCGCCTTCGGGTAAGTGCCACGTTGTGTAATCTTGCGCAACACTCAAGGGGAGATACACCGTCGAAAACAGGATAAAGGTCAAAAAGATGGAAAAACGTGTCGTTTTCATGTGGGGTCTCCTTTTTTGAGGGAACACGAGGGGTCAATTGTAAAAACGGGGTCCGAGAGGATACGGGCGTTTCTATATATTACAGAGAAAGATACATACTACCTCGTCCGATGAGATTCGGAGGTTTTGGGATAGGATTAGTGTATAGCACGGTTCCTCGCTTTATGGTTGGTTTTACCATAGAGCGAGGAACCTGTGGTTTTGTTGAATTTCCTTAGTGCTCTGTCCACCGTGAAATAGACGTTCTGTTTGGTCTGTAGGGACGAGGTAACCTCGCCCCTACGACTAAAATGACTTCAAAAGTCAGTGTCGCAAGCGTGCCATCTCCAGCACTCTCTCCAGCAGGAGATGTCTGCTATTGCGACTGTTGAATTTCCTCAGCGGTCAACGGACGACTCCATATCTTGACCTCATCAATCAGTCCCTTGTAATATCGGTTCAGGTGCTCTCCGATCCAAATCGACTGTTCGCTGTTGATGTCCTCTGTAGTGTCGTCGACTTCACCAATCAACTCACCGTCCACGTAGAATCGGACCTTTTTCGCCGTCTGGTCTCGGACACCAGTGAGGAGATGCCACTCGCCATCGTTCAGGAAATCCGGGCTTCCCACAGTAGCATGCGCACCTTTTTTATCCCAGACATTAAAACCCATTTTGCCACGAGTCTCAGGGTTATCACCAGAGACGTAGAGTGACCAATGCGCAGTAGTGCCATAACGATAGTTCCCAACAATTATATCGTTCCATCGTGGCGCGTCATCCGTTTTTACCCAAGCTTGGACTGTTAATGAATCGCCAGTGGAAAATGTAATGGAATCTATCAGTGGCACTTCAACAAAGTCATCCGTACCATCAAACTCCATTGCTTCGCCGTGTTTCCCGGGAACTGTCTGTGCGGCACCGTTGATGATTCCATCATTGCCTTCTCCAGACTGGTCTTTTACGATATTGCCTTGAATAGTATCTTCATCAAAGCTCAGATGCAGCACTAATCTGTCTGTCAGATTGGCTTGAGTCGGCATTTCTATCGGCTCCGGTGGTTCCATCGGTTCAGTAGGCGGTTCCACCGTTTCCATCATGGGGGGTGCCAAGAGATAGTTGATGATGATCTCCGCTGCGACTTCTCCATTTAGCAGACCTGCATGCTCGAAGGTCCCGTGAATAATTGCAATCCTCCCACGATCTCCGTCTCTGAGAACGACAGGATCCGCACAAGCCGCCTGATCATTGCCTGTATCGCTTGCAAAAATCTTTTCAGCAACCCACTCCCCTTGAAGTTGATCTAACTGAACGGATCTGTGAGATACAAAATCGACTAAACTCGGTGCTAACGCCATTCCGTCGGATGTGACAACCATTGTCTTCGGTGCCATAACGTTTCTATTGTCACGAAGGGATATAGTAGGATTGTCCATGAGGTTTTGCAACCCACCCTCTTGGTTTACTCCTACGTCCTCAGTCCTCACTATTCCCGTGACTTCACCTACTTCAAAGTCACTATTCCAGGCTATATAATCTGCGTGATTCAGGATGGTATCGCCATCGGTTGTTTCAACCCAATTTTCTGCGATGGAGCCATCGGGTTGGGAATTCCCAGCACCATAGACTGAGTCAGGTAACACGCCATAAAGGATTATGACATTAACATTGCCATCACCGGTCGTCTGAAGCATCCATTTACTGACATGGGCAGGGTCTTTCGTAATCTCTACAGAAAAACCTCCAGATGCCACAAGATTTCTTGTCGTTTCTGCTGCCATTGCTGCGTCTTCCAGTGTTATCCAATAACTACGATTTGTATAGATCAGAACATCTACCAGATCAATTGGCATTTCTGGGGGTTCCGGTTCCATTGGTGTCTCCACCATTTCTGGGGGCATTTCTGTCGGTTCTACCTGTTCCGCGTCCGGCATAACCGGAACGATCATTCGCTCCATCCGTCTGCAACTGGCAAAAGCAACGACACCGCCGATTAGAAGGACAATCATTAACCATTGAAATTTACGCATTGATTTTTCTCCTTAAGTTTCTATAGACATATTACCCCTACGGGGTAGAGAAAACCTGAACAATCTTCTTACAATGTTCAAAAATTCGTTAGTCGCAATTTGGGTTAAGTATAAGATAGCCTGAGCAGAATATGTCGCGACATTCTGCTCAAGCCCTTTAGATTGCGTAGATACAAAATCCACGGTTGACATCTATTGACAACCACGAACTCGTCATTCAAATAAGAGTCAGAAGCCCATGCTTACATTTAAACAAGCGCGCAAAGGTTTGACATTCTTACTTAATAGGTAAGCAAATTTGATGCCAACATTAATTGGTTTTATTGGGGAAAAAAGCGAATTTTACACAACTTATGCCAATTCTAATTGAATACTTTTCAATATCCCTATAGCATAAACTTCATCAAACCGCACCTACCGGGTCTGGAGGTCTAAAAAATGATTTAGGGATGCCCTATACAAAAATTGTATAGGACAAAAATTGTATAGGACAAAAATTGCTTAATTAACCCATTTTTGATTGTTCACAATCGTTTTTGATACATATTTTCACACGCAGCGGCATCGCGAACGACAAGAGACCCCAAGCTTCCACAACAAATGTCGCTGATGAATCGCGGCCACAGCTCGCTCCTACAATAAGAGCTGATAATGGGTCGCGAGCGCAGCTCGCTCCTACAAATGGACGGGACTTAGGCATCGCGAGCGCAGCTCGCTCCTACAGATAGAGGGCACTGGTGAGTAGCGAGCACAGCTCGCTCCTACAACAAGATTTGGAAGGTTGGACAACAAACGTGTCCTAAGAGGCACCGAAAAGTGGTGTTGGTTGGGATTGAGACTCGGATATAATCAAGAAGTGTTTCTGATTCGCTGTCTAAGGACCGAACGTTTTCTCAAGGTTGTCCCTGAGTCGGGTGATGATGATCGCCTCTAATTGTTCAAGAGATTGCGTATTTCCGTCATCCGTTAGCGCAGCGACAAGTTGTGCCAACTCTTCCTGTTCTACTACATCGCTGGCTTTGAGCGTTCCGACAATTTCACTCATCTGCGGTAAGACATAAGTCCTGAAAGAAGGCATTGCTGATCTGAGTTCATCTATAATTGCTTCCATCTCCACAATCTGTGCTTTCAACTGTGTTTCCAACGCTATCAGCATTTCCTGATTGTCAGGAGTAGGTGTGTCTTGTAGATCGGAGGGTTCTGCAGTGTCGCGGTTCGCAGCGATTTGCCTCGTCCGTTCTCTCGCTTCCAAGACGCGGCTTTCCAGCGCGAACAGATTCCTAAATTTTTCCACGATTACGTCCGCGAGTGTTTTTGTCTGTTCAGTTTCTGTTCTTTCAGTCATCTGCTTTCGGCTTTGTGCTATTATAGTAGATAAGGCTAATATCTTTTTATATATGTGCAAAAAGTATGCCACTTACAAAGCTGGTGAAAATGGAGAAATCCGACTGTAAAAATTTTCTGTGGTAGATCGGGGAAATGGGAGGTAGAAGAAGTGATCTGATTGTTTTCTCTTTTTTCTTGACTAATTTTTTGTAGTACGCTATTTTAGTCACATTGGGACAGTGTTTTTTATAAGCCTTTTTGCAGATACAGTCACCCTAAATGGTTCATTGAGACCTGATGGGTGTTGTTTTGTCGGGGTTAATTCAGCCCTTTTTAAGAGCAAACACCTGGGATATACTCACAATTTCAACAGGACAGGACATTGATCTATGAGAAGCGCGCAAAATGAGTCGCCTCCGATTAAACTGCCCTCGGCGGCGATGCAAGAGGTTTATAATTATGTGGAGCAGTTTGCTCTCACAAAAGCCCCTATTCTTATTACTGGGGAGACGGGTGTTGGCAAAGAAATTATAGCGCGGGAGATACATCGAACGAGTTCACGAAGATCCAGACCCTTCATAGTTATCAACTGCAGTGCAGTCCCAGAAAATGGTCTCTTGAATAGTGAAATTTTTGGTCACGAGAAAGGCGCGTTTACTGGGGCAACGCATCAACGGAAAGGTGTGTTTGAACAAGCGGATACCGGCACTCTCTTTCTTGATGAGATCGGAGATATGGATGTTGACGTGCAGCCGAAGTTTCTGCGCTTGTTAGATCAACAGGAATTCACAAGGCTCGGTGGCAACAGGATCATTAAAACAGATGTTCGCATTATCGCCGCGACCAACCAAAATCTTAAACTTGGCGGAAAAAACAACCGATTCAGACGGGATATTTACTACCGTCTGAATCTCTGCGAGATTCCTATACCGCCGCTGCGAGAGCACCGTGAAGATATCCTTCCTTTAGTGGACGCTTTTCTCACCGAGTTCAACACCGAATATAAAAAAAACGTTCTGAAGATTTCATCTGAGGTGCGTAATTTTCTCAAATATGCCGATTGGCCCGGCAATATCCGCCAACTCCAGAATATAATAGAACGGGCAGTTATTCTAACGAAGACCGACGAAATCACATTCAGCGATTTGCCTGCCGATGTTGTGGTCGCATCACAAATAGAGACCTTTGAACGTCCTTCAGAGGCGAGCGCGGAAAGTGGTATTCCGGCGGAGGTGCGTCGGATGCTGGCGCAGATTTCGGTGACGGAATTCATCTTGATTTTTGGGGGGATACCCAATGCGATTTGGCGGATGCTGCCTGAGAAAACGCAGAGTTCCGTTATTCGTGAGGCATCATTTCATCTACTCGCACTTCTGGGAGGGCACGAGGGTGCGATTTGGATAAACGGTATGGATAAGAATCAAATCTTAGGGAAAGTCGCCCAACGACGGATAAAAGAGCATGGATCTCTTGCCCAAGCAGCAAAATCGTTAGGCATAGATCGTCGGACCCTTAAGTCGTATACACAAACGGACGATATAAGTGATTAAAGTGTATTGGGCGGGGTTAACCCTCGCCCAATAATGGAGTAGTATCAGGATAAGACACCGCTCACTTATTCTGCCCTATGGTGAATTTTAGAATTACTTATACATCTTCCGCCAGCAGAACCCCCCTCGAAGAAACACCCCAGCAAAAACACGCCCCTAATCAGGGGGGAATTTAAATGTGCGTTCAATATTGCTCTTGAGGCGGGTTATAATTGCCTCCTCCAATTGCTCAGAGGGTTCGGCGTTCTCGTCTGTGAGTACAGTCACGAGTTCTGCGAGTTCACTCCGGTCTGCTGTATCACAGGCACTGAGCGTCCCCACAATTTCACTCATCTGCGGTAAGACGTAAGCCCTGAAACAGGGTGTCGCTAATTTGAGTTCGTCAGTAATACCGTCTAACTCCTTGACGCTTTCTTCCAACTGCGATTCGAGTGTTGTCAGCGCGTTCTGACACTCAGCGACGCGGTCTTCTTGGGGTTGCGGCGTGTCATCGTTGATAGAAAGTTGGCGGACAGCCTCCCTCGCTTCCAGAACTTTGTCCTCCAAGGCAACTAAGGCCCTCACTTTTTCTACAATCCTATCAGCACGTTCCATTGCTTCTCTCATCTCTTGGTCGGTCATCTTCTTCCTCCAATTGAGATATTCCACAAAGGATTGAGCTTTTTAACCGATTGATATGCATTATACATGTCGGGATAATTTTTGTAAAGATTGTCTATAGGGTCATTTAGTTTTCGGTTTTGTAGCGTAAACTTTCAGTTTGCGGCACACGCAGACACAAACTGAAAGTTTGTGCTACAAGTGATCCTTGCCACAGACTAACAGTCTATGCTACAGATAACTCCGGCAATTCTACCCATTTACGCGTCTGCCACGATTCCATGCCCTTCTCCGCCAATTGCACACCTTTTGCCCCCGCGAGGAGTGTCCACGGAAACGGTTCATCCGCGACGACGTGTCGGAGGAACAACTCCCACTGCGCCCTAAAGGCGTTCTCGTACGTCTCTTGCTCTGGGACTTTGAGCCAGCCATCAAAGAATTTGATCGGTTGATCGATGTCGGGGTTCCAGACAGGACGTGGTGTACCAGAGAGCGGTTGAATCCAACAGTCCCGCAATCCAGTAACAGCGGATCCGTTCAAACCGTCCACATGTATCGTCAGCAGATCGTCGCGGCGGACTCTGACTGCCCAAGATGAGTTAAAATGGGCGATGATCCCGTTCTCTAATTCAAATGTCGCATAGGCAGCATCTTCAGCGGTACAGGGGTACGGTTTGCCTTCCTCATCCCAACGTTGTGGGAGATGTGTGGCAGCGATACAAGAGACACCTTTGACTGCGCCGAAGAGGTTGTCAATGACGTATCGCCAATGGCTAAACATATCGAGAATAATGCCACCACCGTCCTCGGTTCGATAGTTCCACGACGGACGTTGGGTCGGGATCGCATCGCCTTGGAAGACCCAATAGCCGAATTCACCGCGGACAGCGATAATCCGCCCGAAAAAGTCAGCATCTATCAAGCGTTTGAGTTTCTGGATACCGGGTAACCAGAGTTTATCCTGAACGACTCCGTTTTTAAGGCCTGCCTTTGCGGCTTGTTCATAGAGACGATAGGCATCTGCGGTGGTCGTCGCGGTCGGTTTTTCACAATAGATGTGTTTACCCGCTGCTATTGCGGCTTCGACAGCATCAACGCGGCGTGACGTAACCTGTGCATCAAAGTAAACGCTGTAAGCGTCATCGGCGAGGGCAGCGTCAAGGTCGGTGCTCCACTTCTCAACGCCGGTGGTTTCGGAAAGTTTCTCCAGTTTCGCCGGGTTTCTACCGACAAGGAACGGATCGGGCATGATAACTTCACCGTCACCGATCGGGATGCCGCCTTCTTCTGCGATTGCCAAGATAGAGCGGATGAGATGTTGGTTGGTTCCCATTCTGCCGGTGACACCGTTCATGATGATGCCGACGCGGTGCGTTTTTTGGGTATGATTGGTCATGAATAATCCTTTAGTTTCAGCCGTCAGCAGTCAGCCATCAGCGATTAGCACTTAAAGTTGGATGTCAATCCAGCAATCTCTATAATTCTGAAAATCCCGATTCTGACAATGGATGCTCTATATTACCAATTTAAATATTCAAATACCATCAAAGCACTGCTACCAATAAATATGTCTACTCAGACTCCGCGGGTTCAGTGCATTGTGGGGCTGCGCCTTCAGGGAGGGGTGGTGCTTCGACACCGGCTTTCGGGAGTGTGCCAGCGAGTTCTTGTTTCCAATGCGCTACATCACCTGCGGGACCATAACAGTAGACCATGTGCATCGGTGTGTCGCCCGTGTTCGTTAACTGGTGGAAGATCCATGACGGAATAAAAACCGTCTGCCCCGCCGAGAGGGTTTGCCGCTCCTCACCGAGACACATTTCGCCTTCGCCTTCAACGATGAAGTAGATTTCTTCCTGTTCGTGATTGTGCCACGGCACTTGCCCACCGTTGGGTTCTAAGACGACGAACCCCATGCAAAATTCATTTATCTGGATCGGGGACGCGCCACCGACGAGATTTTTGGTACGCCTACGGGCAGGATAGGTGCGCCCTTCAATTTCATTTACATCTGCGATTAGCATATTATGTTGTCCTTTCCAAGATTTTCGTTCCAGTCACCAATTGGGAAAAGAAAATCGCGAGCCCAGCTCGCTCCTACAGAAGGCCTAAATGTCCCTATTCAAAAAGTTCTGCTACCTGACAAGAAAACCCTTCAACGACATTCTCACCGGTGAGGGTGTCATTTCGCGTGAGGAGCGTAATGTCCGTTTCGGAACGATAGATTGTCACTGTTTTGGATCGTGGTTTTAGTACCCATACCAGCTGGGTGCCTGCCTCAAGATAGGCAAATACTTTTTCCTCAACCCGATATAACACATCTGTTGGAGAAACGACTTCAACGGCGAGGTCCGGTGGTATAGGAGATGCTTTACTGAGGTCATCAGGTATCCGTGCACTTGCAAGAAATGCTATATCTGGCATCAGAACATGTTCACCCACCCGAAAGCCTGTATCTGGCATATAGACACTCCCTAACTGATTTTCTCGGACGTACAAACCTAACGGTAAAAACAAATTCGTAGTAATATTACCATGTTCCAATGAGGTTGGTGGCACTGGTATTAATTCTCCTTTAATGTATTCATAACCTTCCAAATCACTTTCAAGGAATTCCGCCAACGTCATCTTGATAGGCTTAAGAGGGAGCCCTTCTTGCGAGAATAGGGCATCGGAGTTTCCGTCCGGAGGGAGTGCGCCAAATTCTTGTGCGTTCATGTTTTCACCTCGTTAGGAAGTTAACAGTTAACAGTACTCAGTTTTCAGTTAAGACCTTGTGGCGGTTACCAATTCTACTACAACCACAAGAAACCTCTTTAACTTTGACCAACAACTCGACTCCAACACTTTTTTTCAAGGCACGAGTTGTTGGTCAAAACTGTTAACTGATAACTGTTAACTATTACCAGACTAATTTTCTGCTTCAATAACAGCCTGTGCTGCGGCGAGCCGTGCGATCGGGACACGGAACGGGGAACAGGATACGTAATCAAATCCTAATCCGTAGCAGAACTTCACGGAACTCGGTTCACCGCCGTGCTCACCACAGATACCGACCTTCAGATCAGGACGTGCGGAGCGACCTTTCTCAGCACCGATTTGTAAGAGACTACCAACACCCTCTTGGTCAAGGATCTGGAACGGATCGTATTCAAGCACACCGTTTTTGACATAATCGTCAAGGAATTTCACTGCGTCGTCACGACTCATGCCGAAAGTTGTCTGCGTGAGATCGTTGGTGCCGTAGGAGAAGAATTCAGCTTCGGCGGCGATTTTGTCAGCCGTAAGTGCTGCGCGGGGCAGCTCAATCATCGTTCCGACAAGGTACTCGACCCGTGTGCCGGTCTCTTTAAAGACGGCTTCGGCGGTGTCAACAACGACTTTGCGCTGTAGCGAGAATTCGTTAATATGCCCGACAAGCGGAATCATAATCTCAGGTAGCACCGCGATACCGCGTTTGGTAACATCAACAGCGGCTTCAAAGATGGCACGCGCCTGCATCTCGGTTATCTCTGGATAGACAATACCGAGTCTACATCCACGATGTCCGAGCATGGGATTGAATTCGTGCAACTCTTCAACACGTTCACTGAGTTTTTGAGGTTCGATGCCGATCCGCGCTGCGAGTTCTTGGATTTCGGCTGCATTCTTCGGTAAGAACTCGTGAAGCGGCGGATCAAGGGTGCGGATGGTGACAGGATAGCCAGCCATCGCCTCAAAGATTCCGATGAAATCTGAACGTTGATGCGGGAGCAGTTTCACCAATGCTGCTTCGCGTTCTGGGGTCTCATCGGCGAGAATCATCTCGCGAACGGCATCGATTCCGGTGCCGAAGAACATGTGCTCGGTTCGGCAGAGTCCGATCCCTTCCGCGCCAAATTGCCTTGCATTTTTCGCATCTTCGGGGGTATCAGCATTCGTGCGAACATCCAATGAGCGTGCTTCGTCAGCCCACTCCATGAGTGTCCCGAATTGTCCACTGAGTTCGGGTTGGATGAGCGCAACCTGTCCATCAAGCACATCGCCTGTAGAGCCGTTGAGCGTGATGAAATCGCCTTCGGTGTAGCGTTTCCCTTCGGCATAAAATTCTAATGCGTCTTCATTGATAAACAACGCAGAACAACCGGCGACACAGCATTTTCCCATGCCGCGTGCGACGACAGCCGCGTGGCTTGTCATCCCACCTCGCGCCGTGAGGATACCCTCTGCGGCATCCATACCACCGATGTCCTCTGGTGATGTTTCGGTACGGACGAGAATGACTTTTTCACCGGCAGCCGCCATCTCCTCGGCGTGGAGCGCCGTGAAGACCACTTTACCGACAGCAGCACCCGGGGAAGCAGGCAAGCCTTGCGCGATAACCTCAACAGAGGCATCTGGATCAACGCTCGGATGCAACAACTGATCCAGATCGTTGGCAGGAACACGTGTCAAAGCGGTCTGCTTATCAATCAAGCCCTCTTCAACCATCTCAACAGCGATTCGGACAGCTGCTTGACCCGTGCGTTTCCCGTTACGGGTCTGGAGCATATAGAGTTTACCGTCCTGAATCGTAAATTCAACGTCTTGCATGTCGCGATAGTGCGTCTCAAGCCTTAAACCGATATCGACCAATTCATCATACGCCTCGGGCAAGAGATTTCTTAATTCGGCGACGGGCAGCGGCGTTCGGATGCCAGCGACGACATCTTCACCCTGTGCGTTAATGAGGAATTCACCGTAAAATTGGTTCGCACCGGTTGACGGATTACGCGTGAAGGCGACACCGGATCCGGAGGTTCCGCCCATATTGCCGAATACCATTGCTTGGACGTTGACTGCCGTGCGTCCGAGTTCTTCGGAAATATCGTTAAGGCGACGATAGGTAATCGCGCGCGGGTTCCCAGAGGATTCAAAAACCGCATCGCGTGCCATGTCTAATTGATGTCGGGGTTCATCAGGAAAATCGCTGCCTGTGTGCTGCTTGACAGCACTCTTGAATTCGCGGACGAGTTCGACTAAATCGGCGGCTTCTAATTCGGTATCTAATGTAACACCTTTCGCCTTTTTCTTTGCTTCGAGTAAGTGCTCAAACTCATCGTGATCGACGTTAAGTACAACGTTCCCGAACATCTGGACGAAGCGTCGGTATGAATCGTAAGCGAACCGCTCGTTTTCGGATCTGGCGATAAGTCCCTTAATGGCATCATCATTCAAGCCGAGGTTGAGGATCGTGTCCATCATCCCCGGCATTGAAACCGCGGCACCGGAACGGACAGAAAGCAGGAGCGGATTTTCGGTATCACCGAATTTCGCGCCGAGTGCCGCTTCTAACTTCGTGAGATTCTCGTCAATTTGCCTGTCGAGTCCGGTGGGATACCGTTTGTCATTTTCGTAATATAATTTGCAAACCTCAGTGGAGATAGTGAATCCGGGTGGGACAGGCACGCCGAGATTGCTCATCTCTGCAAGATTTGCCCCTTTTCCGCCAAGCAGTGTCCGCATTGTGGCGTTCCCATCGCTTTCACTGCCTCCAAAGAAGTAAACATACTTTGGTTGTGGCATCAAAAGCCTCCTGTGTTATAGTTTTCAGTTGTCGGTACGATTTTTTCTGCGAAAAAATCTTTCAGTTGTCAGAAAGAGACTTTAGAATCATCAAAAACCTCTTGTAACTGATAACTGACAACTGATAACTGACAACTTTTAAATTGAATAAATCGTGCGACTTGCTTCGTCAAATTCCGGCTTAAATGGGTCTGTCGAGAGGTAAAGAATCTGGTAGGGTTCATAAAGTTGGATATAACTCCAATTGACCCCGCATAAGATCTTTCCTTCGTTGACCTTTTTGATGAATTTACCCCGGAACTTGGCGCGGGTCCGTTCAGGCGGAAAGTGCTCCGCATGCCGAATCTGCTCATTTTTGACGATCCGTTCGACTTCTGATCGGTTTTCAAGGGTATAGTAAAGACTTTCCTCCTGTCGCACATTATGGTATTTCAAATCGAGGTGTTTCACTTGTGGCGCGTCCCATTCAAACCCACGCTTAGTGAGGTAAGTTTGCAGCCATTTCCACTTAATGACCCAATCCAATTCCCGGTCCAACTGCATCGGATCACTTTCCAAGCAGGTGAGGACATACTCCCAGCGCGCCATAATTTGGGTTGTTGTTGCATCGGATTCGGCTTGCTCAAGGTAGCGCTTTGCACATTCGAGATATTGCCACTGCAGTTCGACTGCGGAGAGGCGTTTCCCATTTTGAAGCTCAATTAGATGCTTGCAGGTGACATCGTCAGAAATTTCGCGGATGGCTTTAACAGGGTTACGGAGTGCGAACCGTTGTTGAATGAAGTTGTCTTCAATCATACGGAGGATAATACCGGTGGTGCCTACCTTCAAAAACGTCGAAAACTCGGACATATTAGAATCCCCGACGATGACGTGTAAACGTCTATATTTTTCTCGGTCAGCATGGGGTTCATCGCGTGTGTTTATAATCCCGCGTGCCGTGGTTGTTCCGATAGAAATTTCCTCTCGGATGTGCTCTGCGCGTTGTGAGATTGCATAATAGCCGCGATGGCTCGGCTTGATTTTTCCAGCACCCGCGAAGACCTGGCGCGTGACAAAGAAAGGGATCAGCTGCGATGCTAATTGACGGAAATCAACGTGCCGTTCCATGAGATAGTTTTCGTGACATCCGTAAGTATTTCCGGGGGTATCCAAGTTGTTTTTGAAAATGGAGATTTTTCCGTAGAACCCGTCATTGCGCATGCGCTGTTCTGCGGTACTGGCGAGACGTGTGATAATGCGTTCGCCTGCTTTATCGTGTGCGACGAGTTCGGCAACATCATCACATTCTGGGGTCGCATACTCTGGATGGCACCCGATGTCTTGGTAAAACCTTGCACCGTTTTCAAGAAAAACATCGGGGTACATTCTGCCTGCTACGATTTCCCGGAAGAGGTACATCACAACGTTCTGAACTGTGAGCGTCTTTCTATGCGCCACCTCTGGTGTCCAGATGATCCCGAACTCAGTTTCCAGTCCATAAATTCTACGCTTCATGTTTTAAAAATCCAAAAGTGTCGTGACCTCATCAGTAGAGAGTCGCCGGAATTTTCGGCGTTCAGCGGTCCGTTCAAGGCATGCGACCTCTATTGTCTGCGGTGTTATTTCATAATCGACTTCAGCGTTAGCTTCAATAGTCCGAAAAGTCTCTGTTACGAGTTGGAGTGCTGCTGCTATCTCTAACCCATCTGCGTAGCGGCGTTCCAAAATTTCTATTATCTCTGTAGCACGTCCACCAATAACAGCATACTTTTCCTCTTCCGAATAGATACCGTCAAAAGCGATATGGTAAATCCGATTGTTCTGTAGCTCGGAGTTTTCGGGGGCATCGGTTGCCCCTAATTCACATACAAGGAGTTCAATCTCTAACGGTTTGGCATCCCAGGCTTGTGCAACCGCACCCATGTGCTGCGAATAGAGGTTTGTCAGCCATTTTGCGGTAACGTCTTCACGATAGTAGCGAAAGCCTTTAATTTCAGACTCACGGATGCCGACAACACGCAGTATCTCATATTCAGCAATTCTACCGGCTGCTGCGAGGGCGATGCGGTCATAGATCTCAGAAATTTTAAAGGTGGTTTTGCGCGGATTCTCAGCAACCATCAAGAGTCCATCTCGGTATTCTAAGACGACAACCTCCTTCGCCTGCGCGATGCCGCGACGGACGAAATCCTCCTTATCCTGACGAATTTGTTCGGGTGAAACATAATAGGGTGTGGACATATCTGTATTTTTAGTTTCCAGTTTCCAGTTTTCAGTTTTCAGTTAAAAGAGACTTCTGGTAACTGGACACTGTTAACTGTTAACTATTAACTGAAAGGTTTTTCATGCCTCGCAGTGAGAGAAAATCGTACTGATAACTGACAACTATTCCGCTATAGACGCGAGATGAGGTCGTTATAGAGTTCCTCAACAGTCGTCTCAGGAACTTCGGCGACACCTTCTTCAGTAACAGTGTAAAGCGTTGGGAAAATTTTTCGGATAAGATCAGGGCCGCCAGTTGCGATATCCTCATCGGCAGCATCCCAGATAGCTTCGGCGACGATTGCTAAGGCCTCTTGGCGCTCAATCTCCGGTGTGTAGCGTTTTTTTAGGGTCGTACGGGCATCTTTACCGCCGGAACCGATAGCGTAATAGTCGTTTTCCTCATAACGCCCGCCGATGGCATCATATTTAAAAATCCTACCGCGTTGCTGCTTTAAATCATAACCAGCAAAGAGGGGTAAGACGATTAATCCCTGCATTGCGAGTCCGAGGTTTGAACGCACGAGGTGTGAAAGGAAGTTTGCCTGTCCTTCGAGGCTGAGGCTCACGCCTTCCGTCTTTTCATAAAATTCGACCTCAACTTGAAAGAGTTTCGCCATTTCAATGCAGGGGCCGGCGGCACCCGCAACAGCAATTGCGGAGTGCCGATCAACTGGATAGACCTTCTGAATGCGCCGCTCGCCGACCTGATAGCCTTCTGTTGCCTGCCGGTCACCCGCCATAACGACCCCGGCGTTGTAGACAACTGCGAGGACCGTTGTCCCTTCATAGGGCTGGAATGACGCTTCCGGCACCTGGGCATTTGCGGCGACATCGGACGCATTGAACGTCGCGAGTAATTCGGGGTGACGACGCTTGAGGATTTGGAAGAAGTCGGAGGTGCCATAATCACTGAGGTCGAGCACTCCTACTGCCCTCCTCGCTGGATATAGTTTTCGACAAATTCCTGTGAATCTTCTTCCAGAATCTCATCGATTTCATCAAGAAGTGTGTCTAAGTCTTCGACGAACTCCTCATCCATTTCGCCGGTGCCAACATCGGGTTGGACCTCTTCGGTTTCATCGACATGACGGTTGAGGTGTTCCTGTTGTTTTTCAGTCGACATGATTCTCTCCTTTATCCTGAGGCATCGCCTCGGATTTCTTTAACGAGTTCCTCTGCTGTACAGTTATTCAGCAGTTCGCCAACAATCTTTTGTGTTCCGAAGTGGGGACGATCCATCATAATTTTGTCAAGCCCCCCCGATTTACCGATAAAAATCATTGAATTCCAACTTGCACTATAAATGTGCTTTGGAAATCTCCGTAAACAGGTGCCTCGAAAATAGGCACGTGTGTCTACAGGTGGATAGTGCATTGCATGCACAATTTCTTCATGGCTGAGTAAGCGTTTCACATGTCCGTTTTTGAGCAGCCGGATATAGAGGCCTTTGTCTGGACGAATATCATGGTACTGTAGGTCAAGCATCCGCACATGTGCGTCGTCCCACTGATATCCGTGCCGTTTTCGGTATGCATCAAGCAACTTCTTTTTGATGACCCAGTCGAGATGGCGACTGAGCCGCCCTGGGTCTATTTCCAAGTTATCCAGCACGAATTGCCATTTCTCGAGGACATCCTCAACGACAGGGGTCCGTTCCTCAGATGTGAGATGTTGTTGCGCGAGCTTGAGATACGCGCGTTGCACTTCTATCGGCGACCACTGTTGTCCATCCGCGAGTTCGATTTCTTCTTTGCAAGATAAGTCGCGCGAGATACGCTTTATCGCTGCGACGGAGTCCTTCAAACTGAATTTTTTTCCGACAACACCTTTCTCGATTAACTGGAGCGCGATAGAAGTGATGCCTGCTTTGAGATAAATGCTGAATTCAGACATGTTTGAGTCACCGACGATAACGTGTAAACGCCGATAGAGTTTGTCATCAGCATGCGGTTCATCACGCGTGTTAATCAGGGGTCGGTTGACCATAGTGCTAAGCCCGACTTCTTTCTCAAAGAAATCTGCGCGTTGGGAGATTTGATAATCCGTTTCCTCACTTCCATTCTCGGCACCGACTTTACCACTCCCCGTGATAATAATCCGCGTAACAAGGAACGGCATCAACCCGTCAACGATAGCATCAAACGGTACTTTACGGGACATGAGATAGTTTTCATGTGCGCCGTAACTATGCCCCTTGTAATCGGTATTGTTTTTATATATGATAACTTCCTGATTGTCAAGTAGTAATCGTTCAGCTGCGCGTCTACTGACTTCTAATATCAATTCGCCTGCCTTTTCATATAGCAGCAGATCGCGTGGGTTTGCGCATTCCGGCGTACAATACTCAGGGTGCGCGTGATCGACGTAATAACGCCCGCCGTTGATCAGGATGTCATTAACAGCATTGCTGGTGTCTGCTTCGGAGATCGGTGTTTCTGTCTCTGCAAGAAACCCGCGCGCATCCATCAACGGGCTTTCCTGATCATAATCCCATGTGACAGAGGTAGCAGAACTCGGAACATCTCCCTTACAGGTCTTATAGGCGTTGACCACCAAGGTAGAGGCAGCGACCGGGTCTTGCTCACGTGCATTTTTGACTGAGATGCCATACTCAGTCTCTGTTCCCATTATTATTGGTATTTCCATTTTAATAGTTGTTGGTCATTAGTTATAAGTTTTTAGTTAAGAGGGCTCCGAGGGTTTTGTCCCTCTTAGGAGCCGTTGTTACCCAATTGAAATGAAAAGGTAACAAAGAGACACGAGGACCAGAAACCCGACTTATAACTTATAACTTGTAACTATTCTTTAGAGAAAAGTCCCGCCTCGGGTGACTCGAACATCCTGTTTTTTCTCGCGTGTCGGTTCATTAATCAACGCACGGATATTAACGATTTTTTCGCCTTTCCGACCTGAAATTTTTGCCCAATCATCCGGGTTCGTCGTGTTCGGCAGATCCTCATTTTCGTGATACTCTTCCCTGATGGCTGCCTTGAGATCGTCAAGACACATGCCTTTGTCCGTTCCGTCGGAACCAATAAAGCGTTTGATTGCTGTTTTCTTGGCGCGTGAAACAATGTTTTCGATCATCGCGCCACTGACAAAGTCTTTAAAAAAGAGGGTTTCACGTTCGCCACGGGCATAAGTCACCTCAATAAACCGATTTTCATCCGTGGTGGCGTACATCTCACGGACAGCTTCATCAATGAAGTGGTCCACGGCGGCCTTTGTATCTCCCTCAAATTGCTGGTAAACCTCTTCAGCGAAGGGTAGCTCCGGTGTTAGATATATCGCAAAGATGTCCTTAGCACCGTCTAAGTTGGGCCGATCAATTTTAATTTTAACATCAAGTCTACCGGGACGTAAAACCGCCGGATCAAGCAGATCTTGCCGATTACTCGCGCCAATGACGATGACATCCCGTAAGTTCTCAACACCATCAATTTCGGAGAGAAACTGCGGCACGAGCGTCGATTCCATATCCGATGAGATCCCCATACCTCTGGAACGGAAGAGGGAGTCCATCTCATCGAAAAAAATGATAACAGGAAACCCTTCTTTTGACTTATCGCGCGCTTTTTGGAAAACCTCTCGGATCTTACGTTCGGTTTCGCCGACGTATTTATTGAGGAGTTCAGGTCCCTTGATATTGATGAAATAACCGCGAACTTCATCATTGCCGCTCTCTTTTCGGACGCGTTCGGCTATACTACTTGCGACGGCTCGGGCGATCAAAGTTTTACCACATCCGGGGGGGCCGTACAGCAGCACACCCTTCGGCGGTGAGAGGTTAAACTCTTCGTACTCTTTCGGATAGAGGTACGGCAGTTCAATTGCGTCCCGAATCGCTTCTATTTGTGTATCAAGTCCACCGATGTCGGCGTAACCGATATCTGGCACCTCCTCAAGCAGCAAGTCTTCCACTTCCCGCTTGGGGAGTTTCTCCATAAGCATGCTTGTCGTATGGTTGAGGAGTACATTATCACCGGTTTTCAGGGTTTCCTCTTTAAGGGATTCGGCTATTCTGACGACGCGTTCTTCATCGGTGCGGAGGCTGACAATAGCGAGTTCATCTTCAATGCGCTCTTTAATTTTCACGACATCGCCGTGCCTTTCAGCACTTTTAAGGGCGACAACGTTCATTCCGCTATTGACGATGACCTCTTGCCCGACCGCGAGGGTTTTATCCTTGAGTGCTGGATCGATATTGACGCGCCATTTTCTGCCGCTGATGTCAATATCGACAGTACCATCTTCGTTCGCGCCGAGGAAGACTCCGTAATTATTGGGAGGCGCACTGAGTTGAACGACTTTTTCCTTGAGGATTTGCAGCTTCTCTTTGGCTTCTTGCAAGGTGTTCGTTAACCGCTTATTCCGTCGCTCCGCCGCCATTAACTCACGCTGCGTCTCATAGAGTTGTGTTTCAAGTTCCTTGACATGGACAACCCGCTGCTGCTGCCGCATGCTTTCGAGTTCCCCTTCAAGCATGTCAATTGTCCCTTGAAGGGCACGCATCTGCTGTTGATACCAGACAACATCAAGCGTTTTTTGCTCCTCAAAGGCATCCTCGGAATTTCCTCTTTTGATACCCATACGTCAAGTTCTCACTTTCCAAGTAGTTATCGGTCATCGGTTATCAGTTTTCAGTTAAGAGGTTTCTGATTCTCTAACAGCTTCTTGTAACCGTCGTTACCTATAAGAACGTCCGAGATAGAAAAAGATTTTCTAATTTCAAAAGCCAAACCGCTAACCGACGACTGACAACCATTTTATTAGAGTATATCACTTTGAAAAAATAGTGTCAAGAAAAAGTCTACCTTTTTCAAACGCATCATAAATGGATGCAAAGCGGAAACCCGTATACACTTTTCGTATTATTCCGCGACTTCAACTGTATCGTGAACTTCATCTCCGTCTTCAGGAATCGCGCCAGCCCCTGCATCTGGTGCCATGCTCAATGTTTCGCGGATCTTCGCTTCAATCTCAGCGGCAACGTCAGGATTGTCCTCCAAATACTTCTTGGCATTCGTCCGACCTTGCCCAATGCGCTCGCCGTTGTAGGCAAACCAAGAACCACTTTTCTGAACAAAGTCATTATCAACGGCAATATCTAAGAGGTTCCCCTCCTTGGAAATCCCCTTCCCGAAGGTAACATCGTATTCGGTTTCCTTGAAAGGCGGTGCCACTTTATTTTTTGCCACTTTGACACGCACACTGCTTCCAAGAATCTCATTACCCTCTTTGATCTGCGTGCCACGGCGGAGTTCTAACCGGACAGAGGCGTGGAACTTGAGTGCAAGTCCACCCGGTGTAGTATCCGGGTTACCGAACATGATTCCAATCTTTTGTCGGATCTGGTTCGTAAAGATAACACACGTCTGAGACTTATTGGTAACACCGGATAACTTTCGCAGTGCCTTGGACATCAAACGGGGCAACAACCCGACGTGCGAGTCACTCATTTCCCCTTCAATCTCGGCTTGGGGTGTCAATGCCGCCACTGAATCAACAACGACCAAGTCAATCGCACCACTACGGATGAGCGTTTCGACGATCTCCAGTGCCTGTTCGCCTGCATCGGGCTGCGCAATCAATAGGTTCTCCATGTTAACCCCGATACTTCGAGCGTAAGTTGTGTCAAGCGCGTGTTCGACATCAACGAACACAGCGGTTCCACCCATTTTTTGGACTTCGGCGACGATATGGAGTGCCAAAGTCGTCTTTCCAGTCCCTTCATGTCCGAAAATTTCAATGATTCTACCGCGCGGCACACCGCCTATACCAAGGGCAATATCAAGCGAGAGTGCACCGGTCGGGATCGCTGCAACAGGGACGACATCACTGTCTGTGAAACGCATGATCGCCCCTTTACCGAATTCACGTTCCACCTGTGAGATCGCCTGGTCGATCGCTTTCTGTTTTTGTTCATCTAACATGTTCTAAGGTTTCTCCTTTATTTCTCTTGTCGGAGGGGTTTCTAACCCCGATTTCGCGCTGAAAAATGACAGACGTTTAGAGGTGTATAGATCGCTCCATTAGGGTGAAGTTGGCTTTGCATGACAGTGATTTCATCGACGCTCACCGTTGCACCATCAATTGTATCATATTTACGTAGAACGTTTTTGAGCGGTTGCAGATTCATCGGACTTCTGAGCCGTCCGAGTGTAAGATGCGGATGAAAACGATTGTCGGTTGGAAAACCGAGGCGTTTCAGTTCAAGGTTCACGGCTTTCGCAAGGTGTGAGACACTTGCTGCGCCGTGCTTAATACCTACCCAGATCACCCGCGGACGCGCAAGGGTTGGGAACGCCCCAATACCACCGAACTCAATAGAAAATGAAGTCTGTGTAGTGGCGACGTTTTCAACTGCTTCGCTCACAGCACCCATCGCTTCAGCATCAACATCACCGAGGAACTTCAAGGTGAGATGGAAGTTGCCGGACTTTGTCCACGAAACTTTGCGAATTTCGGAGTGAAGGTGTGTCTGGACAGGTTTCAGCAACGCCTGCACCGGTTTCGGTATTTCAATCGCTACAAAACAGCGAACTCCATTCCCTTTAACTGTGGACATTACGCACCTGTTTCTGGATCGTAACGGGTTGAAAAAATCAGTGCGGATAAAGCTTTGCGGTTATTGACGAGAAACTCCACACCAGACCCGACTGTAAGTACCAACGGTAGATACATCATAAAATAGATTGGCCCCCGGGATCTCAAAATAAATGTACCGGTCTGCTCGTTCTGGACTGCAAGCAAAACTAAGCCAACAATCAAGACGATTAGCTGCGAAGTCATTTTGTATTTTCCCCACTGACTTGCGGAGACGACCTGCCCGTACTTCGCAGCGAAAACGGCCCGCAGAAGTGTAACGAGAACTTCACGCCCCATAATAATAACAACCATCCACATCGGGATGAGTCCACCGCCGATCCCCTCAAAAAAGGTTAAACAGATTAAGGCGGCACCGATCAACAACTTATCTGCAAGCGGATCCATGAACTTCCCGAAACTCGTAACACCTTGTCTCCGTGCGATTTTTCCATCAATATTGTCTGTTAGCGCAGCGAGTGCGAAAATAGCAAGCGCAGGCACCATCATATCTGCCTGAAAACAGAAAATGAAGGGAGGTATCAGGAATAGCCGTAAAAGCGTTAGGAGATTTGCCAACCGAAAAAGGGTACCGAAATCCATAATGTATAGTGCCGACCTATCAGCGGTTATCTTATCATTGGAAATAACCTCTAATTTTCGGAAAGATTGATGACCTCGGCATCTTTAGGCACCACAAATTTGAACAGGTCCGGTGCAAGTTCTTTATCTCGTTTAATCTCTGAGAACTTAACAATTGCACTTTGACGGGACCCATCTTCAAGTTCAATTTCGTGACCAACTTGAACGGGGAGCCACCCATCGGATTCGACCCAGATTTGAAACTTCTCCTTAACGTTCGGATTCGCGAATTCCTTTTTCGGGGTCAACTCAATATTGTGTATACCTTTCGGATTCGCGAATTCATCAGGGACAAGTACCATGTCATATATTTTTTCAAAATCCTCCAGTGATGCGCCGATGCCCGGAAACAATTGACCCTTTGGGTTGTCCAATTTCATCTTATTCACTTGGTTGAGCGTCGGTGTATACGTCCAACCATACTTCCCATCAAAAACAGTAACTTGGATGACTTTAGAGGCATCTCTTCGACCAACATACTCCCTACGCAGCAAATTTGGTTTTCTAAAAACAATTCGCCCGCGAGCGACACTTTTCTTGTTCGCAAACAGCGTTGTCTCTTCAAAATTCGCGCTGAAATTATCAGACTTGTCATAAGCCTGTTTGAAATTCTGAAAAATTTCATCAACATTTTGGGAATACACGCTGCTCACAAATAGGAAAGAAAAGAGCAACACTGCGGATAGAAAATTTTGGAATCCCGCAGATTTCCGCCACATTTCGCGCCAATAGGTTCGTCGGATCATCGCTACCACCTGTTTTTCCAAATCGTGTTTTGGAAGTTGATTTTCAACTAATATTATACCTATTTTATTTTTCGATGTCAACGCCTTTTTTAGCCGTCAGCCGTCAGCCATCGGCTATTAGTAACAAGAGGTTTCTGATTAACAGAAGGGAAATCCGCAGAAATACGCAGAAATACGCAGAAATACCCAAGCAAAAACACCCCAAGCAAAAACACCCCAAGCAAAAACACCCTCTTTGCTAACTGCTGACCGCTGATGGCTAATTCGCCAACCGGGTCCAGTCCGTCAAAATAACCTCGGCATCGTTGGGTTCGTCCAAAGCATGCGCGACAAGACGTTCCAAAACTTCGGCGACAGACGGCTCCCGGAATATCGCTTGAAACCAGTTCCCAAAGGTTTTGATTGCATCTGGAGACTCGGCAGATACCCAGAAAACAACCCGACAGAAATCCAGACCTTCGTCCACCCATTTCTCAGAAATCCAAACATCTCGCGGGAAACCGTGAAAAATTGGCAAGAGATCCGCTATGAGAACCGGGAGGTCTTCATTGAGATAAGAGATCTCTGGAAGGATGTCAAAATGGATGGCATATTTATGGGAATGTGGAGAGCGTTCGCGTTTTCTGTTTTGTGTTTGCATAATTGGTTACATCGGCTTTAAATGGACAAACCGACTTTTCATGTGGTATATTATAATACGTGATGTATACATAGAAGGGCCGCATGTCGTACTGTGGTAGCATAGCTGTTAAGATCGCCTCAAAACCCGTAGCTCGTAATGTAATGGAAAGCGGACCTATAGGACGCACTTTATCGTTGAAACGCATGTTATGCCTCCGCAAGGTAAAAAAGTGTTTCTCTTAAGATCACTTCAAAACCCGTAGCTCGTAATGTAATGGAGAGCGGATTTATGGAACACACTTTATCGTTGAAACGCATGTTATGCCTCCGCAAGGTAAATTAAAAGTATGGCAAATTCTGAACGGATAACATATCTTAAAAACGAACTGGAGAAACGGATTCTGGTTCTTGACGGTGCGATGGGGTCACTGTTGCAGACCTATCGGCTCACGGAGGCAGATTTTCGTGGCGACCCGTTTGCAGATCACCCGTGTGAACTCAAAGGCTACAACGATCTACTCTCCATAACCCAACCCCACATTGTCCGAGAAATACACGCAAACTATTGTAGTGCAGGCGCGGACATCATTGAAACAAACACCTTTACCAGCACATCCGTCTCAATGGCGGATTATCAACTCCAAGATATTGCGTATCAGGTAAACTATGCCGCAGCGCGCATCGCGCGTGAAGTCGCAGATAAATGGACATCGCCGAGTAAACCGCGTTTCGTTGCGGGCAGCATGGGCCCTACAAATCGCAGTTGCACCATCTCACCAAACGTCAACGATCCCGGCTATCGGAATATCACATTCTCACAACTCGTTTCCGCCTACACAACACAAGCAGAAGGCTTAATTGACGGTGGTGCTGATCTTCTCCTTGTCGAAACCGTCATGGACACACTCAATTGCAAAGCCGCGCTCTTTGCGATACAGACCCTCGCAGAGACGCGAGGCATTGACATCCCACTTATCGTCTCCTCTGACAGAAGCGGTGGCGGTGGACGCAACCTCTCAGGACAAACGGTTGAAGCGTTCTGGAACTCCGTTCGGCACGCAAATCTACTCGCTGTCGGATTGAACTGTGGTTTTGGTGCGCAACAGATCCGTCCGTATCTTGCAGAGATGGCGAAATTGGCTGATATTCCCACCATCTGCTATCCGAACGCTGGACTCCCCAACGAACTCGGTCAGTATACGCAAACCCCGGCTGAAATGGGAGATTGGATGCACGAGTTCGCGCAAAACAGTTTCGTCAATATTGTCGGCGGATGCTGCGGCAGTCAACCTGAACATATCGAAACGATTGCTAAAGTCGCCGCTGAATACCCACCGCGCCAGCATACTACACCACAAAAACGCGCCTGTCGTCTCAGCGGTTTAGAGGCGTTTAACATCACCCCCGATTCTCTCTTTGTTAACGTTGGTGAACGGACAAACGTAACAGGTTCACGCCGATTCGCGACCCTCATTAAAAACGAGGACTATGAAACCGCTTTAGAGGTTGCCCGCGACCAAGTAGAAAACGGTGCCCAACTTATCGATATTAATATGGACGCAGGCATGTTAGACGCCAAAACCGCAATGGTCAAGTTTTTGAACCTGATTGCTGCTGAACCGGACATTAGTCGGGTACCCATCATGCTCGATTCGAGTCGATGGGAGGTGATAGAAGCCGGATTGGAATGCATTCAGGGCAAAGGGGTCGTTAACTCCATTAGTTTGAAAGAAGGAGAAGAAGACTTCTTAGCAAAAGCGCGATTGATCCGTCAATACGGTGCCGCCGTTATCGTCATGGCGTTCGACGAAGACGGACAAGCCGATACCTATGAACGAAAGGTTGAGATCTGCCGTAGGGCGTACCGACTCCTGACGGAAGCGGTCGGGTTTCCACCAGAGGACATTATTTTCGATCCAAATATCTTCGCTGTCGCAACGGGTATCGAAGAACATAACGCATACGCGAAAGCGTTTATTAAAGCGTGTGAGGCGATTAAAGCCACCTGTCCGGACGCTTTGGTGAGTGGCGGCGTTAGCAATATCTCTTTTGCGTTCCGTGGCAACGATACGGTGCGTGA
Source organism: Candidatus Poribacteria bacterium (assembly GCA_003635195.1). Classification (GTDB taxonomy): domain Bacteria; phylum Poribacteria; class WGA-4E; order WGA-4E; family WGA-3G; genus WGA-3G. The sequence goes on along the minus strand of PYIY01000189.1, from coordinate 22,992 downwards.
AGCGATGCACGCAGCGTTCCTCTACCACGCCATCAATGCCGGTATGGACATGGGAATTGTCAATGCCGGGCAACTCGCGGTCTATGACGACCTCCCCAAAACCCTCTTGGAAGCAGTGGAGGATGTTCTGTTCAACCGACGAGAAGATGCCACGGATAGGCTTGTCAATCTCGCGGGGACACTGCAAGGCAAAGGTAAAAAGAAGCGCGTGAGCCGAAAATGGCGGAAATTGCCGGTTGAAGAACGACTCAGTCATGCCCTCGTTGAAGGCATCATCGAATACATTGAAGACGATACGGAAGAAGCGCGCCTTAAATATGAACGTCCGATACAGGTGATTGAAGGCCCGTTGATGAACGGTATGAACCGCGTCGGTGAACTCTTCGGGGACGGTAAAATGTTCCTGCCGCAAGTGGTTAAAAGCGCGCGCGTCATGAAAAAAGCAGTCGCGCATCTCGTGCCGTTTATCGAAAAGGAACAGGCAGCAGGGGCTATCCAATCGAGAGGCAAAATTGTGATGGCGACGGTGAAAGGCGATGTACACGACATCGGTAAGAACATCGTCGGCGTTGTGCTTGGCTGCAACAATTACGAAGTTATTGACCTCGGCGTGATGGTGCCTGCGGAAGATATTCTGGAAACGGCACGCACAGAGAATGCTGATATTATCGGGTTAAGTGGACTCATTACGCCATCGTTAGATGAGATGGTGCATGTCGCTGAAGAGATGGAGCGCGAAGGTTTCCGCATCCCACTTCTCATCGGCGGCGCGACGACCTCAAAAATACATACCGCTGTCCAAATTGAACCGACTTACAGTGGCTCAACGATTCATGTCAAAGATGCCTCCCGAAGCGTTGGTGTGGTCAGCGATTTGATGAGCAGTGAAAAACAGGGGGCATTCACCGAAAAAATCCGTGAAGAATATACAGAAATCCGGGAACACCGTGCGAAAAATCGGAAACAGGCGAACTTGCTCCCCTTCACTATTGCCCAAGATCGGAAATTCACACCCGACTGGCGGAATTACAACCCTCCTAAACCTGCTACGATAGGCGTTACAATCTTTGATGACTACGCTTTGGAGGCACTCGTTGACTATATCGACTGGCGTCCGTTCTTTACGACCTGGGGACTCCGTGGTAAATATCCGAACATACTGGAGAATCCAGAAGTCGGTGAGGAAGCGTGTAAACTCCTAAAAGATGCCGAAGCACTGCTGCGTATCATTGTTGAAGAGAAAAGGTTTCAGGCACGCGCTGTCGTCGGGCTTTTCCCTGCCAACGGTGTCGGTGAAGGGACTGAAATCTATGCGAATGAATCACGGACAGAGCTGATCGCCACACTGCATCACCTACGCCAACAGACGGAACAGCCGTTCACGAGACCGAATCTCAGCCTCGGCGATTTCATCGCACCCAAAGCGACAACACTGCCAGACCATATCGGGGCATTTGCCGTGACAACAGGACACGGTGTCTCTGAATTCTGCGCCGAGTTTGAGCAGCAGCAGGACGATTACAACAGCATCATGGCGAAGGCATTGGCAGACCGACTCGCGGAGGCTTTCGCGGAGAAGATGCATCAGCACGTCCGCACGAAACTTTGGGGGTATGCCGTTGATGAGACGTTGGATAACGATGCCTTGATTGCCGAAAAATACCGAGGCATCCGTCCGGCACCCGGCTACCCCGCATGTCCTGACCATAACCAAAAACGGGTGTTGTTTGACTTATTGAATGCAACAGAAAATACGGGGATCTCTCTCACCGAAAGTTTGGCGATGGCTCCAGCGGCATCTGTGAGTGGCTGGTATTATTCGCATCCAGAGGCGCGGTATTTCAGCATCGGTAGAATCGGGGAGGATCAGGTTGCAGATTACGCGGAACGCACTGGAATGGACATCGAAACAGCGAGACGTTGGTTGAAACCGTTGCTGACATAATTTACGACCTTGGTTGCAACAGACCGATCCTGTTACCACTCGGATCACGAAACATCGCGAAGTGGCTTGCATTCCCTGGAATTTCTTGCGGTGGTATAAGGATCTGACCACCAAGATTTTCCACCTGTGATAGACACGCTTGTATATCATCAACTTCCACATAGATGAGGACGTTGTTTGCGGCATCTGTTTCCTCGGTTGCTTGAAACAGATGTCCTTGTATCCCCTTGTCTGATCCCGGATCCGCAATATACAATTCATCGCCCAACGGAATTATGTCCCACGCAAACACAGCACCGTAGAATTCGATTAACTTTTCGACATCCTTCCCTCCAATTTCAAAATGTACGACGGGATTTCCCATGATGTTTCTCCTCCTAATCCTTAGATTGTCTTGCATCGAAAACATAAAACGCAAAAACATCCTTTTCGTTGCACCGTTTTACCTGCAGTTTTGAGATTCAATTTTTCTGCGTTTCTTACATTTCGGTTGATATGTAGGCAGTTTTTTGTTATAATTGAATATGAGATTAAGGAGGTAGTTCGCATGAATTTAACGATTGAATTAACAACTGAACAGATAATTGATTTAATTCAGCAGATGCCACCCGAAGAAAAGTTAACGGTTCTTAAGGCACTTGCAAAAGAAACTACGGCAGAGCGGGAGGAAAGGATGAAATATGCTGAATCAAAGGTTAAAAAATTATGTGCCGAACGCGGATTAGACTGGGATACGATGACAGATGACGAACGCTTATATTTTATAGACGACATTGTCCATGAGGACCGTGAATGCAACCAGTTTTAAGGAACTTAGGAAAAGAAAAACATGCAAACATCTCACAAATATTTAGATCCGGTCGCGCTTTCACGGATTGGTGGTATGGAACTTGTTGCGAGGCTCGTCGTTGAAGGGTTCGTCACGGGTCTGCACAAAAGTCCGTATCAAGGGTTCAGTGTCGAATTCGCGGAGCACCGGCAATATATGCCCGGCGATGAAATCCGCTATATCGATTGGAAGGTCTTCGGGAAATCTGATCGGTATTACGTTAAAAAGTTTGAAGAGGAGACGAACCTACGTGCCTATATCCTGCTCGACACCAGCGCGTCGATGAACTATAAACACGCAGAGGAAGGACTGACGAAGTTTGAATATGGGTGTTACCTCGCAGCGACGCTCACTTACCTTATGCTGAAACAACGCGATTCCGTTGGATTGGGACTCTTCGATACGGATATTACACAATACATCCCACCGAGAGGGGCTGCGACACACCTTCAAGCCATCATGTCTGCACTGGAAAGCGCGACCCCGGGTCAAGAGACCGAGTTGAGCAGCCTTTTTCACGAACTCGCCAAACGGATTGTGCGGCGCGGTTTGGTCATCGTTATCTCGGATTTGCTCGATGAACCCTCGCAAGTCATCTCAGCGTTGAAACATCTCCGGCATCAGAAACATGAGGTAATTGTTTTTCATCTACTCGATCCTGCCGAACTGACCTTCCCTTATACCGGCTCTGTCGTTTTTCGGGACATGGAAACGGGAGAGACGCTTTCAACACAAGCGGACACGCTGAAAACAGACTATCTTGAGAAACTGAACGGGTTTATCCAGAGTTACCGTCGTGGGTGCGGCGCAAGCCAGATTGATTATGTGCAGATGGATACCGCCACACCGTTCGACTACGCGCTATCTGCGTACCTATCTCGCCGCAAGTAGACATCTTTCGCAATATTCCGCTTCCCACGTGACATTGACCACATCTTTAGTCAGATGCAGCAGATACACGTTTAATAACAACAAGCGTTAAATCATCATACTGTTCCGCTTCTTCAACAAACCTCTGAACGTCTTCAACGATGTGTTGGATCACTTCCTCGGCGGTGTACTCGCTTGGCATCCGGGAGATTAATGCTTTTAAACGTTCAGTTCCGTACATCTCTTCGTCGGCGTTAAGGGCTTCAATCAACCCATCGGAGTGGAAGATAAATATATCGCCTTCAGCCAAATCGAAAACGACAGATTCGTATTGAACACTTTTCATACTACCGAGTGGCAGATCACTATCTTCAATTTCGACGATTTCAGAGCCTCTTTTGAGAATAGGATAAGGTTGTCCACCGTTGGCGTAGTTAATACGTTCCTCTGATTCATTAAGGATTGCTAAGTTGAGAGCGATAAAGCTGGGGCCGTACATTCGGGGTGCTAATCCTGCATTGAGGGTAGTGAGGATGACATCTGCGTCGGATGTGAACCTTGCGACCTCATGGAGCATCCCGTTGGTGAGCAGGGCATTCATTGCGCCGCGCAATCCCTTGCCTGCAGCATCTGCGACTGCAATAGCGGTTTGTCCGTTTGCCAAAGTCAGATAATCGTAAAAATCGCCGCCGACCTGCGTTGCGGGAACCGACATCGCTGCAATATCAAAGTTTTTTGTAGCTGGCGATTCTGTGGGGAGTAGCCCCATTTGAATATTTTGTGCTTCGTCCAGCTCAGCGCGGATCCGCTGTATTTCTGCTTCCTCCTTTTCTGACACTTCGTTGCGCAGCTGCACAGTCCGCCTTCGGGTGATGAATAAGCGACCCGCAAGCGCAAGGACAACCGTTATGAACATGAGTGTCGGGAGGTAGGTTCGCCACTGCGTCCAGAAGGGTGGTGGGATGCTAAAGTCAACCACGGCGGGTGGCTGCGTGTAGGGCCAATCTTTGCGAAAAACCTTGACGATGAAACTATAGGTGCCTGCTTTGAGTCCGGTATATCGTATGCATAGAATACCGTTTTGGTTTTGAAATTCCTGAAGCACACCCTCATTGTGCGTGGCTTGCTGCGTTACCAATCGCGATGCAGGAAACCATCTGTTAGATAGAACGCCGGAAGCACTCGTAGGCAAAAGTGAGCACTCCTCAGCGGACAGTTTTGTCCATCCAGGACTCTCTAACCCGACTATTTTAAATTGATAAGAGAGGTGTTCCCGGAGTGGGCTGATACCGCGGACATAGAAGGTAATATGCTTGTTTCCACGCGCCGGTAGCGTAATATTGGATGAGAGTTCAGTGTAGGTTTTCTCCGTCTTTAGGGCAGTCAACCGGTAAAAGCGGAGTCCACCGCGTGTCGGTGTATACTGCGTGACACCGCCTTGAGTTGCGAACCAAATATCTTTGTCAGAAGATTCATAAATTTTTGAGATGTTATTATGCGCCAGCCCATCTTTTGTGGTGAGTGTATCAAAGGTTTCACCATCGTATCGGACTGTACCGCCGCCCTTTGTGCCAAACCATATACTTCCGTTACTATCCTCTATTACATCCTGTACATTATCAACAAGAAATCTCGCTTTTCTGGAATTCTGAAATGTACTTTCAGTTGTATACGTTATGAGTCTTTTCCCGTCGTAGCGAACTGCGCCACGCGATGTAGCGAGCCAGAGGTCGCCTTCTTGAGAAATCAAGGACGCGTTTGCTGAAGCAAGTTCAACGGCATCTGTTGTGATTAATTCCTTGTCGAGATATGTCTTGAGAGCATCCGGAAAGAGGAAAGTGGCTTTTCCATAGAATTCCTTTGGGTGCTGCCACACACCGAGTGGCGCGGTATTAGAATTCCGCTTGAGTACAATCGGTTTACTCGGATCAGCAGCATTCCAACGTATCAATTTCCCTGTCACGGCGTTGTAAAACCATTTATCGCCCGATGGCATCTCCAACATCTTTGTGACTTTAATCAGATGCGGAAGGGTGTTCGGCTGAATATCTACAGCAGTTGAGGGGCCAATCGTTTTTGGATAGGATTGTACTTTTCCGTTCTCATAAAGCACCCATAATTTATCGTTGGCATCTGTGTGAAACCCGTTTATAGGGGATTCGGCATGCTCAATTTCCAAATCTGTTCGGAAAGGGATTCTCTCGAAGCGGTTTGTAAACCAGAACAACCCTGCTGCGTCTGCTTTGAAGATATGCCCGCCAAAAGCCATCCATCGGTGTTCGTCTTCAGTAACAAATAGATTAGGATTCCTATCAGACAGTCTCTTGATGCGTCCGAGTCTCGGTTTAATAAAGACAGAAACCTGATCGAAGAACTCGTTTCTGTATCGGAAAAACGTGTATTGTGTAGCATCTTCGCTGAATATCGGTTTGTTAACAAACCAGATGTATCCGTCAAGTTCAAATATTTTTATAATATCTGTCCATAACGCGAAGTGCGATTTCCCTCTAAGACTACCAGTGATGCCAGTACCATGATTCTGAATTGCGGGTTTCGGGTTAAATACTGTTGCGCCGTTATCATGTCCAAACCATAAGTCTCCGTTAATCGCCTCAAAAATCGTGTGAACCCGGTCAATACCGAGTCCACCACCGATACGATAAGGTGTTAACTTAAGCGTCTTATCGTATCGGTGTACCTCACCGCGTTCATCAGTAAACCACAAATTTTCCCATGCGTCCTCAATTTTAAGGACCTCTTGCATATTGTTCGGGGTTTGCAGTTGTGAACCATCCCACCATCTTGTGATGCGACCATCACTAAACCAGAGTCGTCCTTTTGTGTCCGTCTGAAATGCGACTTGCTTGAGAAATCCATACTGCCCCGGATTGTTTTGTTCTGAATGTAAAGGGAGTATCTGGTCGAAGGTTTTTCTATCAAACTTCAGGAGAAGGTTATCGCCACCGAACCAAAGATTCCCGGAAGTATCTTCTGTTATCGCTTCAATGGCACCAGCGATGTTAAGGGTATTGTAACGCGTAAATCCGATATTGGTTTGGATGCGCGGTGTTTTGGTCTCTGCTTTTTCATTTGCGTCTGCCCGATGCGCCTCACGAAAACTGAAAATTACACCGCTTTTTTCCTTTGTGCCTTCACTGCCGCCAAGCCAAAGCGTCCCATCTTCGCTTTGGAAGATAACGTTTATTGTCAACGTTTCCGTTGATTGGTCTGGCATCTCGCCCTCAATTTCGTTGCGATGCTCCTCCGGCTGTTTTTGGACCCCTGAGGTGACGTACTTCGTTAGCCACGGATCTTCGCTAACCCACACGTCGCCCCACCTGTCAACAATTAATATGTTTCCAGTTCCGATCAATTTGATTGAAGTGCCATCAAAACGGCTGACACGCCCTGTTTCTTCTGAATCATCTCGCGTAAGAAACCAGATGTGTCCCCACTTATCTTCAACGATTTGTCGGGTCCGTCCGAGCAATGCCCCGGCGTGAACACCGGATGCTGGTGTCTCCTCCAAAGTGATCGGGGAAGCCCTGTAGCGCAGAAAAGTTTCGCCATCAAAACGACTAACCCCGCCTCTATCAGAACCGAACCAAAGCACCCCGCGACTGTCCTGAAGAATAACTGGAACTACAGGACCTACAAGACCGTCAGCAACCGTATAGGTTTCCAACCGCTCGGAAGCTAAGGCAGATTCAATAAAAACAACAGAGAAGCATAAAATTAAGATGAATACAAATTTTACCAAGCTATTCACGATAAACCACCTCTAATAATTCAAAGTAGTAGGACACTTAGCATGTCTGTATGAAAAATAAACTCGAGAAATAGGACTTGAATTATTTAGTTAGGGGTTAAAATAAATAAGGAAAAATCCGGAAATAGCCTTGCTTTACCAAGAAAATAACAGATTTGAGAAATCAAATCAAGAAAAATCAAACGCATTGACCCGTTAAACGCATTATGCTACAATGAAAAACATCAACAATATAGGCAGGCGGATACAAGGACAGAGAAAGGAGATAACCATGAAAACATATCGGATCGGAATTTTGGGATGTAGAGGGCGCGGGACTGCAGCAGCACGCGCATATCATGCACATCCACGCACAGAGATCGTCGCGCTCTGTGACTTGATTGAAGAACGTCTGAACACCTTAGGTGAAGAAATCAATGTCACAGCACGGTTTACCGATTTAGACGAGATGATCCAGCAGACGCAACCCGACATCGTCGCGATCCCGACGGGCACGGAGTTCCATTACGATCTGTGTATGCGGGTGCTGGAACACGGGGTTAACATTGAAGTCGAGAAACCGATGTGCGTAGATCTGGTGCAAGCGGATGCCGTTATCGCTAAAGCAGAAGAAAAAGGGGTGCAAGTCGCGGTGCATCATCAAGGCAGGGTTGGTGCATCTATGCAAACACTCGCGCGCGCGTTTGATGCCGGGAAAATCGGTGAACTGCGCTATATGTACGGCAGCGGGAAAGGTTATTACGGCGGTTACGGCTTGATGAACATCGGCACACACATGCTTAACAACATGCTACATTTCGGGAAACGCTGCACAAGCGTTGTCGCACACCTGACGACAGGTGCAAAACCGATCACACCTACGGATGTTGTGCCATCGCCGAGCGGTATGGGGACAATCGCGGGTGAATACATTACTGCGACGCTGCAGTATGAAGGCAATGCTACCGGCACGCTGCTCCAACACCGGTTCCCTAAGATGGATACGGGTGCGTATTCTATGGAACTCTACGGTACTGAGGGACGACTCTTCTGGAAAAGCGGCGGCGCGTGGTGGCTACCGACACCACACTATCTCCCCGATGGAACGCACGATCAGTGGGAAACGCTGGAACTCATCTACCCTGAACACTACGACCCCAAAGGCAGTGCCTCGGAAGCGGATTACTGGTTCGTGGAGGATTACGTCAACGCTTTAGATGAAGGTAGACCGCATACATGCAGTGGCACTGAGGGACGACACATCATTGAGATGATGATGGGGATCTTTGAGTCGGCGGCGTACGGGACCCGTGTTGATCTGCCGCAACCCGATCGGCGGCACCCGTTATTACGGTGGCGCGAGGAATCCGGTTTGAAGTCTCCAGCAGAGATGCCAAGAGCGTATGGAGATTGGCTGACACTGGAATCCAACCGAATTAGTTAGATCAAACGAAAACTCTGGTGCGCTTGAATGAAGATTAAGAATCTAAGTTGAGTAATGTAGATGTTGCCCCACACGCTGTTCGCTATGGGGACCCCTGTCTGAATCGCGGATTACACGGAGGACGCGGAGGACGCGGATTTTAATCGATTTTTCATTGACGGTTTTTAGTCCAGTAGGAACAGCATCTATAGAATTGACTCATCGTAGTTATACCTTTCAAATGACCGAATTAATCTTTATAAAAGCGCGCCTACATTATCTGCGCGATAATCGCGTTCGTTTGCAACCCTGACTCACCCGAACACCGGATCGGTTCACCCGTCTTGAGATGATTCACGAAATCCTCAATAACCCCCGTATGTGTGTGTGGCAGCGGGGTCTGATGCAGTTCAACCAATCCTTCTGATTTCGTTTCAAGCGTCAGATTCCCCGAATTCAGCGGCGAACACCGCAGACACCCCTCTGTGCCGTAGACCTCTACATCGTCAATCGAGACACCGACGTTCCAATTGATGTTCGCTACGGCATGCGCGCCACTCTCGAAACGGAGCGTAAACACCGCAGAATCGTCAACGTCAATGTCCAGATGGACGGTCTCCGCGTAACCTTGGACAGACTCGATGTCCCCCATCAGATACTGCAGCAACGAGATCCGGTGGCTACCGAGATCCATCAGCACACCACCGCCACTGATTTTGGGGTCCACCCGCCAACTGCTCAGATCGTGCCGATTTGGGTTATAGAAACCGGTGTGATTCACCTTTGCGAGCACCACATCACCGATGGCACCTTCATCCATCAACGCCTTCATCTTCACAATATTCGGATAAAAGTTTCGGTAATAGGCAAGCATCAAGGTCACACCCGCATTGTGGCAGGCATCTACCATCTGCTGACACTCTTCAACCGTCATCGCCATCGGTTTTTCGCAGAGGATGTGCTTGTCCGCTTCTGCCGTGCGGATAACATGTTCACAGTGGAGATATGGCGGCGTTGCGACGTAGATCGCATTGAGTGCGTCATCTGCCAGAAGATCATCTATATCCGTATAGACCCGTTTCGCGCCGTGTCGCTCAGCAAAGTCTTCCGCTTTAGTGCGGTCCCGTCGCATCACAGCGATGAGTTCCGAGTCATCGACGCTATAGAGTGGCGGTCCGCCCTTATATTCAGCGACATCACCACAACCGAGTATCCCCCATCTGAGCGTTGCCATGAAATCTGTTCCTTATGGTAATTGAAAGCGACCTGTAAACATCCGCTACGATACTTCAAAAGCAGTGCGGGTTAGCGCGAGTCGTTGCCATTCGTCGTTACGATTAAGCCTCTCACGGTTACGATTAAGCCTAAAGTTTGCTGGAATGCCTCAAGGCTCGGTGTCTGGAATGCCTCACGGAGCAGCTCTTGTAGACGCTGCTCTGAATCAATACGGTGAAGTGCAGATGCCAATTTTGGCACGTCGCGCACGTCAAAACGCGCCTCTAAGATTTCAAGGATACCCTCAATCAGACTTTCTCGTGTTTCTTGCTGCAGAAAATGTGGAATAAACCGTTGCATGATCGCCTCTATTTTCAACACATATCTTAGACACATCAAGCCCTAAGGAGAACCGTTGTCATTAGTGTTTACGGTCATACCTAAGGTTTGCCAAAACGCCTCAAGACTTGGTGTCTGCAGTGCCTCACGGCGCAACTGTCTGAGACGTTGCACGTTGTCTACGTGTTCAAGCGTTGATGCCACTGCTTGCAAGTTGCTTACATTGAAACGGACTTCCAGATTTTCAAGGATACCCTCAATCAGACTTTCTCGTGTTCCTTGTTCAATGCCTTGTTCAATGCCTTGTTCAATGCCTTGTTCAATGCCTTTCTGCAGGAAATGTTGGATAACTGATGATTCTTGCATGATCGCCTCCATTATCGTCTCACGAATGGTTGGATAATCAAATACTAACCCACCCAAAATCGCTAAAACAGTATCATATTGTCCGCGCGCCTTGGAAGCCGGAAGTTCCTGTTTTCTTGCCATATCGGATACACTTATTGCGGATGCAAGGTCTGTGCTGTTCTCTCCATTTTCGGTGATACGTCGCTGTTGCAGTTTACCATACATCAACCACGAATGTCAAATGATTTTGGGTTTCTGCAGAGTTATTTATGTTCGGCAATTGGGACGTGCAGATGTCAAGGTACCCGTGGGAATGTGACGTTTTTTCTTATCTTCCCCATGTGAGCTATTGACTTGATTCAATTTTAACTTTGAGTTATGAATACACTTTAATTATATAACGATTTCGTTAAAAAATGTTACACCAGTGTAACATTTGGCGTACAGCGCATATCAGGAGAGAACCCAGTGGATATAAGGGTTCACAGACATTTTATTTTCCAATTTTCCGCGGTGAAAAAAAATTGGGTGTAACATCTTGGATCCTGTGAACAGCATCAGGGTAAAACATGAATCCTATTTCCTGTATAGTATAATTATATCACGTATTTGTGCAGGTGTCAAGTTTTTTATTATGTTGAATAGCGGTGGGAAATCTGTTAGGATATTGTGTAAAGAAAAATCAGGAGGCTGGACAATGGCAAACAACGCAACACTTGAGAGAATCTACCCATTTTTTATCGTCGACAACCTTGCGGCATCGATTGACTTCTACAATCAAAAACTCGGTTTCGAGACAGACCTACTTATCCCGGAAGATGATCCGTTTTTTGGGATAGTATCACGTGATAACGTGCGGATACTTCTGAAACATATCACGGAATTTATTCATCCTGTCCCGAACCATACCCGGCACGAATGGGCGAGATGGGACGCTTTTATTTTTACTCCTGATCCGGACACATTGTTTGCTGAGTATCAGTCCCGCGGATTAGAATTCCACGAACCCCTCGCGGACACCGACGACGGTCTACGCGCCTTTGAACTTAAGGATCATGATGGGTATGTGTTGTGTTTCGGAAAACCGCTTTGAACAGATAAAGAATGAAAAATAGGCAATCCTGAGTCTATCTAATCTGCGACTTCAGTCTTGAGATAAGATATTCTTGTCCGCGCTCGCCTTTAACTCTGTTACAATGACTACAGAGCAGTTGTAGGTTATCAATATGGTCAGTTCCGCCAACGGATCTCGCGATAATGTGGTCTATCTCAAGGTGTTGGGTTTGGAAATGCTCACCACAGCCGTTGCAATGCCCACCTTGCTCTCCATATAACTGTGTCTTGTTTTCAGGGGCGTTGTATCTCGGAATTTCGCCTAAATCCGTGCGGCTGGGTACATCGTCGCGAGCGATAATATCCCCAAGCAATCCCTGATCGTCTTTGATACGCTCGATAACCAACTCTGCGGCTTTCGCCGATATATCAATACCTATCCAACCCCGTTGAAGTCTATCCGCTGCTACGAGGGTTGTGGCGCACCCACAGAACGGATCGAAAACAACCTCGCTTTCGTTAGATGAGGCTTCAATGATTCTATTGAGTAGAGCAACGGGCTTTTGGGTTGGGTAGCCTGTGCGTTCACCATCTCCAGAAGCAAGATACGGTATATCTGTCCAAATGTTTCCGACAGGTTCACCTGAGTATTCGTCAGCGTAAATCTTGTATCTTGGCTTTCCGGTTCTCGTCCAATAGATTAGGTATGGATTTTTAGCGATTCTTTCATCAAACGTTGATTGATTCCATCTCCACCCAATATCAGAGGTTACAGTTTTGTCTCCTATTTTACGAACTTCTCCTGTACTGGACCTATTTGAATTCTGTTCTAATGCTACATGCTGAAAACGACGACCCGTTTCGGTTTCTACATGCGGAAATTTCTTGTTTAATTTTTCTGTATCTAACTGTGAGGTTACTCTATTAGCCATAACATGCGTGTTGTCTTTGGCGTAGTAAAGAAGATGATCCGATATAGTGTCAACGGCAGATTTTGATAGACTATGTGCCGCATAACGTTTCCACGTTATGTCTGCTAAAAAATTTTCCTTTCCAAACACCGCATCCATCGCCAACTTCAGATAATGGCTCATTGTCGGATCGCAGTGTAGGTAGATTGACCCTGTACCCTTGAGTATCCTTTCCATCTCCAGCAACCGAACCGCCATGTAAATGAGGTAAGATTTATCGGAGTCCGTCATTGCCGCGTGGATAACTCGGTTGAGTGCGGGGTGTTTTGCCTCAATTAAATCAAGCCAAGCAGCATCAACATCATCAAGTGTCCATGTATCTTTGAATTCAGCACCAGCAGCCTCTGAACCTATAGGTGCTGCGTAGTTAGCATTGCTATTAAAGGGTGGGTCTAAATATATGAGATCAATGGACTCACTATTTATCCCACGCATTATAGGTAGATTATCACCCGTGAATATCGTCTTTGGTTTAATATTTGCAGCCATATATTAAGAACCTCAAAAATGTTATCTTAACGCAAGTTGCTACCTATTTATTCTCACTGCGAAGCAATAGCACTCCGCATGAAGATTAAGAATTAAATCGGGTAATTTTAGGGCAGTCCGGTTCGGTTAGGAGGGAAATCCGCAGAAATACCCAAGCAAAAACACACCCAGCAAAAACACCGAACCTACCGGGCCTGGGGAAAATATAGAATTACCCAAATATTTTATTAAACTTCATCTGGAGTGCGGGTTTTCTCAGAGTTCTGTGAGTTGTCAAACCTGGAGAAAAAACACACAATCCTTTGAAAACTCAACTCCCAGTGATAGGAATTTTCCAAACTTTACTTAGATAAAGCAATTATAGGGCTATTCTATTTCATCAAGTTTTGAATCAGCACTTTCGCCAGTTGCTTTAACAGAGGAGCCCGCTGCCAACTCTGGAAAGAGGTCTATCAGTTTTGGAAAGTGTTCATCTTCATAGGCTTTAATAAGAGAACCGACCAGCGTCATTGCTGCTGATAAGGGGTGATTTTCATCATCGCCGACACCATAGATTAAATCATCCAGCACTGCTAAAAGTTGTTGGTACTCGGTTTCCGTCACCACAAGGCTGCTAAGGTCCTCGTTCCGATTGACGATGCCCACTAATAGGTTTAGCAAACTTACAAGCCATTGCAACTGACTCTCTGGATAAAACGCAGCATCAACAGATTCCTGAGTGGGAAGTTGTGTGGATTTAAGTGACACTCGTTTCTGTAAGTCCTATATTGTGTTTAAGAATTCTTTAGTTCAAAAACTGTGAATATTGAATGTTTCGATAGAAGTATGCTTGCCGATAACGCTAAATCTTTACCTTCTATCCTGTTAAGTGCCATGCAAATTATACATCAATTTACAAAAGATTTCAAGGAAAAGAGATTCCAATAATTCAATCTACTGGTTGTCAGACGTTATATATACCGCCCATACAGGGCTAAAGCGGTAGCGGAGCATTTTTCCATAAACATGCCGTTCCTACGGAACTGGGAAGAACTATACCTTTGGCTTTCAACACAGGGCATTTAGTTTTCTCTTCTGTAGCGTATTCTGTTAGGCCGCACCTCATACACGCACAGGCTAACAGCCTATGCTACAAGGGTTCCCTGCATATCGGTAGCAGAAATTGGTATTGGAAATGAGCTTCCAAACCGGAAAACTAAATAATTCTGCTTGTAACACATCTCTGCTTGCAAACTTACTCGAAACACAGTATAATAGACGCAAAATTCGGATTCAGCAGGGACGGGAATGGAAACCAACGGAAACAGGAATCGGAATCTTGTCAAACCGCATATTTTACTGATTGGGTTGGTGCTTGTCGCTTTTAATAGTTACTGGTGCCTGATGGGGACGGAGGTGTGGCACTCTACACAGTTAACGATCGCTTCGCTGTTCTTTAATGCGGTTTTCACGCTTCTCGTCTTTGTACTTGTCAACCTCTTGCTCCAAAAATTCCTGCCGCGGCTGGCTATGTCCGAAGCGGATTTGCAAACCATCTATGTTATGGTCGTGATGGTATCAACGATCAGCGGACATACCATGATGGGGTACCTCATCCCAGTCCTCGCACATACATTTCAGTTCGCAACCCCCGAAAATGAGTGGTTATCGCTCTTTGGAAACAGTATCCCGAGTTGGATCGCCGTCAAAAGCCCGCGTATCGTAGACGGGTTCTACAACGGAGATTCCACGCTTTATAATTCTGCTACTTTAAACGCATGGATACCGCCGGTGCTATCTTGGTCGAGTTTTGTGATCGCGCTCTGGCTGACACTATTGGCGGTCACGATTTTTCTCCGAAAGCAGTGGACAGAAAACGAACGCCTGAACTATCCGATTGTGCAACTCCCGTTGGCATTGACGAGCAACCCGAAACGCTTCTTTACTTCCCCGTGGATGTGGCTCGGATTCGCACTCGCGGGGAGCGCGGAACTGCTAAACGGACTGAGTTTCCTGTTTCCAGAGATCCCTTCCTTACCTATTAGAAACAAATCGCTTGGACAGTTCAGTTCAAAACCGTGGAGTGCGATGGGACAGATTCGTATCTCCTTCTATCCGTTCAGCATCGGGTTGATGTTCTTCACGCCGCTGGATCTCTCGTTTTCATGCTGGTTCTTCTGGCTGCTGACCCGTCTTCAGATGGTCGTGACAGATATGTTCGGTGCGCGGAATATCTATAACCTTGAACAGCAGACGGGTGCGTGGATCGCGTTCGGGTGCATCCCGCTGTGGATGGGACGACGGCACTATGGACGTATTATCCGCAAAGTTTTCGGGGTCGCGCAACGCCGTGGCGAACCACCGCCTGACGATTCCGGTGAACCGATGCGTTATCGTACTGCTGCGGGACTCTTCACCGTCGGGTTGATGTTCCTTTTCTTCTTCTGTTTTCAGATGGGGATGACGTTCTGGGCAATTGGTCTCTTTTTTCTTTTCTACTTTCCAATGATTCTCGGTATCACGCGTATCCGCGCCGAAATTGGGCCGCCATTGCATCAACTCGTCCTTGTCGACCCGGGGCGGACGATGGTGCTTGCACTCGGCACACGCCGACTCGGTACAGGTAATTTGATGGGACTGACGTTCCTTTATCCGTTTGTCCGCTGTTTCCGCGCGCACCCGACACCGAGTGAACTGGAGGCGTTCCGTCTCGCAGAACGGACGAACATCGGGTATCGACAATTGCTTATTGGTATGATATTGGCGATTGTGTTCGGTATCCTGATAACGTTTTGGGCGTATCTGCACGTCCTCTACGATATGGGAGCAGGGAGCAAGGCACGCGGCTGGATTGTTTATATGGGGTGGGAGACGTTCAATCGTCTGCAAACATGGCTTGTCAGTCCACGCGAGACAGGTGTGCCGGAACTCGGTGTCATCGGTAGTAGCTTCTTGTTCACGATATTCCTGATGATTATGAAGATCCGGTTTTTGTGGTGGCCCCTACATCCCGCCGGTTACGTGTTAGTCAGCGGCACTGGAATGGGGAGATTGTGGTTTACAATCTTCTTGGGTTGGTTGGCGAAGGCGATCGTGCTAAAGATTGGCGGTGTGAAACTCTACCGACAAGCGATACCGTTCTTTTTGGGGTTGATCTTGGGCGATTACACGCTTGGATGTGTGTGGAGCTTGATCGGACTGGTGCTGCAGATACCGACGTATATCGTGTGGCATTGAGGTATTCAGTTATCAGTTGTCAGTACTCAGTCAAGAGGTGTTCTGGTTAACTAAACCTCTCTTTGGATGTCCGGTTCGGTTAGAAAACCGAACCTACCGCGTCTGGAGTGAAAACCAGAGCGAAAGATGGAGAACTGAATGGTTCTGAATAAAACGCATCATCCCTTGCAAACTTACCTGAAACGCGGTATAATACACGTAAATTTGGGCTAAGGTGCTACGCAATTGAGCGATGTTCCGAAAACACATCCGCGATACCTTTCACTGACGCTGCGAGATAAAATTGTCGCAGGCGTGGAGCAAGGCATTACTTCTATTCACGGACTCATGGCGCACGGACGCGGGGAGGCGTTTGATTACCTCATCGGGGAGACGACACAACCGTTCGCGATCGAAGCGATTCACGCCGCCGCAGCGATGCTCTGTCTGGCAGAACACCCCGTCATCTCCGTCAACGGGAATGTGGCAGCATTGGCACCTGAAGCACTTATAGAACTGGGGCAGGTCCTGAACGCACCGTTAGAGGTGAACATCTTCCACACGGAAACCGGACGGGAACAGAAAATCCGAGCGTACCTCCTAAAGCACGGCGCGTCAGATGTATTGATGCCGACAACCGAGGCGCGACTCTCCTTTATCGACTCCAACCGGAAGTTTGTGCATCCAGATGGCATATTTAAAGCGGATGTCGTCTTTGTACCGCTTGAGGACGGCGACCGATGTGAGGCACTCCGAAAAATGGGTAAGGCGGTCGTGACCGTCGATCTGAACCCGATGTCGCGCACCGCAAAGCAAGCGAGCATCACGATTGTGGATAACGTTGTGCGGGCACTGCCACTGTTATGCGACGAGATTCGGAACTTCAACGATTCTACAGCACAAGATACTCTGAAAAAATACAGCAACGCAGCGGTGTTACAGAAGGCGTTACAGCATATCAGCAGGAGCGGGAATGGAAACTAACGGAAACGGTAAAATCAACCTCGTCAAACCGCACATTCTGTTGATTGGGTTGGCTCTCGTCGCTTTTAATAGCTACTGGTGCCTGATGGGGACGGAGGTGTGGCACTCTACGCAGTTGACGATTGCCTCGCTGTTTTTTAATGCGGTTTTTACGCTCCTTGTCTTCGTGCTTGCCAACTTATTGCTACAGCGATTCCTGCCGCGGCTGGCGATGTCGCAGGCAGACTTACAAACCATCTATGTCATGGTCGTGATGCTGACGACGATCAGCGGACACACCATGATGGGTTATCTTATCCCCGTCCTTGCCCACACCTTTCAGTTCGCATCGCCAGAAAATGAATGGATTCCGCTTTTTGGACACCATATCCCGACATGGATCGCAGTCAAAAGCCCGCGTATCTTGGATGGATTCTACAACGGCGATTCTACGCTCTACACCTCTGCTACGCTAAATGCATGGATCCCGCCGGTACTCGCTTGGTCGAGTTTTGTCGTCGCGCTCTGGCTGACGTTGCTGGCAGTAACGGTCTTTCTCCGGAAGCAGTGGACGGAAAACGAACGCCTGAACTATCCGATCGTCCAACTCCCGTTGGCATTGACGAGCAATCCGAAACGTTTCTTTACTTCACCGTGGATGTGGCTTGGTTTCGCACTCGCAGGGAGCGCGGAATTGCTGAACGGCTTGAACTATCTGTTCCCCGATATACCTGCGCTACCGATCAAAGGCAAAACGATTGGGCAATTCAGCTCAAGACCGTGGAGTGCGATGGGACCGATCCACATCTCTTTCTATCCGTTTAGTATCGGATTGATGTTCTTCACGCCGCTGGATCTCTCGTTTTCGTGCTGGTTCTTCTGGCTCTTTAGCCGTCTCCAGTTGATTGTAACGGATGCGTTCGGGGCACGGAATATCTATCATCTCGAACAGCAGACGGGGGCGTGGATCGCGTTCGGGTGTATTCCGTTATGGATCGGACGGAAACACTACGGACGCATTATTCGGAAGGTATTCGGCATCGCACAACGCAGCGGTGAAGCCGCGCCTGACGATTCCCGTGAACCGATGCGCTATAGGACTGCAGCGGGGTTATTTACCGTCGGGATGTTGTTTCTGTTCTTTTTCTGTTATCAGATGGGGATGACGTTTTGGGCGATTGGCCTTTTCTTTCTGTTCTACTTCCCATTGGTTATCGGTATTACGCGCATCCGTGCTGAGATTGGACCGCCGTTGCATCAACTCATCTTTGTTGATCCCGGTCGGACGATGGTGCTTGCACTCGGCACACGCCGACTCGGTGCAGGTAACCTCACGGGGTTAACGTTCCTCTATCCATTTGTCCGTTGTTTCCGCGCACATCCGACACCGAGTGAATTGGAGGCGTTTCGGTTGGCAGAACGGAGCCGTATTGGTTACCGCCAACTTCTTATCGGGATGATCTTGGCAATAGTTTTTGGTATCCTGATAACGTTTTGGGCGTATCTACACGTCCTCTACGATATGGGCGCAGGGAGCAAGGCACGTGGATGGATTGTCTATATGGGGTGGGAAACATTCAATCGTTTACAGACATGGCTCGTCAGCCCCCGGGAGACGAGTGGACCGGAACTTGGCGTTATCGGTAGCAGCTTCCTGTTCACGATATTCCTGATGATTATGAAGATCCGGTTTCTGTGGTGGCCCCTGCATCCGGGTGGCTATGTACTCGTGAGTGGGACGGGAATGGGTGGCTTGTGGTTTCCGATATTCCTGAGTTGGTTGGCGAAAGCGATTGTACTAAAAGTTGGCGGTGTGAAACTCTACCGGCAAGCCGTGCCGTTCTTTCTTGGACTGATCTTGGGGGATTATACGCTTGGATGTGTCTGGAGTCTCATCGGATTGGTGCTGCAGATGCCGACTTATATTGTGTGGCACTGATGTAAGCGACTTGACATTCAGCTTGGATTCATGCTAAAATTCGGAATGATGCTATTAGAAAACGAAGGAGTGAGAAAAATGGAACACACAACACGAATTGAACTTGAAAATCTAAAGGATCTGCATTTGGCAGAAGCAGGCGTTATCAACTCCGAGGATGTGCGCAGACTCACGGTTGAAGATGCCCTCGTTGATACCGGGGCAACAGGGCTCTGCCTTCCCGGATCGCTTGTTCAGCAGCTCGGGCTTACCCCGCTCCGAAATATCCGGGTGCAAACTGCAAACGGGCCCGCGGAGCGCACCTTTTATTCAGAGGTGAAATATACCGTCCTGGAACGGAGCCACTCCATCCAGGTAACAGACCTTCCTGAGGATGCCCCCGTCCTTGTTGGGCACATGATCCTGGAAGCTCTCGACCTCTGTGTTGATATGAGAAAAGGATTGATTCACAATCCAGCACACGGCGGCGCGTGGACAATAAAAATCCTCTGATAGGTGGGGATACCATCAGAACCTTTCCGTTTAATAATCAATATGAAAACTACTCACAATATCCTTTTCCAAGATGCGCGAGATTTGAAAAATATTCCATCAGAAAGCGTTGACCTTGTCGTTACTTCCCCCCCATATCCCATGATTGAGATGTGGGATGAAATATTTAGTCATCAGAATCCAGAAATTCAAGATGCGTTAGCGAACGGTGATGGTAACCAAGCGTATGCGTTGATGCACGAGATTCTCGATGCTGTATGGAATGAAGTGTTTAGGGTTTTAAAGAACGGTAGATTTGCATGCATTAACATAGGTGATGCGACAAGGACGGTAAAAGGTAATTTTTGTTTGTATCCGAACCACGCGAGAATCTTGACACACCTCTTAAAAATCGGGTTCTCAGCATTACCCGATATTCTCTGGCGAAAACAGGCGAACACGCCTAATAAATTTATGGGTTCGGGCATGCTGCCTGCCGGGGCTTATGTGACGCTGGAACACGAGTATATTTTAATCGTCAGGAAAGGATCGAAAAGAGAATTTAAAACGGAAGCCGAAAAAGCAAATAGACGTGAAAGTGGACTGTTCTGGGAAGAGCGGAATATCTGGTATTCGGATGTTTGGACGGATATTAAGGGAACAGGTCAGAAACTTCCGAAGGCGATGTCGCGCTTGAGAAGCGCAGCATTCCCGTTTGATTTGGCGTATCGGCTGATCAATATGTACGCTGTGAAAGGCGATGTGATACTTGATCCGTTTCTGGGGACGGGGACCACGACTGCGGCTGCGATGACATCCGCGCGCAATAGTATCGGTGTTGAGATTGATAAGGATTTTCAACAGGTTATTTGTCCGATTGTGCACCATATTGTCGATTTTTCAAACGGTTACTTGTCCGACAGGTTGCAAAGGCACTTTGCGTTTGTCGAAAATAGGATCCAAAATTCGGGAGCGTTAAAATATACAAACACGCACTACGGCTGTCCGGTGGTAACAAGCCAAGAGCAGTTTATTCTGCTGAACGGCTTAATAGAGGTTGACACACGTGAAGATAATATCTTTGAAGTTGTGTATTCAGCAAAACCACAAGCTTGGAATTTTGATCGACCTTCAGAAGCAGTAGACGATAATAAAATGAAACCTCACACAAAACCTTTTCAACCCAGTATGTTGGATGCCCAATAACTTCACATTACCAAATGAATATCTATGAAAATCAAACTCAAAAACGCTGAAATTCAGGAATATGTGAACGCACCTGCTTCCGCATTTCCGAAGTACACGACCCAATTAATGAATGTCGCAAATCAGAATTCTCAAGCGACGCGACCGAGACATGTTGGACAATTGAGCGAACTGATCCAGGAATTCCCAGGACAAACTTTTGAAGAATGGGTTATGTGGTATCAAGAACAATATCCCGACGCGATTGATGAGGCGACAGATAGAATAATTTCAATGATAGAAAACTTCAACGAGGCTGTCGAAAAAATTGACCGAACTATGGTTAAATCATGGGTAGAAGACCTTGTTCTTGTCAAAACCTTCGCGGGACTCAAATTTCAAGAGGCAATCCTAAAAAAGTTGTCGCAAATAAAAGGCTGTGACTACCGTTTAGCAGAACCCCATGAAGAATCCCAAGGTATAGATGGTTTTGTCGGTGAGGAAGCGTATTCTATCAAGCCCAGCACCTATGATGCGATGCCAACTGTAGCGGAATCCATAGAGGTAAAAATTATTTTCTACGAAAAAAAGAAGGATGGTGTGGTATTTGAAATACTGGAGGAGTAATAGAAGAGTCTGCAGGTCAAGTTGAACGGACATACCCAATAAATCGTATTAAGGAGATACAAGAATGGCTCACGTTTGGAGAAAGGAATATAAAAGCCGCAATAGAATCCTTGATAAATTCTACACGAAACAGGAAATCGTCAAAAGGTGTTTAAATGAAGTGAATAAATTACCTTACACATACGATTGCGTGATAGAACCGTCTGCCGGAGATGGTGCTTTTTATAAAAATATCGAACATGACACCAAAATAGGAATTGATATCGACCCGCAACATAATGAGATTATCAAAGGAGATTGGTTCAATTACAACATTAGTAAAGTGTACAAGCGCGTATTGGTTATAGGGAATCCACCGTTTGGTCAATATCAAAAGTTATCTTCACAATTTATATTGCATGCCCTCTCGTTTAGCAATGTCCAAACAATTGCTTTTATTTTACCAAATGTTTATAGAAAACATACACGGCAAAAAATACTGCCATATAACTGGCGAATAGTTTCCATCACTGAATTAGGAAGAGATTGTTTTACACTGGAAGGGAAGGCATATCATGTGCCTGCAAGTTTCTTCGTTTTTGATAAATCGGAAGGAAAAGATTTAAGAGTTAATCCGAATACCTACACAGAAACGGATGATTTTAAATTCTCCAATAAAGATGATTTTGACATATTTGTATTCGGTGCTTCTCCAAAAAGAATTACAAAAACGCCGACACCAAACAATCGAGGCTACTTCCTTAAATCCAAAATTCCGGTAGAAGATTTAATATCCAGAATCAAAGCGGTTGATTGGAGTGGCAATTCTTGTGCAAATGGCGGTGTATATTGGCTAACAAAATATGAATTTTTGGAACAATACATAAAATGCCACGAGCCGAATAGAACTGAAGAAAGTCAGGGAAACTTGTTTGATCTCCTTTAGGTTGAACATGCTAAATACTATGAACCGGAAAGAATTAAATGAAACGATAAACTTCATATTAGACAATATAGATAGCAGTAGAATCGTGATGAATAGCGTAGCAAGTATTCGGCATCAATTAATTGATTTAACCATTGAAGAACAAGTTATTTCTGAAGAGGATTTTTACAAAATAAGCAGCGTTCTGTCCACACAATCAAGGAGTCCTTTGTGGGAAAACTATTTCATAAAAAAGCATGATTGTGAAAGAGTTAGTAAAAATGAGAATAGAGGGGATTTAAAAAAGAACGGCAGATACTATGAGTATAAAAGTTCTGGTTACAATCAGAATAATTCCGTTAATATTCTTCAAATTAGACCGTGGCAGGATTGCGATTACATTATTCAGTCAATCTCTGATGATGGAGCAACCACGTTTGTTTTAGCACATGAAGAAATGATGTTAGAAATGGATAGA
>PYIY01000188.1 GCA_003635195.1 Candidatus Poribacteria bacterium | reverse complement strand
CGTGCTAATTACACCACGCGTCGGTTTCCTTACCGCGAAGATCATTGCTCCAACACGAACTTCGCAGAGCGTCTATATGGAAAAGACCGCTATGCAAGATAATTTCGACGCCGAACTCAAAGATCAAAAAATGAAATTCTTCATGGAGGTGCCCCCAGATAAGGACGGAAGGATCATTATAGGGGCGGAGACTTCAAAGAAAATTGATGAACGTATGAAACCTTTGGAAGAGGAATATCGACTGAAATTCCAGAACCTTGCTGACAAACTGGATCGCGATTATAAACGTGAAACAGAACGACAAGAGCAGATGGGTGAAATGCTTTCCCGAATTACACCGACATCTTCCTTAATCTATCTTACTACGAACTTAACACAGACCGGAAAAGCAGAAAGAAGCAACTACTTTCAAACAGGGGATCGCTATTATGAGATGCTTCGCACAGATTTCTTTAGCAAAATTTCAGATCATATTTCTCATAGAGTGCACCGCCCAGAAGATAATGTCACAATTACACAACCGCCACGATTGGCGACAACAACCTTAGGGGAGATATTCAGTCAATCGGTGATAGATATCCTGCTGCTCTGCTTCTTTGCAGTCATATTGACAACCGTAGCATTTCTGAAATTCTTCCGTTCCGATATTTGATGCCAAGTACGACTCAGTATGTTAATAATAGTCAAATTACCAGCAACATTTAAAACGCGTTTTAAAAATATAAACGCATATTGTCAAAGGTTAAACTTCAAACACGAGGCAATATAACGCCTCTGAAGGAGAAAGAAAATGAAAAGGATTTTTCACGGGGCAGACGCTCTATTAAGACTCGCATTCTTGGCCGCTTTGGGATTCGCTATTTTTTCGGGGGGTGCCTATTTATACGCACACGGCGTTAAAATAATTATATCGCCGCTCGAAATTATATCGCCGAGTATGCGGTTCCATGTTAAAATCGACTGGAAAATGCCACTCGTCATTGAAAAATATACCGGTCCCCAAAATGCCCAGGAACTCATGAAAACTTTAGATGCAGATTACAATAAGGGACACGGAAAAACCGAAGTCCGCCTATCGCGCAAGGACAACGGTATAGAAACTGAAACCTATAGCAGTAGCCTTACAATGCGTGAGATAGATGCAAGGTATCCACGAGCGGAGTGGCTTCAGCTGCTTTTGGAGAGAGGCATCATCATAGAAAACCTCTACGAGTATGCGTCCAACCTGTCACACCGGCATGCTTTGGCATTTCTGGAAGACAATCCGAATCTGTGGCAGTCAGGCGTTATTGATATTCCACCGACGGATGACTGGGAAACGTATAAAGCGGCTTACATCGACAAGTTGGTAGAAGAAATTGAACACACCAAAGTGGAGACTGAACGCGTCACAGCAGAGATTGAACGCATAAAGCCGGAGATTGAACGCACCATTGAACGCATTAAGGCACAAGTCGAACGCGCCAAGGTGCAGATCCAACACAGTAAGAAGGACGTTGAACGTGCCCAGAAACAGTTGAATTCACAACAGTTTGAGCATGTTAGGGAACAACTTGAGCACGCAAGGAAACAGATTGCGCGCGTACAAGAGGCTTTAGAACACCTCAAAGAGCCAACGCCTCCTGAGAAACCAACGCCTCCTGAGAAACCAACGCCTCCTCAGGAACTAACGTCTCCTGAGAAACCAAAGTAGAATGTATGAAAGAGGTCTTCGTCCGTTTCTCTATAGGATAAAATGATAGACCCTTTTGGCTATTCTGTTCCATCGATATTGTGAGGCTTACGCGCCACATGCTTCCCTGGTTACTGTCTAAGCAAACACCAGAAGCGCGGAATTAGCGTAAGCCTTGCTTAAAATACGACTTTTCAGTCGAAAAATTCAGTTTATTTTAGGTTATGCACCCTTTCCACCTCAAAATCGTATCTTTAATTATAGAACGACAAAGTGATGTTTCAAATTTATAGGTTTCATTTTACTGTTGTGTTTGGTATACTCTCCGGTGGGAAAGTAACTTGATTAGGACTTACGCAAAAAGTAGTAATTCCGGTATTCTTAACCCCCTAAATCCCCCTTATCAGGGGGACTTTAAGAGGAAATGCGTAAGTCCTATTGATATTGAGAGAATTTGTCTACTTACCGCTGTGTCGGTCTAAACTTAGCGGAATATAATCATGGAGTATTCTGATGGAAACAAAAGACGATGTTCAACTGATTCGTAGAATCTTGTCCGGTGACGACGCGGCATTCAATGCCTTAGTCCGAAAGCACCAGAAAGGTGTTCACGCGCTTGCGTGGCGGAAAGTTGGCGATTTTCACGTTGCCGAAGAGATTACGCAAGATACTTTCCTTTCGATATACAAGAACCTCGCGCAGCTCAGGAATCCGAAGCAGTTCTCCGGATGGATGTATGTCATCGCCAATCGACTCTGCCTTAAATGGCTCGAAAAGAACATAAAGAAAAAATCTGTGATGCAATCGTTGGAGGACACGCCTGTGGAAGAAATCGAAGAATCTTCTTACACACATTACGTATCAGAACAACGGCTGACAGAGGTCACCGAGGATCGCCATGAACTCGTCAAAAAACTGCTATCAAAGCTGCCGGAGAGTGAACGCACAGTGGTAACACTCCACTATCTCGGAGAGATGACCGTGAAGGAGATTGGGAAACTCTTAGGTGTGTCGGTGAACACAATTAAAAGCCGACTTCGCCGGGGACGCGAGCGTTTACAAGAACAACAAGAAGAACTATTGGTCCGCGAAACGCTTGGGAGCATCCCATTCCCCGCCCGAGTAACTGAGCGTATCATGCAGGAAGTCGCTAATATGAAACCAGCACCGCTGCCAGTTGGCAAGCCTTTGCTACCGTGGGCGGCTTTAGGAACTGCTGCCGTCCTGGTCATATTGCTGCTCGGTGCAAGCAACCAATACCTTGCGCGTTTTCAGAGACCGTATAGTTTTGAAGCCCAATCCGAACCTACGATTGAAATCGTTGACACACCTATCATTCTCAATATTACGGCAAAACCAGCTGTACGAAACCGAGTGGGTCGGGCTGCTTCCGTAGGTAAAAGCAGCGGGACTGGTACACAAGTCTCTACAACTACCACAACATCTGCTACATTGGAGGACACCGCCAAGTTTTCGACTTCGCAGTGGACGCAGGGTGGCGCACCACCAGGTGGGCACGTCCGCGATATTTTCGCTACAGCTGAAGGGACGGTCTATGCTGTTGCGCCGACAGGCATATACAGATTAAGAACAGATGCGACGGCGTGGACACGCATCAACACGGATATTCCGATTGGTAAATCGCTAATGCCGATGGCAGAAGATAACGGTCTCCTTTACATAGTATCCACCGATGAAATATTTACGTCGAGTGATAAGGGTGAAACGTGGCGGACGATGGGTCCCAGGCCAAAGGGACATGCTGTTGGTCTCATCATCATTGATGAGACACAAACCCGTCGAACGATGTATCTGGCACTTAGAGATGAAGGGATTTATCGATCTACAGACAGTGGCGCACAATGGCACTTATTTAATGACGGATTAGCAAACAAAACGATTTCCACAGTCGCTGCTGTTGGAAAAACAGTGTTCACAGGTACAGCGCGGGGTCTCTATCGTCTCGATTCAGGCACTTGGAAAAAGTTACCGGTGGAGACATCAAGAGCCATCTACTCCTTGGCAGTGTCTGAGAATAATCTCTATGTTGGGACAGGTCCCGAGCTATTGGGATTCATGCCAATAGCGGTAACACAGGAAGTAGAAAAAATTGAGTCGCATGCACTCAAGATTTTCCATTCAGCTGACTTGGGAACGTCGTGGACGGAAATAACACCGAGTTATAAATCTTACGCTTATGCTCAAGTGATACCCTCTGGCATGAAGGTTTTGGCTG
The DNA here is from genome assembly GCA_003635195.1 of Candidatus Poribacteria bacterium. Lineage (GTDB taxonomy): Bacteria > Poribacteria > WGA-4E > WGA-4E > WGA-3G > WGA-3G. Next base: position 11,872 of record PYIY01000188.1, on the reverse strand, counting down.
TTGGTGAAACACTCTTCGCGTCAACTGCCAGCAAACGCTATCATTCAACAGATAACGGACAAACCTGGACGGAACTTCCAGGAGATGCGGACATGTTTATGGTTCATAGTCTGCCAGCTGTGGCCGTAAACGAGACGACATTTTACGAAGTCGGTCCCTTTGGCGTTCATCGCACAACTGATGGTGGAAAACGGTGGCACTCACTTATAGAGGGAATGGTGGGAACAAGGTTAAAGGATTTAGTTGCGGTCAACAACAGATTATACGCGTATACCGGCTATGCAGTGTATCAATCCACTGACGAAGGTGTGTCTTGGAAAAAACTCTCAATTGCCGAGAGGTTTTTTGGGCTGGTGACGACACTTAGAGATGAATCATCACCGGGCAGAACCCGTATCTCTAACACCTTTAATTCAAAATTGATAGTTGATGACAACAGTCTTTATTTTCTTTCATATTCTATAAATAACAATTTGCGAATTTCCGACTTATCTACAGATCGCAATATACCCACTTCTGATGATTCTGAAAAGGAGCATCAATCAATCGTATCCATTGTTTCGCCTCCTGTACGTGACTTACATGGAAAGGACGTGAAAGCCACAACAGTCGTAGCCTATAACGATGTGTTCTATGCTGAATACGGACGGACGCTTTTTAAGTGGAGACGGGGTGATCCACAGTGGACAAACACAGGATTAATAGACATGAGCCAACTGTCTGATGACAACGACAGCAAGGATCTCAAATTAGCGGTTTCGGGAGAAACCATCTACGTCGGGAAACGCGATGGTAAATTATTCCAATCGCTTGATGGAGGGAGCAGCTGGAGAGATGTTACACCCAACGTTCCTCTTCACTTTACCCATTTCAAGGAGATAACCCTTGTCGATTCAACAGTTTATGTCGCAACAGACGAAGGGGTCTTGAGTTCAGAGACCGGCGTACACTGGCGCGTGCTAACCGATAGTGCGGGTACGCGTCCGATCATAGACAAATTTGCTGTGGATGGCTCCACCATCTATGGTGTTGGCACTATCGGAGCCTATCGCTTGGATACCGGTAATCAATGGAAACAGATCTCTTCAGAAGTGCCGGATAAAATTAATGCTCTCACGATTGTTAACAATAAACTCTATAGTGCTACTGAAGATCGTGGGATATTGCACATCTCGCTTGCAGAAGAATAGCCCCTCCTTCTCCATGCCCCAAATCTTCACTCTAAAATTCTTTCAGCAGTCGCAAGAAAAATGTGCTATAATAAACTTGGTCAAATAAACACCCTTTATTTTATCAAGGAGCAAAACACATGGCAACCCCATTTATTAAACCGCGTGTCCCGCGCGGGATGCGAGACATCTTACCTGAACAGATGATTCACAGGCAGTACGTCATAGATGTGATTCGTGAAGTGTTTGAGGAATTTGGTTTTGAACCCTTACAGACCCCTGCACTTGAATTATCTGAAGTACTCACAGGCAAATACGGACCGGATGCCGAGAAACTTATCTATCAGGCAGGACACGTCGGTGGAAAAGAGGACATCTCCCTCCGCTATGATCTTTCAGTCCCGCTTTGTCGGGTTGTTGCGATGCACCCACAACTCCCGAAACCGTTTAAACGATACCAGATCGATCCCGTCTGGCGAGCAGAACGTCCGCAAAAGGGACGTTATCGCCAATTCTTTCAGTGCGATGCAGATACAGTAGGCAGCGAGAGTATGCTCGCTGACGCTGAAAACGTTACGCTCATCTATCAGGTGCTAACTCGGCTCGGTTTTGAGCAATTCGAGATTAGTATCAACGACCGGAAACTCATCACCGGTATCGGACAATTCGCTGGCGTACCGACTGAACAACTTGGCGGTCTCTATCGTTCTATTGATAAACTGGATAAGATTGGGTTGGCAGGGGTTAGAGCCGAATTAGTAGAAAACCAGATACCAGAACCTGTTATTGAGAAACTCCTCACATTACTTGAAGTCGAAGGCGATGCAGCGACAGTCTTGAATGCACTCAATGCGCAACTCGGTGATTCTGAAGCAGCACGAGAAGGTATCTCGGAATTGGAGGAACTGATCGGCTATCTCACAACGCTTGGTGTGCCAGACGAATTCTATAAAGTGAATGTTGCGATGGTACGTGGCTTGGAATACTACACCGGACCAATCTATGAGACGGTTGTTGAAGAACCGAAAATCGGAAGCATCACCGGTGGCGGTAGATACGATGACCTCATCGGAAGTTTCAGCAAACAGGGGCACCCTGCAACTGGCACCAGTTTCGGCATTGAACGGATCATTGATGTGATGGAAGAATTTGATATGTTCCCATCCGCAGTCGGGAAGACGGTGACACAGGTGTTAGTAACTGTTTTTGATGCCGATCTCGCGCAAGAATCCTTGAAAGTCGCGACGCTGCTGCGTCAAGGTGGTATTCGTGCAGAGGTTTACTCCCGACCCGCGCGCATGAGCGCACAGATAAAATATGCGGATACCAAAGGCATTCCGTATGCTGTTATCCTTGGTTCCGATGAGGTAGAGGCAGGCGCAGTTGCAATCCGAAATCTCGCGAGCAGAGAGCAGCAAGTCGTCCCACGTCGCGAACTCATCGGGCAAATTAGGCAACTATCTGAGTCAGATTAGTTTACCGCAAATTAACTGGATGTACAAGGTGCAATTGTGATGTCTCGTTCAAAGAGATGAAGGTTTTTCTTGCATCACAGGGACGACATAACTTCGGATTGTAAAATCGTCGAATGTCTCTGTCTCCGTCCGGGGTTCAGGATCCGCGCGGTGATCAAATACGACGTAGTACCCTTCCGCTGCGTCTTCCAATTTGAGATACGCCGCCAATTGCGCTTTGCCTGACTGATAACGGCGTTCACCTTCCCAAATCTTCGTCTCAACGATGTATTTTCGCCGGTTGTGCTGGATAAGCAGGTCAATCCTGCCGCGTCCGGTCTGTACTTCAAGATACATGCCACCGCCCACAACCCGGACAAACTGGTCAAGGTAGGTATACAGCAAATATTGCCCGACAAATTCTTGTGGTGTATCTGGTACTTGCAAGATTCGGTACCCCACGCGTGCGATGAAATCCTTAAAGTTATCAAGAAGCGCCTCCATCTCAAGCGTCCCGGCGGATGTGAGGTAATCAATAAAGTCAACACCAGCCTCTTGAGAGAAATATTCTCCTTCAAGTCCGTTAATCAGGGGTTGGAACGCCTGTATGATACAATGTTGATAAATCGGGTTCACAATCTCACACATTCCGTCGGCACCTTTTGCGATAACACCATAGGTAGCAAGTTCAGTGATAATTTCACTCCGTAAAGAGAACTGCACGCCTCTCTCATAAGAAACGATTCTCATCAACACGCTTTCAAAACGTGGGTCTCTGTTGATATTTGTTATCAGATGCATCAGATTAGCATTATTTTCCTCAAGAAGCTGCGCGTGCCCTCTTGCAAAGTGCGTCATCGTAATTGTCTCAGTTTTCGGAATTTCCAACTCTTCGGTGAAAATCTGGGCAAGCCGATTGACAAGGAAAGGTTGACCAGCAGTCTGTCTATGGAGCACCTCAATGACTTCTGATGCAAAGGGTTGCCCAATTTCATCTGTATACTGCATTAGCAATTCTTGGACCTGTTGGAGAGTGAAGTTACGCAGGTGGAACTCGTCCTGTATATTGAACGGTGAAACGGATCTATCGTAATTGAGTTGCTCAATGCTTTTTACGCCGACGATGCCGACGCTGTGTGGACACCGCTCCTCATCAGAAAGATAGATAGCGCGGAGTGTGTGAAGAAAATCACTTAGAACCCCTTGGGGGATACCATCAAATTCATCTATAATGAGGACAACCTTCTGCTCGCCATATTGGGCATCTAAAAAACCTGCAAACTCTTCAAAGAACTCCATCATCGAAATATGATTCGTGAGTTTTGTGCTATCCAGAAATCGCGTGAGGGCATCAGCAGGCATGTGTCCGCGTTCTTGGAAAACCTGTTCAATTTCCTTGCGAACCCGTTTGTAGAAAGCATCGTAAAAATCGGAAGGGGAGAGATTTTTATACGCCTCAAAATTCAGTTGAATTGGGAAATAGGTTGAGGAGGTAGCTGTGAGTGCGTCAAGAGCGAATCGGAAAAACGTGGTCTTTCCGGTCTGGCGAGGTGCAAAAAGGACGATGGACCGTCCCTCTTCAATACGGGTGATGATATCGGCAATTTCCTCAGTCCGTGAGACAATATAGTGCCGTCCAGGATACACACGACCTTGGGTTCCGAAACGTCTCATTTTTTCCTCATTTCTCTTAACATTTTCAGCTATTTATTGTATTATATCATCTTATGGAAATCTATATCTAATTTCTAATTATTGCAGTAGCGCATTAAGCATACGACATCTTCTGATATTGTCTATTTTAGCTTCAACAAAATACACAACAGGAAACTCTTTGAAATGAAAAATAACACCTTCCGCTTTTTAAACCGTCCTAATCTCACCCGCTATATTATTCTCCTCTGTTGCATTATTCAGACGATACAGTTGACGAGTGCGGGGTGCAGCCATACCAAGCCGTATTACCACCCAGAGATACCTGATATTGAAAGACATGAGAGTGAAACAGAAGGTGTTCTCCGCTATCGTCTCTTGTTACTCGGCGATGGTGGTGCACCGAGACCGGATGAACCCGTCTTGAAAACCCTCGGTGAATGGGCACAAAAGGACGCTGCAAAAACAAGTATCGTCTTTTTAGGGGACAATATGTACCCGGAAGGAATGACAGCCCGGAAAAAACATGAAGCAGCAACGCGTCTAACACCACAACTAACAGTTGTTAAAGATGCGGGTGTCCATGGACTCTTTATCCCCGGAAACCACGATTGGGCAAGCGGAAAATCGGAAGGGTATCGCGCGCTTCTCGCACAAGAAAAGTTTATCAATGATGCCCTCGCCGGTGAACAGAATTTCCTGCCATCTGGAGGCGCACCCGGGCCAGTTGCGTTTGAGCTACCGAAAGTTAACCCCGTAGTCCGGCTTATTGTACTGGATACACAATGGTGGCTCCATCAACATGAAAAACCAGAAAAATCACCTGAAACAGTTATAGAAGAACTTATAACACTCTTAGATACAGAATTACCGGTTATCGTTGTCGGACACCACCCGTTGCAAAGTTACGGTCCACACGGCGGCTATTTTGACTGGAAGGCACATATTTTTCCTACCAGAGCTTTAGAAGAATGGCTCTGGATTCCAATACCGGTAATTGGTTCAGTGCATCCGTATGCAAGGAAATACTTTTACAAATTCGATCAAGATATAGGCAGCACCCCATACGACAATTTGGTAGAGCAACTCAACAGAGCATTTTCTACGCGAAAACAGCCACCTGAAGGCACCCCGCTTTTAATTTATGCTGCTGGACATGAACACTCTTTACAAGTCTTAAAAGGTGATAGTGTCGATTATCTTCTCGTTAGCGGAGCTGCCGCGCGTCGAAAGGTAACAGCAGTGTTGTCCGGGGATAACACTTTGTTCGCGCATCAGCATACAGGTTTCATGGCAGTGGATTTTTTCACCGATGGGAAGATCTTGTTGCGCGTAGTTGAACCGGCGGATAGAGAGGTTTTCTTTCACCGATGGTTGACTTTTTAGGGCTTTAACGTCAGTTCAATACAAGACCTCATATCTACTTCAAATCGCTTTTCATAAAAGAAACCAATGCAATAATAAAGAACAGCAGATTAAACAGGACCAGCAACATAACTTGGATTAACACGCTCCGATAAGAGATCTGCTCTTCAAAAACCGGCACAGCGTCTGGATCCACCGGTTTCTGAGACAACCCTTCCTTTACAGGATAGATATGTAGGCTTTCTGGATCACCCCGATCCTCCGTTTTGATGAAGTCTATGAACATTTGACGATACCGACGCGCCTGTTTGACAAAATTTGTGTAACTCACGATACCTGTATTCGCAAGCCCTTCCATCGCATATTGGAAAGTCGCTATCGGAGAGATTTGGGTCAGATCTCGGGCGAGCTGCACTTGCTGAAATTGCTGATCTATATGCGCATCTGAAAGCCGAGTTTTCGTCTCTACCTCCCTGGAGAGAAAGTCTGCCCAGAGGCGTGTCGTTTCCGGATCTTTGGCGGAGGCTGCCTTTCCTAACTTAGGCGTTATACCTCCTGGACTATTAAAAGGACGATATTCCCCATACAACTGTTCTAATTGCGCATGTTTCTGCTTCACAACTTCATCAGCGGACGGAATCGGATTCAGATTACCGACAAAAGTCCCGAGTAGACTCGGAAAGACAAACGCCAAAAAAACCCAAGTGAGCAAGAGCCATACTAAACTTGTAATAGCATTTGAGACGCGACTGGAGAAGAAAAGCCCAAGAAAAATAAAAATAGAAACAAGCAATGCGAATAATACGACCATCCCCAAAATCCGCAACCCCTCACTCGATTCAAACGGAATGTTCCCTGAGAAAAGGATGACAAGTAGATTGATTAGGATACTAACGATAAGGGGCACCATGAGCGTTATAAAAGCACCGAGATATTTCCCCAGCAACACCTGTCCACGCGATACTGTATTTGACATCATCAGGCTTAGTGTGCCACGCGCCCGTTCTCCGGCAATCGCATCGAAAGTGAATAAGATCGCGAAGAAACTCATCAGAATACCGATGAAGACCCAGTCAATTTTGATGCGTTGCATCGCGCTACCACTTTTATTATCCAAAGGATACTCTAATATCCACGGAGGTCTCCACCGGTAAACTTCATATCCATAGCCGGCGCGACTGAGCATGCCGACATTCATCATTTTGACAGAACGCGGTATCAATTTATCCGCCCCATCAGCACAGAAGGTCAAACGGTTGGGACGTTTCGGAATCTCCCCCGGTCCTACCAGTGCTAATTCCGCTAACCCTTTATTCGCGTAATCCGCGACGTGATCCCTATTCTGTGTAATTTGTTGGTTATAGGTATCAACCTGCGCGGTATAACCGTAACCAAAGCTGTATATGAGCGAGTTCGCTACAAACAGGACGGGCAGTATAATTATTATCAAAGCAAAACGTAGGGTTGTGAGATTATGGTGTATCTCTTTACGTACTATCTGCCAAATCATTTTTTTAATCCTTGACCTTCGCGCTGCCCTCCATTACATTAAGGGCAGGTTTGTGATATGTTTTAATGGGGTTTTTGCAACAAAGCCACCTTCAATGAAATCAGAAACCATCGTGGAACATAGTGGAACGATGCCCAGAAAACAATTATTTAAAAACGCTGAAGCACGCGAACACCACCATACAGTCCTAATTGTTCAACTCATATCATATCGCAGGAAAGACACATAAGCCGCCATGAATAGAACGATGTTCCATGCCAATAAGATCAAAATATCTATATAGGCGCGGGAGAAACTTTCGGAAAGTGAAAATCGCCGCTGTTGGAAAACAGGTAGAGCCGTTAGATCGGCAGCACCTTGGTCATTGGAAAACCACGCTCGAGAAGAAAACACCGCTTTATCTTTTAAATATTCAACGATCTCCCGCTTATATGCCCTGGAGTCCTGGATAAAATCGTTATAACTCTGTCGATCTGTCCCCGCTATTGTCCCGACAGCATAGTGATATACATCTGCAAAGGAGATACGGGCAAGTACATCTGCAAATTTGGCATTCCGCTCTCGTTCTTCTGCTGGTTTATTGAGAATTGCCTCGGCTTTATCCGCATACGTAATCCGAAGCGGTTCTTGATAACCTAAAATTTCTTGAAAGATAGCGGTGTCCGCTTTGTCGATATCGTTGAGGATGTAACCTTCTATGAAATATAAGTTTTCAATCCCGTATGAAAAAAACGTCAAAAAACGGTCAGATCTTTCTGAACTTGCCCCAGGTTCCCAAACGATTGAATCCCGCAGGTTTTCATAACCCCTCTGCTTGATGTAGGTATCCCGTTCTTTTTGGAATTGATCCCATACATCAGCAGCAGACCGGACATATTCTGCTTCAGGTTTGGACTGATAGGGTGGGAATTTCTCCACAACAATCGTCGCCATGTTCGCGTGAACGATTGTTAGCATCACCCAGACAACCATCGAAAGAATTAAGGTCGTCGCAGGTGTCTTTGTCCAAATTGACAGCAGCAATCCTAAAAGATACCACGTTGACACATACAACAGGGAAACAGCAAATATCAGCACAATATGTGAAATGTCGTTTCCGTCGAAAGCAGTAACACGGGAAGAAAGTGCGATTATTAGTGCGACAATTAGACTTATGAAAACAATAGGGAATAGCGACAACATCCCGCCGAGGTATTTTCCCAGCACTATCATATCTCTCGGTATCGCATTAGATAACACAAGTTTCAGGGTGCCATCTTCTCTTTCCCCTGAAATTGTATTGAAAGCAAATAGAATCGCTAAGGCACTTAGCACAATTTTGAAGATAAAGACCACATCAATGGTCAGGAACATTGCAAGCAGCGGATTGTCTGCCCCCCGTTTCTGCGCCGGTTCACCCAATATAGGGTAGGTGAGTTCAAAGACAGGCTTAGCCAATTCGATGGTGACCGTATTCGCGCCTAAGTTTTCCGCGCCTACGTTAAAGATACCCAAAGGATTCGGTTTCCGGTGCGCTTTCGGATTGATGTTGTAGTAGAGTTCCCAGTTTTGCGCTTCCGCTTCTGCTTCCCGGATAGCAGCGTTATACCCTGCTAAGCGTTTTTCGTAATCATCCACTTGGACAAAAACAGCGACAGCAGTTGAGAGTAGACAGACGATAAATCCGATTAGGAATCGGGAGGTCAACACATTTGAGACGAATTCTCGCTGGATAACAAGCCAAAGCGTATGCATTAATATATCCCATCATCTCCGTCGGTAAAAACGATTTGTGATTACAACTCCTCTGGATAACAGGTTAAGAAGTCTACATTCCTTCGTTATCCAAGTATTTGAGTGGACTTTCGATGATGTAATCTCCTGAATCTTCAAGGAATTGTTGAACAAGGAAAATATGTCCGGCACCAATAATCAGCAGAATGCGATCATCATCAGATTCAGTAATCCGTGTGAGATTCACAAAAATCTTGAGATTCCGAGCATACCAAATATGGGCAAGCCAATTCACACCCGGGTATTGGTCGTCAAGTCCAATACGGGCACTGTGTAAATATGCTCGCTGACTCGCGCGACTCCGTTCAGGCTGGTTGATGCGTATATACATGTCGGTTATCGACTCATATGTCTCAGATTCAATCCAGACTGTTCCATCCTTATCTCGTGTAACTTTTCCTGGATCTGTCGGATGGGATCCAAACAGGTGTTGCTGATTGTGCTTTTTCGCAAACGCATCCCGGTCTATCAAATCGCTATCAATACCACCTTTAAAGATTGGATCTTCTTTACTACTTCGGAAATGATCCACGCAATACACCTTTGAATGTCCGAGTTGTTTTGCTAAGCGATAGCCGATCTGGTCCCTTCATTACGTTTAAGTTCATAGGTTCCTTTCAGATAACCTTGATACACTGCATTGATTTCAGCATCCCGTGAAAAATCTATCTCAAGTGCTATCTTGGTAGGATTAAACGCCTTGAGTTGTTCGACCAACTGCTTGATTTCGCGTTGGCGTTTGGGTGCAAGGACATCATCCATTCTTGTATTGAACCCATCCATTCCTGGATTTGCCAAGTGTTTGCTGCCAAGGATCATAATTGTCGGTTTCGTCTGATGTTTCATCAATTAACGCTCTCCGTTTTTAGGTATTTGAGTAAACTTTCGATGATGTAATCTTCCGAATCCTTTTTGATTGACGGTTTTTTTAAAAAACGTCTACTATTTTTAGTTATGCCAGGTGCCTTAAAAAAAGCTTTCGAGAATGCCCTACAAGCCCTTTGCAAAAGATACCCCGCTATGGTACCCTACCGAAAAAATACAAGGCGTTGTGACGGGTTGATGAGGAACAGTTTAACTTTTTCCGTTTTACGACGCTAATTTTTTGTTTCACGATTTTGGCGGGCGTACCTTAGATATTCCAGATTCTGTAGGTGCTGTTCAGCTTCTTCCAGTTGAGAATGGATCTCCTGTAAATCCCCAACAATTTGCTTTAAATCCAAATCCACCTGACGATAGATCTGTTGACCTCTATTTGGTTTGTACCCGAACGTTTTTAGGCAATACGAGGTCCCCAACCAGACACACACGAGGGTAGTGATAGTTGTCGTCCCCGTAACTATTGCTACAATAGCAATAAACGCAGCAGTAAACTTAAAAATAAAGAAACATACCAGCACAAGAAAAATCAGTAGTAACACCAACATACCTGTTCTCCTCCGTTACTCACTCTCGCCTTTGGCGATTCTAATGAGTCGTTTCACTTCCTTTTTAAGAACAGTGATTTCTTGTTGAACGTCGTTCACCTGCTGCTGCAGTGCAGCCATCTCACGTTGGGACGCTCCTTTTGTCAATCCATCCCTTTTTTTAACATAGGAAATACCCATCCAGACGCATCCGAGCGTTATTACCATGATGCTTCCAGATATAATAGCGATAATCAGAACAGCTGATCCCATTTTCAGTGCCTCCAACTTTTGAATAAAATATAGTTTCATTTTATTAGAGTCAGCAAGACACAAAAGGATAGTAAAAAATGGAAATCAAATTGCGCAGCGGCATGTCCCTCGAAAATTATGGCAAAATATTAGAATGGCTTGGACATCAGAAAATTGGTGGGATTCTATGAAACCTGAGTATTTAAATCTGGTAGGTACGGTCTGGCGAAGTTCTAATAAATCTTTCGATAATGCTATCCAAAAAATATTTAGGGCAGGTCTTTTGCCTGCCCAATTGAATTCTTAATTTTCATCACTCTTCGGGCAGGAGACCCCATGCTTTAGTTTGGGGAGGAATGCCCGTTCCTATTTATTCTTGACAAATAATGTCAAAATGTAGTATAATTAGAGTATCACGTTGGCAGACATTTCAAGCGTAGTCTCTCGACTATGTGTCTGCCTACCCACTTGAAAGGGGTTAAAAGCGTGATACGTGAAACCCAATGAAAAAGAAACGAAAAAAGAAACAACGTCGCAGAACGTATAAATACCAGATACGCGAGCAACCTCAGAACATGCGTCTGGGCAATATGCTTGACGACTTGTGTGATGTCCACAATCACTTTCTCAAACTTGAGAACCGATACTATCGCAGATACGGCAAGTATGCGGGACGTTATCGTTTGCAGCAGCCACATCTGACGAAGTTGCTTGAACGCACCCATCAGCATTGGACATGGATACCCCGCGACACTCTTGATGCTGTGATTATTCGTATCCATCTTTCCTTTGAAAACTTCTTCGATGTTCCTAAGTTCGGTCGCCCGAAACATAAGAAGCGTGGTAAATATCGTTCTGCGAAGTTTCAATCCGCTTATCTTCTTGAAGAAGGTCGTGTCCGCATCTCTTTTAAAGAATGGGATGAACCTTCGCAATCTTTTAAGTTCAATAAACGCTGGTTTTCTTTCCATCAGCATCGTGATTGGAAAGGTGGTGTTCGCTATATCCAAATCCTTCGCGATGCTGTCGGCACCTATTGGCTCTATGTTGTTACAGATGATATCTCTAAAGAGGTCTTACCCGCAACAGGTGAAAGCGTTGGGGCAGACAATGTAATACAAGGAATGGATTTGGTCTATTCCCAGACCAAATCCGGCATGAAAGACGCATTTTTAACACTTTCTACAGGCGAGAAGATACAATCACCACAATTCTTGAAACAGTCCTTGAAAGAACTTCGGTCTCTTAACAAAGCATTCAGTCGTAAGGTTGTAGGGTCTAACAATTGGT
>PYIY01000187.1 GCA_003635195.1 Candidatus Poribacteria bacterium | reverse complement strand
CCTTATAAAGGAGGTGATCCAGCCGCAGGTTCCCCTACGGCTACCTTGTTACGACTTCGCCCCGGTTATCGGTTTCACTTTAGAGAGCTCCCTCCCGAAGGTTGGGTCACCCGCTTTGAATGCTACCAACTCCCATGGCGTGACGGGCGGTGTGTACAAGGGCCGGGAACGTATTCACCGCGACCTGCTGATTCGCGATTACTAGCGATTCCAGCTTCATGCAGTCGAGTTGCAGACTGCAATCCGAAGTGGGGCCGGCTTTTTGGGATTTGCTCCACCTCACGGTTTGGCATCCCTCTGTACCGGCCATTGTAGCACGTGTGCAGCCCAGGGCATAAGGGCCATGCGGACTTGACGTCATCCCCACCTTCCTCTGGCTCGTCACCAGCGGTCTCTTTAGAGTCCCCAGCATTACCTGTTGGCAACTAAAGACAGGGGTTGCGCTCGTTGCGGGACTTAACCCAACATCTCACGACACGAGCTGACGACAGCCATGCAGCACCTGTCATAGTGTCCCGAAGGAAAACCATATTTCTATGGCGGTCACTGCGATGTCAAGCCCTGGATAAGGTTCTTCGCGTTGCTTCGAATTAAGCGACATGCTCCACCGCTTGTGCGGCCCCCCGTCAATTACCTTGAGTTTTAACCTTGCGGCCGTACTCCCCAGGCGGGGTACTTAATGCGTTAGCTACAGCACAGAGGGAATCAATACCCCCTACACTTAGTACCCATCGTTTACAGTAAGGACTAGCGGGGTATCTAATCCCGGTTGCTCCCCAAACTTTCGCGCATGAGCGTCAGTCTTAGACCAGAAAGCCGCCTTCGCCACGGGTGTTCTATATGATATCTAAGCATTCCACCGCTACACCATACATTCCACTTTCCTCTTCTAGACTCAAGTGAGGCAGTATCAAACGCAGTGGCTCGGTTGAGCCGAACCCTTTCACGTCTGACTTACTCCACCGCCTACGCGCGCTTTACGCCCAGTGATTCCGGACAACGCTTGCCCCCTACGTATTACCGCAGCTGCTGGCACGTAGTTAGCTGGGGCTTTCTACTACGGTAACGTCAAAAACGTTGCGTTATCAGCAACATCCAATTCATCCCGTAACACAGAGGTTTACAACCCGAAGGCCTTCATCCCCCACGCGGCGTCGCATCGTCAGGGTTCCCCCCATTGCGAAATATTCTCGACTGCAGCCTCCCGTAGGAGTTTGGGCAGTGTCTCAGTCCCAATGTGGCTGACCATCCTCTCAGACCAGCTACCCATCGTCGCCTTGGTGAGCCGTTACCTCACCAACAAGCTAATAGGACGCGGGCTTATCTCCGAGCGGCAGCCGAAGCCACCTTTCATGCGGCCAACCGAAGTCAACCGAATCGTATTTGGTATTAGCAACCCTTTCGAGTTGTTATCCCCATCTCAGAGGCAAATTACCCACGCGTTACTCACCCTTTCGCCACTTTCCATCGAACCGAAGTCCGACTTCTCGTTCGGCTTGCATGCCTAATCCACGCCGCCAGCGTTCGTCCTGAGCCGGTATCATACTCTCCAAAAAAGTAATCAAGCACATCTTCAAGTAAATCGAAGTGCACTCACAAGCTATATAACAGGCACGTCACGTATACTATTTAACTTTCAAAGAACAAATGCACCTTCCTTGTCGAAAGGTAATGTTAATTATACACCCTTAAAATTACTTTGTCAAATAAAATTGTCAAAAAAATGCATAATTTTAGAAAAAAAAGACCTAATTCCCAAAATTTCAGCACTTTTTTTTCCCACAAGGCGTTTTTCAGCGCACTTCAGCGTTTCTGCCTAATTTTTACGCAATTTCGCACACAGATTTTACGGCCAATATGTTATGCTTTTTCCGGTTGTTTCTGAGGCATCAACGTATTTCGCCAGATCGCGCAACGCAATAACGGTACAACCATTGTCACGAAGGTAATCCATGTACGTCTTAAACTGCTCAGGCGGGACATCCACCCATGGATGTTCAAGCGCAGGCACCCCATGAAACGTTAAGACAGCAATTGTCCCATCTTTCGCCTGTTCCACCGCCCAGACCAAATCCTCAAATCCGTAATTTGGACCCGGAACACCCGTTGACGGAATGACCAACGGGTGATGGACAGCCGGATCGTAAACCGGGCCACGTCCACCCTCTGGATGAAACGGAAACTCCGGTCCAATACCACGCCGCGCGAAACGATACCCTTTTTCTGACAACACTTCTATCGCTTCCGGGCCGCGACAATCCGCCGGATAACCAAAGGTCTCAGGCACAGGGATACCGTAGGCTTCGCACCGTTCATCGATGTGTATCAAGTCTGCCAGCAATTCCGCTTTCGATTGTGTGTTGGTATGCTTATGATGACGGGTGTGGTTACCTATCTCAAAACCCGCCTCGTGCAACGCATGGATCTCTTCCCATGTAACATAGTGGTCTTTGTTATTCAGAAAACCGAGACCCTCTGTAATAAAAAAAGTCGCCCCAAAACCGTAACGCTTCAACAGTGGTCCGACATACGTATAGTCTGACTTATTACCGTCATCAAAGGTAAGGACAACCAATCCATCCGGTATGGGTTGCAGGGTTTCAGATAATCCTTGGTTCTCTTTTTGCATTTTTGCTCCTAACGATTTGCAGATTCTCTCCAGCGGCGATGGTAAGCCGGTTGAACATCCATATCAATTGCGTTCCAATAATACTTCAGCGGATCGTCGGTTGCCCATTCCGAATAGACCTCTTCCCATTTCGCACAACCGAGATGCACAGTGAGCGCGTCTTCGTCAACAGGTTCGCTGACGGATTGATAACGGGCACTCGTAGCAAGTCGTATCCGATCCTCGGTCACGTTATCACGACCTCGATGAATCGTTAAACTGTGGAACATAACGACATCTCCGCATTTGAAGGGGTTTGAAACCCATTCCGTACTGTCGTCAATCAACTCCCAGGAACGGACACCCCCGTCCTCTAACAACCCATGACGGTTTGATCCACGGGCAATCGCCAAGCCGCCCAACTCGGCATCACAGTCTCCTAAAGGGGTCCACACCGTCCATGTTTCCTGCGAACCGCGAACTGGACTGAAGTCCTGATGCGGCGGCGTAGTGTACTGATGTTCTCCGGGGAAGATAACGTGACAGATGTGGCGCGGATGGATGAAAACAGAATCGCCGAATAAGACTTCCAGAACACCGATGATCTGCTTGTGATGCGGAAGTTCGTGGAAAAGTCGGAGTTTCTGGACATCAATGTAGAAACGTATATATGTTTCGGATCTGTCCTGTTCGCAGATGAAGACCCCTTTTCTACGGATACCGGCATCGGGATCGGTATCTGGCGCAAGGAGTTCGTGCTGCTCTGCCACCTGTAACACCTGTCGACGTAACGCAAGCACCGGCTCCACAGGGAGCAGTCCGGGAAAGAAGAGATACCCGTTCTGGCGACTGTGTTCAAGAAGTCTATCACGACTTTCGACCAAGTCTGTGCAGTCCACAAATGGCAATTCGGCGTGCATTAGGATTATTCCTTCTCAAAGTCCCTGATAAGGGGGATTTAGGGGGTTTAAAACGAGGTGTCTTTGTTAAAATATGTCCCTTTTCTACTCAATGTGCGTAAGTCCCGATCGTTTTGAGTTTTCCCCATGTGACGGGCAGGGCATCGGCAGGATCTACCGCAGTAATGTGCCCCACGGTTGTAACCAAGACGTTGTCATATAGGGAATGTTCACCGCCCCCGGCTCTGAAACCTATGCTACCCTTGTTATGGGTCTTATCTTTCCATGTGCAACATAGCCCCAGCTCGTTCCCTCGTTCACCGAGGTAAAGGTCGTAACGATCGCCTTCCGCAACTATCCTTATTGTATACCATTTGCCAAGCTCAGGGTGTACACCTGATTCATTGTCCAATTTACCTTCATCCTTAACGATATAATTGCCATTAACTTTCGTAAACCACCAAAATTGATTCCGATTATCAGCGACAATTTGAACCAGTGTACAATTGTTTGAGTCTTCGGCCCGCACGACCCAATTCGATGCCCATAGCGGATTTACCATATTGAAGTCGACATAGAACTCAAAGTCAGTAAAGTCATTCTTGACAGTAATCCCGACTTCTCCGCCGTTAACCGTCAGTGTCTCGCCATCGGCGGCCCAGGTTCCTGTAGGGGCCCATTTACCTTTGTCAATTGCTTTCGTATTAAAGTCATCCTCAAACAGCACTTCGCCAACACAGAGAGGCGCATACACTGAGATGAGTATGAACCAAAAGATCGTAAAGACGCTGAATCTCATTTCTCTTGATTTCATCACAATTTCTCCTTTTTGGGAAGATTATGCTTCTTCTCATCAGAACCAATTAAGGAAAAAATAACACACCTGCCATAAACTGTCAATCGAAAACGCCTTAAATCTATTTCAATTGCTATGGGCACTGATCAAGTCTGTCCAGTCCGTGAATGGCGATTCGGTGTGCATGAGGATCGTCCCTTCCACTTTATCGCATCGTCTTCAATTTTCCCCATGTAACCGGTAGAGCATCTTCAGGGTTCACTGCAAAACTGTGTCCCACAGTTGTAACTAATACATTGTCATATAGGGAATGTTCACCGCCCCCGGCTCTGAAACCTATGCTGCCTTTGTTATGGGTTTTATCTTTCCATGTGCACGATAATTTGAGTTCCTTGCCACGCTCAGCGAGGTAGAGGTCGTAACGCTCACCTTCCGCAACGATCTTTATCGTATACCATTTGCCAAGTTCAGCCTGTACACCTGATTCGTTGTCCAACTTATCCTCATCCTTAACAATATAGTTACCACCAACTCTCGTAAACCACCAAAATTGATCCCGACCATCTGCCACAATTTGAACCAGTGTGCAATTGTTTGGATCTTCCGCACGCATGACCCAATTCGATGCCCATAGCGGGTTTATCATGTGAAAGTCGACATAGAACTCAAAGTCAGTAAAGTCATCCTTGACAGTAATTCCGACTTCTCCGCCGTTAACCGTTAGGGTCTTGCCATCCGCGGACCAGGTTCCTGTAGGAGCCCATTTCCCCTTGTCGATTGCGTTCTTATTAAAGTCATCTTCAAGCAGCACTTCGCCAACGCAAAAAGGCGCGTCCGCTGAGATGAGTATGAGTAAAAAAAGTGTAAAGACGCTGAATCTCAATTCTCTTGATTTCATCACGACTTCTCCTTTCTGGAAAAATTATATTCTTCTCAGTCATAAGAGCCGGGCGCATTTTCACCCAACAGCAGGCATTGATCCGGTTCACACAAGCCGGCACAGACGGGTTGAAGGGTTTGCATAAGAGAGGGGGCATAACCGAGTTAGATTTCTAAACGCACTGCGTCAGAATCAAACCACCACCGATGGCAGGGAGGAAATGAATCTCTGCGTCTTCATCAACGCTTTCGAGAATACTGCCGCGTGTGAGAAGACCGTTGATATAAACAGCGAGTCCAGGTTTAATGCGATCATCCTCACACAACCGCGCTTTCATACCCGGATAACGGGCCTCTAAATTATCAATGACCTCGCGGATAGTGGCACCGGAAACAATAATACTGTCTTCGCCGTTGGTTAGATTACGCAGGAGGGATGGGATAGCTACAATTGGCATATTTTAATAGTTTCCAGTTACCAGTTTTTTAAGTTTCCAGTCTCCAGTTTCCAGTTACCAGAAAAGAGGGTGTTTTTGCTTGGTGTCTTTGATAGGGGTCTTTGATAGGGTGTTTCTGCGGATTTCTGCGGATTTCCCCGTGGGTTACCCCGAAACTGTTGTCTCACGCGATCCCCTCTTTAACTGGCCACTGGTTACTGGTTACTGGCGACTGTTACACTGGTTACTTGCAATCATTAGATTTTGCCCATCGCTTTCAGGAGCCGATCAGGCGACATCGGGAGTTCTGTCATCCGAACACCGATTGCATCGTAGATCGCGTTGGCGATGGCAGCCATCGGTGGTACAATCGGCACTTCACCGACACCACGCACCCCATACGGATGCCCCGGATTCGGGACTTCAACGATGACAGCATCGATCATCGGTAAATCCAAGCAGGTCGGCATCCGGTAATCGAGGAAACTGGCGTTCGTCATCTCTCCTTCGGCGTTATAGATGTATTCCTCATTCAATGCCCACCCGATACCCTGAACAGCACCACCTTGTATTTGCCCCTCAACATAACTCGGATGAATCGCTTTTCCGGCATCTTGGACCGCGGTATAGCGGAGGATGTCAACCTTGCCGGTCTCTTCGTCCACTGCTACATCCACCACGTGCGTTGCGTAGGCACCCCCTGCGCCTCCGGGATTCACCGTTCCACTGCCCACAATCGGACCGCCGGTTTCACCGAGGCGTGCACACAGGTCGCGGAAACTAATCTGTTCCTCTTTGCCGTTGATGCTTGAGAATTCGCCGTCTGCGAATTGCACGTTCGCTTCTTCAACTTCCCAGAGTTTCGCGGCACGAGCGATCATCTGCCGCTTGACATCTTGTGCAGCTTCATAAGCAGCATAACCCGTCGCGTATGTTGTACGGCTACCACCCGTCACAGCTGTGTAACCGACAGATTCGGTATCAACAACACTTGGGTTGACCGATTCAGCGGAGATGCCGAGCACTTCTGCCGCCTGCATAGCGATCGAAGCACGCGTGCCACCGATGTCTGTGGAACCTTCAATGAGGTTAATTGTGCCATCAGAGTTGACATTAATCGTCACGCTCGACTCCAAGCCGATATTGAACCAGTAACCGGAAGCGACACCGCGACCGTGGTGCTTCTTCCCATTCGGTGCGGTATAGTGTGGATGTGCTTTCGCTGCTTCGACTGTCTCAATGCAACCGATGCGCGGGTGAACAGGTCCATCTGCACGTCGGTCACCCTCTTTTGCACCGTTGAGCAACCGGATCTCAAGTGGATCGATGCCGAGTTTCTCCGCGATCTCGTCAACAACTGTCTCTGAACCGAACGCGGCGTTTGGTGCCCCGGGCGCGCGGTAAGGCGCGGTCTTCGGTTTGTTCACAACGACATCGTAGCCATCGATGATGACGTTTTCAATGCTATACGGCGCAAAGATACACATCGCACCCGGACCAACCGGAGAACCGGGATAAGCACCCGCTTCAAAAGCGAGATACGCTTCGGCGGCAGTTATCTTACCTTCCTTGGTAGCACCCATCTTAACGCGAATGAAAGAAGCAGGGGTCGGGCCCGTCCCTTCAAACACGTCCGCTCGGTTCATCAGCACCTTGACGGGTTTACCGGTCTTTTTAGCAAGTAATGCTGCGACAGGTTTAATGTAGACGCTAATCTTGCCGCCAAAACCGCCGCCAATCTCCATCGGGACAACCTTAATTTTCGAGATAGGATATTGAAGAATTTCAGCGACCTGTTCGCGGACAGTAAACGCACCTTGTGTGCTACACCAAATCGTCAACTGCCCATCCTGATTGTAGTGTGCTGTGGCGTTATGCGGCTCAATATAGCCTTGGTGGACGGTACCTGTAACGAATTCACGTTCAATAATGACATCCGCTTCGGCGAACCCTTTCTCAGGATCACCGAGTTTATGTTGAATGTGGCTGGCGACATTGCTCGGTTCGTCTGCAGTTTCACCTAATGAAGTCGTTCGGAGGTGCTCATGTAGGAGCGGCGCATCCGGTTCCATCGCTTGCCGTACCTCTAAGACAGGGGGTAGCACCTCATATTCGACATCAATGAGCGTGCAAGCCTCCTCGGCGATGTGCGGATTCGTCGCAGCGACAGCAGCGACAGCGTGACCTTTATAGAGTACCTTGTCGCTTGCCAAAATATTGTCACAAAGATGTTTGAGATTGACGGCACCTTCACCGAGATCCGCAATTTTGTCCCCCGGATCCGGCAGGTCTTTGGCAGTGACCACACCTTTCACACCAGGGAGGGCTTCAGCACGGCTGGTATCAATTGAGATAATTCGGGCATGGGCGTGCGGACTCCGTAGCACCCTGCCGTGGAGGAGTCCCGCGGCCTGAAAATCTGCCCCATAAAGCGCACGACCCGTGACTTTGTCAACACCGTCATGGCGGATGGGACGAGTTCCGATAACTTTGTATTCTTTGTTTTCAAGCATTCCTATTTTCGTCAATTCGCCATGCAAGACATAGAAAATTTGCTAACGACGCTCGCAATTTCTACTGTCTCCATCATGCGAAGGACGCTCCTTTCACTCAGCTGAGGCTGCATCAAGTACAGCACGGACAATTTTATCGTAACCGGTACAGCGGCACAAATTTCCAGCCAACCAGTATCGAACTTCGTGTTCCGTCGGATTTGGGTTCTCGTCAAGGAGTGCTTTCGCACTCATGATGAAACCGGGCGTGCAAATACCGCATTGGAGCGCGGCGTTTTCGAGGAAAGCATCTTGGATCGGATGCAATTTGTCGGGTTCAGCAAGTCCTTCAATAGTCTCGACAGATTTGCCTTCAGTTTCTACACCGAGAACAAGACAGGCGTTGACGAGTCTACCGTCGAGGATGACGCTGCAAGCCCCACAGTTTCCGTTATTACATCCCTCTTTTGCCCCAGTGAGGTGGAGTTCATCCCTTAGAACCTCCAGCAGGCTTTGCCGAGGTTCACAAAGAAATTCCACTGTTTCACCATTGATGGTAGTCTGAACGTGCGATCTTCTCGCCATAATATGGGTTCCTTTCACGTTTCGTAGGAAAAAGTCGTTATCCTTATCAATCGACAAAATTTATGTCGCGTCTCGGACTCTCTGGATTGCACCGTTGAGGGCGCGCCGCGTCAGCACACCGACGAGGTGTGTTCGCTGTTCAGCAGTGCCACGCATATCGCTAATCGGACGCGCGATCGCTTGCGCAGCTTCCGCAGCTGCGTCGATTGCTTCATCAGAGACCTCGCGACCCGCAAGGCGCGCGCTTGCTGCCTCCGCAAAGAGCGGTGTGGGTGCGACCGCAGCGAGTGCAATTCGCGCAGAGACAATCGTCTGTTTCGCAGCGTCAAGCGTCACTGATGCACCAGCACCGACAACAGCGATGTCCATCTCATTGCGCGGAATAAACCGGAGATAGTAAGAACTTGAATTGCTCGCAGGTGCCGGTATTTTCATGGAGACAAGCATTTCACCTTTCTCCAACACGGTCTGCCCGGGGGCTGTACAGAAGTCTTCAGCAGGGACTTCGCGTTCGCCATTTGGACCGGCAATGACACAGGTAGCATTCAGCACAATCAGTGGCGGTATACCATCTGCAGCGGGTGAAGCGTTACACAGGTTACCCCCAACACCAGCACGTCCCTGAATCGCCGTACCACCGATAATTGTGGTTGCGTCAATCAAACTGGGGTAGGCATCACAGATCGCATCATCGGCATAAATCTTATAGCACTCAACTGCAGCACCGAGCGTCAAACCGCTATCGGCATTGTAATCCAAAACGTTAACCTCGGGGATCGATTTGATGTCAATCATCCAATCAACGTCTCGGCGTGCTTCGCGCACCTGAACGATGAGGTCGGTGCCACCGGCTAAAATGCGCGCGCTTTCTCCTTTTTCGTCGAGCAGCGCGACGGCTTCCGGTATCGTTGTCGCGGCAATATACGAAAAATCTCGCATGACCGGAATCTCCTCTCATTACTAATAGAATTTACGCATTTCCTCTTAAAGTCCCCCTGATAAGGGGGTTTAGGGGGTTAAAAATATGGGAAATATCGCTTTTTTGTGTCCAAATGTCCGATATTTGCTCAGTTTGCGTAAGTCCTAACTAATATAACTGATATTTAGAACGGGCTGAGGCGCGGAAACCCCGCCACGGAAATCGGTATTTATGAGACAGGTTTGTAGGCGTATCTATTTTAACCCTACTATAGCAAAAATTCTGTTTTAAGGCAAATTTTTTATCTATCAGGCGAACATATTTCGGCAATCAACGTCCCTAAATTTACAAACTTAACTTGAATACCGTTGTAATTGCTCGTAAAAGCGTGATCCACATCGTTTGCCACAACGAAGTTTTCACCATCTGGATATTGTCTACGAAACGCGAGCAGGGCACGCGGCGAAAATCCTGAAGCCGACCACTTGCACTCAATAGCAATTGGAAGATTACGAGCGCGCGTCAGTACAAAATCAATTTCCAGTTCCCTCTTATTACGCCAATAGTGAATCTCACGGGATTGTGTCTGTGCCATAATTTCGTTGAGAACAAAGTGTTCCCAGAGCAAACCGAGATCTTCCTGTCGCAGTTGCGACCAGCCTCGGTAATAGCAGATAAATCCGGTATCAAATCCATAGACTTTCGGCGCAGCGATAATCTCTGTTGCCCGACGAGAACTGAAGGGGCGGATGACATGCACGACGAAGGTCGCCTCTAAAATAGAGAGGTAGTTTGATATGGTCCCCCGACTTACCTCACATGGGCGCGCAAAACTGGACGCTTCAAAAACCCCGCCACTTTGTGCCATGAGGAGTTCAGTGAACTTTTGGAAGGAGGAACGACGTTCCAGTCGAAAAAGTTCTTGGATATCTTTTGCCCAATAAGCATCTGTCCACTCTTGGAAATCGGGTTCGGGGAGTTCGGGCTCAAGAAAAAATGGAGGCAACCCGCCCTGCAGCAGACGATGATAAATATCGCCTTGGTTGAAATCGTTGAGGTCCGATTCTATAAGCGGCGTTAACCACAACTCAGATTTGCGTCCAACAAGGGTGTCACGAAATTTGGTACTCGCACCAAGCGTTGACGAACCTGTTGCGACAATCTGGATCCCTGGATAGTGATCCGCAGCAATTTTTAACAATTCTGATGGATTTGGTAACCGATGGATTTCATCAAGCACAATCCGTCCATCGCCTACATTATCCAAAAATTCTTGTGGATCTTCCATCAATCGTCTGACGCGCGGCAGTTCGCAATCAAAATATTCAATATTGGGAAGGGTCTGGCACAAACACGTTTTTCCAACACGTCGGACACCGGACAACCATACGACCGAACGACGTTTCCAAGCGGTTTCAATGCGGTTGCGCCAAAATTGTCTATCTACCATACATTTATATTAGCATATAGTGCTACTATATGTCAATCCGTTTGCATATAGTAGCACTATGTGCTAATCTACTTACATATAGTAGCGTTTTTGCTGCACACCACGAGCGCGGGGATTTCCAAAAAACGACGCCCCAACGCTCAGCTATATAACCCTAATGTTTTGATTTCAATTAAGAACTTCAAGAGACGCGCGCCGAATACTGTCCAACTCTTCAGCACTGAAGACACCCGCTCGGTAGAGATTCCGATATTCCTCGGAGACGCTCTGACCGAATATCATCAGATCATCCGTGTTAATTGTCACCGATACACCGTTATGAAATAAAATGCGGATTGGATGTGAAGTGAGATCCGGCACAGCATTTAACATCACGTTGCTTGTTGGACACACGTTCAATTGGATCTGATTCTCCGAAAGCCAACGCATAACTTCAACTGATTCTGCAGCACCGATGCCGTGTTGAATCTCGTCTAAGTCAAGGACTTCAACAGTCCGCCGGACCTCTTCTGCACCCCCAAATTCTCCAACGTGTGCTTTGAGTTTCATCTCCGCTTCGCGTGCCTTTCTGTATAAAGGCTTCACGGCTTCAGGAGCACACGCTTCTTGATAGCTATACAGATCGATTGATTGAAATACGCCCAATTCCAGGGCTTCGTGTGCCAACGCCATCAACTTTGGATCGTTAGCATGTGTCCGAGGAAAACCGAGTTCTGGACGCAGATCAATCTGTGCGCCATATTGTTCAGCTAACGCCTCAAGAAACACCTGCGCCCCAACTAACGCATCTGGGTAGTATTCAGCCATCCGAATGTCAAAACTCATCTCGAGCATAACAACGCCATCTTGTATTGCATCGCGTACCCCTGACGATGCGACAAACTTAAAACTTTCGGGGGTTATTATGTGATGAGATAAGATTTCGTTTACGTATGCCATCATCCCCTCAAGTCCTTTCATCTTAAAAGGAGGGTGCTTCAGGGGATGCCCCACCCAGCGTTCCAGATTCTCAAGCCGTGTGCTTAAGAATGCGTGGGAGTGAACGTCAGTTTTGGGGGCTGCCTTCATAGCCGTTAGATTGTCTGTGGACAGTGCCTCGACAAAATTAATGGACATAATATAAAAACTTCCAGGAGAAATGTCATGTTCCGGTCGCGAGCACAGCTCGCTCCTACAGTAAGAGGTTCTTGCTGGCGAGGTGTTTTGCTTAGGTGTTCTACTAAGGAACCTCGCCAGCGGAGAAAAGACAAGCTAAACTTGTTCAACGCTCAAGGTCGCCAATTCATCGTTGAGTTTTTGCGCAAGCGTGAAGGCATTTTCACCCGGCACGTCTACGACAGCCGTCGTTAGTGTCTCACGGAGGATATACGCCCGATGCGCTTGGAACGCTTCGTCTACAAGCGGTGATGCATCGGTCAAACTCAGACGAATCCGGTCAGCAACGTTAAAATCGGCATCCTTCCGCATGTTTTGGATTTTATTCACAAGCTCGCGTGCTAACCCTTCAAGCACCAATTCATGCGTCAGTTCCGTTGACAACGCGACGAATTTCCGAGCGTCTACCTCTACAAAGAAACCTTCTCGGTTCTGCGTTTGTACGTCGATGTCTGATGATTCGAGGGTATATGTCTCTCCTGACGCTTCGACCTGTAAACTGCCAGCGGTTTCCAATTCCGCCTTCGTCCGCATCGCATCTGCCGTGGCGAGTGCCTTCGCGATGGCTTGAACGCCTTTACCGTATTTGGGACCCAAGACCCTGAAGTTCGGTTTGAGTGTTACTTGCGCGAACGCGTCCAATGCCTCTGTGAAGACAATGATTTTGACGTTGAGTTCATCATAGACGAGTTCTGATAGACGGTTAAGGGTCGCTTTTTCTGCATCGGAGAGTCCACCGATAGTGATCTCAGCAAGCGGTTGGCGCGTCTTGATGCCGGAGCGGTTGCGTGCGGCATGTCCCATACTGATCACTTCGCGGGTGAAAGCCATATCGGTCTCTAACTGTACGTCTTTCAAAGATGCCGCTGCTACCGGGTATGCCGCGAGGTGTACGCTCGGCGGTGCCTCAGCATCAAGCGAGCACACCAAATTCCGGTAGAGCTCATCCGCTAAAAACGGGACGAACGGGGCAGAAAGTTTCGCAACAGTTACAAGCACCTCATAGAGTGTTGCATAAGCCGCTTGTTTGTCGGGCCCCGCTTCCGCACCCCAGAAACGGTCGCGAGAACGACGGACATACCAGTTGCTGAGGTCGTCCACGAATGCCTCAATCGCACGCGGGGCATTCGTGAGATGGTAGTTCTCCATCTCATCGCGTACGTTATCGATGAGCGTATGGAGACGGGACAAAATCCACCTGTCTACAACGGCGCGTTCTTCAACGGGTGGGGCATCTTGCAAAACATCAATCTGTTCGAGGTTCGCATACATGACAAAGAAGCTATAGACGTTATGGAGCGTTCCCATGAACTTTTTCAAGGCTTCATCAACGCCATCCATCTTGAACATCCGCTGTGCCCACGGGGCGGATCCCGTGAACATATACCACCGCATCGCATCCGCGCCTTGTTCGTTCAAAATTGTCCACGGATCTACTGTATTCCCACGACTTTTACTCATCTTCTGTCCATCCGCAGCGAGAATGAGTTCAAGGCAGAGACAATTTTTGTAGGCAGGCTTGTCATAAAGAAGTGTACCGGTCGCTAAGAGGCTATAGAACCACCCGCGCGTCTGATCAATCGCTTCGGAGATGAAATCCGCCGGATACGCTTGTTCAAACAGTTCCTTGTTTTCAAACGGGTAGTGCCATTGTGCCGTGTGCGCGCAACCGGAGTCAAACCAACAATCAATTACATCTTGCACACGGTGCATCGTGCCGCTACATTCCTCACAGGCGAGCACAATATCGTCTACATACGGACGGTGTAACTCAATAGCGTCGGGGATATCTATACCGAGTGCTTTCAATTCGGCGATACTGCCGACGCAGTGTTGATGTCCACAATCCTCACACACCCAGACCGGCAGCGGTGTGCCCCAATAACGTTCACGACTCAGACCCCAATCAATGTTGTTTTCCAACCAGTTCCCGAAACGTCCGTCTTTGATGTGTTCTGGGTACCAGTTGATCTCTTTATTGTGGTCAAGCATCTGGTCACGGATGGCAGTCGTGCGGATGAACCACGATTCGCGCGCGTAATAGAGCAGTGGCGTATCGCATCGCCAACAGAACGGATATTGGTGCGTGTATTCAGCAGCTTTAAACAACAACCCGCGTCCATCTAAATTCTCGATGATTTGTGGATCCGCGTCTTTGACGTATTCACCCGCCCACGGTTCTCTAACCGCTGCGACAAATTTGCCATCGGGCCCCACCAATTGCACCAATGGAAGGTTGTGTTGCTGCGCGATCTCGTAGTCGTCTTGCCCGAACGCAGGTGCGATGTGGACTAAACCGCTACCCTCTGTCGTCGTCACAAAATCGCCAGTGACAACATAGTGTGATCTTTCTGGATGTTCTCCACTCTCAAAAAGTGGCTCATACGCCCAATCTTGAAGATCCCTACCCTTATAGTTTTCGACGATCCGCGGGAGTTCATCTCCGAATAGGCTTGGCAGACACGCCTTCGCGAGGATAAGGTACTGCCCATTATCTTCTTCAACGGTGACGTAATCGTAATCCTCGCCGACAGCGACAGCGACGTTAGACGGCAGCGTCCAAGGGGTCGTCGTCCAGACGAGTAAATAAGTATTCTCTCTGTTTTTCAACCGGAACCGAACGAAGATAGACGGATCGGCAACCTCTTGGTAACCAAGTGCGACTTCATGGCTCGCTAAGGTTGTACCACACCGATAGCAGTACGGCTGCACCTTATGCCCTTGATACAGTAATTCTTTATCCCATGCCTGTCGCAGCACCCACCAGACGCTCTCAATGTAATCGTTTGATAGTGTAATATAGGCATCGTCCAGATTGACCCAGAACCCGATGCGCTCCGTCATCTCTCGCCAATCCTGTTCGTATTGGAACACATTCTCTTTACACTTTTCGATAAAGTTCTGGACACCGTAAGCCTCTAATTCCGCTTTATTTTTGATATTAAGTTGTTTTTCGACCTGATATTCGACCGGGAGTCCGTGCGTGTCCCATCCTGCTTTCCGCTGGACGTAATGTCCCGTCATCGTCTTATACCGGCAGACGGCATCTTTCATGATGCGCGCGAGAACGTGATGGACACCCGGTGGCGCATTTGCAAACGGGGGACCCTCTAAGAAAACGAAGGACGGCGCGTCCTTGGACATCTCCATACTCTTCTGGAAGATGTCGTTTTCACGCCAGAACGCTAAGGTCTGTTTCTCTTTCTCCGCAAACGTAAATTGCGGTGATACCTCTTCAAACATGGGGAAACTCCTCCCACTCTTCTTGTATGGTTGATGGGTGGAAGGCTGGAAGATTGGAAGCATGTTACTTCCACCTTTCCATCCTTCCCTCTTTTCTTCCATCTCTCTTTATGTATTTACAAAAAAAAACACCCTCACCGAAGTCGTCTGCTTCAGTGATGGGCGTTCCAATAAAAACTACTGATCTGCTCGCGATTAGCCCACCACAGCACGACGAATAGCAATAATAATGAATATGGCGCGCAAACCCGTGACAGCAGAAATGCTCTCTTGGTATAGGGTATTACAGCGCACAAATTTCCTATATTGCGATGTCCGTGTGGTAAGCGGTTTTTTGTCCATATCTCGTTTGAATGCCGCGTGATGTTGTGCAAATTTCACCAGATTTGTCAATTATGATAACATATTCTATCGGAGATGTCAAATGTTTTTATCTTGCAAAACCTCAAATTTAGGCTATAATAAAAAGAAAAGGTTTTTTGTTAGGAACAAAAGGATGAGAAAACGGAAAACTAAAAATAATAAAAACAGGTCGCTCCAGCGGATTGCATCAAACGCTTTGCGTGCTTCCGTTCTCCTTTTGAAGGTAGAACCGACCGGACACCGCAGGGGTAAACAGATACAAGCGGTTAAGGTCGCAGCAGGCAGCGGTTTTTTTGTCGCACCGAACCTAATTGCAACCAACATTCACTGTGTTGTTGGTACAACAACGACGTTAGTAGAGCCGGTGAATCTACGCGTCCCGTATCCGGTTACGGACGTGGTTGCGTTTGATGACAAAGCGGACCTGGTCATCTTGCAGATTTCGACTGAAGGGATACCGCTACCCCTCGCCGACAGCGATACCGTCAAGGAAGGTGAACCGGTTTACGCAGTCCGCTGCACGGGGGGCGGTATAGAAGAGAGGGGTGCCAGAGGTGCCGTCACGGAAGCGACCGTGCACGGCATCCGGTCTAGCGACGCACATCTGCGTTTAAAAACGGTGCTCTCCGCGGGGAATAGCGGCGGGCCCATCATAAACCGGGCAGGTGAGGTTATCGGCGTTGCCGTTGCGGGCAGCTCGTCCCCGACTGAGACCGGTGTAAACACCCCCCGGGAATTCGCTTACGCGATTCCTTCAAATGCTGTCAAGGCACTGCTTTCGGAAGTGGGAGCCGTGGAGCCTCTTGAAACATGGAAACAGCGTCCCCGGATACGTGCTTATGACGAGGCTTCTCACGGATACCTCAAGCAAAAAGAGAAAAAATATGAGGCAGCGATAAAACACTATACGGATGCTCTGCAACTCAATCCGGATTTGGTGGAAGCCTATCACAATCGCGGAGCTTTACAGAATCTCCTTGGACACCCCGAGCGTGCTATCGCTGATTGGGATGCCGCCCTGGCACGCAATCCAGACTTCACAGAAGCCTACTTCAATCGCGGTACTGCGAAAACGACTCTCGGAGACTGTGAAGGCGGCATCGCTGACTGTAGCACTGCCATTGAACGCAACCCAGATGCAGCACCCGCCTACTACAATCGGGCACAGGCGAGAATGGAACTGAAGCAGTACACCGAGGGCATTGAAGATTACGATAAAGCCCTCAGCATCGGTCTTAGCGATGCGGACTCGTATGGCGCGTACTATAATCGCGCGTTAGCGAAGTACCTCCTCGGGTTAGACAAAGCCGCACAGGGAGATGAGACGGAAGCCACCCGGTTGTATCATGCAGCGATTCCTGACTATACAAAAGCCATCCAGGTCGCACCGGACCCCAACCTCGCCAGTAGAAACTACAACAACCGCGGTTATGCGAAGTATCTCATTGCGGAATACGAATCTGCTGATGGAAACATGGAAGCAGCGCGCGAACTCTATGAAGCAGCGATGGATGACAGTGAAGCAGCGATCAAACACGATCGGCGAAACGCTTATGCATACTGCACACGCGCAGTCACAAAAATTGCCTTTGACGCACACAGTGAAGCAATCAAAGACTTTGATACAGCCATCAAACTCAAGCCGGATTTCGCGCACGCCTATCACCAGCGCGGGCTCGCGAAACAGGCACTCGGGCGGCAAAAAGAAGCGGACACTGATTTTGCGAAAGCAAAGGAGATAGATCCGGATTTTGAAAGTAAGTAACGGATATAGATGCTATTGAAATATTCAGGGTATAATAGTGACAGACACGAAAAATAACAAAAGCCAACAACCTGCCGAAGAAATCAGGGGCACCACGGTTTACTTGGAAATAGAATCCCCTGGCAGAATTTTAGAGGGAACTGTGGTGACAGTCCAAATTAGTGGAGGGAGTGGTTTCTTTGTAGCGCGCGACAAAATTGCCACAAACTTCCACGTTGTAGAGGGTGCCATAGAAATCACCGCAAAACGGATTGACACAGATACCGTTTATACTGTTGAAGGTATCGTCGCATTTAATGTTCTAAGCGACCTTGCTATCCTGAAGGTCACAGAAGAAGGTATACCTTTTATCCTTGGTGATAATGGAGGCGTTCAGAACGGTGATCGGGTTTCTGCTATAGGCTATCTCGGAGACAAAAACAACACAGTGGAGGGTGTTGTACAGAAAACTCGAAAACGCAGCAGATGGACCCGCATAAAAGCACCACTTGAACCAGGGTGGAGCGGTTGCCCTGTACTAAACAGTAAAGGTGAAGTCATCGGTGTCCATTCAAGAGGTAATAAGTTGTTTCGTAGCATCGGTTATGCAGTCCCTTCCAACACGCTTAAAGTGCTGCTTGAAGTGGCGGAGGATGCGAAGGTGCAATCGCTGTCAGTATGGCAAAAACGACACAATGTACGTCTCCATACTGAGTATAAAGGATTACTTGGTTTGTTTCGGGTGATCTGGCATGCTGTTAAAGGCACCTTTCAGGGTATACGCGCAAGTATAAAACAAGCGTCAGGAGACCATGAAGGCGCAATAGCAATCTATGACAAAATTATTGCAAGCAGACTTATTGGCTCTTTGAAATTAGCCTACGCTTTACGAGGAATTGCAAAGAGTGAATTGGGCGACTTTCAGGATGCGATGGCAGATGCTCACGAGGCTATCCTCCTTGACCCAGAATCTTACAATGGATACTACAGTCGCGGTTATGTGAACCGAGCATTTGGTAAATTTAAGGCAGACCGGAGCGAAATAACAGAAGCACAAAGCCTATATCAAGAAGCGATAAACGATTATACTGGGGCTATCAATCTAAAACCAGAAAAGGCTGAAATCTATAATAACCGTGGCTGGGCGAAGTACCTGTTGGGACAACTTGAAACTGAACAAGGAAACGCAGCAGCACAAAGTCTATATCAAGAGGCAGTATGGGACACCGATGAGGCACTGCGCCTACAACAAAAAGGTGCCAAATTTCGGTCTGCTACCTATCACACGCGCGGTGTTGCAAAAGTAGGTCTCGGAGACCATAGCGGAGCGATTGAAGATTTCAATGAATCCATCCGACTGAATCCAAAGAAAGCACTATACTATCATGATCGTGGATTAGCGAAGGGAGCCCTTGGGCAGCACGGAGAAGCGAAAGTTGACTTTGCAAAGGCAACAGAATTAGACTCAGATTTTGAAAACACCCTTGACACCAAGCATAGGCAATAGACAGGGAAACACCCTTATGGAACAGGATAGAGATGAAACACTACAGCAGATCGCTGAAAAAGCCTTAACGAATTCTGTCGTTCACTTGGATGTGAAAAGAGAGATGTCTCTTGAAGCATTACGTCCTCAGTTTAATATATCTGAAATTAAGACAAGTAGCGGAAGTGGATTTTTCATTCAGCAGCAATTGATTGTAACAAACTTTCACGTCGTCGCAGGTGCAGCATCTGTAACCGCCAAACTCTCAGGGACAGGAGACACGTTCCAGATAGAAGGTGTTACAGCACTTGATATTGAAAACGACCTGGCTCTTTTAAAAGTCGTCTATGAAGGCAAACCACTTACATTGGGGGATAGTGACAGGGTCCGAAAAAGAGATCTTGTTTGTGCTATCGGCTACCCGAAAGGCGTAGGTAAAATTGTCAATGGAACTATTCATGCCATCAAGCGAAATGATAATCGGATACAGATGAAAATTGGCACGTCCACTGGCAGCAGCGGTTGTCCGATCTTGAACAGTCATGGACAAGTAATAGGCATCCATACCTCTTCGGACAATTCTCACGGTTATGCTATCCTTGTCAACACGTTGAAAGACCTGATTAAAGAGACGGGAGAACCAGAAGCGTTCAAGGCATTACAAGAGCGTCCATTCGTCCGTGCTTATGTTCATGCAAAGACAGGCGATGAGAAGCGGAAACACGGCGAATATAAAGCAGCAATCGCTTACTATGATGCTGCCTTGAAACTCAATCCTAATATGGCTGATGTCTACGCACATCGCGCAAACGCGAAGACGGAACTTAGTAGTGATTTAGGTAGTTACATGGAGGCACTTGACGGTTTTCACACCGCCTTCCGGCTCCAACCGTTAAAATTTAGTTTTTCAAACCTTCGCGCGTTTTTTTCGCGGCTGTCACTACTTTTTTATATTTTTCTCTTTAAGGCGTTGATTCAGTGCCTGAGGACCGTTTTCGGCAGGAGAGGATGGTTGATGCTGCAAGGGTTCTGGCACGCACGCGACGCTAAATCTGCAGCAGATAGCGGAGATAAGGCGGAGGCTAAGAAACTATATCAACAGGCTGTTGGTAACTATACGGATGCGATCAATCTAAAGCCTAAGAGGGCGAACGCGTATAATAGCCGTGGATGGACAAAGTACCTGTTCGGACAATTTGAAACTGAACAAGGAAACGCTGCGGACGCTCAGAGACTCTATCAAGAGGCAGTGTTTGATAGCGATGAGGCTCTACGCTTACAACAGAAGAGTGCTAAATTTCGGTCAGTGTTCTTTCACACGCGCGGTGCTGCGAAAGCCGGTCTCAGGGACCACAACGGGGCAATTGAAGATTTCAATGAATCCATCCAGCTAAACCCAAAGAAGGCACTCCTCTACCACGACCGTGGGCTTTCAAAAGAAGTCCTCGGGCAGCATGAAGAGGCAATAGTAGATTTCCAGAAGGCAAAGGAATTAGACCCGGCTTTTGAAAAATAGGATACCAAACGAAAGGCACTTTTATCTCCTTATATTCTGTGTATGATGATTCTAACAAAAACAGACCCAATTTTTCAGCGAATGTTGAAATTTCCTAATAAAGTCAGAGATGTATCCTGTATGAAACACATTAGAAAATATCTACTCAGTCTCTTTACTTTGGGGATGCTCATTTCATGTGTGCGCCTACCGCAACAGGATGTTGCTGAAAAATTTCCAGCACTGACAGCAGACCACGCCGCCGAAAAAGGGAAAGCATCTGTCGTTCGGATTACCGGCGGTAACTTGACAAAAATAGGGGCAGGCAGCGGTTTCTTTGTGCAACCGGATAAGGTGGTGACGAATCTGCACGTCATCGCACGGCCCGGACCTATTTTCGCAAAACTCAGTGATGATGAAAACATCTGGATGGTTGACGGAATCGCAGCGTATGATATGGAAAACGACCTTGTCGTCCTAAAAATCGCGGGTGCGGGCGTGCCGCTCTCTCTCGGTAACAGTGATGATGCCAGAAATGGCGAACCCGTTTATGCCATAGGCTACCCAGGCGGTGGCGCATACAAACTCACTGAGGGCACAATACGCAGCAGCCGATATAAAGGTAAATGGTTACAGACAACAGCCGATATTTCTCACGGAAATAGTGGGGGACCTATGCTAAACGGTAAAGGTGAAGTCATCGGCATCAGTACCGCCGTAGACAATTCCTTCAGTTACGCTGTTCCATCAAACCTACTTAAGGCATTGCTTTCGCAACCCGCGCAAATTGAACCTGTGGTGGAGTGGTACAAACAAAAACGGATCCGTGCGTATGGCTACCATCAGCAGGGAGAAGATAAATACAATGGGAAGGATTATAAAGCAGCACTCACAGACCTCAATAGATCCGTTGAATTGGACCCTGAATTTACGGATGCCTATGCCACTCGTGGAAACGTGGCGGTCCATTATGGGGAGTCTATGGCAAAGTATGGGAGTATCACTGAAGCGCGCCAACACTATCACATAGCGATAGCCGACTATACTGAGGCTATCAGATTAGAGCCTGAAGATGATGCACACTACAACGGGCGCGGGCACACACGGTGCCACTACGGGGAATATGAAGCCAAGCAACGGAATGCGACAGCCGCCCAAAAGCAGTATCAAGCGGCAATAGAGGACTATACCAAAGCCATCAAGTTAGATTCAGACGACGATAGAAATTATAGCGGTCGCGGCTGGGCGAAGTCGCTCCTTGGCGAGCTGAACGCTGAGCAAGTAGAATTTGGCAAAGCCCAAAAACAGTATCAAGCGGCGGTAAAGGACTATACCAAAGCCATCAAGTTAGATCCTGAAGAAGATACAAATTACAGTGATCGTGGATGGGTGAAGTTCCGCCTCGGAGAATTAAGAACGAAACAAGAAAAAACAGAGGAAGCTCGAAAACAGTATCAAGCAGCGATCATTGACAGTGAAAAAGCTATCCAACACAATCCGGACAGAGCCTTCGCCTATCATACCCGTGGGGTCGCAAAGGCTGCCCTTGGTGACTATAATGGCGCGATAGAGGATTTAGATGTAGCTATAAAATATAGTTATAGTTATACCGAAGCCTATGACAGCCGCGCGAAAGCGAAGCGAGCACTCGGGCAACATGACGCTGCAAAAACTGATTTTGAGAGAGCACTTCAATCCAAAGGGAGAGGCGATGTAACGACACAGGAATTGGAGAGAGCATCCACCGAAATGGTGCGGATCCCGGCAGGCGAATTTCAGATGGGCAGCAATGAAATCACGGACGCAAACCCCAGACACACCGTCTACCTTGACGAATTCTATATCGACCCGTATGAGGTGACGAATGCACAATTCAAGGCGTTCATTGAGGCAAACCCAGAATGGAGCAAAGACAATATTCCGAGCGAATACCATAACGGCAACTATCTCAAACATTGGAATCGGAACGACTATCCGAAGGGAAAAGCCGATCACCCTGTCGTTTACGTGAGTTGGTACGCAGCGATGGCGTATGCGAAGTGGAAGGGCAAGCGGCTACCAACGGAGGCAGAATGGGAGAGAGCAGCGCGCGGCGGCGTTGCACATAGAAGGTATGTGTGGGGTAATGCTCGCGACCCCGGCAGAGCGAACTACGGGTATTACGGAAGACACACTCGACCCGTCGGCAGTTATCTACCAAACGGATTCGGTTTACACGACATGGGTGGGAATGTTTGGGAACTGTGTTTGGATGAATATAAAAATAACTTTTATAGGCGTTCCCCAAAGGAAAACCCAGTCGCGGGTGTCTCGGATATTGAGACGTTGTTGGCAAATTTTACAAGTGTTCAAACGGTGCGCGTGTCGCGTGGCGGTTCTTGGAACACGCGCAATTCTCCCGCACAAGCAGCGAGTCGTGGTAATGATACACCTACAAACACGAACAGTTGGCTCGGATTCCGTTGCGCAAAAAGCGCACCATTCCAGCAAGAGACCGAAGCAGTTCCCTCATCTGACACTGCCGAGTGAAATAGGTTTGCGGTGAATATCAAAATTACCCACCCCAGGCCCGGTAGGTACGGTTTGGAACCGCACCGGACTTCCACAATCCTGATTTTCCCCAGGCCCAGTAGACGCGCTTTGCAAGCGCGCCTATCAACTGGGTTATTCTTCTGCTTTTAACTTTCGGACTTCTTCTCTGGCTCTGTCACGGTCGCGCAAAGTTGACGCATCTGGAAAGAGCACATAGAGTGTCTCAAAGTAGGCGAGGTATATATCTGCATCATCGGGGAGTTTGAAGCCTCCGAACATATATTTTTTCTCTCCCTCAACGAGAATATCAACCTCTGGGATATATCCAAACTGATGGACTAACTTTTCTCTGTAGATTTTGCCATACAGTTCGGGATCATCCGTCTCATGCATTAATTTATCTTTCAAATATCCTTCAAGAGACTCTTTAGTCGACTCGTTCGGCCAGAGCACATATCGTGCTTTGGCATAATTAACCGCTTCATCAAGAGTTGTGGTGAATCCCCCGGGTGTCAGCAATCGTTTTCGGTGATGTTCCGCGACGATATGGACCGCTGGAATGTTGCCGAATTGCTGGAGAAGTTGCGCGTGAAAATATTTCGGATCATGAAAGAAGTGATCCGGAATTTCTAAGGCCATCAGCTCCTGAACCTCTTCATCGCTGATGTCGTAAGTCAGATCGCTGGTGTCGTAGAGTTCGTCTGGCAGTACGATTGGCTCTAACGGTTCCATTGCGTCGTTTGCGTCGTTGACAACTAAATCTGCCCTTTCCGTACCTTCAGGATCACCACAGCCAACAAAGAATGTTAAACTGAGGAGACATACAAAGGTGATTAAGCCCGGAAAACATCTTTTCAACATGATTGGATCCTCCTTCAAAAATAGTGAAGTACATGTTCCGTTAATTTACGAACCACTTTCATATATATGTTATAACAATGAAACTGAAAAAGTTTAGGGTAAACTTCATTTTTTTTTTAAATCTTGAGAAAAAACGAAGTGCCAACGCTATGAAGATACGCAAATTTCCCTTGACTTCCACGAATTTCCCTGCTATAGTAACCTCATGCAAGAAGCACTGCTCAGCGTACAAAACCTCAAAACCTATTTTCGGACCCCGGAAGGACTTGCCCGTGCGGTTGACGGTATCTCTTTCGACATTGCGCCGAACGAGATCTTCGCGCTCGTCGGTGAATCGGGTTGCGGTAAAAGCGTCACCGCCTTGTCTGTCATCCAACTCGTTGCGCAGCCCGCGGGGTTCATCGCGGGCGGTGCCATCTACTACAAAGAGCAAGACCTCACGCGCCTACCGGAAATTGAGAAACGGAAGGTTCAAGGCAACGACATCGCCATGGTATTCCAGGAACCGATGACCAGTCTCAATCCTGTTTTCACGATCGGCTACCAGATTTCCGAGGCGATCCGACAGCATCAAGACCTTCGCGGCACGGCTGCGAAGAACGCTGCAATCGAGATGCTCGACCTCGTCGGTATCCCGGAACCCGCGGCGCGCTACGATGAATATCCGCACCAGATGTCCGGCGGTATGAAACAGCGCGTCATGATCGCAATGGCACTCTCCTGCCGTCCAGGGCTCCTCATCGCCGATGAACCCACAACTGCGCTGGATGTCACCATACAAGCGCAGATCCTTGAACTCATCCAACGTCTCCAGCAAGAATTACAGATGGCAGTACTACTGATAACACACGACTTGGGGGTTGTTGCCAACATAGCCGATCGCGTTGCTGTCATGTACGCAGGAAAGATCGCCGAGATAGGCTCTTGGGAACAACTCTACGAGACCCCACAGCACCCGTACACAGTGAAACTTCTGGAATCGACACCGGCTCGCGATAAACGCGGGACGCAATTACACACGATTACAGGTAGGGTCCCGAAAGCTACCGACTATAATGACGGCTGCCGATTCGCGGATCGTTGCCCGACAGTCATGGACGGCTGCGAAACCATTCCGCCAACACTGCACGCTGTTAATGGCAACGACCATAACGTCGCCTGCCATCTCTACAACCCTGAACCGCCCTTCAATGCTACGGTAGCTGGAACTACAAAGTTGGAACTCGAAACGGATACGGATAAAATAAGAGATTCCGCTACACATACATCAGACACACAGCCACAACTTCAAGTGAAAAACCTCTGTGTCCACTATCCTATCCAAAAGGGTATCTTCAAACGGACAGTCGGTTACGTCTATGCCGTTGACGATGTTACGCTCGATATTCCGCGCGGTAAGACGCTTGCACTCGTCGGAGAATCCGGGTCCGGCAAGACCTCGTTTGGCAAAGCCATCCTTCGATTGGGCGTGCCTGTTGAAGGTGATCTTATCTATGACGGTGTTAACATCGCGACTGCCACGCGTCAACACATGCATCCGTATCGGAAACAGATGCAGATTATCTTTCAGGACCCCTACGCCTCTCTGAATCCTCGAATGACCATAGGCGCGATTATTCACGAAGGGATGCAGGCACACGGTATCGGTGCGTCTATTGAAGAACGCGAAAGGCGCGCTGCAGAACTGATGCAACGCGTCGGTTTGTCACCGGATATGGTGACGCGTTACCCGCATGAATTCTCCGGTGGTCAGAGACAGCGCATCGGTATCGCACGCTGTCTCGCCGTTGATCCAGAGTTCATTGTCTGTGACGAGGCGACCAGTGCGTTAGACGTGTCCGTGCAGGCGCAAATACTGAATCTCCTAAAATCGCTACAGACAGATTTCAATCTCACTTATCTCTTCATCACGCACAACCTTTCTGTCGTTGAGTACTTTGCGGACGAGGTGGCAGTGATGTATCTCGGTAAAATTGTTGAGCGCGGGACAACAGAGGAAATTTTCGATTCACCCAAGCACCCCTATACGCGCGCACTCCTCTCTGCTGTCCCAAAGATGGATCCTCAAACCGGTGTTGAAAAGATTCGGTTGGAGGGGGACGTGCCTTCACCGATCAATCGTCCATCTGGCTGTTATTTTCATCCGCGCTGCCCAGAAGTCATGCCTACATGTCAGGACACATATCCTGACGAAACGCACTTCACACAAACACATTCATGCAACTGTTACTTATACTAAAACGCCGAATAAATATGGAGTAGGGTTAGAACTTCGTTATCGTCGAATTGCGAAAGATAAAAAATGCAATTCCTCCAAATGGAGATAGGTTTAGGCGAGAACCCGATTTGAACATCGGACAAATCGGAGCAGGAACCCAATCGTTAAAAACATGGGAAAGATTAAGATACTCTCTGCAGATGTTGCCAATAAGATTGCCGCTGGCGAAGTCGTTGAACGTCCCGCTTCAGTCGTCAAGGAATTGATCGAGAACGCTGTGGACGCGGAAAGCACCTCCATACGCGTCGAAATCCGGGCAGGCGGAAAACGGCTCATCCATGTTTCCGATAACGGAGTCGGCATGGAACGCGAGGACGCGCTGCTCGCCTTAGAACGCCACGCCACAAGCAAGGTGAACCGCATTGAAGACCTTGAATGTATTCAAACATTTGGATTCCGTGGCGAAGCGTTGGCAAGTGTCGCCTCGGTCTCACAATTTGAACTCCTCACCCGTACCGCCGACGCACTTAATGGAACAAAAGTTAACGTTGATGGCGGAGTCTTCCGCGCTGTGGAAGAGAGTGGCTGTTCTCCAGGCACCCACATGTCGATTAACAATCTCTTTTACAATGTCCCCGCACGTCTGAAGTTCCTCAAGACCGATACCACCGAGATGAACCACGTCACGAATCAGGTGACATGGGCAGCACTCGCGCATCCGAACATCCATTTTTCACTGACGCACAACGGCAGATCAATCCTTGATGTCCGCGCCTGCGATTCGCATTTGGAGCGCGCACGTCTGCTCTATGGTAAAGAATTCGCTGAGAATCTCATCGAATTCACAGAAGAACTGCCCGACCTGAAGGTATACGGTTTACTTGGGAAACCTGAATTTACGAAGCCGAATCGCGAGTATCAACTCTTTTTTCTCAATCAGCGACCGATCCGCAGTCGAATCATCGGTGCTGCACTCACAGAGGCACTCGACGCTATGGTAGCCAAGGGACGGCAGCCAGTGGCACTCCTTTTCCTAACGTTGGAACCGGAGACGGTCGATGTCAATGTGCATCCCGCAAAAATTGAAGTACGGTTTCGCAACGAGCGGACAATTTATAGCGGCATCGTCCGGATACTCCGCAACGCTGTCCATAAAGCGAAGTACATCCCAAAGATCGAAACACCCGTTGAACCGACGGAATCTGAAGATGACACCGAAACCCGTGATACCAGTCTACCACGGCAGGTTTCCACGCCACGCCACACCCCTAGATCCTCACCCGCTACTAAAATAGGGCAACGCGCCACAACGCCTGTAGCAGGAACGCAGCAGACGCAAACACCACCTGTCCCGACACAGGAAACAGAGGGTACCGAGCAAGTGCCTGAAACCGTTGCCCCTTCGGAAGTCCAAGCCACCTCCACAACGCCTGAAGTCGTTGTGCAACCCCCGCGTCAGGAAATTCCTGACGGTGTAAACTTAAATCTACTCGACTTTGAAGACGTTCAACTCAAGACGAACCTCTTTAAAACGTATATCGTTGCTGAAGCGAAGGATAAAATCTTCTTCATCGACCAGCACGTCGCCGCCGAGCGTGTGCTTTATGAACGCTTCGTTAACCAGATGCAAGCCGACGGGATTCCTGTGCAAGGGTTACTACTACCCGTTACGCTGGAAGCCACGCCGCAGCAACTCGGTGCCTTGAAAATCCACGGCGACATCTTCGAGAAACTCGGTTTTGATCTGGAAGAGTTTGGCGGAAACACGATCCTGATCCGGGCGATCCCGTCGCCGCTACCAACCCGTGCTGCCGCGCAGACCGTCACCGACCTACTCGACAAACTCCCAGAAGAACCGCATACCGATGTGCAACTCCCGGAAGTCATTGACAACGCCTTAATCACTCTCGCGTGTAAATCTGCTGTCAAAGCAGGCGATACATTGGATACCAAGGAGATGATGAACCTCATCAAGGAGTTATCCGAAGCGAAACTACCTTTCAATTGTCCGCACTCGCGTCCAATCATCGTCGAAATGGGGCGCGATGAATTAGAACGCTGGTTCCATCGATAATCTCCACCAGATCCGGTAGGGGCGGTTTCCCAACCGCACCGGATTTTACACAAAAACCTTGGATATTCCAAACCTCTCTTGAATCCTACAAGGACAATTAGGAGAACAAAAATGATTAAACCCATTATCGCG
The DNA here is from genome assembly GCA_003635195.1 of Candidatus Poribacteria bacterium. Lineage (GTDB taxonomy): Bacteria > Poribacteria > WGA-4E > WGA-4E > WGA-3G > WGA-3G. The sequence goes on along the minus strand of PYIY01000187.1, from coordinate 6,892 downwards.
GTCTGCTCCTTCTTTGCCGTTTACGCCATATTGACCAGTTACAACGGCGTACCGATTGACCACGATCATGCCCTCGTGTTCATCATCGCACACGATGAGAGCGTCAACGACGCGAATAATTATGCCGGTATCACCCAGAAAAAGTGGGAAATATGGCGCAGCAAACAGGGCGATATCCGCCACCTCCCAAGGTATGTCCGGGATCTTGCGGGCGACCCAAAACTCAATCCGCTCAAAGACCCAAAAGTCGATATCACCATCATCAAACGCTACTATTATGACACGCTCCAAAGAAGGTGGCACGCCTGGGACATCCACCCCGCACTCCAACTGATTTATGCCGATTTCGTTACACTGGTGGGTAGAGAAGCCGTAAAAGAGGTCCAGAAACTTGTCGGTGTTGCAGCGGACGGTCAATGGGGGATGGGCACCGCGGATGCTGTCCGAGCATTCAATGCTGATTTTGAAGCCAAACGTTCTCAGAACCCAGCCTACGCGTGGGAGGTATTCCTCCAATTTGATGCCCAAAAGCGTGAGGTCTTCCAATCGCTAGCAAAAAAGAACCCAGAGAAATACGGCAGTCACCTCCAGAAATGGCTCAAACGCTCGGATGACCTAAAAATCTACATGCAACCGGTTTTGGCAGGTAAAAAATGAAAACGATTGGTCTATACTTCATCACCCTATTTTTAACTTTCTTACTCTTGCTCCCAAACGCCCCTGCTCAAGATTATACAAAATGGGGTTTACCTGATGGAGCGACAATGCGCCTTAGTAAAGGTAGGATAGGCGTAAATATCGCTTTCTCACCGGATGGTACAAGGCTTGCGGTTGGCAGTGCTATCGGGATTTGGATCTACGGTGTGCGTCCCGGCGAAGAAAAAGAACTTGATTTGATTGCCGGTCACACGCAGCCAATCCTATCCATAGCATATTCTCCAGATGCCAGCACAATCGCGGCGAGTAGCAGCAACGATGGAACAGTGAACCTGTGGAATGCCGTCACGGGGGAACTCCAAACGACGCTTGAGGGACATACGGACGCTGTCTATTCTATGGCGTATTCCTCCGATGGCAAAACGCTTGCGACTGGCAGTTGGGACAACACAGCACGCTTATGGGACGCAGAAACAGGAGCACACAAAACTACACTTTCAGAGCATTCAGGTCAGGTCATGTCTGTAACATTTTCTCCCGATGGCAAAACGCTTGCGACTGGCAGTCGGGACAATACTGCCTGCTTGTGGGATGTCCAAACAGGTGCACACAAAATCACAGTAAAAGAACATACAAAAAGTGTTGATGCTGTAGCGTTTTCCGCGGATGGCAAAACGCTTGCGACTGGCAGTAATGACAAAACAGTACGGTTGTGGGACGCAATGACTGGGCAACGTAAAAAAACACTGAGACAGCCCACAGACGGGTTCCGTGCCGTCGTGTATTCCCCGGATGGCAAAACGATCGCTACTGGAAATTGGGACGGTACCGTGCGGTTGTGGAGCGCATACTCCGGACGACAAAAATCTGCACTGAGAGGACACACGGCTGTTGTCCATTCCGTCGTATATTCCTCGGATGGCAAAATGATCGCTACCGCAAGTGCAGACGACACAGTCCGGTTATGGAACGCAAAAACAGGAAAACACATTGCGACACTCTCAGGACATACGCGGTCAATATCCGCCATAGCGTATTCACCCGACGGTGGCACTATTGCCAGCGGTGGTTTCACTGAAGGAAGAGGCACGTTACAACTGTGGGACGCACACACAGGCGCGCACAAAACCACGCTTTCGGAGCATGTACGTGATATCTTTACTGTGGCATATTCTCCGGATGGCAAAATGATCGCTACGGGTGGTAGAGATGGAAGGTTGCGATTATCGAACGCACAAACTTGGGAACACATTACCACACTCACAGGACATACGAGCTTTATCTATGCCGTAGCATTTTCTCCGATTGCGCGCACGCTTGCAACCGCCAGCCGGGACAAGACCGCGCGTTTGTGGGACGCACAATCCGGAGAACGCATCGCTACACTCACCGGACATACGGGTTTAGTCTTGTCTATAGCGTACGCCCCGGATGGTACGACCCTCGCAACTGTGAGTGCCGACGCAACAGTTCGGTTGTGGGACCCACAAACAGGAAAACACATTACGACTTTCCCCAAAGTTCAAGGTTCGGTCATGTCGATAGCCTATTCTCCGGATGCAGAAACGCTCGCTACTGGCGTTTTCGGCGACAACGACCCCGCAGTGTGGTTATGGGACGTGAGCACCGGAAAACACATCGCTACATTCTCAGGACATACAGCGGTTATCCGTTCCATAGCATATTCTCATGATGGCACCAAAATAGCGACCGGCAGTAATGACAAAACAGTACGGTTATGGGACGCAAAAACAGGAACACACCTTGCCACATTCTCAGGACATACGGAAGATGTCACTTCCGTAGCCTTCTCTCCGGATAGAAAAACTGTCGCCAGCAGTAGCAACGATGGTACAATTCTGTTATGGGAGATACGTTAGTTGCCCCGAATCTTGCCAAAAAGTGTTGACTTTTGAGATGAAAACGACACACCTATACCTCATCACCCTATTTATACCTTTTGCCGTGCTACTACCGAGGGCACCTGCTCAAGATTATACCGCATGGAATTTACCCGATGGTGCCACAGCACGCCTCGGTAAAGGCAAAATAACGGGGAATATCGCTTTCTCACCGGATGGCACTCGGCTTGCGGTTGGCAGTGCCATCGGAATTTGGATTTACGATGTGCGTCCTGCCAAAGAAAAGGAACTTGACCTGCTTACAGGGCATACAGACAGTGTTTCTTCAGTCGCATTTTCTCCTGATGGCACGACACTCGCAAGTGCAAGTTGGGACGGGACGGTGCGGCTGTGGGATGTAGTCACAGGACAGCACAAAATCACACTCTCTGGACACGCGGATGGGGTCTATTCTGTAGCGTATTCTCCCGATGGAAATACACTCGCGACTGGCAGTCGGGACAAAACAGTGCGATTGTGGGACGCACAAACGGGAGAACACAAAAATACACTCTCTGGACATACGGACCTTGTTGATGCCATCGCCTATTCTCCGGATGGGGACACGATTGCGACTGGGAGTTGGGACTTCACAGTGCAGTTGTGGAATGCACATACAGGAGAACACAAAAATACACTCAGACACGCTGGCTATATTCATGCCTTAGTATATTCGCCGGATGGCGAAACTATCGCTGCCGCGAGTGGTGCAGACCAAGCGATATGGTTGTGGGACGCACACACTGGAAAACACATGACTACACTCATAGGACACACTAATAGTGTCCATACCGTAGTATATTCTCCGGATGGCAAAACGCTTGCTACCGGAAGTCGGGACAATACTGTGCGATTGTGGGACTCGCAAACCGGAGAACACAAAGGGACGCTCAAAGGACACATAGGTGGTATCCGTTCCGTAGTGTATTCTCCGGATGGCAAAACACTTGCGACTGGCAGTGATGACGGGACAGTACAGTTGTGGGACCCACAAACCGGAGAACGCAAAACTGCATTTTCAGGATATACCCGTTGGATTACTGCTATAGCATATTCTCCGGATGGCAAAACGCTCGCCAGTAGCAATGCTAATGGAACAATTCAGTGTCGGGAAACACATACAGGAGCGTACAAAATCACGCGCGTATGGCGGACGCATACTAATTTTGTTTCATCTATCGCGTATTCATCGGATGGCGAAATGCTCGCGACTGGCAGTCACGATAAAACAGTGCGGTTGTGGGACCCAAAAACTGGAAAACACATCACTACCCTCAGGGGGCATACCGGGCCGATCTATACCGTGGTATATTCCGCTGATGGCAAAACGCTTGCCACTGGCAGTCGGGACGAAACAGTGCGATTGTGGGATGCACAAACAGGACAGCAAAAAGCCACATTTGAAGGACATACAAATTTCGTCACATCCCTTGCGTTTTCTCCGAATAGCAAAACACTCGCAAGTGCAAGTTGGGATCGGATGGTGCGGTTGTGGGACACACAAGCAGGAAAACACATCACTACATTTCCAGAACATAAAGAACCGGTCAAATCTGTCGTGTATGCTCCGGATGGGAAAACTATTGCCACTGGGGGTTTTGATAACATTGTGCAGTTATGGGACGCGAACACAGGCAAACGCATCGCTACACTCTCAGGACATACAGGTTATATCGCTTCCATTGCGTATTCTCACGATGGCACCCTCATTGCTGCGGGGAGCGCGGATAAGACGGTACGGATATGGGATGTTCGCACAAAAACGCACTTAGTTACGTTTTCGGGACATACGGAGATTGTCGCTTCTATTGCCTTTTCTCCCGATGATACCACACTTGTCACTGGCAGTGTTGATGGCACAATTCTCCTCTGGAAAATACGTTAGCTGCATGTGGAATTCAGCGAAAAATGTTGATTCTGAATGGAAAACTAAGTGAAGCATATTCACGGTATTTTGTACCACAAACTGAATGAACACCCAACACCACCGAATCGAATTGTTAATTTTCATCTAATCCCGCCTTCTAAAAATATTTTTTTCTCAATTATGCCACCATTTTGCCCTACCCCGCGTCACTATATATTGAGACGATAGTGATCAATCTATTACTTTCTTGAGGTATCCGATAAAAAATAATGATGTTAAAAAAATCCGATTTTCCATCCCACTAACTGCGTCCGCAAATCATGCACCTTTCTTCACATAACTCGCGTCTTTATATACAAACGAAAAAAATACGCTTTCTGGAGTCTTTTGGTGAAAACGAAGATTTTACATTAATCCTGTGAGAAAATTTGATTGACACTGAGGAATCGTTCGATGTTTTTAGTGCTACTGAGGCGTGAGATTCTCGCCCATCTGATAACATTTCGTTTTGCAATTACGGTGATCGTCTGCCTGCTGCTCGTTGTCATAACCACGCTCATCAGAATCGACGATTACGAGCAACGGTTGGCGGGTTACAATACCGCCAGAAATGTCCACCGTGAAGCACTTCTGTCCACCCGAACCTATTCTGATTTGAGACCAAAGATTGATCGTCCACCCAGTCCGTTAAGCATTTTTAATGCCGGTATGGACGACCGGCTTGGCAATACACTGCGGATTTATTACACGAACGTCCCACTCCTTTGGGATGCCGAGTCCCACGGCTCTGGTAACCTTTTCATTGATTATTTTTATCGAATTGACTTAGTCTTTATTTTTCAATTTGTTCTTTCTCTACTTGCATTGCTGTTCGCCTACGATGCGATTGCTGGAGAACGCGAAGCTGGCACATTGCGGCTCACAATGAGCCACCCAATAAGCCGAAGTGCTATCTTGGCGGCGAAATACTTTGGCGCGATGATCTGTTTGGTACTTCCCCTCATTATCAGTTTCGCTATTGCCTTAATATGGATCGTCTTATCAGGATCAATCTTTTTCAGTGGAGGCGATTTTCTGAGAATCGCCTGCATCTTACTAACTTCGATTATCTATCTCTCTGCTATCTACTTGATCGGATTGCTGATTTCCGCCGGGGTGCACCGCACTGCCACAGCACTCATGTTCTCTCTATTCATCTGGGTAGTACTAATATTGGTCTATCCTTCCGTTAGTGTGTTCGCGGTCAGCCAGTTAACCCGTGAACGGGATAGTAAGATAAACTCCAGTTTCGGCGCAATTTGGCAAATACAAGAGACGGTTAACAAAGAGGAGAAGGAATATCTTAAGAACGATGGAGTTAACGGAGAAAGTGACCGCTTCTTAAGGGACAATTATTGGGTACACATTGGTGTAAGTGCACCAGAGATAGCGAATCATATAGAGTTCAAATCTTATGATTGGCGGGTCATTGCCCCGGAATCCGAAAAATTTATTCCTCACGCTATCCGCTACCATCAATTCTTGACACCGCTACGCATTCGTGCCGCAGAGAAAATGGGTTTGGTGCGCATGCCGGTATTCAAGCAGACCCGGTTTTGGCGAGCAAAAATAGCTCGGAACCTGCTTCGGGTCTCTCCCGCCGCGATGTATGATCTCGCAACACAAGCGTGGGCAGGAACCGATCTTTATGGGGTTACCGATTTCTTTGAAGACGCGAGGCAGTATCGGCGCACGCTGATTAACTACTTTTATGACAAGGATGCCTTCTCAAGCCGGCAGTGGTTCGCCAGCGATAAAGGAACCATCAACTTGGACGATCTACCGAGATTTGTATATCAGCGTGCCAGTCTCTGGACAAACGCTTCACGCGCACTTCCTGATCTTCAGTTGCTGCTATTGCTCAATATTCTACTATTCCTTGCAACCTTCGCCATTTTTGTCAGGCAGGAAATCTAGCTGTAGATTGGATTGAACGGAACTGAAAAGAGGTATCAAACCTCGAAAAGGTGTGAGTGAAACCCAACACTTCAAACACCGCCTTCTATCAAGGACGTAAGATGATTTTTCATATTGTCAAACGCGAACTCTACGATCACTTAAGTAGCCTCCGTTTTGCACTGACAACGTTATTGATTTTGATACTGATGATCGTCAATGCTGTTGCGTATCTCGGAGAATACAAGCAGCAAATGAACATATATCAGAAAAACATTGCAGCGACGCACAACCGGCTAAAACGGCATTCTGACACACTTTATCACTTGGTGTTAAAGGGACCTGGCGACCTCCATAAAAAACCGAGCCCTTTAGCATTTTGTGCAGATGGTGGAAAAGACCTTTTGTTTAGGCATGTGCGCGGCGGCACCGCTAGTCGAACTCGCCGTTGGGAAGGGGAAAACACCTCATACCGATTCACAGAAATCTGGCGATTGGTCTATCCACAAGCCAGTCCCGATCTCATATTCAT
>PYIY01000186.1 GCA_003635195.1 Candidatus Poribacteria bacterium | reverse complement strand
ATGATCATTTGCACCGAAGGCATTGAGCGTGAGGTGATGTTTTTCGGCGAGTTCATAAGTAAATTTAAGCTGATAATCCGAGAAGTAGGGTAACACCCAATCATCAACAAAGAACCCAGCAATAAGATCAAGATAACTCCGCCTTCCAGCGACGTGAAAGTACCCCTTGTCGCCGATGCTACCTTCAAGTACTCCTTCGGAGTAGAGAGCGTTGAGGTTGAACTTACCGCTCAACTTCCGTTCCTTTATCCGGTCGCGGGAAAGGATGTCAAGTACAGTTTGTGAATCTAATCCGAATTCCGCACCATACCCCCCAGCGTAGATATGGATGTCGTCAATGATGTTGGAACTCATCGTTGAAACAAGCCCACCGTAGTGGAAAGGATAACCGAGTGGGGTTCTGTCAAAGTAGTAAAGGGTGTCTCCGGGACCACTGCCGCGAATGTAGAGGATGCCAAAATAATCGTTTGGGATACCGATACCTGGAAGTGTCGTCAATCCTTTGAGTGCGTCGTTAGCAGTGCCGGGGATACGGAGGAGTTCACTGCCGCGAATCTCCTTACGGCTCACCGTCGGTGGAAGGCGTTTCCCTTCGACAACAATCGTTTCTAACCTAACTGCCTCGCCTAAGTATATTTTGATTTCGGTGGTATCTCCGCTGTTGATAGAAACAGAAATTTTTGTAGGAATGGATTCAAGTGGGTGGGTGACAACAACAGTATATCTGCCTTTAGGGAGCTCCGTGAATCGAAAGATGCCGTTTTCATCGGTTTTTTGAGTCTGTTTTGTTTCAGTAATGTAAACACCAGCCCCTGCTAAGGGCTTCTCCGTGCTTCGCTGATAGACGGTTCCTTGGACATCACCGCTCTGGGCATATACAGGCAAAGATATCAAAAACACAAATAGACCAGCGATTAGCTGTAACTTCATGTAGTCAGTTTGACCTCCGTTTTGTGTATTAACATCACCATTTAACGCAAACTTCAAATTTTTAGTTGATTTAGTTGATTAAAACAATCAATTTCGTTGCTTGGTACGCAAAAAAGCCAAGTGTATAGGATGCACACTTGGCTCTGTAGCACAGAAATGAAAAGTCAACAGAATGTGATCTGAGATGCGTGTTTTTATGAGCCCCTTATTTCTGAATTCTATTTTGTGTAATGTGCTCCAAATCCCAGACGAGGATGGTGCCATCCGAATTGCCGCTAACGAGGGTTTTGCCATCTTGCGTAAACGCAAACGCCGTGGGCCACGCGGTATCCCCGGTGCGGATTTGGCGGCTTAGGGTTCTTGTGTCCACGTCCCACAACTGGATTAAACCACCTTCCGACCCGGTTACAACTGTTTTCCCATCTGGTGAGAATTCTAAATGATAAACGGTCTCTTTTGCATTTATGAAGTCTGCTATGTACTGATGGGTGTTTGCATCCCATAGCTGAATTGTCCCATCCCAACCCGCACTGACAAGCATGCTGCTATCCGGAGAGAACGCCAATGCAGCCACACCACCGTTAGGTGCTGTGAACAGCACTGTCTTTTTCTCCGTGTGAAGATCCCACAAGTGGGCCGTTCCATCCTGACTGGCACTCGCAAACTTTTTACCGTCTGCAGAGAATGTCACTCCTCTGATGTCGCCTGTATGACCGTCAAGTATAGAGAGGCGTTGATGGTTCGGCACATCCCATAATTCTACTCTTCTGTCTCGACTTCCACTTGCAAGGATTTTGTCATCCGGTGAGAGCGCTAAGGTATCCACATAATTTTCGTGCCCGGTTTTAAAGGTAGCAACAAAGTTTTTCGTATCAACATTCCACAAATGTACATCGTTGCCAACACCTCCAATTGCGACCGTTTTGCGATCCGCGGAAAGCACCATACAGAAGATAGACCGCTTATGCTTCATGGGGATCAATTGTTGGTTCCCAGTGTCTGTTTTCCATATCCTGAGTGTACCGTCAGAACTGGCACTGATAAGGGTTTTATCATCTTCAAGAAACGCCAGTGCTTTAACCGAACCTGTATGTCCCGCAACGGTGAAGAGCGGGGTTCCCGTCTCCACATCCCACACTATAGCTGCACCGTCCCGGCTTCCACTCACAAGCATTCTGCTGTCAGTGGTGAAATCTAACGCCTCAATGGATAGCGTATGTTCTATCAGTGTGCGATCTTCGTGCTTGTTGTCTGTTTTTGCCGACTTATCGCCAGTAATAGAACGCAATAGACCCGGTAGTGTGGATTTTTTCTTATCAGGTTTCTGGAGGCGGGACTCCAAATCCCACAATCTGACTTTTCCGCTGAGGTCTCCGCTGGCAAGGATTTTAGCGTCTGGAGAAAAAGTCATGGTATACACCAGATGGGTGTGTCCATCGAGTTTGGGGAGTTCATTGCGGGTCTCAGTATCCCATAATCGGATTGTCTCAAAACCACCGGCAAGGGTCCTACTATCAGGTGAAAATGCCAAAGTCAATGCAAGGTTTCCATCACCTTCCAAGATTTGCCGAAGCCCTTCCGTAGCGACATCCCATATCTTAACAGTATTGACATCGGTACTTGCGACAGAATGGGCAGCCTGTGAAAGGACTAAAGCCCCTTTGCTATGTGGAATTAGGTTTTGTGCTTTTGTAAAGCTGAGAACTTCGCGCCCCGTAGCAACTTCCCAGAGATGGTACTCAATTACTCCTGCCCAACCCACGCTGGCGAGCGTTGTGCCATCGGCTGAAAATTCCAATGCATGAACTGAACCCATATCTTCTTCTAAGACAGTTAGTCGTTCTCCGGTCATGGTATCCCACAATTCGACTGCACCGGCTCCACCGCCCGGAATCCAATACCCAACGGCAACGGTCTTACCATCTGGTGCGAAGACGATTGTATTTACAGCCTGGATTCCGCGCGGTTGCACCTTAATGAGTGCAATTTCATCACGAGTGTGCGCGTTATAGATCCAAATCCCAATGTCGGTTGCTACTGCCAACCGATTACCATCGGGTGAGAATTCTACATCCTTTATTTTTCCTTTTCCGAGGCGTGCTGTCGCGCCTTCGGGTAAGTGCCACTGTGTGTATTCCTGAGCAAGGCTGTTTGGCAAGAACCCCACAATTAACAAGCAAGCTATGTAGAACAGTCCTATCTTTTTCATCCGTTGAATCTCCTTTTTGCAAGAATCGTTTGCAAATCTGAGACAAGTATTTCCATCTGTTCTGTCATCTCTAACTTCTATCTACGTGTAATGTGCTCCAAATCCCAGACGAGGATGGTGCCCTCGGAACTGCCGCTAACGAGGGTTTTGCCATCCGGCGTAAAGATGAGCTTTGTGAGCCACGCGGCATCCCCCGTCCGGATTTCGTGGCTCAGGGCTCTTGTATCTACATCCCATAGTCGGATTAAGCCACGATGTAGTCCACTTACAACCGTTCCTCCATCTGGTGAGAACGCCAATACCTTAACAAGTCCTTTTGCGTCTATGAAGTCCGCTATATGCTGATGCGTGTTTGCATCCCAGAGTTGGATTACCCCATCCCGGCGCGCACTGATAAGCATACTGCTATCTGGTGAGAACGCCAATGCTTCAACACCGCTGTTAGGTGCCGTGAGCAGTGGTGTTTTTTTCTCAGTGTGACGATCCCACAAGTGGACTATTCCATCTTTACTGGCACTCGCGAACTTTCTACCGTCTGCGGAGAATGCCATATCTCTGATGCTGCCTGTATGGTTTTCAAGTATGGAGAAACGTCGGTGGTTCGGCACATCCCATAATTCTACTGTTCCATCTGGACTTCCACTGGCAAGGATTTTGTCATCTGGTGAGAACGCCAAAGTAGTCATCGAACGTGTGTGATTAGTTTCAAAGGTGGCAACAAAGCGTTGAATGTCGACACTCCATAAATGCACGTCGTTGCCACGCCCCCCAATTGCAGCTGTTTTGCAGTCCGTAGAAAAAGTCATACAAGAGACAGACCTCTTGTGCTTCATCGGGATTAACTGCTGGTTGCCAGTGTCCGTTTCCCACACTCTCAGCGTACAGTCAGTCCCAATACTGATAAGCGTTTTTCCATTTTCAAGAAACCGCAATGCTTTAACTGAACCCGTATGTCCCGCAAGGGTGAAAAGGGGGTTCCCCGTTTCTGCATCCCACACTATGGCTGTGCCGTCCCGACTCCCGCTCACAAGCGTTTTGCTATCAGCAGAAAAATCCAACGCTTCAATAGGTAGCATATGCCCTACCAGCGTGCGATTTTTGCGTTTGTCCTTTGTTTTCGACGGCTTATCGCCAGTAATAGAACGCAATAAACTGGGCAGTGTGGATTTTTGTTTCTGGCTGCGGGAGTTCAAATGCCACAATATAATTTTTCCGGTGGCATCCGCACTGGCAAGGTTTTTAGCATCTGGAGAGAAAGTGATGGCATCTATGAGATCAGTGTGTCCATCGAGTTTGGAGCGTTCAGTGCCGGTCTCAGTATCCCATAAACGGATTGTCATGAATCCACCGGCAAGGGTCTTACCATCCGGTGAGAATGCCAATGCCAGTGCAAGGTTCCCGTTACCTTCTAAGGTATGCCGAAGTTCTTCCGCGGCAACTTCCCATATTCTGACGACATCCATATCGGTACTGGCAACAGAATGGGTATCTCGTGAAAGGACTAACGCGCCTTTGTTATGTGGAATTAGGTTTTGTGGTTTTGTAAAGCTTAAGACTTCGCGACCGGTGGCAACTTCCCAGAGATGGTACTTAACTATCTTTTCCCAACTCGCGCAAGCGAGCATTCTACCATCGGCTGAAAATTCCAATGCTTGAACTGAACCGATATCTCCCTCCATAATAGCCAGATGTTCCCTGGTCGCGGTATCCCATAACTCGACTGCACCGCCCGGGAACCAATTTCCAACAGCAAGGGTCGTGCTATCGGGGGCGAAGGCGATAGCGTTTGCAGTCTTGATCCCGTGTGGTTGCACCTTAATAAGTGCAATCTCGGCACCGGTATGCGCGTTATAAAGCCAAACCCCAATGTCAGTTGCTACCGCCAACCGGTTGCCATCGAGCGAGAATTTGACATCGTTTATCTCGCCTTTTCCGAGGCGTGCCGTCGCGCCTTCGGGTAAATGCCACTGTGTGTATTCTTGAGCAAGGCCGTTTGGCAACAATCCTGCGGCTAACAAGAAAACTATGGAGAACAGCCCACCCCTTTTCATTTGTTGAATCTCCTTTTGTGTGAACTATCGTCATAATTTCCACAAACGTCAGACTGTCACCAACACGCAAAAAAGCCAAGCGTTTGGCATCCGCCCGCCCGGCTTTCTTACATTTCCGTACTCGCCTAAATCTTATTCCTGATGCAGTGTAACCGACCGGCGCGGTGGACTAAATTCCTGTTCTGTCAACGGCACCGCCTGCTTCTGATAAACCTGTACCCGATACGATCCAAAGTCCGGCACGAACATCAGACCATCGTCGCTGACTGCGACGGATTTCGGTTGACGTAGGTATTTCTGCGGTTCCAGATCCGCCATGTCTCGCATCCGATTTGGACTGGCGTTTGTCATCATGTAAGCCTGAGATACCTTTGACAACGTGGCATCGCCGAGAAACTTTTGCACATACCTACCTTCGGCGTTGAAGAGTTGAATACGGTCGTTGCCTCGGTCAGCAATATAGACATCGCCGTGCAGGTCAACGTCAATCCCGGCGGGACGGTTGAATTCACCGTTCCCACTGCCAGATTTACCGAATGCGAAGAGAAATTCTCCTTCGGCATTGAACTTCTGCACTCTGTCGTTCCGCCAATCAACAACGTAGACATCACCGAGTTCATCAACAGCAACACCCCACGGCATGTTGAATTCGCCGTCACCGTCGCCATGACTGCCCCACCCGAAGAGGAATTTGCCGTCTTTCGTGAATTTCTGTACCCGGTGGCTTAGACTGTCAACGACATAGAGATTCTCCTCTGGATCGAAGGCGATACCCGCGGGTCCGTTGAGTTGTCCGGGATCGGTGCCATGTTCACCCCATGTACCGATATGTTCACCTTCGCTGCTAAACGCGACAATCCGATGCAGGTATTCATCGGACACATAGAGATTTTCTTCACTGTCAGGGATAATCGTTACGGGCCATGTGAATTGTCCTTCACCCTGTCCGTAACCGCCCATTGTGCCAAGGTCTTCGTCTTCAACGGTGTATTTTCGGATCATCGCAGTGCCGTCGCTCCGGCACATAATATATATACGTCCTTCTTTTCCGATTGCGATATCGATCGGAAAGTTTGTCGTCCGCCGCATGCTTAGGGTCTTATGAAATGGAAACCCAGCACGCAGCAAGCCATAAGGTCTGCCCATGATATGCGTCCCCCGTTGTCCTACATCATTTAACAGCAAGTTTGTAGGGGTTCGGTAACCGAACCCCTACACTGAAAATGGATGAATCTGTTCAAAATTCCCGCCGACGATGTGAGTCGGGTCAACACCCATCCACTGCTCTAAGAGTGTTCCGTATATGCCACGAAAATCAATGGTGTGTTCCAAGTCTTCGCCGTGTACCCAACGGGCGGGATCAAGGGACGGATATTCTGAGTAGAGTCCGCCTTTCACGCGATCGCCGATGATGAATGCCCCGCCGCCGGTGCCGTGATCGGTACCACTGGCGTTGTCTCGGATTCGTCTCCCGAATTCCGTGAAGACGTACATCACGATCTCCTCAGAGGCATTCTGTGCCCGCAGATCGGTAAAGAAAGCTTGGATCGCCTCTGTCAAATCTTTTAGGAGGCGTGGGTGCGCTGGGACCTCGTTGGCGTGATTGTCGTAACCGCCGTGTTGTGTGTAAAAGACGCGTGTACCGAGATTAGCGAGATGGACCCGTGCGACATCCCGTAGGCTTTTCGCGATGGAACTTTGTGGGTATTCCACTTCAGATTTATACATCGCCGGTGCTTTCTTAAGTTCATCAGCACCTTTAATCACGTCCAGTCCAGTCTGACTAAGGTAGTCCATCACGATTCCGCTGCCGACCGTGCTACTATACATCCTCTTAAATACGTCAAGTGCCTGTGTCCGCTGTGCTTCATCACCGATGCTTGTCATCAGACCGTAATTGTCCAAGTCGCCGACAGAGGTAACAGGGATACCAGCGAGTGCACAAGCGCGCGGGAGCCCCTGTCCGAAACTGACACCGGTTAAGACGTTCTGACTCTGCGGGTCAAGTTCTCGGACGAGTCTGCCGACCCACCCCTCATCACCGATTTTCAGGGGTTCACAGGTGTGCCAGATGTCCATCGCTCGGAAATGTGAGCGGTTTGAATCCGGGTAGCCGATTCCCTGCACAACAGCAACATCACCGGCATCAAACATCTCTTTGAGTGGGACAGCATGCGGGTTCCAGCCCAACGTATCGTCTACGTCTAACGGTATCACATCTTCCGCTTTAATGCCTACAACCGGACGGGAATCGTGGTAAATCCCGCTTGTGTAGGGGATGAGTGTGTTCATGAAGTCGTTGCCACCTGTGAGTTGTACAACGACGAGGACCGGGGCTTTTTTTGTAGTACTCATGTCAACGTCTCCTATGTTCGGTCCAAAGCTACAAAAAGTTAACCGAACTGATACTCTCTTGATGCTACAATTAATTGGAGCATACTGACGAGCAGCGCTTGGTTCTCCTCCGCAGCGTCATCATCTTCAAAATTGATCTCACCGTTTGCCTCCGCAAACTCGGTCAAATACTGACGCGTGGTATCTCCTATTAACAGCGGACCAGCAAACTCAAGGCAACTCTCTACAAATGCTTCTGGTGAGAGTGGATTCCCGTTGTTTTTCAGGCGTGTGATGATGTCCTGAATGCCGGGTTTGGAAGCATCGCTGACTTCGCGAACAGCGAAATTGACGCGGGCGGTAAGCAATCCACCGTCAATCCACTCTTTACCGGTGTGCCATCCTTCTACGGTGGGTGGATCAAGAAGTTTCTGCCCCATCAATTGCGTAGCACTCGCATATTGATTTATTCCGGGTTCTGGACCACTTTGGAATGTCCCGACCAGTTTCAAAATACCCGTGACGAGTTCCGTCGGGCTTTTTACCTTCTTAAATCGGGCTTCTTTAAAGAAGTCGGCATTGAAGAGTATGCCAAGGACATGCGATATATCTCCATCGGACACCATGAACGCGTCCGCAAGTGTCTCAATCGCGTCTGGATCTTGCGGGGGTGTCACGTTCCAAGACGGTACCTGTGGTTCATCTGCGACGAAGAAATTGTAAAGATGCCTGGAGATAAATCTCGCACAAGCGGGTTGCTCGACGATGATATTGATGATGTCCTCACCGTTGAGGTTTCCGGTGTGTCCCAAGAAGGTTTTTTCGCTGTCGTCGTGTTCCTCTTCAACGAATAGGAAGGGTGGCGTGTAGTAACCGTGTGGATACAACGGAATCGGCTGTCCGAAGGTCCAACCTGTAAAGGCGAGCGCGCAGTTCTTGATATCGTCTTCGGTGTAGTTGCCTACCCCTAATGAAAAGAGTTCAAGGAGTTCTCTACCGTAATTCTCGTTGGGTTCACCTTTACGATTTTCGTTGTTGTCGAGCCAGAAGATCATCGCCGGGTCTTTGGAGAGTTCAAGCAGAATGTCCCGCATCTTTCCCATACCGACGCGCCGCAACATATCAATCTGGTTCGTGGAGGCGAGGATATGCTGATTTTTGCCCAACCCTGTTGCGAAGACATGATGCCAGAAGAGTGCCATCTTCTCTTGAAGTGGGCATCTGCTGTTCAGCATCCGATAGATCCAAGTCCCGACATAACCCCCTTCACTGCCGAAGTAGCGTTCTAAAATATCTTCATCAATGGGGGTCCCGCGTTCGGGATGGACGAGGTCGTCAACTACGTTCTCATAGCCATTTTCGACGTAGGCTTCCAGTTCGGGGCGGGTTGTTCCAAACCCTGCGCGGCGCATGAGGTGCGCCATTAACGCAACATCGTTTGACATGTTCACCTCCGATGCGTTCACTGTGAGGAGAGACCTCACGTTAGTAACTGTCAATGGAATACCGTTTTCAGGTTTCGGTTTCGTTGGATTGAGAGAAACCGCTATAAGATCGCCTATATCTTATAATTAAAGTCAAAAAATGTCAAATGTTTTGTTCCGTCCTCCGTTCTATCTCTCCAAGCAATTTTGTCAATTTTTGGATTAAAACCTAAACTTTTTTGATCTTTTTTCAAAATTATGCAAGCATTCCGAGAAAAATTGTGTCTTTAACGGATAAAGGATATTATGCACCACGTTTAAGTATGAAGACAAACACTATCAACCAAAAGCGAGAAAATTATGAACGATATGAATTACTGGAAACTCCTTGGTACCACAGCCATTTTGATGACTGCGCTTTGTGTCGGGATTTATTTTTATGCCAAGTGGGATGTCCAACGTTTCAAGGAATCTCTTGGTAAACCCTACACACCTGCTCAACAAAAAATTGAACCAACAGCGAATTTTACTAAACAGGCACTCCCCGAAACACCAACGATACTGGAAACTGAAACGGGATCTGACCTTGAAAGACAACAAGAAGTCAAACCGGAAATAACTGACACAGCGGGAGAAGACGGATCGCTTGACGAGTTCTCGGAGTTCCTTGACCGCCTTGGAGACAAAGAACTTGCCGCACTGCTTGAGAACCCTGACACAACAGATACTGAAACTGAGACTTCCGCGGATTTGCTGCAGGAACAGATCGATAATTTTTTGGAAAAGGGTTCAGGTCTTATCGTGATTGACGAGTTGGAGGTTACGCAAGCATCAGACTGGATTGAAATTGGAATAGAAGACCTTCGCTCAGGCGACATAATTGATCTTAAAGGTCTCGGTGACGGCAACTACGTTATCATAGACAAAACCGGTGTCATGCATCGAACAGAATAATTGCTTGTTAAATCCGTTTGGAGACCTATCAATGCCAGTGGTGTATGATTGAACAAAGAACCGAAGTTCTACCTTATACCACTTTACCAACGATACACGATTATTCGGTTTCAAATTTTACGATACTTTACCTATAGAATGAGGGTGTCGCAATGTTAATGACCTTAATTCAGAAAGAGATGATGCATCACATCTTGAGCGTCCGGTTTGTCGCGCTCCTTTTGATGTGCCTCTTGCTTGTTCCGCTTACCTTGCACATCAATTACGGCAATTATCGTCAAAATTTAGTGGACTATCAAGAAGCCATTAAACGAGCAAACATTGAAGAGGTAGAAGTGGACCCGATGTCATCACTTGACCCAGAGGAGGAAGTTTCCAAACTCTTTCTCAAACCGACACCTTTGAGCGTCTTCGCAAATGGATTGGAAAGCGTGCTGCCGAGTTATCTGGGTATGACACGCAATGGGATTACGCAGGGTCCCGACGCTTTAATTGCCTCACCCCTTTCCTATCTGTTGGGGCATCTCGATTTTCTCTTTGTGATAGGCACAGTTTTCAGTCTGTTGGCGTTGCTGTTTACGTTCGATGCCGTTGCTGGGGAGAGAGAAGCTGGGACGTTGCGGATTACCTTAGCGAATGCTCTCCCGCGCGACTTGTTCCTATGGAGCAAATTGATTGGCGGATACCTTGTGTTTGTTGTTCCGTTTTTGGTGTCGTTTATCTTCGGTTTACTCTTGATCGTTTGGCAAGGATTTCCGCTTGGCGAGTCTGACATTTTCCCACGGGTACTCAGTTTAACCCTCGTCTCCTTGCTTTATATTGCTGTGTTTTTCGCAATAGGGATGGTGATTTCCATCTACTTGGATAGTGCCAAGACAGCCCTTATCGTCGCCTTTACTGTCTGGGTGTTTGCCGTGTTGATTACACCACGCCTTGGGTTTCTTGCCGCCAAACTCATCGCCCCCACACGAACGCCGCAGAGCGTCTATATGGAGAAAGCAGCCGTGCAAGAAGATTTCAACGCGGTGCTCAAAGAGGAAAGAGATAAAATTCAGCTCGAAGAGGAGGAGGTAACGGATGAAATGGGTCGCAGGATGACGATAGTAATACCCGGAAAAGGGAAAAATAGAGAAAAAATTGCTGAGCACATGGGACCGCTTGAAGAAGAATATCGATTGAAATTCCAAAACCACTCTGATAAACTCGATCGGGATTACAAACGTCAAACACAACGGCAAGAGCAAATCGGTGAGACCCTCTCCCGAATGACCCCGACATCTTCTTTAATCTATCTCGCTACAAACTTGACCCAGACTGGAAAGGGGAAAAGAAGCGACTACTTACAAGCAGGAGATCACTATTGGGGCAGACTTGACACGGATGTGTTCAGCAAAATTTCAGATCATATCCCGTCCGGACGTTATAAGCCACCTATCAAAGTTACACAACCTGCCGCGCTTGAAGCAACAACCTTAGACGAGACATTCCGTCGATCGGTTGTGGATGTGCTACTGCTCTGCTGTTTTGCGGTGGTGTCAACGACCGTGGCGTTTCTGAAGTTCTTCCGTACAGATATTTGAGGAGAAAACATTAGGTTTTGGAATTATGGATGAGTTCAATTCACTGGCATTGTAAGAGCGAATTCTGATAATTCTAATACGCTTGCTTCGTTTTGGATTTTGTTACGCTTTTCATGAGAATGGAGATACTCCAATGTTAATGACCTTAATTCAGAAAGAGATGATGCATCACATCCTGAGTGCGCGGTTTGTCGCGCTTCTGCTGATGTGTGTCCTGCTCATCCCACTCAATTTGCATATCAATTACCATCATTATCTCAAACGCCAAACCGACTATCAAGAACAAGAAACGCTCAAAGACGAAGACGCTCTCGAAGACGAAAATGGTAGGGAATCGGCAGGTCCGAAACACAGCTTTAGTTTTAGTGCAAAAGCGTCAACGGATCCGAATTTTGAAGTTTCTAAACTGATTCTTAAACCGACACCTTTAAGTGTGTTTGCGACGGGCTTAGAATCTGCGCTTCCGAGTTATCTCGGTATGACACGCAACGGAATAACGCGGGGCGAAGCGTCACTGTCCACCGCGCCAATAGCCTTCCTTTTGGGACATCTCGACTTCGTATTTGTCGTCAGTACCGTCTTTAGTCTACTGGCATTATTGTTTACGTTTGATGCCGTTGCTGGGGAAAGAGAAGCCGGAACACTTCGGATAACGCTCTCCAATTCACTGCCCCGCGATATCTTTTTGTGGAGCAAGCTCATCGGCGGATACCTCGTATTCATCCTCCCGTTCTTAATCTCGGTAATCATCGGTCTGCTTGTGCTCGTTTTGCAAGGATTTCCACTATCTGAATCGGACATCTTTCTGCGACTTCTGTGTCTTATCTTTGTCTCGCTGCTCTACATTGCGGTCTTTTTTGCGGTAGGGGCGGTGATCTCCATCTATTTCGACAGTGCCAAGACAGCACTCATTGTCGCATTTACTGTCTGGGTTTTCGCTGTCCTCATTTTACCGCGGGTTGGGTTTCTCGCGGCGCAAATCGTCGCGCCGACTTCAACAGCGGAGAGTGTCTACAGGGAAAAAACAGCGAGACGATCAGAATTGCGCGATGCCCTCGCAGCGAAAAGAGGTAAAATGATGGGTGAAGTGTTCTCTGAAATGATGCGGGAGTCTAACGTCACACCGGGATCGAAAACTGGGGCTATCGCGGTATTCGACTCGGCACACATGGATAGAGTGAATGAGGAGATGGCACCTCTTGAAGAGGCGGCTCGGTTAAAATATCGGGACCTTGCGGCGCAACTGGATAGGCGTTATCAGCGAGAGAGAAAACACCAAGATACAATCGGTATAAATTTCTCCCGAATCACACCTACAGCATCTTTCATTTTTCTTGCAACGGATGCCACACAAACCGGTCAAGCGAAAAAAAACACCTACTTCCAAACAGGAACTCGCTACTACGAGACACTTGATGCGGAAATATTCAGCAAGATGTCAGAAGACCCAGGGGCTCATAGCCACAGAGAAGAAATTCCGCCTCCGATGCCACCGCCGCTCGCGGAGTTGACCTTAGGAGAGACGCTCCAGCATGCTGCCCTGGATCTACTGCTGCTCTGTTTCTTCGCAATCGTGCTAACAACCGTGGCGTTTCTGAAATTCTTCCGTATGGACATTTGAGCAGAAACAGATAAAATGGTATAATACCGTTCAACCAAGTTAATCACGGAGAATCCTAATGGAAAGAGATGACGTTCAACTGATTCGCAGCATCTTGTCAGGCAACGATGAAGCATTCAGTGCCTTAGTCCATAAATACAAAAAGGGTGTACATGCGCTTGCATGGCGGAAGATCGGTGATTTTCACCACGCCGAAGAAATTACGCAAGACACTTTCCTCCAAGTCTATAAAAAACTCCCAACACTCAAGAACCCCAACCAGTTTGCTGGGTGGCTTTATGTTATTGCGAATCGGCTTTGCCTAAATTGGATGCGAAAGAAAAAGCCTGTGATGCAATCTTTGGAGGGCACATCCGCGGAAGAAACAGAAAGATTCTCGCATATCCACTATGTATCCGAGCAGCGCGAGACAGAAGCCTCCGAACATCGGTCTGAAATCGTCAAAAAACTTCTGGCAAGACTGCCTGAGAGCGAACGGACGGTAATGACGCTCTACTATCTCAGCGAAATGCCAGCGAAGGAAATAGGTAAATTCTTAGGTGTGTCTGTGAAGACGGTGCATAGTCGGCTTCATCGGGCCCGAAAGCGTTTACAGGCGAGAGAGGAGCTCTTGATTAGCGAAGTCCTTGGGGGTGTTCAATTACCCGCCAGTCTAATGGAGAATATCACAAGGCAGATTGCGAATATAAAACCGACACCGTCTCCGGTTGGGAAACCGTTATTACCATGGGCGGCTTTTGGTGCAGCTACGGTTTTGATTATACTGCTGCTGGGTGCGAGCAATCAATACCTCGCTCGGTTTCAGCAGCCGTACAGTTTTGAGGCAGAATCTGAACTTATCATTGAAATTGTTGACGCGCCCATCGTCCTTGATATTAATGCCAAACCGGCTGTTCGGAATCAGGCTGGACGTGCTGTTAACTCCAATAAAAGCAGCGGTGCCGGTCTGCAGACCTCGGAGACAACTTTAGCCTCCAATACGTCAACGGATTCACCCAGACCTTCCATCTCTCAGTGGATTCGGACAAATGGACCTTTAGGCGGAAGCGTGCGTGACATCTTCGCAACAGCTGAGAAAACGCTCTATGCTGCTACATCAAAGGGGATCTACAGGCTAACGGCAGAAGCAACCGCGTGGACGCTCACCAGCACGAGCGTGCCAACCACTATGCTCCGGATGCCAATGGCAGAATATGGCAATACTCTCTATATTGTTTCCAGTGAGAAAATATTCGCTTCAACCGACAATGGCGAAACGTGGTATGTATTTTGCTCTCGACCAGAGGGAGAGGCTGTTGGGTTTATCATTGTGGATGAGATAGAAAAGAATAACCAAAACCTACATCCTGTGATGTACCTTGCCCTTCAAGGCAAAGGCATCTTTTGCTCTACGGATGCTGGTACACAATGGAATCTTTTGGATAATGGATTGACAGACCAAAGTGTTTACGCAGTGGCTGCGGTTGAAAATACAGTATTTGCTGGCACAAACGAGGGACTCTATCGCCTCAATTCAGATGTTTGGCACCGATTATCAGTTGGCCCGTCGGAACCCGCCTATTCCGTGACAGGGTTTGAAAACAACCTCTATGTTGAAATGAACTCTGATTTTTTGCCACTGGGACCGTTTAAGTCAATGCCAACAGAGCGTATGGGACGACTCATACTTTCGAGAACACCTTGGGACAACGAGAGCACAAGCAGAATTTTCCACTCCACCGACTTAGGCGCGTCATGGACTGAGATAACGCCTAAAAATGAATCTCTTTTCATGGGTACACTTAGTATGATGATTGTGGAGAGTACTGGTGAAACAACACTCTTACCACACGGGGCTATAGCAGTGGACGCAAACACCTTTTACCGAGTCAGTTCACTCGGTATTCATCGTACAATTGATAACCGTGAATCTTGGCACCCATTTATGCATGGGATAATGGAAACTATGCAGGATTTGGCCGCTTGCAACGACAGACTGTATGCACAGACTGGCATGGATCTTGTTCAATCCGTTGACGGTGGTGAGACGTGGGAAACCGTTCGGATCGGCTCCAACGATCAACAGCACGGAGCAGTCGGAGAGACGCTGTCACTTCCTAAGTTTTCTCCTGTTTCACAAGTAGCGATTGCTGGCGACGTTCTTTACGGAATTGCGCGTGACGATGGCGGCTTGCGCGTTTTCCATTTATCTGCAGGTGATGATGTGTTTGTCCCAGTTCAGGGAACTCCCACTTTTGAAAGAGAATCTTCCTTGATTGAGTTGTGGACAAGTGCCGAAGAAGCGAAACAAAAGCTCTTGCCTAATGACCCTAAAAGAAACGAGAACCCGCCAGTAACATTCTCCTTTGAATATAATGAAATTGGCGCGTTTGCAGTCAATGGAGAAACGTTCTACGCGGAATATAAGCGGCGACTTTTTAAGTGGAAACACGGGGACTCAGAATGGACAGATACGGGTTTAATAGATAACAGTGAACCACTTGATGGGTTTGATAGAGGTTTCAAGTTAGCAGTCTCAGCAGATACCGTCTATGTTGGTAAGCGAGATGGCAAACTTTTTCAATCGCTTGATGGCGGAAAGAGCTGGAAAAATATTACACCAACTCTTCCGCTTCCCTTTACTCATTTCAAGGAGATCATCTTTGCAGGTTCTACGGTTTACGCCGCTACTGACGAAGGCGTTTTGGTTTCACAGAACGGCGAACACTGGCACGTGTTAACTGACAGAGGCGGTAAGCGTGTCATGATAGACAAATTTGCTGTTGATCATATCCACGTCTATGGTGCTGATGATGCAAGTGTCTATCGCTTGGATGCTCGGGACAAGTGGGAACAAATTTTTCCAAGCGTTCCAGATAAAATTATCTCTCTGGTCGTCAGTAACGATAGACTTTACATTGCTACGCAACGACGTGGGATATTTCATATCCCGCTTGAAGCGCAGCTCTAAAATTTCACAGTTTTCATAGCAAATCCAAAGAACTATGAATTTTATGAAATGCCGTGAATCCAGTCTATGACTGGGTTTTGGGCGGTTTTCGTAGTGGGCTTGTTAAAAGCTGCTATGAAATTTGCCATGAAATTTTGTATAGCTGCCAGCAACACTCACTCCTACCAAAATATCGCGAGCGACAAGAAATACGCAGAAACACCCTATCAAATACCCCAAGCAAAAATACTCCCTCCTACAAGAAGTACAGATTAAAATTCACTTTTTTTCCATTTTTTTTCAAATGATGCACAATTTTTTTTCAAAAATTGTGTCTTTAATTATAGAAAGTACGATATACAACAACATTTAAGACAATAGCAATCGTCCGATGCTCGGATCGAGAGGCATTTCGCAGCTATAGCCGTAAACCGTGAAAGGATGTTGGACGTTAGGTATTTTGATTACATGGGAAAGGTCCTCAGCGTGTCGATCCAACAAGGAAACTTGTGAAAACGTGGGACGATTAAAAAAAGGCAGTCATTGAATTTTCAATACTCACAGTTACAGGAGAAAAAAATGGGACACCGACAGATCCTTGCATGCCTCTTTTTGCTGGCACTCATTCCGCTGAGTGCTAAAGCATTCCCACCCGCTTCACCCGCGGGAGGAAACTATTTAGTCCTCGACGGGGTCGATGACTACGCTGTTTTAGATTTTGAAACCTTTGGTTATCTCTTACCGGATGGCACAGACGAATTCACCTTTGAAGCATGGATATATCCCACCACACCGCCCGACACCAAGGACACGGTATTGGTGATACTCCATCAACAGGTGGATATGGTCATCTTGGAGAATGGAGATAACTGGGCTAAAGCACTAAATATTGAGCCTCCGAAGGGGAACCTAATCTTGCTAATGAGTTCCTATATTGAGGGAGGGTTCGGTCGGACAATATCTTTCCCGATCTCGCTTGTGCCGAACCAATGGCAGCACATCGCTTATCAGTTAAATGAGAATCAGATAACAATGATCGTCAATGATTTCGTAGCGACAAATCAACACGGGATACCTCTCGGACACGATCGTGATCCTCGTGGTTTGCGTCCAAAGGACTTCGTGCTTGGCGGGTATGGAAAAATAGTTGTGCTACCGGGTCGTCCGCCAGCCAAAGCGTTTTTGAGTTCCTTCACAGGATATATTGATGAGATCCGCATATCAACGGAGGCGCGTTATGATGTAGAGAAAAAAGGCTTTATGCCACGCGGAAAATTCAAGGATGACGCAAAAACAGTTGCCTTATGGCACTTTGATGAAACCAGTGGCACCCAGCAATTTTCAGATGCATCGGGCAACGCGCATCATCTGGAGGGTAAAAATGGCGCAAAGATTGGGAACGCCCTTGCTGTCGAAGCAGAAGGGAAACTCGCAATAACATGGGGAAGACTTAAGCAATGAAATCTTTAAAAAAAATTATCGTTATTGGCGTTGCTGTTCTCATTCTCTTACTTATGCAAATAGAATCCTTTGCGGGTCAGGATTGGGAAGTGATAACGCAGCTCCGCACGAAGAGATCGGGAATAGCAACTGCTGTCGTAGATGATAAGATTTATATCATGGGTGGCACCCTCGAAAACGTTGGGGCTCCCGATGGGGTTTCAACTGTTGAGGAATACGACCCTCAAACCAACACGTGGCGGCGAGTCGCAGACATGCCAACGCGACGCTATTATCCTAAAGCCGCGGTTGTCAACGACATTATTTATGTCTTCGGCGGGTGGTATCAAGAGAAAGGCGTAAAGACGGAATATCCGGTTCGTGTAGAGGCATACGATCCAGCGACTGATACATGGACACGGAAAAAGGACATGCCCGTTCCGCGTGTCCATCCCGCTGTTGGTGCGGTTGACGAAAAAATCTATATTATTGGAGGGTCAACGGGTTGGGGTGGGGAAGATGAGCGACGAATGGACCGGGTTGACATCTATGATCCTGCCACCGATACATGGGAGGCGGGTACCAAAATGCCGACCCGGCGCGATGCATATTTGGGAGGCGTTGTCAACAACCATATTTTTGTCATTGGTGGGTACGGACCGCCTGGGGGGCAGGTTCTGTCGGCCATTGAGGAATATGACCCGATTAGCCGTCAATGGCAAAAGAAGAAGGATATGTTAAACGTTAAATTTTCGTTTAGGACAGCTGTTGTTGAGGATGACATCTATGTGATTGGCGGTATAGACAAATCCCGCGAGTATTTAGCGACGGTGGATGTGTACAATCCACAGACAGAGACATGGAGCGATATTCCAGCAATGCCAACGCCTATGTATCCTCAAGGCGCAGCGACGGTCAATGGCACGATTTATGTCTTTGGAGGTATTGGAGCAGACGGCCAATTTTTTCCAGACGTTGTGGCATTTGATACCGGTTTTCGTGCCGTCGAAGCAACAGGCAAAATGCCTACACGCTGGGGAGAACTCAAAGTAAAACATCGAAACCAACCTTGAAACTCACAGATTTTTCTCTTTAGATGAAAAAGGAAATAAAAAATGAGATGCCGACAAATCCTGACATGCCTCTTTTTGCTTACATTCATGCCGCTGAGTGCTAAAGCGTTGCCACCGCCATCACCCGCGGGGGGTAACTATTTAGTCCTCGACGGGGTAGATGACTACGCCGTTTTAGATTTTGAAACCTTCGGTAGACCTTTACCCAACGGCACGGAGGAGTTCACTGTCGAAGCATGGGTATATCCCACCACGCCGCCCGACAAGGATACAGCAGGAATGATACTCCATCAACAGATGCGTATGCTCATCGTGAACGATGAATTTGAACCCTTCCTAAATAATCTGGCTAATGCGCTAAATATCGAGCACCCGAAGGGGGACCTAATCTTGCTAATGAGTTCCTATCTTGACGGGGAACTCGGTACGACCCTCCCTTTCCCGATTCGACTTGAGTCGAATCAATGGCACCACATCGCTTATCAGTTAAATGGGGATCAGATAACAATGATCGTCAATGATTTCATAACGATAAATCAACAAGGCATACCCCTCGGACACAACCTTGATGCTCGTCTTCCAAAGGACTTTGTGCTTGGAGGGTTTGGAAAAAAAATTCGGATGCCTGTTAAGGAAGAACAGTTTTATGATTCCTTCACTGGATATATTGATGAGGTCCGCATCTCAACGATTCCTCGTTACGATGTCAACAAAAAAGGCTTTATACCAGACGAGAAATTCAAAAATGACGCAAAGACAGTTGCGCTGTGGCATTTTGATGAACCCGGTGGCACCGAGCAATTTTCAGATGCATCGGGCAACGGACATCATCTGGAGGGTAAAAATGGCGCAAAGATTGGGAACGCCCTTGCTGTCGAGCCACAAGGAAAACTTACCACAACATGGGGACGACTGAAGCAATGAAATCTCTAAAAAACTTCTATCAGCAATTATACCTGAGGTCATTTATAGTAATCTTATGGTAAAACTCATAATTATTTATACACTTTTATGAGTTCATAAGGTCCGTGAGAAGATACATTCTGGATTGAAATTCGATTTTTTCCATGTTGTACCTTTTCGACATCGAAATTCGTCTTTAACAATAGAAAGCGTATCGTATCTCTTAATTTTACAAGACTCGACATCAATTTCAGCCTGTTAGTGAATCAAAGGAAGGAAATTTCAATGAGAAAGTTTTATCGGTTCGCGTTCGTTATAGGGATTATGTTCGCGCTGTTTGTGAACGTCTCCCATCTTGCCTTCACACAAGGAGAGGTTAACATGAAGGGTGGTCCTTTAAAAAAGGCGGATTGGTTCAAAAGCCCAACCGAAGACGCTTTGAACGAAGACCATTCAAAGAACAAAAACTGGATCAGGAAGTATTACGGACCTAATGGAAACTACGAGAATAGTGGATTCCCCGGCTCCGCCCGGAAAGACTTTATTGAGGAAGGCACCAAGGGTAAACTGACGCAGCCCAAACTTTCGACTATTGAAGGTTTAAAACTGACGCAAAATGTTCTGGTCCGATGGGATAAGGAGCATGGTGGAACCAGACGTTGGGAAGTCTTTGAAATTAATCCTGCGGACCCTCACCACATGAATAGGGGTGGCCCCATAAATCACATTGATACCTACGGTATTATTGTTATTAAGGCTCCGGAGGACATGAAAGCCGTGATGTCTCCTGCCCATGACGACCATGCACAGATTTGGATTAACGGCGAGAAGTGGTACAATAATTCTCACTGGACGGGTGCCGCGCGGGAAGTTGACTATAATATTGAAATTGAATTGCAAAAAGGTGGGAATGTCCTCCTTTACCGATGTAGTGAAAAATCTGGTACTGCATATATGAACCTGCATTTCGACGATAAAACGCATGCCATTGTTGACATCTATCCAGACAAAGCGATAGATCAGAGAAGTTTCTTTGAGGAAGTCGCTGGTGCCCTTGCTATTGATCCTATCGGAAAATTAGCAACAACTTGGGGCGATATTAAACACAAATAGAACGTGCCACGGCTTCTATAAATGTCAAAAAAGTCTATGACATCTATAAAGATGAAGGTAAGCTGCCGGATTACCTCAAAGAGAATGATGAGAATGTAGGTACAATTAAATCTGCTCGCGCACCATGGAGGATTGTGACAGTGGAAAACGATGCTCAACTGATTCGCAGAATTCTGTCAGGCGACGATGATGCCTTCGACACTTTAGTTCAAAGGCACCAAAGGGGTGTTCACGCCCTTGCGTGGCGGAAGGTTAACGATTTTCACTACGCTGAAGAAATTACGCAAGATACCTTTCTTCAAGCATACAAGAAACTCTCAACACTCAAAAATCCGAATCAATTTGCGGGGTGGCTCTATGTCATCGCAAATCGACTTTGCATTAATTGGCTCCAAAGACACAAACCCGCGATGCAATCGCTGGAGGACACGCCTATGGCAGAAATAGAAGAATCTTCTTACACCCATTATACCGAGAAACAGCGCGAAGCAGAAGGCACCGAACACCGTTATGAAATTGCCCAAAAACTTCTGTCGAAACTGCCGGAGAGTGAGCGCACGGTGATGACGCTCCACTATCTCGGTGAAATGACAGCAAAGGAGATCAGCAAATTCTTAGGGGTCTCCGTAAATACGATTACAAATCGACTCTGGCGGGCGCGAAGGCGTTTGCGGGAGGACCAAGAACTCTTGGTTCAGGAGGTTCTTAGCGGCGTGCCGTTCCCTACCAACCTAACCGAGAACATCATGCGACAAGTCACTGACCTGAAACCGACACCGCCTCCGGTGGCAAAGCCACTGCTCCCGTGGGGTGCTTTGGGGGTGGCGACCCTTCTGGTTACCGTGCTATTAGGGGCAACCAACCAATACCTCGCCCGCTTTCAGAAGCCGTACAGTTTCGAGGCAGTAGCCGAACCTACGGTTGAAATTGTTGATACCGCCATCCTTCTTGATATTGATTCAAAACCCGATCTGCGGAACCAGGTCGGACGAGCAATTTCCGCGAATAAAAATATCGGGACAGAACTGCAGGCGGTTGAAACACCTCTTGTGTCCGATACCCAGCAGAATTCTCTCGGACCTGCTACGTTGCAGTGGACACGGAAAGCAGACATGCCAACATCTCGAACGGGGTTTGCTACATCTGTCGTGAATGGAAAAGTGTTCGTGATAGGGGGTAACATCCAACTCAAAAGGGGCGAATTTGGGGACCTATCGGTTTCAAGGGTAGAAATGTACGACCCGAAAACCGACACATGGGAACGAAAATCGGATATGCCGACAGCGCGGTCTGGTGTATCTGTCTCAGTTGTGGATGGAAAAATATACGCCATTGGTGGCTCAAAAACAAAGACAATTCAGGTGCCTCGCGGTTCCAGTTTCGAGAATGAAGAACTCGCAACCGTAGAAATGTATGATCCGGTTACAGACACATGGACCCAGAAAGCAGATATGCCGACACCAAAGAAAACCATGACTTGTGTTGTGAACGGAAAAATTTATGCCGTTGGTGGGTGGTTAACTACTAATGAAAAACCGCACTTAGAAACTGTGGAGGTATATGATCCAGGGACGGACACTTGGGCAAAAGCCCAAAGTATGAACTGTGCGCGTTGTTCCGCAGCACTTGATGTTGTGAACGGAAAAATCTATGCTATAGGTGGGTTAGGTTCGCCTCCTATTCAGGACGAGTCAGATCTCTATCTTTCCAACGTTGAAGTGTTCAATCCAAAAACGAATCAATGGGAAGAAAAAACAGAAATGCCTGCTCCGAAAGCGTTGCACACAGCAAGTGTAATTGATGGAAAAATCTATGTCATAGGTGGTTTCTTTAAGAAAGATAGAGAATTTAAAAAACTTTCAACGATTGAAATCTACGATCCCGCAACCGATCGTTGGACCCAAGCGTCGGACCTGCCGATGGGTAAATGGGGACATAAAACTGAGGTGATAGATGGGCAAATCTATATCTTTGGTGGAGGCCCCGTTACGAGCGTCCAAGTTTACGACCCAAGATAAGTGGAAACGGGCAAACGATGAAAAAAAATCGGTAATTGAATTTCCAATATTGTTTTTCCAGATGCGTCTTCAACTCTATTGGCGAGGTTTTTAACCTTGCCTTTTTCTTTTCCACTCAAGATTGTGCTCACTCATATCTTCTGTAGGAGCGAGTATCTTTACTTGGGTGCTCCTTGTCGCTCGCGATGCTCCGCTTTTAACTCCGTTTTTTCTGCAAAAAATGTGCGGATTGTGATAGAATAAAGATAGGCTGGAAATTCTAATACAAAGAAGCGTGCGATTTAAAATCGCACCTACAAACACTAAAATCATGAAAATCACCGACGTTAAAACCTATAACTTACGCTATCCACTTGTTGAACCCTTTGCGAATTCGCGCGGTTGGACGAACACACGGACCGCCGTTGTCGTCGAAATTTCTACAGACGCTGAGATTACGGGCTGGGGTGAAGGGATAAGCGTTCCTTCTTCGTCCGCGATTGAAACACATCTCATTGGACAATCGCCTTTTGAAACGGAACGGATATGGGAAGCGATGCGTGGAAATATTGGTGCCTTGAGCGGTATTGACATCGCCTTGTGGGACATTATGGGCAAGGCACTGGATATGCCGATCTATCGACTGCTCGGCGGCGCGTTCCGATTGAGGATTCCTGCTTATGCAAGCGGACTTTTCAAAAAGGACAAATCCGACATAACCCAAGCGTTGATGGATGAAGCGAAAGGTTACGTTGATGCGGGATTTCCCGCAGTCAAGATGAAAATCGGTTTCGGCGAGGCTTACGATGTAAAAAACGTCGCTGCAGTTCGACGTGCCATTGGCGACGACACCCTCTTCGCTGTCGATGCTAATTGTGGTTATGATATCGGCACAGCAATCGACATTGGGCAAAAGATATTAGACCACGATCTGTTTTGGTATGAGGAACCGATTACCAGTGATGATGTGATAGGTTATCGGGAAATCCGACAGGCACTAAATGTGAGAATCGCTGGCGGTGAAATGCTACAAGGACGGTGGGCATTCCGCGACCTACTACAAGAACGCGGGTTAGATATTGTGCAACCGGATATAAGTATCGCCGGTGGCTTCACGGAGTGCCGAAAAATCGCCGCGATGGCGAGCGCAAACTACGTTCGGGTGTTGCCCCACATGTGGGGTGGTAGTATCCGTCTCGCAGCGACGTTACACTGGCAAGCCACCCTTCCAGACGCGCCCCAAGCACTCAATCCGATTCCTTCACTCTTGGAGTTTGATATGACCGAAAACCGGCTCCGAACAGCGTTGGCACAAGAACCGATAAACGCTGTTGATGGATACGTTGACGTTCCACAAGGACCCGGATTGGGAATTGATATTAACCGAGACGTATTGGAACAGTATGCGTGAGGATATTGTCAAATGAAAAACCAGACCCTGCTTGTCGTATGTCTCTTATTCTTATCAGTTCTCAGCGTGCTCTTTCTCTATCATTTCCGCGTCGAAGCCGACCCGCGCACGCAGCAGTCTATAGACGCAACTTCTTTTTCCCATGATCTGTTTGATCAGGTTTTGCAAGAACACGTTGATAAAGAGGGACGAGTTAACTACACCCAACTAAAGGCGAACCCAGAAAAATTAGAGAGATACTTGGATCTGTTAGCGGTTGCAAAACCGGTGGAATTGTCCTATAATGCACAGTTGGCGTTCTGGGTCAATGCCTACAACGCGCTTGTTATTAAAGGGGTCGTTGACCATTATCCGACAACGAGCGTCCGAAAAGTCAAATGGTTCAACGGGTTTTTCTCTCGGCTTAAGTTCCAAGTTGCGGGCAAAACTTACACACTCAATCAAATTGAACACGGCATTATCCGTACGGAATTTGTGGATCCGCGCGTTCACTTCATCCTTGTGTGTGCCTCGGCGAGTTGTCCGCCTTTGGAAACCCGCGCGTTTTCTGCTGAAGATATTGAAGAACGCCTCGAAACCGCTACATTCAACTTCATTCAGCATCCAGAGAAAGTCAGGTTGGATCGAGTCAAACGTCGCGTCTACCTCTCGAAAATTTTCAAGTGGTACGATGAAGATTTTAGGGA
Organism: Candidatus Poribacteria bacterium; assembly: GCA_003635195.1. Classification (GTDB taxonomy): domain Bacteria; phylum Poribacteria; class WGA-4E; order WGA-4E; family WGA-3G; genus WGA-3G. Next base: position 27,126 of record PYIY01000186.1, on the reverse strand, counting down.
GGGCTACGATGGTGTCGCAGATTTCCTCGCCGATTATCTGCCCCCTGAAGACGCAGAATTTGTATTAGCAGAGGACGTTAAATTTCAATACTTAGACTACGACTGGAGCCTAAACGATCAACATTAAATTGTGCAAATTAACTGAGAGTGTTTCATAAATCATAAAGGCATCGGTTGAGAAAAGTTGCCCGGTCGCATATACTTTGTCCCATAATCTGTTAGATTGTGGTCTTTCGGGACACGAGTGGTTTTATCGCATCCAACGGTTGCCCGCAAACTAACAGTTTGCGGTACAAAACCTTCGCGAATAATGAAACACCCACAATTAACTTTATAAATAAAGGAGTCGTTAGTCATCGGTTTTCAATCAAAGACACCTTGTGGTGGTAACAGATAAGCTCCTGTCACAAGAGCGTAACTGAAAACTGAAAACTGAAAACTGAAAACTAATTATGGTAAATACTGCCGTTATTGGCTACGGATACGCTGGACGCGCTTTTCATTCTTACCTCGTCGGTTTGGCAGATGGATTGAACCTTTACGCTATTGCCACGCGGGATGCTGAACGCCGTGAGGCTGCACGCGAAGCATACCCAAACGCGCAAAGCTATCAAACTATTGACGAAGTTATCGCAGATGATGCCGTTGACCTTGTTGTATTAGCCACACCACACGACACCCATGCTGAACTCGCCATCAAAGCGATGGATGCGGGCAAACACGTCGTCACAGACAAAATTATGGCGATGAATACCGAAGAAGCGGACGCAATGATCGCTGCGAGCAAACGGAACGATGTGCTGCTCAGCGTCTTTCATAACCGCAGATGGGATTGGGACTACAATACCATCAGAAAAATTATTGACGACAGTTTGCTCGGAACACCTTATCTCTATCAGGTCGCGATTATGCGTTATGGCGCACCCGGCGGTTGGCGCGGGGTCAAAAGCCAAAGTGGCGGTATCCTTTATGACTGGCCCGCACACTTCGTCGATCAGGCACTGCAACTCGTAACGGCACCCGTTGAATCCGTCTTCTGTGATATTCACTACAACACCCGGTGGGACACCGATATCGGCAACTATGGCAATCTTATCATTAAATTTGAGAACGATGTCCGATATCAGATTGAGATCAGCAACCTCTCGAAAGCCGAGAAACCGCGCTGGTATATCGTCGGGGATTTAGGGGGGTTAATCAAATACGGACTCGACCCACAGGAAGGCCCGATGCGCGAGGGGAATATCGACGCCGCGCAGCAAGATCCCGAAAACTATGCCAAAGTCTGGACCGAGGCAGGTGGTGAGAACCGTGAACTTGTCGTCAAAAGCGTTCAGACGACATGGAAATCCTACTACCAGAACATCGCCGATGTCCTGAACAAAGGCGAAGAACTGGTTGTCAAACCTGAGGAAATCCGCAAAGTCATGCAGGTCTACGACGCGGCGATGCAGTCTTCAGAAACAGGCGAAACCGTGCGAATCTCGTAGGAATAACCCCCTAAATCCCCCTTATCAAGGGGACTTTAAGAGGAAAACTGTTCAGATTATAGACAGCAGTGTTCAGTTATTGACGGAATTATCCGCTGAATTCCGAGAATTAGCGCAGTAATCGTCTTTCTAAATTGGCATCGTATTTGCTACACAGTATGACACAAACAACTGGTCATAAGGGAGAGATACCATGAAAACGAAAACACAGTATGGATTCATACTGATATTGCTCCTCGTATTTGCCGTTTTACAGAACGGCATAGCCGATCATCACGCAGCAGACACGTCAACATATACAGAATTAAACAAGCAGGTTGTCGAAAGCATTGACAAAGGGTTGGAATGGCTAAAGGGGCAACAAGCTGAGGACGGACTCTTCGCCAATCATCCCGGAATAACGGCTCTTGCACTCACCGCCTTTTTACGGCATCCAGAAAATAAATACGCAGAGGCGGACCATCCGTTTATCCAAAAGGGGCTTCAGCGGTTGGTCGGGATGCAGCAGCCTAACGGTGCGATCTATGATGTCGAGATGCAACCCGCACTGCCGAATTACAACACCTCTATTTCCATAATGGCTCTTTCCTCAACTGGCAATCCGAAATATGACGAAGTTATTAAAAAAGCGCAAGGTTTTTTGAAAGGACTACAGGTCACAGATGAGGAGAGCGTTTATTTTGGTGGGATCGGCTACGGCAGCCGCCAAGACGTGAAAGATTTGTCCAATCTGAACATTGCTATCCAAGCACTCAAAGAGAGCGGTTCCGATGATCAAGAAGTCTGGGACAAGGCGATTAAGTATCTTGAACGCACACAGAATCACAGTGAAAGTAACGATCAGTCGTGGGCAGGCAACGATGGCGGTTTTATCTATTCGCCTGACGGTGAAAGCAAAGCCGGAACAGATGCCGCAGGAAGTCCGCGCTCTTATGCCAGCATGACGTATGCCGGACTGCTGAGCTTCATCTACGCAAATGTTGATAAGAATGATGAACGCGTCCAAGCCGCTTTCGAGTGGATAAAAGAGCATTTTACGTTGGAAGAGAACTACGGCATGGGTGCTCAAGGGCTTTACTATAACTACCACACGATGGCGAAAGCGTTGCGACTCTACGATCAACCCACCTTTGTAGACGCAAAAGGTATCACACACGATTGGTACCGTGAATTCGCAGAAAAACTGATTGCGGTACAGAAACCTGAAGGATTCTGGGTAAATGAGAATAGCCGCTGGATGGAAGCATTGCCTGTGTTAGCAACCAGTTATGCGATCCTCTCCCTTGACACAGCCTATCCGAAATAGGTATAACCTCTTTTAGACTTTTTCAGAATCTATGTATCAATCAATCAAAGTATCCGCAATTTCGCTGAAACCTGCTAAATGGGATAAAGCCTCCAACGCCGAAAAATTGGAGGCTTTCTTCGTTGACGCGGCGAAAGATAGTCCACAGTTAATTTTGGCGACCGAAGGCGTATTAGAAGGCTATATCGTCATGGATGTCATTGAAGGTAAAGCCACACCGGAGGCGATGCTTGACATTGCCGAGCCGATTGATGGTACTTATATCCACCGATTCCAACGGCTTGCTCGCCAACTCAAAACCTGTCTCTGTTTCGGTTTCGCCGAGCGATGTGGCACCTCCGTCTACAATTCCGCTGTGTTTATTGACAGCAACGGCGAGATATGTGGCACCTATCACAAAACGCAGTTTGCCGAAGGCACACATCCATCGTGGAACTTCAATTGTATCGGCGAGACGATTCGTGCATTTGATACACCATTCGGACGCGCCGGCATCTTAATTTGCAACGACAGATGGAATCCATTGATTGCGCGTACACTGGTTTTAGACGGTGCGCAATTCCTGCTGATCCCCTCCTACGGCTCAAAAGGTAAGGCACAGAATCAAACTGTCCTTGCCAGAGCACGCGAAAACGGCGTGCCGATTGTAGAGGCAAACGTCGGCATGAACCTCATCATCAGCAAAGGCGAAATCGTCGCATATAAATGGGGCAACGACCAGATTAGCACCGCAAACATTGACATTCCCCAGCCGCCTTCCACCGAGGCAGCGCGCCGCTCGGAGCAGGAATACTTACAAGCACGGGGGCCTGAGATGGAAGCACGCTATCAAAAAACCGCTGACCGTTTGCGGTAACACGGATACGCTACCTATAGGATGTTACATCCCACAAATAGGTAACGCCATCAGCACCGCCACTTACAAGCAGGCTGCTATCAGGTGAAAACGCAAGAGATTCAATGTTGCGCTTGTGTCCTGTGAACGTTGCAATAGGCTTTCTTGTCGCTATATCCCATATTTGAACCGTCGGTTGCCGTCCACCCATACCGACGGCAATGCGGGTGCCATCAGGCGAAAATGTGAGGCATGTTGCGTTTACTGTACTCAGCGTAGCGATATCTTGCCAAGTTTTTGTAGATCGGATATCAGTTCTGCCAGCACTCGTAGCGAGAAGGGTACCATCAGGTGAGAACGCAATCGCTCGGACTTGACCCAGATGTTCAAAGGTGACAAGGTTTTCACCCGTTGCGACATCCCAGACCTTAGCCGTTCTATCTTCGACACTATCACGCAGCGAAACGTGATAAATGGTACCATCATCGCCTTCCACTTCTTCCCAGTTGTGGCCACCACTACTCACCAGAAGCGTCCCATCAGGCGAAAAGGCAAGTGCCCGAATGGGAGCTATATGACCGGATAATGTCTGATGCAGTTTCTCAGCTTCCACATCCCAGAGTCTGACCTTGTTGTCTCTCCCCCCGGTCGCTAACAACGTTCCATCGCTGGATATTTCAGCAATCATAACACGCACCTCATGCGGAAAGCGAGCGATAGTCTCCTCACGCCAAAGTTCGACGGCGTCTTTATACCTAATACTAATCCCAAGGTATTCCCCTTCAGATGAGAATCCCATAGTCTTAGTGTATCCATCAGTGCCTACCAGCGTCTTGACCTCCACCCCCGTTTCAATATCCCGCACCCTGATTGTATTGTTCGCACCAAGATTTATGAGGTGTTTTCCATTCGGTGAAAAACTGACACGGACCCCCTCCGATGTATGCTCAGCAGGCGGCTTTCTCTCGCTCCTGCCAATCCATTTTTCTGTATCAAGATTAAATTGGACAGCCGTGCCATCCTCAATCCGTAATACATGAACAACGTCGTCAGTGAAATGGGTGGCTATATACCTCCCATCTGGCGAAAATGTGATGGATTTAGCAGAGGCTTCAAAGGTAATGGACCAACGCTGTTCTCCTTGTTCAATGTCCCACAGTTTAACGTCGCGATCCCGATACATACCGCCTGTTGCTAAAAACTTGCCGTCGGGTGAAAACGCGATGCAACGAATGCCACCTTCGTTGTAGATTTCGGTATGACCGGAGGGAAACGCGAGCGGTCTATGATAATCCGGATGCGCAAAGGAGCGGAACTGTTTTCCTGTTTCAACGTCCCACAGTTTCGTCGTCGTATCCATGCTACCTGTCGCCAAATGTCTACCATCCGGCGAAAACAGGAGAACTCGGACAGTGTCCTCATGTTTGAAGGTGAAGCGAACCGTCCGCGTATCAACATCCCACAATATAGCCTCATTATTCCAGCCACTTGTCGCTAAAAGTTTGCCGTCCGGTGAAAATGTGACCCTGGTCGCAGGACCGCCCTGAAGAAAGGCAGGAAGCTCCGCCTCAATGCTTTGAGAAAAAATGCTCCACAATCTTGCTGGACCGTTCCTATACCCGATAGCAATTTGGGTGCCATCCGGTGAAAAGGCGGCTGTTGACGGAATATTCTCACCCTTAGAGGCGAGCAGCGACAAAAATTCATCGGTGTAGGCAGAATAAAGCCACACACCAATGTGAGATACAACAGCAACAAGGTCGCCATCCGGCGATACTACAGTATCAGACCTACCTCCTCTTCCAAACCGCGCAACCGCATTCGGTGGTAAAGCAATCGTGGTTTCTTGCGGATAGATATTTGTTAAAATTTTTGGATCTATATCTACTCTTTCAGCCTGCTTTATCCGCTCTCTCTCATCAGCCAAAACAATCGTGAAAGGAGAAAAAGATATTGAGTAGGTAAGCAGTAGTGTTAGGATTGATAGTATACATTTAGACATCGGCGCGTTCCTTTGTGAAGTTACCGGATATTGATGAACCGCATAGGTAAGCAAATTCGCTATTAGATTTTGATCGTTATTATAAAGAGGTAGATTTCTAACAAAAAGGTTTAAAAAAATGAAAAATTCAGAAACGCTCCCATAAGATATTCCTTGACGAAACCGAATAAATTAACCAAGAGACGAATTTCGAGATGCTCAGCATTTTTAGCAGTTTTCGGTCATCTTAATCACCAGTCTTATTTTAACACATTTCAAAAAAAACAAAAAAAGTTTTCGCTTTATGTGAAACTTGTTTAAACCTATTTCCGTTAATCGAGTCAAATACCCCTATGTTCTTAATGACATATCAAAAATACACCAATAGATACGCTAAAACACTTAGGAGGAAATATGCGTTTAATTGAAGGGCTATCTATTGGGATCGCTGCAATTCGTGCGCACAAGATGCGTTCGTTACTAACGATGTTAGGGATTATCATCGGTATTGCGGCGGTCCTGGCAATGATAGCCATCGGTGATGGCGCGAAGGAAATAGTCATACAGGATGTACAAAAGTTAGGTGGCGCGACACGCATCACACTTTATCATACATCCTATAAACGGGAAAATAATAGATGGGTCCGCATCCGTAGCAATGAATACATGGACTATAACGATGTATTGGCAATCGAGGCAGAATGTCCATCCGTGAGCGCAGTTACACCTCGACTTTCCGACTGGAGAGGCGTTCTGTTTCAAGCCTCGGATGGCACGGAAGCCTACGCCGGTTATAACGGCGTAGATGCCACCTATACAACCGCAATGGATTGGGATGTCAAAGAGGGACGCTTCATTACAGATGAGGATGTCGAAAACGCAGCAAGAATCTGTGTACTGGGTGATGAACTGGCGACCGAACTGTTCGGTAATAAGTCCCCCATAGGACAAGAAGTCAAAATTGTAAAAAGGATTATCTATCGCGACCAATGGGGACGGCGGGCGAGAAGACGATCCACCGAACGTCTCACGGTTGTTGGTACAATGATACAGAGGGGCACCAGTCTCCAGTTCGGCTGGTGTTACGATAATCTCGCTTTTATCCCCATATCAACTGTACAAGAACGCTTCACAGGTAACGATAGGATTGACGATATTATGGTTTTCGCCAACACCATCGACGTTATCCCGAAAGCGATTGAAGAAGTGAGAACAGTCATCAGAAAACGACATAGAGACCAAGATGACTTCGTTAGAATTCGGGCGATGCGTTCAGGCATGGCACAGTTAGAGAAAATCAGTAAGGTGATTAAAATTGCCTTAGGGAGTATCGCCGGGTTCTCGCTCCTCGTCGGCGGCATCGGTATCATGAACATGATGTTAGTCGCTGTGAGTGAACGTACCCGCGAGATCGGCTTGCGGAAGGCCCTCGGTGCTAAACCCTTCGATATTTTGGCACAGTTTCTAATGGAAGCAGTGACAATGTGTGGTATCGGAGGTGCGATCGGTGTTGGGTTAGGCATTTTTGCTGGTGAAGGCATGGCGATGATCGCTGTCAAAATCGCTAAAATTGTGCCCGAATGGCCCGCCGTTGTCTCTATGGAGTGGGTACTCATTTCGGTATCTTTCTCCGCGGCGATCGGTATCTCGTTTGGGCTGTATCCCGCCATAAAAGCCTCTCTGCTCCAGCCTAAGGAGGCACTACGCACAGACTAAATGCAGACGATTCAATCAACATCTGTTCTTATAGGCGCGCTCGGAAAGCGCGCCTTATTTTTTAGTTCCATTCTGAGAATCCACATCAATCTCAGAATCTGAGAATAAACTTATTTTGCTTAATAACGTCTAATTAAGGCAAAGTGATTGTAACAAATGATAATCTCAAAGACTTTGGAAATATTATATGCGCCTAATTGAAGGGCTATTCATTGGAATCTCCGCAATCCGCGCAAACAAAATGCGCTCATTGCTTACGATGCTCGGCATTATCATCGGGGTCGCCGCAGTGCTCGCCATGATCGCAATCGGTGATGGCGCAAAAGTAATCGTGCTAAAAGATGCACAGAAATTGGGTGGTGCTAACCAGTTCACGATGTATCGCACGTGGTATAAGCAAGGCGCCGGAGGACGGTGGACCCGTGTCCGCAGCAACGAATATATGGAATACGGAGATGTCCTGGCGATTGAAGCCGAATGTCCATCGGTAAGTGCCGTTACGCCGCGAATCCCGGAATGGAGAGGTTCGTTAATCCAAGCCGCTGACGGCTCCGAAACCCGTGCTGGTTACAACGGCGTGGATGCCACCTATAAAATCGCTATGGATTGGGACATGCAAGAGGGCCGCTTTATTACAGAAGAGGATGTCGAACAGGCTACGACAATCTGCGTGCTGGGTGATGAAGTCGCTACTACGCTATTCGGGGACAAGTCACCCTTGGGACAAGAGATTAAAATTGCAAAAGGAAGTGGTCGTTACGACAGATGGGGTCGCAGAGACAGCAAACGTTCCACGGAACGGTTCACGGTTGTCGGAACGATGATGCCGCGCGGTAGGAGTCTGCGCTTTGGTTGGAGTTACGATAACCTCGTCTTTATACCTATCTCTACAGTTCAAGAACGCTTCACCGGCAATGATCGGATTCAGGACATCGTCGTCTACGCACATACCGTCAAAGATGTCCCGAAAGCGATTGAGGAGGTAAAAACCGTCATCCGAAAACGGCATAAAGGTCAAGACGATTTCGTCAGATTTTTCGAGATGCGTTCAGGCATGGCACAATTAGAAAAAATCAGTAAAATGATTAAAATTGCCCTCGGCAGTATCGCTGGGTTCTCGCTCCTCGTCGGCGGCATCGGTATTATGAACATGATGCTCGTCGCCGTAAGTGAACGTACACGCGAAATAGGATTACGCAAAGCACTTGGTGCGAAAAGCTTCGATATTCTTGTGCAGTTCCTAATGGAAGCGGTTATCATGTGTGGTGTCGGTGGCGCGATCGGCGTTGGGTTGGGCATCTTTGCTGGCGAAGGCATGGCAATTCTCGCCGTCAAAATCGCTAAAATTGTGCCCGAATGGCCCGCCGTCGTCTCGACGCAATGGGTATTGATCTCCGTATCATTCTCGGCGGTGATTGGTATACTGTTCGGGTTGTATCCCGCAGCAAAAGCGTCGTCGCTCTCGCCGATCGAAGCACTCCGCACGGAATAACACCGCGCCAGCACGATGTGGAAATACTAAACCGATTTCAGGCAATTGCGTCTAACAAAGTGGTCGATTCTATGAAAATCGCAATTCAGACTCGCCTCTAAAAAATAGTTGAAAAAAAAGCGAACCTTGTTTACCCTTCTTTGTCTAAGATTTAAGCATAGAAACACACTTAATTTGGAGGCGAGAAATGCGTATATTTGAAGGGTTATCCGTTGGTGTCTCCGCGATTCGTAGCAACAAACTCCGTTCTTTGCTGACCATGCTTGGAATTATCATCGGTGTCGCCGCGGTACTCGCGATGATTGCCATTGGGGACGGTGCCAAAGCCATCGTGCTGCAAGATGCGCAGAAATTGGGCGGTGTGAATCAGTTTACGATGTACCGCAGTTCTTACAAACGGGTTGGAAGCCGTTGGATGCCGAATCGTAGCAACGAATACTTTGAATTTGAAGACGTGTTAGCAATTGAAGCGGAATGTCCATCTGTAGAGGTTGTCGTGCCGCGAATTCCGGAATGGCGAGGCGTACTCGTTCAAGCCGCCGATGGATCTGAAGCGCGAACAGGCTATAACGGTGTAAACTACACGTTCGCGGAAGCGATGGATTGGGACATTCAACAAGGTCGGTTCATTTCTGAAGAAGACATTGTAAACGAGACAAAAGTCTGTGCCTTAGGTACAGATGTCACTATGGCCTTATTCGGTAACGCCTCACCGATAGGACAAGAAATTAAGATTAGCAGAGGCGGCGATCGGTATAGTCGGTACGGGCGCAAGGAAGAAAATCGCTTAACAGAGCGGTTTACCGTCGTCGGAACGATGGCACCCCGAGGGCGAAGCCTACGGTTCGGGTGGAACTTGGACGATATGATCTTCCTCCCACTCACAACAACACAAAAACGCTTCACCGGCAATGATCGGATTATGATGCTCTCAGTCCATGCCAACACTGTTGAAGAGGTGCCACAAGCCATTGAAGAAGTGAAAGCCGTTCTGCGGAAACGGCATAAGGGTCAAGACGATTTCTTTTCGCTCAGGGATATGCGCGAAGGTATGGCGCAATTGGAGAAAATCGGTAAGGTCATAAAAATCGCACTCGGGAGTATCGCCGGGTTCTCGCTTCTCGTCGGCGGCATCGGCATTATGAATATGATGTTAGTCGCTGTAACCGAACGAACCCGCGAGATTGGACTCCGCAAAGCAGTTGGTGCGAAACGTGCGGACATTCTAATCCAGTTTTTAATAGAAGCCATCGCTATGTGTGCTGTCGGCGGCGCAATCGGTGTTCTGGTAGGTATGTTCGCTGGCGAAGGGATGGCACTTCTCGCTGTCAAAATCGTCCAAATTGTGCCCGAATGGCCCTCGGTGATCTCAACGCAGTGGATACTGATTTCCGTATCATTTTCAGCAATAATCGGTATCTCCTTCGGACTGTATCCTGCAATAAAGGCATCAGCACTCTCACCGATTGAAGCACTCCGTACAGATTAGGAGGCACTGTCAATGAATTTAATTGAATGTATCATTTTAGGAATTTCGAGTTTACGGCGAAATCCACTTCGTTCCGGCCTAACAATTTTAGGGATTATCGTCGGTGTCGGATCTGTGGTCAGTATGGTATCTGTTGGTGACGGATCCAGTGCCATGGTTCTGCGAGAAATTGAGCGAACCGGCGGCACGAAAATTATTGAAATCTACAAAGACGATTGGGACAAACAATCCGGAACGTTAAGCCGTGCAGCTGGCGAAGCTGTCCGCGGCAGAGGACGTTGGAAAAGGAACCGCGCCGAGGATTTGGAAACCGAAGATGCCTTTGAGATTCTAAAGCATGCGCGGGGTGTTGTTGATGTCGTCGCCGAAGACGATATGGGCGGATGGAATGTGAATTACAAGGGACGATCAAAGGAATCCCGTATCGTCGCATCAACCGCTGGATATGACCGGTCACACAACTGGTACACCTCAAGCGGTCGGTTTTTCACAGCTGAAGAGGTCGAAGCCGCGAGCAGCGTTGCTGTTATCGGCTCGAAAATCGCGGAAGAGGTTTTTCTCCAAGAAGATCCAGTCGGCAAAGAGATCAAAGCTTCACGTCCTTCATATTGGCGCGGCAGGAGTGGACTTTATGAGGTACGACTCAAGGTGATCGGCGTGATGGAAGAGAAAGGGGACGCGATGGACACCTCCGGGTGGGACGATCGGTTCATCATCCCGATAACAACGCTCCAACAACGGTTCAAAGGCCGCCAAGATGTTGAACGCATTCGCGTTGAAGCGGTTGATGTGGATACCATCCCTACCGCAATAGTGGATGCCAAAGATATATTAGGGAGACAGCATAATAACACCGGTGAAGAATATAATTATTGGACAGCTACAGAGGAATTAGCAACCGCGAATAAAGTCGGTTTGGTCATGAAAGCCTTGATGGGCGGCATCGCTGGTATCGCGCTCATGGTCGCTGGTATCGGTGTAATGAATATTATGCTCGTCTCTGTCACGGATCGGACAAAGGAAATTGGACTACGGAAGGCACTCGGTGCCACACGGACTGATATTTTAACCCAATTCTTGATTGAGGCATCCGTGCTGACACTCGCGGGCGGTATTCTCGGTGCGCTCTTAGGTATCTTTATGGGACGCGGGACCGCTGCACTCATCTCTAAGTTCGTCTGGGAAGGCAGCAACTGGCCCTCAGTCATTTCATTTGGAACGATGGTGATTGCGCTACTCGTCTCTGTCGCCATAGGCGTTTTCTTCGGGTTATACCCCGCCAACAAGGCAGCAAAACTTACACCCGTTGATGCACTCCGGTCCGATTAGTCAGAGGAATGGCTGTCAGCCGTCGGCTGTCAGCATTAACCAACAACTCGACTCCGATATACATGTTAAAGGCACGAGTTGTTGGTTAAAGAAAGAGAACCTGATAGCCGAAGGCTGATGGCTGACGGCTACTATAGGAGGGATTAGTTTTGAGAAATCTAATTATTACCGCTGCTGTTGTTTTAATCCTCGTTGTCGCAATCGGTTGGGTTGTGCTTGGACGCAGCAAAAACGGAGCTGACCCGGCTTTAGCGAAGAAAGTTGAGGTCGTCGAACGCGGCGATTTCCAAACGACCATCCGAGCCACGGGCAACTTGGAACCGCTTATCGACGTAGAGGTCAAATCTAACGTCGAAGGCGAGATCGTTAGACTCCATGTTAAAAACGGCCAATACGTGGAAAAAGATCAAATATTAATAGAGCTCGATCCGGAACTCTACCAAGAAGAGAAAAACCAGGCAGAAATGGATGTCCGAGCCGCTAAAGCGCAAGTCAAGCAAGCAGAACTCAATATTGAACTGAAAGAAGAACGACTTGAAAGCCAACTGGCACAAGCTGAGGCAGATTTGAAAATGGCGCAAGCGAGTTTTGATACGACGCAAGCTACGACCATAACACAAATCAATCAAGCGGAAACAGACCTTCTGACCGCGCAAAACTCGCTTGACCAAGATAATATCGCTTTGGAACAGGCTCGAATCGCACTGGATCAGGCAAACATTACACTGTCTGAACAACGGACATCGCTGAGTTCAGCCAAGATTTCCTTGGATAACGCGAAATCGGAACTTGATCGCAACACCGAACTTTTCAAAAAGGAATTGGTTTCCAAAAAAGCGTTGGAAGATGCACAAGCACAGCACGTCAACGCTAAAGTCCAATATGAAAATGCCCAAAAACGGGTAGAGTCACAGAAACAGACGATCACTTCGCAGAAAAGAACTATTAAAGTGCGTGAAACTTCCATCGCCTCACGCGAGTTAACATTGGAAAACCAGAAGGACAATCTTGAAGATCTCAAAAAGATGCGGGCGAATTCAGAAGAAGAAGCGCGACTGCGCGTCGAAAATTCTAAAACTCGTTTAAACGAATTGACCCTCAACCTCGAAAATGAGAAATCTTTAACCTTGCAATCCAGAGTTAGTGCCGAGGCGAACCAATTCCGGCGCGAAAGCACGTTGAAGAACCAAGAAGAAAGGTTGGAGTGGACCACAATTAAGGCTCCTATGGCAGGAATCATCACACTCCTCGAACTTGAAGAGGGTGAAATTGTGACCTCCGGACGTTCAGCATTTTCCCAAAGTCCACCGCTCATGACTATCGTTGACCCTTCCAAAATGGTTGTTAAGACTTTCATCAACGAAGTTGATATGGAACGGTTGGATGACGGGCAGAAGGCGGAAATCAAAGTCGATGCCTACCAAACTAAAACATACGAAGGTAGAATCTATGAGATTTCGCCGAGTGGACAGCAGCAGGACAATATCATCTCTTTTGAGGTGATGATAGAAGTTTTGGGATCCCCAGAGGAACTCAAACCCGGCATGAGCACAGATGTTGACATCATCACCTACGAGGAACAGAATGTGCTGATGGTCCCGATCGATGCGATTATCAGCGAAAAGAGTGTGACGGTCAATGCAGAGGTAGGCAACACATCCCCATTTAAACAGAATCAACCAATTGAGATGCAGACTATCAGCGAGAAGACCTTCAATGGCACCGTTGAGAGTGTCGGAAATGGGAGCGTGACTATCAGTTTAGATAGCAGTCAGCGCGGCATTATGCCGGGTCCCTCGACTGTATCGCTCCTGGTCAAAGGCAAAAAGGAAGCCGACGGTGTCCGCGCACAGATCAATATCTCAAAAGGGAAGTTCGTCATGTTGGATGATGGAAGTGCTAAAGGCAAGAGGACACCTGTTGAAACCGGCATGCAAAACGAAACGAAAGTTGTTATCACAAGCGGCGTAACCGAAGGCGACCGGGTTATTCTACAAAAGCGGAAACCGCCACAGGGCGGTTGGGGACGATAGTAAGTAGTTATCAGTTTTCAGTTATCGGTTCTCAGTTAAGAGCACTTGCCACACCAGACCCTCTTGTTACTGACAACTGATAACTGACAACTATTAAAATTGAATAACCTGACCATCATAAGCAAGATACGCGTTGTCCGGGAGTTCAATCTCCATCTCTTTACACTGTTCCGGGAAATAGCGATGATCAAGCCGGTGCATGATGTGCGTGAAATAGGTTTCCTTCGTTTTCAGTGCATCGCTAATCTCCAATGCCTCACCGACCGAAAGATGCGTTGGGTGCCTCGGATTGAAACTCAACGCATCAATTACCAGTACCTCAATCCCGTTCAGCAAGTCCTGTGATTCCTTCGGGAGTCGTTTCACATCCGGCACATACCCGAAGTTGTCAATGCGATAACCGTAGGTGTCAACATTGCCATGCTCAACAGGAATCGGGGTAATCTCGAAACCGAGCAGTTCAAATCTCGAATCCCGATCAATGACATTCGGAAGTAGATGCCCGACCCCGCCACCTTGAAACGTCTCCTTTGTGAACATATAGTCGAAGTTGCGTTGCAAGATGTTCATCGTCTGTTCGGGACCGTAGATCGGCATATCCATCTGCTGTTTCCGGCACGGCATCACAATATCATTCGTTCCACTGACATGATCCGCATGAGAGTGCGTGAAGATGACGGCATCTATCCTGTCAATCCGATTTCGGACAATCTGATCCATGAAATTAGGGCCGAGGTCGAATTGAAGATTTTTCCCATCTTTTTCGATGTGGATTGATGAACGGGTCCGGTAGTTTTTCGAGTTAACATCCCGTGCGTCTTCGCAGGTCTCGCACTCACATTTATACTCAGGAACGCCTGTTGAGGTGCCCGACCCCAAAATCGTAATCTTCATATTTTTAATTTTCCTTGCGGTTCGGTAAGGTGCATTTAAGGTTAGCAGCACGTTCCCGTATATCCTGCTTCGCAGTGAGAACCATTCCATTACGGACTACAAACTTTCTATAGACAAAACAAGAATCCCTGATGGAAGGATGAACGGAGAGAAGGATGGAACAGCCCATTCTTCTATGCTTCTAATCCGCGCTGGTTACTATTCTGATAACCGACAACTGATAACTGACAACTATTAAATGACTAAACTTACACCCCAAGAATGCCTTGTTCTATCTGATGTCCTCGGTGACACACCGATGACGGTTATCTCAGCATCCCGCTTGAAACAGGGGATGTGCGATGCTTATGTCGCTGGCACGCTGATAGATGTTGATGCCGCTCTTGTTTTTGATGCGTACTGTGCGAATGAGCCGTGCGGTTTCGGTACTGATGCCGACGCATTGTGGCAACTGTTAAAAGTGACCGACGGTTGGGGTTGTATCAACGTTGATACTTCATGCGCTACATCTCTCGGTGACCTTATTGAAGTAGACAGAGACACAGCTATCCGTTATTACGGCGATGTCTATCACGCGCTCTTAGAGCCTGTCCACCACTATCCGAACGAGGCAGTCCGCCTTTTAACACTGGAAGATATTGCACGTCTGGCGACAGCCCCTGCGGAAGTTCAAGGAAACGGTTACAAAACACACGAAGCGATGGTAACAGATGGCATCGCCGCTGGAGCCGTCGTTGATAACAACATCGTCGCGATCGCGCATACCTATGCCGAGACCAGCCTGCATGCCGACATCGGTGTCTCCACACTTGAACAGTGGCGCGAAAAAGGTTTTGCTACTGCCGCGGCATCGCTCGTCGCCCAAGAGATTCAGGCGAGCGGTAAAGTGCCAGCTTGGAGCTGCGGTGCAGACAATTTCGCTTCACTTCGCGTGGCACAAAAATTGGGTTTCACCGAAGTCGGGCGGCGTACTTATGTCATCCCGACTTCACCAGAATAGTACCTTTTAGGATTTACGGAAAAAGCAGTAATTTCGGTATTTTTAAGAAACACCCCAGCAAAAACACCTCTAAAGAATCAACATGGGCATTCCCCGCCCCTTATCAGGGGACTTTAATCGGTATTTTTAACCCCCTAAATCCCCCTTATCAGGGGACTTTAAGAGGAAACCCGTTTGTCCTACCTCTTTTATCCGAGTGCATCGTCTACTTTATTGATAGCAGCTGCCATCAATCGCGCGTGCTCTTCTTGCATATTCACGTTGAACCCGAACCGTAGCGCACGCCCTAAGATTGACAACGTTTGTGGACACATATCCCGTGAATACTCAACATCTCCTTTATAGCGCGAATCCTTCCACGGATACCCTGACGCGTCGGGTGAATGTTTGAATAAGATCGAATCCCAATAGGTATAGATGTGTCGATCAGGGAAGCCTTCGTTGTAAGCGGTGCCAGCGTTGAGTCCCTCCGCTCTAAGCGCATCGGAGTACTTCTTCGCAAGTTCCACGTCGCGCACGATAATCGCAGCACTGATCCCACACTCACCCGTCGGATCATCTACATGTTGACGGATATAGCCTTTCGGATTTTCAGCGAGTTCTGCGGTGAACGCCTTTTTAAGGCGGCGTGTATGTCCCAAGATGTTCTCTAATTTTGAGAGTTGTACGCGTGCAATCGCGCCTAAAATCTCGCTCGTTCGATAACACTGCCGCGAGAAGGGTTTGTTCTGCCACTCAGAATCGCTCATCCACATTGGTAGACCGGGTTCCGCCGCGAACGCTGCACGCTCGTAGACATCATAGTCGTCGGTAAAGACGAGCCCACCCTCTCCACAAGAAATCACCTTGTAGTAATTGAGACTCCATGCCCCTGCATGCCCCCAAGTTCCAGCATATTTACCTTTATACTGCCCACCGACACACTGACAGCAATCCTCAACAACAAGAAGGTTGTGTTTCTGGGCAAGTTCGACAATCGCCTCAAGACGGCACGGCACGCCTTGCATGTGTACCGGTAAGATCGCTTTCGTATGCGGTGTAATTTTTCGTTCGACATCAGCAATATCTAAACCGAGTGAATCGTCAATTTCTGCAATGACCGGAATTGCACCCACGCCGACGATAGCGGCAGCGGTTGCGATGAAGGTGTAACCGGGTAAAATCACCTCATCACCCGGTCCGATGCCGATACCAGTGAGTGCACAGATGATCGCCGAGGTACCTGAGTTCACCATCAAAGCGTGTTTTGCACCGAGATGTGCAGCGGCTTCCTTCTCAAAACTGGCGACATTTGAATCCTCAACGAACCGAAAAAGTTTACCACTGCGCAAGACCTCGGTTACGGCATCAATCTCACGCTGATCTATCACACTGGGGCCATGCATTCCGCCGGGTATAGGTTCGGCGATAACGGGCGTTCCGCCATCTATTGCTAAACGTGCTGCCATCTTTCTCCTCCACAAATGTTAGGACGTAGTTTGAAGGGATCGCGGTTACAAACCGCTCCTACAAAGGCACGAAATATAGTGATACTTTATCAGATGCCTCCCTTTTTGTCAACAGGGTTTCATCAGTTTATCAATCTTCCCGTCAAGCCCTATCCTTTAGGTTGTGGGTGCTATCACCTACGCCACCACGCTTTTTTGCCTTGATAGGATGCCAGGAGTCTTGAAACCTCCTTCGCCTTTTTGTCCAAACGCAATACCGCCTCACACGCTTCAATTACCTTCTGTTTGGCTTCTTCATCTTGCGTGGCTTGATAAATATGGTGATAACTCTGCGCCACAGCGGTGTAATACGCGACAGGATCTATGCCTTCAGGCACGTCAGTCGGAAGTTCCGCAATAATCTCGATTGCTACATCCCATGCTTCTGCCTCTGCGTGCCAAATAACAATCTGATAACGTAAATATGTTTGTCCCGAATCCAACCAATACGCCTGCTCATAACACATTACCGCTTCCATATAAGCGGCGTTGGCGACGTGCAACTGCGCAAGTTCAACATAGAAATTATACAACCCTTTTTCCGTGATGGTGTAAAGCAGCGCGCCGGTATTTACAAGCCAGTCTCTTTCCAATAGGAAATTGATCGCTGAATTTCGCTCATCTTCCGTGATCTGGATATCGGTGAGGAGATGCTTCGCCATAGCGGCGTTTGGGAAAATCCTTGTCCGACTTTTTAGTAACGGGTAAGCTTGGACAGGTTTCTCCATCGTCAGGAGTTTAATGCCAGTAGCGATACGAAAGAGTGACACAATCTGGTCGCTATTTTTGCGGGACATCTCATCGGCAACTGCCTCCCGATTCTCTGAAAAATGCTGATTGAGTTCAGCAACAGCATCTCGGATGTCGGTATTGCTTGGGTCAAGTTGATGCGCTTGGGCGAAAAACCGTTGTGCAGTGAAGAGTTCCCGCCACCCTTGATAGATAGTCCCCAGTCGAAAATTGGCGAGCGCGAGGGTTGACGCTTCGTCGGTTCCGTTGAGGATGTCATCGTAGGCTTGGACAGCTTCGGCGAGTCTGCCTTCCGCTTCTAACGCCTGTGCATCGGAGAGTGAATTTAGCATGGGCATACATCTCGTTGATAGTGGTCTAAGTCAGCGCATTTCACTTGTAGAGACGTGGATGAAACACGGTATCCTCGTTTACATCTCTGGTTCCGAGCCCCAATCCGCTGTCGCTGCCTCGAATTCTTTTGACAACTCCTCAGAAATCGTTTGCTCCAAGAGTTCAATCAGATCTGCGCGAAATTTAACCCAATCGTCACCGCGACGGGTAAACCGATGTCTATCTTCAATTTCAACAAACATCGTATCGTTCGGTTCAGACATGGATTCAAAATAACGTCTAACATTCATGATTATTCTCCTTTTTTTTTAGCCGTCAGCCATCAGCAAGAATGGCTATCGGCTGTGAGCCGTCGGCTGTCAGTAACAAGAGGTTTCTGATTAACAGAAGGGAAATACCCAAGCAAAAACACCCTCTTTGCTGATTGCTGATGATTTCCGATAGCCGACTGCTCACAGCCATTCGTGCATTTCCCAACCCGATGCGAGTGCTTTCTCACGGAGCGATTTTCCTGGGTTCACGACAACAGGGTTTCCAACACATTCCAACATTGGCAGATCGGATTGACTGTCGCCGTAAGCATAACTTTCTTCGAGTGAAATTCCGTGTTGATCCGCGTAACTTCGCACTGCCTTCGCTTTCTCCTCCCCAATGAGCGGTACAGTTGTAAGTTCCCCAGTAAATTGCCCATCCTTTTCACAAAGTTGCGGTGCTAACACAGCATCAACAGCGAGGTAATCCGCAATCGGCTGCACAATAAAATCAAGCGATCCTGTCACGAGTACCACGGTTGTGCCTTGCTCCTTATGTTCCTGAATTTGCGACACCGCTTCGGCGAAGATTTCCGGACGAATGTAAGCCTCAAACATCTCCGTAGACAACGCCTTCATTTCGGTAACTTTCAGACCGCGGTAATTGCGATAAAAGACCTCATTAAAGCGGGTTCGACTGATACTGTCCAAAATTAGATAGTACACAATTTTAGGGAGGAACCCGATTAACCACAAGTGTTTTAAAAAGAAAGGCATCTGTAAAAACCGCATCCAGATATAACAATGCACAATTGTGGACTTTAATAAAGTGCCATCTACATCAAAAAATGCAACCGTCTTTTGGGTGTTTGGAACCGACATCATAGGTTCCCTTTCTGGTGTTTTAGCATTGTTCCAAGTTCTGCAACGCGCTCTTGTGCCAAGTCCAAGAATTCTTGGTACCTGTCTGGGTCAATCGGTGTCCCATCTTGACTACTCCAACTCTCTCGTGGGAAGGTGAGTGGTTCGCCAAAAATAATACGCACTGGATGTCTCTTGGGCAAGTTTTGGCCCTTCGGCAACGCGTGATAAGTCCCTTCAATATACGCCGGTATAATCGGGACATTGGGACCGTAAATAAGCAGACTCAGTACCCCCGGTTTAAAAGGTTGAAGATTGCCATCAAGCGAACGGGTGCCTTCAGGGAAGATAAGCAGACCATTATTCAGTGCCATCACCTCGTTTGCGGCTCTTAAGTCGCGTAGGAACTCGGTGAAATTGCCTTCCCGTTCTATCGGCAGCGCGTTGAGGCATGTCCGAGCGAACCATCCTTGGAGGCGTGTAGCAAACCAGTAATCTCGCGCGGCGAGTGTCCAGAGCCGGTATGCCTTCGTTCCGAGCGCCGTAATGACCGTTAACGTATCAAGGTGGCTGGTGTGATTCGGCATAATAATATACGGTCTCCCTTGCGGAACATGTTCAAGTCCTTGACATTCAAGCGAGAAATAGTGCCTATAAAAGATAGTAATCATAGTGCGAAAGGCACGAGCGTACCATCGTGGTACCTGTCTAAATTCTGGCTTTTTCGTTTTGCAAAACTCATCTCCTTCTCGCGTAACATCTGTATGGAATGTTTCGACTAACTCGACAACGTCACCCACCGTCTCCAAATTAGCGAGCAGCGCATCTGGAATTGCCTCCCCAAGCCTATTCTCAAGAACTAACAACAAATCAAGCCGTGTAAGGGAATCAAGCCCCAAATCTGTATCCAAACGGCTTTCTCGGCGAATCTGGTGTGTCGACATACGTGCCAATCTTGCGAGGGTAGCGAGAATTTCTTCGGGTATATCCGTTCTGGGTGTACCCGATGCCTCGTTTTCCACCGCTGCCGCGGAATCTTCTTGTAGACGCGCCATCTCTTTAATACGCGCCTCCAAGCTACACCTCAAACCTTGCCGATCAATAGTGCCATCCGCAGTCTTCGGTAATGCCTCCTCCCATAGATGAAATTTGTGAAATTGCTGATAACTCGGTAGCACCTTTGTACACGCTTGAAGATGTTGTTGAATCTCCATTTTCGTCGCCTCGTCAGATGCCGTCGGCACAATTACAGCGTGAATAGCAGTATCCGATCCATCTTCATAAGGGATACCCACAACACATATTTCAGAGATAGCAGGACTATTTTCATAGAGTGCTTCCAATTCGATAGGATAGACATTCTTTCCAGAAGCAGGAACGATGATGTCTTTGCAGTGACCTGTAAGAAAGAGGTAACCCTCTTCATCCATATAACCGAGATCACCTGTGTAGAGCCAACCATCGCGGATAGCCTTTCCTGTCGCAGTAGGGTTCCGATAATACCCTTTCATTGTACTCGGCCCCTTAGCGATGATTTCCCCGATGCCATCACTATCTGGATTTTCAATGCGAAGTTCTACACCTTCCACTGCTGGACCGACAGACCCACGTTTGCTCTTTAGATATGGATTAACACTAAGGACAGGTGCCGTCTCTGTCATGCCGTAGCCTTGGTAGAGCGTCAGGTCAAACTCTTGGAACCCGTCGTAAACCGAATCGGGCAGCGCAGCACCACCACTGACAAGCACGCGAATTTCACCCCCCATGACTGCCAATGCTTTCTCTGCCAATGTCTCCCCCGGTGTATCCGCTCGCGTCGCCTGTCTTTCAATCGTGCTCTGGAGCATTTGAAATAGACGTGGAACCCCAATAAAAGCCGTCGTTTTCGCCTCACGCATCGTCTTCAGAAGCGTTGTTGGACGGAATGCGTTGACATAGGTTGCCGTAGTACCGCTGTAGAGTGCCATCAATAAACTGCACGAAAAACTCAAAGCGTGATACAGCGGAAGTGCTGACAAGATGCGTTCTGTGTCGGTTGGCGGGAGTGCTTTCGCGACCGCCTGCACGTTAGAAATAAACCCACTATGCGTTAGCATCGCGCCTTTTGCCTCCACCGTGGTACCCATCGTAAAGATAATTGACGCAACGGTATCCGGTGTGACTTCCACATCAGGGAAATCGGTTGGCATCTCAGCATCCGAAGTATTGCTGACCTCGATGTTGCCCTCCACAACTTTGCAGTTTTTATTAATGTCGTGTAGAACCCGTTCTGCCGCTAATAGCGTCGGACCGAACTGCTCTAATACACTTTCAGAGGCTAAAATTGATCTTGCGTCGGTGAACTCGGCGATTGCTAAGATTTCGCGGGGAAGCGTTTGCGCATCAAGTGGAACGACAGCAGCACCGATCTGGATAGCAGCAAGATAGGCGATACACCATTCAGGTTGATTTTCAGAGACGAGAATGACACGGTCGCCTTTACGCAAACCGCTTTGCCACAACTGCCACGCAACCTGACGTGACAGCGCGTAGGTTTCGGCATAGGTATATTGTTCCCATTCACCTTCATTTGCCATCTGTAGCGCAACTTTATCAGGAATCCGCGATGCCTGCGTCTTAATCAGATCTACAATCGTTTTTGGGGCAATCCGTTCAGGTGGCATATCCTACCTATTCCTCCGATCCATCTTTTATGGTTGTTGGAGAAATGGTTGTTAGTTATTGGTTATAAGTTGTTGGTTAAGAGGGGTTAGTCACCCCCAACGGTTTGCTTGTAACCGAAACCCTCTTTAACTTATAACTATTAACTATTAACCATTAACCATTCGCGCCATCTTCAAGTTTCAATACATGCCGCTTGATACCGGGGATATGTATCTCTTGGAAATACCGCTTCCAATGGATTTGTGAGACATCAAAGTTAAACTGTTGCTGCTCTGTCGGTGAAAGTGCTTCGTAAAGTCTTTGCATCTTTTGCGTCTCAAATTCAAAATTCGTCCGCGTGTAGGGCGCGTAAATTCTGATATAATGCAAGAGTGCCTTAATACCGCTCTGCTTAAGCACAAGCTGGCGACGCTTCCGCTTCGCAGCACGCACCGGGAGTTTACCGAGCGTATAAACAGCAAGGTTCGCCAGACGCATGCGGCTATCCAACTTTCGTTGAAATTCCTCTAAACTTGGGTATCGCCATATTGGCACGGCAATCGGTTTTCCATCTTCCAACATCGGGTATTTGACGAAGTACTCGTAAGTCGCTTCAAAGATACCGCGAAAGTAAAGAGGGTTCTGTGTGCCGGTCGCAACGTGATATACCTCAATACCCCGGCGTTTCGCTGTCGCCTCAGCGGCTGCCAAAATAGCGTTCACAACAAAATCAACAGGAATAATATCAAGAATTATGTCTGGATCAGCCGGGAAATCGGGCAGCCGTCCCTTTCCAAAACCGACGATCAGCGGTTCGGACATCCGAAACTTGCCGAGCCAACCGGGTTCAGGTTCAGCAAGGCTACTCTCGATAATTGAAGGGCGTACAATAGCAGTGGAGAGTTCCCCGCGCAATTCCATAACCATCTGTTCAGCGAGGAATTTCATGTAGGTGTAGGTATCGTTCCAACCGCGCGCGCGCGCGTGCTCCAGTCCTGCTTCAACCAAACGGTTCTCAAGCCATTCTGCTTTGAGTTCTTCAACTTGCGCATCAATTCCCTTGCGGGTCCCTTTTTTCTGCTGTTCTGCTTCCTGCTCAAAGCGTGCAAGGTTTTCAGGTGAATCAACTTCGGCACGAATAGCAGCACTCAAAGACAACAATCCTTCAATTTCTTCAGAAAGTGTCTCTGGGATAGGTGTTCCAGTCTTTTCTCGATGCGCTGCAGCATACTGTTCATAGGCGGGCGGTAATTCTTCAGAGACATGTCCGGGCTTGTCACCACAGACATAAGCCGTTGAGACATGTAAGAATACTGCATCCTGACACCCCCTCGCGAAGTTGACAACGTGTTTCGCAGCGAGTGCGTTGCCCCATAAGGAGTCATCAAAAGGTGGATCGAAATCCACAAGTCCTGCGACGTTAATAAAAACCTGTACTTCGTTCTGGAGGCGTTGGTAATCAGTATCGTTGAATCCGAGACGCTCGTCGGTGAGATCGCCTTCAACAGCTGCGAGTTTTTGCAATGCCCATGTCTCAAAGTTCTCACCATGCCGGTGACGGAGGGAAGTAAAAACATCCGAGGTGAGAAGTTCATTTTCTAACCGTTCTTGGGCAGAAGCGCGTTTCCCAGAGGCATCAGTGCGGCTTCGGATGAGGAGATAAATCTTTTCGACATCGGGAAGCGCGGTCAAAATCTTGGCTACCAACGGTTGCCCCAAAAATGCGGTACCACCGGTGATCAGTAGAACTTTCCCTCGAAAAAAATCAGTTATTGACATAAAGTTTGAAAGATATTAGAATATTCGTTAGTAACTCAAGCACACTTCTGTGTGTAAGGTTATAATTCTTTTTTGTGTTATCCCGTTCCTATGTTTTTCTCTTGACCTTTTCGTCTAAGAAATCCATCCGCTCGTTGACAGGGTGTTGGCAAAAATACAAAGGCGTTCGGTAGAACTCCATTTGTGAATTTCGTCTAATCTTTCGGTAAATCACCCAAAACACCCTATTAAAAATAACACATTTTCTATAAAAAGTCAAAGGCTGAATAGATAATGCTACCAGAAGCAGAAAAGTTACAATTTTTAAAAAAGACGGAACTATTTTCGGAACTCCCAGAAACCGAGTTAAAATCAATCTGCCAGATTGCGAACGAAGTCGCTTATCCTGCCGATACAACGCTATTTGAGGAAGGGGACGAAGGCGATTCGCTCTACCTGATGGTCGATGGTGAAGTCAGCATCATCAAGGCAGGCACTGAGGTTTTGTTCTTTAATGAAAAAGGCTACTGCCTCGGTGAAATCGCGTTAATTGATAACAAACCGCGGAGTGCTACCGTCAAAACGGTAAAATCCACACAGTTCTTACGAATTACGAGGCACGATTTTTACAACGCAATGGCGCGCGAGCCGCGGATCGGCAGCGGTATGTTCCGCGTCTTAAACGATAAAATCCGACGCGACCTCGAAATCCAGATGAGTGCCATCCGAAAGGAGGTGGCACAAGAAGAGTCAATGCGATTGGCTGCTGAAGTTCAACAATCTCTGCTGCCAAATCAAGAAATCTCGCATCCTTATGTCTCTTCTGCAGGATACTGTCAACCCGCGAACAGTGTTGGTGGCGATTATTATGACTATTTGTCTCTCCCGGATAACAGTATCGCCATTTTCCTCGGCGACGTTATGGGACACGGCTACCATTCAGCGATGGTAGCCGCAATGACCAAAAGTTGTTTGCAAACACAAATCCCGTTTGACGCTTCCGTGCCTGAAGTCATGAAAGCTATTACGCGAGTTATAGAAGGTTCACGCACCTTTATCTACATGACTTGCTGCTATCTTATTATTCATCCCGACAACCGGTTCGAGTTCGCTAACGCCGGTCATCCGCAGATGCTCCTCTATCGCGGAAACAACAGCGAACCACTTGAGTTAGAATCCACGTTTATGCCGGTCGGCTTTGCAAGATTCTGTGAATCCGAACAGTATTACAGCACCGAAGTCGAATGGCATTCTGGCGATCTGCTCGTGCTTTATTCGGATGGTATCACCGAGGCATGCAACCCGGACGCCGAAATGTATGGATTGGAGCGTTTCAAAGCACTCATTTCAGAAAAACGGCATTTGTCTCCGATGAAGATTAAAACAGAAATTCTGTCCGACCTCCGAGTATATCAACAGGACGAAAGCACGACTGATGACATCACTTTAGTTGTGGCGAAGTTTCTTTAGGAGAATTAACCAGTTTCCAGTTTCCAGTAACCAGAAAAGAGATTTTTTGCTTAGAAGAAACACCCAAGCAAAAACGGTGCTTCCGCATGATTGAATCCTATTCCGCTTTTAGGAGTTTCCAGTAACCAGTTACCAGTTACCAGAAAGAGACTTTAGATCTATCCAAGACCTCTTTTAACTGACCACTGGTAACTTCAACACTAATAACTACTTCAATTGACTAACAGCATAATGCATGATATTCTCCATGAATGCTTTATTCACTGAAGTCGTATATTGACCATCGTTGCGAAGGCTCGTGATAATGTATAAACCCTTACCTGACTGTCTCACGCCTATAACCAGTTCTTTGCTGTCCTTAGTGGTCGCAAAAATTTCATCGCGCCGACCCCAACCTACCCAAGCATCATCAACGAAGATTTTACCGGACACGATAGCGTTAGGGATCGAGAAAAGGGAACTCCCTTTTTTGGTAACAACGAAATCCTGGGTTGGCGGACTTTCAACACCCTTTAACTTGCCACCTTGTAGCCACCCGATGCCACACGGCTTTTCAGCACTACTGTCCTGCCCCGCAACGACAACGATGCCACCGTTCTCCACGAATGTCTTAATCTTTTCCTCGGCTTCAGCGGAAAGGAGGTAGCGTCCATAACTCGAAATTTCTTCATATCCGATCCACAAAATATCGGCTTTCTCTAATTGCGGCAGGGTCCGTTCTTTAGTGAGCTCATAACCGATAGCACGCTTGCCACTCTCTTTAATCGACCGCAATGCCTGATATTCATACGTTGCGACGTTAGCACTCACAGGGGTTTGACTCCATGTCGGATACGTACTATTTCCTGTCAAGACCAAGACCTTCACGGCGTTTTTCGGTGCAGCAGCCCACATTTTACCTGCTAACATGTCGCGCACGATTTTTTCAAACGCCTTCGTTTTGCCATCAAACGTCCGGGACATCATTGGATCAATGTGTGTAAATGACCACCATGAACCGCCACCATATCTACCGCGATACGCCCGCATCTGAAACCATGTGTTATCAACAAAACACATGCTATCAATACCGTAATGATCACGATAGAAAACGATGATAGGCATTCCCGGTTTGAGCAACTTCACCAATTTTTGTGGCGAAGTGCCGCGTTTGTAATGCCCAGTTGCGAAATTCATTTTAATTTCTTCAAGACCACTTTTACCTTTGGCATCCTCTTCGACGGTGACAACACCCCGCAAACGGCTCCGATCCACACTTTTCACTTTACCGAAGACGATGTTCGTGCAAGCATTGAGGACTTCACGAATCGTATATTCTCGCTCAATAAATGCGGACGTGGATGGCGTGAACAACAAACCGATAAGACAAAACACTAAGAGGAACGCAACGAGACTGTATGTAAAGCGCATAGTGAAATCCTTTTTATACATGACGGATTGGCTAAGTTAACAGATATTATATAACATTCTCCTTATATTTTTCAAGCACTATTTATTTTTACACCAGAGCCATTCAGTTTTCGTAACGTACTTTTTTCAGGATTCCAAGAGCTTGCCAAGGGTTTGCGGCAAAATAGCGCAAAGATTTTGCGATTTCTGTATATCCAGAAGCCCGTAAAAGGGTTAGCACACTATTGCGCAACGCCGCCATGACTTGCGGTATGTTGCCACAGCGAACCTGTGAGGCATCCTCATGAAAAATGACATCCCGCGTGCGATGTGATAGATTTTCTATCGTCCAATGTCCGCGTCGGAGTTTGAGTAAGCGTTCAGCGGATGCCTCCTCTGGGGTCAGACTCGTAATACCATATTGCGTCTGATGTGTGATTTCACCTGTCCGGGTGTGTTTGCGTTCAGATCGGTATTCATAGACTTGCGCCAAACCGGGCCAAGTAAGATAGTCGTTAAGTAATGTGCTTGCTTTCAAAGTTCGTGTCGTGATAAAGCCGTGTGCTTTTTCAACCATTGTGTAGGCATCAAGATGTGCGTCAGCGTCAGTGTGTAGGTT
>PYIY01000185.1 GCA_003635195.1 Candidatus Poribacteria bacterium | reverse complement strand
GAACGGCGATGGACAGGTCAACATTGCGGATCTTGTCTTGGTCGCTGGCGCATTGGGGACAAGTGCCTCCGCACCTTCTCTACATCTGCAAGCCTTAGAAATGCTCACTGCTACAGAGGTCAAACAGTGGCTATCCGCTGCTCAGCGATTGAACCTCACAGATATGCACTCACAACGCGGTATCCGATTTTTACAACAACTCCTCGTAGCATTGACACCGAAAGAGACTGCCCTTTTGCCAAACTTTCCCAATCCGTTCAATCCTGAAACGTGGATACCGTATCACTTGGCGAAGGGTGCGGATGTTACACTGCATATCTATGCTATGAACGGTGCGTTGGTAAGAACATTGACGCTTGGACATCAAGCTGCGGGTAAGTACCAAGACCGCAGTCGTGCGGCGTATTGGGATGGTAAAAACGCGTTCGGTGAACCTGTGGCGAGTGGTGCGTATTTCTATACACTGACTGCAGGTGATTTCACGGCTACACGCAAGATGTTAATACAGAAGTAAAAAACATGGAAGGTTGGAACGGTGGAAGACAACGCAAGTTGCTACCTATTTATACACATAGCACTTCGCATGAGGTTTAACAAATAAATTGGGTAATTGCCACTACGCGACGTGCGATGAATCGCACTACTACGAACCGATCTACTTGTTATCACACGTCTTAGAATTACCCGATTAAATTCTTAACCTTCATCTGGAGTGCGAAAAAGGCTTGAAAAACCACATTCAAACTATAGAATTCATCAGTAACGTCAGTTTGATAGGACTCACGCAAATTGAGCAGATATTGGTCATTTAGACGCAAAAAGAGGTAATTTCTGTCCTTTAAATAAACGCCTTAAATCCCCTTATCATGGTGACTTTGAGAGGCGGAGCGTAAGTCTTATTTCACAAAAAATAGGAGAGAAAATGGAAAATATTATTGCATGTAACTTAGGCAGTTACCGACAGTTTGGTGCCGGTGCGTATACGCACTTGGCAGAAATTGGTTTGACAAACGTGGAGATCGGTGTGCCTTCGGCTGAATCGGTTGACGAAGTTCAGTCAAATTTGAAAGCACACGGACTCACCGCCACCAGCCTTTTAGGTCGTTGTGATGTTCAGTCCGAAACGGTAGTTTCAGATTTCCAATCAACATTGGAAATTGCCGATAAGATGGGTGTGAAGGTTATCTTTGTCAGTGCGCATGCTGGCGAGACGGACAGAAACGCGGTCTATGACAGGCTCCGTGCTATCGGGGAGAACGCTGCACCATCAGGCATTAAAGTGTGTCTGGAAACACACCCGGATCTGATACATAACGGCGACATCGCACTTGAGACGATGCAAGCGGTTGACCATCCGAATATCTGTGTCAATTTCGACACGGGGAATGTTTATTATTACAATCATAATGTGACCGCCGTTTCCGAGGTTCAGAAGGTTGTACCACATGTCGGTGCGGTTCACCTTAAGGATACAAACGGTGGCTACCGGACGTGGCATTTCCCTGCACTCGGTGAAGGCGTGGTTGATTTTAAAGCGGTCTTCCAGACGTTGAACGACGCTGGCTTTTACGGTCCATTCACAATGGAATTAGAGGGTATCGAAGGCGAAAATCTTGATGAAGCAGGTGTCCAAGCACGCATAGCAGATTCACTGCAACACTTGAAAGACATTGGAGTTCTTTAATTTACCTTGCGGTTCGGTGGGAGGTGTTTGAATTTTGACGTGCCTTTCCGTAGAGCCGTCCTCCATTACATTGCGGACTACGTTTTCTTTAAAAAAGGGAGAGATAACATGGATACAAATCTTTGCGTTATTCGACTGAGTGAAGGGGAACGGATTGGCGATGTGCTCGGAAAAGTCTTGGATACCCCAGATATGACGACGATCGGCGCTTTCGCTGTTTCCAAGGAAAGTCCGACTGAACTTCACTATCACGATTTCGACGAGTATTGGTATTTTACTGAAGGCACGACAACTGTGACACTGCGCACGGCGGACGGGCAATCTGAATCCTATCGTATCGGCCCTGGGGATCTGGTTGTCACACCGAAAGGTGTTGAGCATGGACATATCCCTGACGATGTTGTTAAAGGCGTGCAGTGGGTGAGCGTTATCCTTCCTGATGCTCGTCGTGGGCATTTGCACCGGGAATTCACATCGGAATAAAGTTATAGGTATATCTCATCATGCTGTAATGCAGGAAGAGAAAATGAATGCAACAACCCTTACTAAACGCAAGATTAAACAGACGCTTCTTGGACACCAGAACACGCTGAGAGAACACGGCGTGAAACGCCTTGGGCTTTTCGGGTCCTATGTTAAAGACACTGCTCATAGCGAAAGCGACATCGATCTGCTTGTAGAACTTGAAGAAGTGTCATTTGACCGGTATATGGAACTCCGTATTTTTCTCGAAGATCTATTTCAGAAGAAGATTGATCTCGTCATCGCTGATTCGTTCAAACCACGCTTGCGACCACGCATCGAAAAGGAAGTTGAGTATGTCGCAGGACTTTGATATCTATCTTGAGGATATATTAGAGGCAATAGAAATGTGAGTAATTTTATCGTACATGCTTAAGGAAGGCTAAATTATGTCAACACAAGTAAATCCGTTGCCTCGGCGGCGGTTGGGACGCACGGAATTAGAAGTCACGTGTCTCGGTATGGGAGGTGCGGGGGTCGGCAGAGGCGATGTCACTGACGATGAAGCAATCGAAGCGGTACACCGAGCAATTGATTTAGGAATCAATTACCTGGACACTGCACCCCTTTACGGTGAAAGCGAAAGACGCGTAGGACTTGCACTCGCTGACGGGTGGCGGGAGAAGATCTACCTCGCTACAAAAACAGGCACACACCCTGAATGGCGTGGCGATTTTAGTGCCGCAGGCACACGCCGCAGCGTCGAGAATAGTCTAAGACTGTTGGGGACAGATTATCTCGATGTCTGCTTAGTACATGATCCGGATAGTATGGACCCTGTCGTCGCGAAAGGTGGCGCGTTGGATGAACTGCAGCGGATGCGCGAGGAAGGACTGCTTAAGTTTATCGGACTTGGGGTCCGACAGCACGAATTCCATAAAATTGCTATAGAAACCGGCACCGTTGATGTGATTCTAACGTACTTGGATTACACGCTTCTGAGCCAAACTGCAAACGAGTGGTTGATACCCCTCGCTACCGAAAACGACATCGGCATTATCAACGGGAGTCCTATTGCGATGGGATTGCTTTCAGGTGTTGAACCGGATGTGTCAGCCAAAAGTGATCACATAAGCAATTCTGAAGGCGAAAAGGCGTATCAACTCTATCAGTGGGCAAACGATAATAACTTGAATCTACTGAATCTTGCGATTCAATTCTGTTTCCACCAATCTCGCATTGCAATGAGCCTAACCGGTTCTAAAAACTCGTCAGAGGTAGAGCAGAACTTCGCTGCCGCGACAACACCAGTTTCCGACGATGTGTGGAAACAATTACAAGCACTTTTGTAGAGGGAAGTTTGATGAAATTTCAGGGAAGAGTCGCATTGGTAACCGGTGGAAGCCGTGGCATTGGACAAGCAACCGCACTTAAACTTGCGGGTGAAGGGGCAACTGTTGCCGTTCACTATTCTCGCGCGATGGATAAAGCAGAAGCGGTTTGTGAACAGATTCACAACATGGGACAGGCAGCAATACCGGTTCAAGCCGATATCGCTGACAGAGATGCTGTGAACAGAATGGTCGAGAGGGTGATAGAAAAACTCGGTCCAATAGAATTGTTGGTGAATAATGCCGGAGATGTCGGTGATATGACGTTTGAAGAACTGACACCCGAACACTGGGATCGGATCGTCGCGATTAATCTGACGGGTCCTTTCAACGTGCTGTGGGCAGTCAAACAAGGGATGATTGAAAGGCAATTTGGACGTATCGTCAATGTGTCGTCGATTGCAGCGTTGGCAGTCCGTCCAAATCAGCTGCCTTATGCGGCGGCAAAAGCGGGGGTTATCGCGCTGACGAAATCGTGTTGTGGTCCCCTTGCGGCACACAATATTCGTATCAATTCGGTTGCGCCGGGTGCGATTGCGACAGATATGTTAGGTGAAGTCTCAACAGAGATGGCAGAGCAGTTGCGTTCAACAACTCCGCTCGGTAGGTTCGGTGAACCGGAAGAGATGGCAGATGTAATCGCGTTCCTCTTAAGTGAGGAATCGAGTTATATGACGGGTTCGACGGTAATTGCAAGTGGAGGTAGGATTCTCATACCATAGGCACGCAAAGCGCGGAAGCAAAGAGGAAAGTAGGGAAGGCTGGAAGGTTGGAAGCCCTACAGTCATCCTTCCAACCTTTTTAGGCAACCAATTCAAGAATTGTGTCCCCAACTTCTAAATCAAACGCAATGAAAGTCTGTTTACCTTCAATGAGGAATGTATCGCTCTGAAAATCGCGTCGCGAATGAACCTCGCGGAGGTCCCATCCATTGACTTGAACATGACGGACGGATGCATCAATAGCGAGTGTGAAGTTTGCTGTAGGGAATTGCGTGGAGAGATTAATCTCTGGTGTAACCCCCCTACCCCCCTTCTCAGGGGGGCAAGAAGCATCTCGTTCCGAGACTGAGATATCGGTAAGTTCACGTGCCATCCAGTAATGTCCGATCTCTGAAGTTTTCATCCAGAGCGTTTTCGTGCCATTCGGGTCATAATTATCAAGGCGTGACTTGACGGTTTTCAATACATCAAATCCCAATTTTTCGCCATTGAAATAGAATCCGGGCCAATGCCCGACGAGGACACACGGCAGTTCTTTTTCCAAAATCGGTGGCAAGCGACCGCCTTGTAAATCCTCTGTGATAAATTGATCGGCATCCCCTAAATCGTAGCCTGTCCACCCCCCGAACCAATCGCCAGCACATGCGACAATACTGGCAATCGCGATGCCGTTTTCCTTTTCAGCATACCAGATAGGTACATCGGGGAGTTCATCATGTTTGAGCCAGAGAAAATAGAAAGGACGCGGGTTGTTATTGACCTGCTGAGAGGCGGTTAGCACGGCTTTCGCATACGCTGCCTCTTGGCGTTTTCCGAAGGCACCCGGACTGGTCACACCTTCGCACGGAATGCCGACATTATCGAGCATCTCCATCGCTGTGATGATGTAATCTGTGAGTCTATTATCAACGGGTGGATTTACCCATTCCACCTGTTCCCACTCCTCAGTGAGCGTGAATGTGTCCAGATCAACAACAGCCGTATGGGTGAGCATCTCCGGTGTCAAATCGAAACTGGGCCAGATCAGTTCTCGGTAAACTCGGAGCCATGCCTGATACTCCAATGTAGAAAAATTAGGAAACCCTTCGTCGACACGTCCCATTCCTGCGGGGTAGGGAATAAGGCTGAATTTACCTTTCACGCCGTTTTCCCAACACCATTCTGCCCACTCTGCTGCGAAATCTGCGGGGATTGTTGGCGGTATTTTTTTCAGTTGTGCGGCGTTGCCCTCCCAGCGGTCAGGCGGCACACCGGGCTGATGCCGTGCTTTCCATGCGTGTCGCTGCTGTATCCAGTAATAGGTAAGATTGATGACTGGACACGAATCGTCAACGATAAGAGAGAGAGGTGTCCTTAACAACGGGTTACAGATAGTCGTGTTCATAACTTGTGTTTTCTGTCGGAGTGGTTAGGAGTGGCTTTTTTTAAAGGCAGCTGTCACGGTTAAATCTCCTGGAGACAATTTCTGATGTAAGGGACATCATCTACCCACAATCCTTCAACACCGTTTTTGATCGCCCAAGCAACATCTTTTGCCGTCTGAATAAACCCAGCTTCCACAGCAACTCCGTTTGTCTGAAGTTGTTTGACCTGCCGCGTAACAGTGCGTGTGAAGGTGTTATAGAGTGCGAAGTGGTTAATCCGACTCCATCCTAAGATCATGCGGTCTGCCTCAATGGCAGCGGCTGCCTTGAGGAAATTCGCCATCGGGTTGATGAGAATCGCGCTCGTTCGTAATTTCGGTTCTAAACGTTTGGCATCAACAAGTAGATGCTTCCGAAGGTAAAAAGTGAGAATACTGGTGAGGTGGACGACCTCAAAGTGGCGCACCCGCTCGACGATGATAGGGAGCAGTTCTGGCGTATCTGCCTTCGGTTCAATGAAACACGGCATCTGGTTTTCGCGTGTAAATCGAAGCGCATCATCAAGATGTGCAACCGGTTCATCAGAGGTTACCATTGTCAACTGTTGTACCTCTTGCCAAGTCAGTCGATTGAGGGGTATTGAACAGCCTGTTGCTTGCTGAATATCGTCTCGGTTGAAGTCAACGTGGATCAACACGGGTTGCTTGTCTTGGGTAAGACAGACATCAAACTCATATCCATCGGCACCGTCCGCCAATGCCTGCTTGAAGGAAGCAAGTGTATTTTCCGGTGCGCGTCCCATACCGCCTCGATGTGCAAGGAGTTGAGTTTTCATAACCTATCGCTCAATTGCTTAACTTATCAATCAACGTTTGGCAGGTGCTCACCCGAACCTCGCAACGCTCTCCTCAGATTTACCTGTTCAAACCGATTCATATTCAACGCCTCAACCGTCGCTCTACCCGTCCGCGTGCGTCCAATAACAAACAGAAGGTCATCACTCCATTTAAAATGACGGTGCCATTTTTTCAGGCGTGGATTAAAGAGTGGAACACGCTGCTCTGTCTGTGGATCGCGAGCATGTGTTTTGGCGTGTTTATGATTGTTGCACCATGGACACGCCCATGCCAAATTATCTAATGCGTTTTTGCCACTCACTTTTCGCGGGATAATATGTTCACAGTGAAAAGGAGAGGTAGTAAAGTTATCAGGTGCCCGACAGTATTCGCAAAATCCTTCGGCACGTTCGCGCACCTGTTGGCGTTGGGATCCAGAAATACGCTCAGAAGGCATCGTTTTCTACCTTTTGCCTGGTTCCACGCTGTGATTTTCAGCATAAGTCTCTGGTGCAGATTCCGCGGCAAATTCAGGTTCATCTAAGTGAGAAACAATAAGTCCCAATTCTGCCATAATTTCTTTTACAGGTTTTCTCCAACGATGCACTAAGATGGTGAGGGCTTCCAGACGTTTAATATCCATAACTGTCGACTGCCGCAACAGTTCTTCATACGTCTGCTGCTCGTCATCGCTTAAAGTTTCATCTTCACGCTTGAGCCGTAACTGCCAATAATGCTGATATGCTTTTTCAGGCAATTGCGAATTTTTTCTTATAAACGCGACCACTTCTGCATCTGTGGCATCGGGATTAACCTCTTCACCTATCGCTGCTTCCCGCTGTTGCCATTCTATAAATTTCCGAGTAAATTCATCCAATTCAATCGGTGACAACTGTTTAACGCTATGCAGCAAATGTTCAACCTTTAATTCTGTTGGGTTCTCAATGGTGGCCATCACTATTTCTCCTTGGAGGTTCACTAACGTTTCCGGCACAACTCGCGCCTACCGGTAATGTCTGTCGGCTATAAGTTTAACACAGATGCTGGTAGACTGCAAGGTGCTGTGAGTGAAACAGATGCCGCCTTAATTCAATCCTTTTTATGCCACATCCGCTCAAAATTATCCTGCGGTGCAAAACCTAAGATGCGTTTTGTTTTGATATTCGAGAACTGCTGATGCGGTAAATCTGCGAAGATATTGAAAATCTCACAGCGCGAAGGGAGGTCTGCCAAATCAATCTCCAAGCCGAGTCGGAACGCTTCACCTGCGTCCCGCCAACTGACAGAAAATGGATTGAGATCGGTGCCTTCTGCGGTGTCCTCGTGTTCTCGGAAACTGAGAAACAGATAGCAGAGCACATAGATGTCGTAATGCTCGGTGAAGATTTTACAGATTTCCTGCCCTAATCCTTTCGTCAACGGATAGAGTCCGGTGCTTGTGTGGGGTGGCACATCAGGATTAATTTCATAATCGTAGGTGGTATAATCATCCCCTTGAATGGTGAAATGCGGTCCGGTGTTGATGACGCGGCGTATTCCGTGTTCCACAGCGGCGCGCATCATGTTATAACACCCACGTGTGCTGACATCAAAAGCCAACTGTCCGTCGTGCCGAAGCACAGAGCAGTTGAGAATCGCGTCCATTCCTTCAGCGGCGCGCATGACCTGATCCAACGAACCGACATCAATATGCATCGATTCGTGCTTCGTTTCAATGTCGTTGATGTCCGTAACGCGCAAAGTATAGTAAGGTTCCAACGCTTTGACGACATGTGGTCCAAGATAACCGTTACCGCCTAAAATGAGAACTCTCACGTTACGCCTCCTTTGCCTGTGATGGCACGAACTGTGGTTCAAATTTCAGATGCCCCTTGGCTTTTCCAATCGAGAACCGAGAACCGGTAAATTCTGATTGGATATGAAAGATTCGCCACGGTGCCGAGGACTCAAGGGCACCTTGGAACGCCGCAACGGCATCGTTCATTTCAAGCCACATTGAATCGTATTCAGCGGTTGCGGCGGCATCAGTAGTGATGAGATTTCCGAGGCGGAGGCATGTTACGTTGATCTTACCTTCGCGACCAAATTCTCTGCACGTGAACTCACCGAGATGTTTTGAAAGCACAAAACTATCGACTGAGGGACGGGGTCGCCAACTCTCAGTGACTGTCCAGTCTTCACCGTGTTGCTCGAAAAGTCGGAGTGTGCTTGCGTAAATAGCATGTTTCACACCTTCCGCCGACGCTGCCATCAGCAGGTTATAGGTGCATCGCGTCTGGTAGTCGATAGCGAAATTGTCAGGCTGCTCGGCTTCAGCGAGGAGGTCAGGCGGTGTTTCGGCGATGTGGATAATAACATCCGTGTCGCGGACGAGTTCGTTAGTCGACTCGTCGTGTCCAAGTCCGCTTTGCACGAATGTTCCGTCGGCATTTTCAATGGGGTACAACTCTGTTAAGCGGAGCGTATGTTCTTCTTTCAATACAGAGGCTACGTTGCGTGCCAGCTCCGAACCAGCAGAGGTAATTAAGATCTTCATATTTTTCATTATTAAGGTTCTGCTCCGATTTTTCTGCCCCTTCCCAGTAACGGGCGGGAGCCCCTGTCAAAATCGGGTTTCCGACATGATTAAACAACATCGGAGGTGTTAAAGGTTTAAAGCCCTATGGATGCAGGAGAAAAATTGTATACGAACTGCTTCTACAAAGCATTCCGAATCTTCGCTGCAATATTGCCGATTTCCTCCATATCACCCTCACTCGGTCGCCACGGTAACTGCAGCGGATCACCTTCCCATCGCGGGATCAGGTGCAGATGGAAATGGAAAACGGTTTGAAACCCTGCGGCTTCATTCGATTGAAAGAGGTTAAGCCCATCAGGATTCAACGCTGCCCGGATCGCGTTTGCGAGTGGCATCGCGGCTTGCATAATTTTCGTGCCAACCTCCACGGGCATATCAAAGATATTTCGATAGTGCTGCTTCGGTATCACGAGGGTATGTCCTGGGTTTGCGGGGGCAATATCCATAAATGCGAAGACGTGCTCATCTTCATACACTTTGGCTGCCGGAATCTCACCAGCAATAATCGCACAAAAGATACAATCCATTATTTTAATTTTCCTTGCTGTTAAACGACGCGAACTTGGAATTTGACATGCCTTCCTTAAATCTGAAGAAATACCCAAGCAAAACCCTTCCATTTCATTACAGGCTGCGTAATTTGAATTAAGCGAAAA
Source organism: Candidatus Poribacteria bacterium (assembly GCA_003635195.1). GTDB lineage: Bacteria > Poribacteria > WGA-4E > WGA-4E > WGA-3G > WGA-3G. Next base: position 57,609 of record PYIY01000185.1, on the reverse strand, counting down.
ATAAAAGAGTTTCAAAGAATGTTTTATTATATTAGCAAATTTGATGCAGAAAATCAATCAGAAAAGGTTGAAATTTTCTCGGTAAACCCGTTATAATGAAGTTGAAATTTTCTCGGCAAATTCGTTATAATGAAAAACATCCGTATCCTTCTACTCATAACACTATTTGGTCGTTTTGTGAACTCTCTTTTCTTTTCAGGTTGTGCCAGCAAATATACCACGGTCAAGGAATCCGAAGTCCGCTCTGAAGATGGACAAACTGTTCACTTGTCCCAAGAAAAAATCGGAAAAACAAAGAAACCGAAAGAAGATTTTATTATCGGGTTCAATCCGTTCAAGGACGATCCAGATAACCCCAGTCCACACAATCCACTTGTGAAGAAGTTTGGGGACATCCCGCAAGTTCGGACCTACATAAGGCTACAACGGAAATATCTAAGTGGGCAACCCCTCACAATCAACGAAGCGATTGATCTGCTTGCTGCAGAGCAACACTTATATCAATGGCAAACAACGAAAGTGCGCCTAAAGTATCTAAAAGCGCACAAAAAGGAGTTAGAAGCGAGTGGAAAGTTGGATGAATTTGAATGGAAGTATACTGGGACAACAAGCGTCGATTATACCCAGAAGGGTTATACAATCAAAACATATACCCGTCCGGACGGTAGCAAAACGATATACGATCCCCGTGTGGAAGGTGGCGTTATAGACGTTCCACCACAAGCCGAATCGCCGTACGTGGACGCAGAGAAAAATGACGAGCCTTAGCAGGATTATCAGGATTGCCTGTAGGCAGCTTTCAACCTGATCCACTTAAGAGTCAGTTTTAAAGTGGCACTGCGTCAAGACACAATTTTTGGGGTATTTTTCAGTAAACTACAGGATCTGCCGCAGCATTCCTTGCTTGTTCTGATTTACTTGTTATTTTCGTTTCGGTAGGGCATTGATAGCATACCATAGCAGCGTTGTAAGCGTGCGGTGTCCTTGATTTCTCGACCGCGAGCGTCTATAGTGATTACTACCGTACCGGCATCCCATGGCATTATAGAGTGTAGTTTTTTTAACACTTATCAGTTTCAAGGCTTTCAAAGCCGCTAATTTTGGCATTTCTCAATCCTCCATCCAATTTGTGGAATTTAACGAAAAAAATGCACATCGGGTACAAAACCTATCGCCATAAAACTATGGACCGCCTCTAAATGTTGAGTTCAGACGCATAACAGCGGAAAAGGTTTGGATAATATCACATTATTAGAGATTTTATCTGCAAACCCCTCCACTTCGTTACAGGCTGCGTATCAAGAACCTACGCTTAATGTCAGATGCCCATCCATTAAAAATTCTTTCTAATACCACGCCGCTTTATTGACGACGTTTTTTAACGGCTCATCCTCCGCGAACCGACGCGCGTTTTCCAAGAAAAGCTCAAACCGCCGTGCTTCAATATTCTCTGCATCTTTGACAGCGATATGTGGCGTTATCAACACATTCGGCAACTGCCACAACGGACTTTCAGCAGGCAACGGTTCAACCTCAAACACATCCAAGCCGCACCCCGCAATGACACCCTGTTCAAGTGCCGAAACGAGATCAGCGAGTTTCGTCGTCTTACCGCGCCCGATATTGATAAAATAAGCGGTGTTTTTCATCAGGGAAAATCGCGCTTTGTGCCACATCCCCTCGGTTTCGGGTGTGTGCGGTGTCGTGGTTATCACAAAGTCGGCACGTGGAAGGAGTGTGTCCAGTTCAGCGGGTTCGTGTTTTTCCACAAAAGGCATCTCATACTCCCAGCGCGCGTCAACACCGATCACTTTCATCCCGAATTCGTTACAGAGACGCGCAGTCTCATGCCCGATACCGCCAACACCGACAATCAGTGCTGTCGCCTGTGCGAGGTCGATGTATCCGTCTTTACGTGCGTCCTTGTCCCAGACCCCTTCACGTTGTGCGTCCATATAATACGGTAACCCACGCGAAAGTGCAAGCACGAACATCATGATATGCTGTGCGATATGGTCGTTATAGATACCGCGCGGGTTACAGACGACGACCGGATGGTCAATGAGTGCGGGATAATAGTAGCCGGGAAAGGGACCTGCGGCGGGGTTCTGTAGCCATCGGAGGTTTTTCGCCAACGGTAGTTGTTCAGGGGACACCCAACCGTAGACGGCATCTGCATCCGGGAGGTGTTCTGTTACTGCTTCATCTGTCTCTGGCAAGACGACGGTATATGCGGGTAATTCGTTGTGAAGACGTTCAGCCCATTCGTGTGATTCCGCGTTTTGTGGCGGCATGATTATGAGTTTAGGCACGGGTAGTCTGTTCCTCTCTTTTTATGTCTATTTTAGCAGAGTAGCATCAGAAAATCAAGATTTTTCGGACGCTACAGGATTTAGGATAGCAGAACAGACTGTGATTCTGAATGGGTCCAGCGCGATGCCAACGTCTCTAATTCTTTCAATTTTTTGTTTGACATTTAAAACAAAAAATATGGTATAATTTAACCTGATCGCTGGAGAGAAATGGCAAAGACGAGCTGCACGCATTCTTGACAGGAGATTAATTTGTTTCTTATTTAACCCAACTAATGATGAGTCCGATGAGGCTTCCAATACCAACAACAATACTAATGGCAATGGCAAGGTTCGCGCGGTGCGTTGACGATGATTCAGAACGTCCTTCCATTTTTCCCTTTATCCAACTCACATCCTGTTCAAGTGAACCAAGGCGAGTATCCACACGTTCCATCCAATTTAAGACGTGTTTTTGAAATTCTTGATTGTCCATCTGTGACTCCCTTAGTATTAAAAGACTAAAACGAACTTCATCAGAATTTTAGCACAATTCCAGAGAAATGTCAAATTCTTCCTGAGTGTATGAGTGAAAGGTGTGATTTATGGAAACGCCACTCAAAATCAACTTTGACAAAGGTACCCTCATCCTACAGAACGTTCCAGAGGTACTCGAATCGCAGCTGCCGGACATCCGTTGGGACGAGCGCACTCTTACCTTCCGTGCCCCCGCTTATCGCTATCGGCAGATTGTTTCGCAACTGCGCGCACACGATACGCCATATCAGGACACCGCACGGCAATTCACAATAGAACCCTTCACACACCAAAAAGCGATCTCACCTTACCCCTATCAGACCGAAGCGATTGATGCCTGGCACGCTAATGGCAAGCGCGGTGTCGTAAGTCTCCCTACGGGTGCCGGTAAAACCTTCATTGCAATTTTACTCATCGCCGATACGCAACGCCCGACACTGGTGCATGTCCCGACGATTGATCTCATGCACCAGTGGCATATGGTGTTGATGGAACACTTCGGACAAGAGATCGGACTTTACGGTGGCGGTCAGCATGAATTGAGAGATATTACGGTAACAACCTATCAATCTGCTGTCATGCACGCGCCGCATTACGGTAATCGGTTCGGTTTCGCCATTTTTGACGAATGTCACCACCTGCCGGGGGAACAGTATCAATATGCTGCAATCAGTAGCATCGCACCGTTTCGGTTGGGATTGACAGCCACACCTGAACGCGTTGATGGGAAAGAGAGCCGACTTTACGCGCTTGTCGGTGAGTGCTGTTATGAGGCGAAGGTGCAGGAACTCTCTGGAAAGACCCTCTCGGAGTATCGCGTTGTGACCATTGCGGTTGAGATGGAAGATACAGAACGGGTACGGTACAAGGCAGCGCGTAGCACTTACTTAAATTTCCTCAAACAGTCGAGAATCAATATGGGGACCTCACGCGGATGGCATACATTTCTTTGGAAAGCCTCACAAACGGAGGAAGGCCGTGCTGCCTTCAAAGCGTATCTCACGCAGAAACAGATCAGTTTTGCCTCATCCACAAAACAGGAATGGGTATGGAAACTGATCCAGAGACACCGCGGCGATCGGATTCTCATTTTTACACAAGATAATGATACGGCATATCAACTCGGTACGCGCTTCTTCCTTCCAGTCCTAACGCACCAGACAAAACTCAAAGAACGAAACGCCTTTTTGAACGGATTTCGGGACGGTACCTATTCTATCCTCGTCACCTCAAAAGTTCTTAATGAAGGCGTAGATGTACCGGAGGCGAATGTCGCTATCATCGTCTCAGGGAGTGGAAGCGTACGGGAACACGTGCAGCGGCTCGGACGTATCCTCCGCAAACGCGAGGGTAAACAAGCAGTGCTTTACGAACTCATCTCTAAACAAACTGGTGAACATTTTGTCAACAAACGACGGAGACAGCACAACGCCTACCAGACGCTTTAAAAATTCGTATAGTCTAAAATCGCGTAGCTCGTGATACCACCCACTGCCTAAAGGCAGGGGCTTCGGCTTCGGCGCGATTGCGGTTTTCGCAAAGCGTTCACCGTCTTATTATCGCTCCACCTGCGGGTTCTTATTCCGTCTCCGCCGCACTCACGAAGTTGCGATCCAACGGTTTTATCTGGTTCAGGTCCAGGGTACCCCAACCCGCAAAATGTTTATTGCAGCGTTTACGTCTCTATCGTGTGGAAATCCACATTCGAGACACGTCCACTGCCTGTCAGAAAGCGTTAGGTTTTCGTTGTGATGCCCACAGCAATGACAAGGTTTTGTTGTGGCAGTCCAATGCCCCGCTTTCAAGAATGTTTTACCATATTTGGCATACGTCCACTGAAGTATCAAGGAGAATTCACCGAAAGCAACATCAGAGATTTTACGTCCCCAGAGGCGTTTCATACCTTCAAGGTTCAGCGTCTCTATGGCAATGCTATCGTATTTGCGCACAAGGCGGAGTGCTAACTTGAAAAACCAATCGCGTCTCTGATCCGCGATCTTCTTATGAACACGAGCAAGGTGACGCTTGGCACGAAACCAGCCACTCGAAAGATATTGCTTGCGAGAGAGTGCCTTGTTGGCGGAACGAATTGCGGCGAGACCTTGTTTGTAGAACTCGGGGGACGCGATTGTAGTGCCATCTGAAAGTGTGAGGAATGTTTTCATTCCGAAGTCCACCCCTGCCACATTACCGGTCAAAGGGAGTTTTTCGGTGGGTTCGCAGTCCTCACACGTGAGATACAAATAGTAATCGCCTACGGTGTCACGCTTGATTGTAACAGTTTTGACAGGCCCCGTCCAGTCTCGGTGTTTCCAAAAGGTGAAAGACTTTTTCAGACACCCAATATATAGGCGGTTGCCTTCTATCTTGAAACCAGATTGTGTGAATGTCAAGGAGTTATATTTATGATTCGGCTTGATTTTCGGTCTGCCGACTTTACAGTTCGTGAGTCCCGCTTTTCGTTCCTTGATGTTGTCAAAAAAATTTTTGTATCCCAAGTGGATCCGTTTAGCAACTTGTTGGATGACCTGACTCGGCAAGTCTGCCCAATGCGGTTTCGTCCGCTGTTTCAACTTCGTGATATGGTTGCATATCCGACCAAAAGACGCATATTTACCATAGATACGATAATAGCGTCTCTGCAACTTCAAGAGGTGAATATGCACACTATGCAAATCGTCAATCAGGTTACCAATCTGTATCAAGTTAGATTGATGGTAGAATTCATACTTTTCGGTTTTCATGGTATATCACACATCACACCTTTAACCCCGTTGAAGTGGGTAGGCAGACACACAATCAAGCGATTGTGCTTCAACTGTCTGCCAGTGTGATAGTATTAATTATACCACATTTTTTGATGAATTTCAAATGTTTTTTTCAACGATAAACTCATACGCCGTCTACATCCCACAAACTAAAGCATGGGGATTTAACGGCGGAGTGTTAAAAAATGCTCACCAAAGATTTACTCCAGTACAAAATCCAGAACGGGCAAATCCACCCACAATTTATAGAACCCACCGATAGTGAGTTGCTACGGATCGCTGAACAGCTCATTGATGTCTTTGAAACGTCGCTAAACGAGTCGCGCGCAGTGCTTTTGGAATCGAGTAAGCACATAATTGACAGCACACCCGGGGCACCTATAATCAAACGAGGCCTTGAAAAACTCTTGTTAGATCGGACAGAGTTTGATACCGCGCCTAACGAGGAACTGATTGCGTTTCGGCACAACCTCTTTACAGAGACGAGCCGCCTGCTTTCACAAGAACAGTTTGAGGATTACGCAGCCTATCAGCATAAGGTGTTACAGATAACAGCAGATAAATCGCCTATGGAGCAGACAGAGTTGAGTGCCAAACTCTACGCGGATTTACCGAGCAGCCAACCGGTCTTGGCGTTCAATACGCTTTCCGCCGAACGCCTACTTCACCGTTACAACGCTGCGCAAGTGCAAGGATTGCTGCTTCATTGCAACACCCTTGTGCTAAAACTCGCCGATTCCATGACATCTGAACTGCGGCAACTGTTCAAGTACCTCAGATTCAATCAACTCCTCTCCACAATTCGGAAAGAAGAGGAACTATATCATATCACGGTGGATGGGCCGCTCAACCTCTTTTACAAAACGAAACGATACGGTATGAATTTGGCAAACTTTTTTGTCGCTGTGTTGCATCAACCGAAATGGGAACTCGCCGCGGAGATCCAGTTTCGGAACAAGCGGCGTTCTCGGTTATCGCTTGATGAATCGTGCGGGATCAAGCCGATTTCACAACAGTTTCTGGCGTATATCCCCGAAGACATCCAACTTTTTCAGACAATGCTTCAGAATAAAACCAACGACTGGCAGATCCGTCCCGGAAGCCAATTTCTCCCCCTGGCAGGCGATTTCTATTGCTTTCCCGACTACCAACTCGTCCACAAAAGCGGTGTAGAGACAGCGATTGAGTTGTTCCATCCGTGGCATCAAGGACACCTTATTGCGAGGCTCAACACACTCGCTGAACAGAAAGATGTGTCCCTCATTCTGGGTGTCTCAAAGGAATTAGAAAAGAATCCACTGATTGCGGAAGCGTTAGAAGCATCCGAATATTTCTCACAGTTCGGTTTCACTTTCCGGGATGTCCCGACAATGCGTCCTTTGCTTCCAATTTTGAATTCACTTGTATAAACGCGAAATATATAAAATTTTACAATTTCTTGTGGTATTCCTAAAAAGAGGAAGCCTAAACCTGCAGCACTCAAAATTCAATCCAAAAGGAGAACCCGACAATGAAAACCATACAATTTTCCACTCTTTTGGTGTTATTTCTCCTTTCAACGCTATTTCTAACAAATACTTTCGCTCAAGACTACACCCAGTTGAATTTACCGAAAGGTGCGAAAGCTCGACTCGGAAAAGGCGTGATAACCGATATGCAGCTGTCGGTTAATGGTAAGTACTTGGCTGTTGCGAGTTCAATTGGTGTCTGGCTTTATGATATTCGCACGGGATCCGAAACTGCTCTGATTACAGGACACACAGAGACCGTGACGCATGTCGCATTTTCACGGAATGGCAAAATTCTCGCAAGTAGTGCACACGACAAAACAGTTCGGCTTTGGGATACAGACCCTGGTGAAAACCGATTGACACTCAGCATCCCGACCAGTCCAATTCGTTTGAAATTCTTAACTGACGGGAAAACGCTGGTGGGTCAGAATGGGACAGGCACTGTCAGATTTTGGGACATCACCACTGGCGAACAGTTAAAAACTTTCACCCCAAAACTGCCCAAACTCAACCGCAGAAAATATAGGCATTGGAGTCTTGCGACAGATACCTTTGTTGATCACACGCGTGGTGTTACCTTCGCCGTTGGAAATAAGGATGGGACAATTAGCATACAAGATGGACGCACCCATCAACGGATAACGCAACTTGTAGAACGTACGGATGATGGAATGTCTCTGCCTATCCAATATCCAGACCCATACCCTGGCGATCGCGAAATCTTAGACGGTCGACCTTATATGAAATGGATAAACGCCCTACATTTTGCCCCGGATGGCAAAACGATCGTGAGTACGTCTGACCATCGGATCGCACGTCGGAACGGTTGGGAAGGCACCGAAGGTCCGGTCGAAATTTGGGATGTTGATACGGGTGAACAATTAGCAGTACTCGCTTGGGGAGTAGGTGTAAGGTTTTCAGGTGACGGAAAAACACTTGCCCTTATAGGGAAAAAAGGGTGTATGGTATGGAATGTCCCCACACGTCGTCAAATTGCTGAGTTGCTGAGTGGAGTGGATGTAAGGTTTTCAGGTGACGGAAAAACCTTTGCGATCATAGAGAAAGATGGTTATAAGATGTGGGATATCGCCACGCGCAGTGAAATCGCTGTGCACAATCCAGTTATAGAGTGGTTTGAAGTTTCTCCAGAACGCTTTATGTTATCTCAGGACGGTACGCTCCTTGTCACTGCTGACGAATACGGCAACGTTGCCGGGCGAGAAACGAAAAACACCAAGCAGCTGCGCCTCGTCACTACAAGTTACACGAAACCTTTCACGACGCTCGCATTTGCACACGATGGAAAAATGTTTGCAAGTGGAGACAAAATTGGCAACATCCAGATCTGGGATACAAATACTGGAACCAAACAGATAACGATTAAAGCAGCGAGTCACAGTATTGGTGGATTAGCCTTCGCCGCGGATAACGCAACCCTCATTAGTGAGAGTGAAGGAGACATCAAAGTATGGGATGTTAGAACAGGGACACAGATTAACGCGTATACTGTCCCGTATGCGTTCCGCGGACAGTTTGGCACTTCATTTAATGATGGAACAGGACTCAATCGCCGCAGCGTAGGCGTGTTTAGCCCAAATAGTGAAAAACTGGCTATTCAAACCGAGAGCGGAATTGAAATATGGGACGTTCCAAACAACAAACATCTAAACACCCTCGGAAAAGCTAAGCGAATTGTATTGGCGTTGGCATTGACATCTGATGGGAAAATACTCGCAGATAACACGGGAAACACCGTACGTCTGTGGAACACAGACACGAGTGAACAGATCGCCACGCTTAAAACTCCACAGGGGTGGATAGATGGATTCTTAGAAAGGTTAGGTCTACGTGATTACAATGTCTTCGCCGTGGCGTTTACATACGACAGTAAAATCCTGGCAACTGGAAGTGCGGACAAGGAAATTCGCTTATGGGACACTTCTACGCATACGCATATCGGAACCCTCAAAGGACATAAACATACAGTCTGTGGATTGGCTTTCTCACCAGACGGAAAAATACTTGCAAGCGGAGATACTGGTGGTAAAATTTATCTGTGGGAATTTTCGACTGGTCGCCACCTTGTCAAGTATGATGGGCATAAAAATGATGTTAGTACGTTAGTATTCTCACCGGATGGAAAAACACTCGCAAGTATAAGTAACAATCCATATACCTACTATAAGCAAGAGGGGGCTATCCTCCTCTGGGATGTGCCAGAGAAATAAACAAATGTAATCAACTTAAGGCGTTCAACACCATGAAAATAAACCTATTTACCACTTTTGTGACGTTCCTCTTTCTTTTAACGCTATCTCCAACGAACACCCTTGCACAAGACTATACAAAGTGGGAGCTGCCAGAAGGTGCTAAATCGCGTCTCGGAAAAGGGGTTGTAACAGATATACAGATTTCGCCTGATCACACTCGTTTAGCAATTGCGAGTTCCGCTGGCGTATGGCTCTATGATGTCAGTACAGGTAATGAAATCGCACTCTTTAGTAGAGAATATAAGCATAAAGTTGAGGAAACTATCCCACGGGTGGTATTTTCACCGGATAGCAGGACACTTGCCAGCAGTGGATATGATGATACTATCCGAATATGGAACACCGAGACGGGTAAACACCGACTTACAATAAGTATGCCTGTTGCTTCGGCTCAGTTATTTAAATTTTTAACTGATGGTAAATGGTCAACAACTATTATCCCTGCTGATGAAGTGGAATCCTTCAAATTCTTACCCGATCACAAAACGCAGTCAATATCTATCATCTTTGGTGGTCCACTTAAGTCGTTTAAATTTTTACCCGATAGCAAAGTGCTTGTGATTCAGAATTCAAGCGGAACAGTCTGGCTTTGGGACATTACTACAAGGGAACAGTTTGTCACTTATAGTCCAAAGCTGCCTAAACCCAGACTCAACAAATACAAGACTTGGCTTCGGATGGATAGTCTTGCTGCTCCTGACAAATGGAAACTTGCGACAGATACTTTCGTTGATCTCACTGGCGGTGTCACTTTTGCATTTGCTGTTGGCGATAAAGAGGGCACAATTAGCATACAAGATGGATCCACCCACCAACAGATAAGGACATTTACAGGGTCTACCGATGCTGAACTATCTTTGCCCATTCAAGATAGAGTGCGCCGCCCGGGTAATGCCCGTCCGATTCTAAATGAATTGCCTACAACGTGGGTGAAGTGGGTGACAGAATTAGCGTTTGCACCCAATGGGAAAACACTCGTGAGTAGAAGTGAGTACCGGATGGTAGATCCCCTGAATGGGGGTCGGTCGGCACGCCAAGGTCCAACTGAAATCTGGGACGTTTTTACAGGAAAACAACTCGCAGCACTGCCGCCTTATGAATCCCGTTGGTCGGATGTGGATGTAAAATTTTCAGAAGATGGAAAAACCCTCGCTATTATAGGAAGCGGCGGTTGTGCAATATGGGATGTCCCTACACCTGCTGAAATTGCCGTGTTCAATGGGGAGGTAGACGCGAAATTTGCAGGTGATGGCAAGATATTCGCCGTTATAAGGAACAATAACTTTGAAATATGGGATATCGCAAAATGCTCTCAAATTGCCGCGCTTAATACGGTCCCAGGGCGGTTTGCGCTCATGCCGAAACGCTCTGCTGCTCAGCGGGAGGGACCAACCCTTGCTGCCATTTCTCCAGATGGCACAATCCTTGCCGTTATAGATAAAAACGGCACAGTGAATGTGTGGAAGACACTAACCGGCACACAATTACGTCCTTTCATTACAGGTTATACAAAAATGTTCACGACATTGGCATTTACACACGATGGAAAAACACTCGCAAGCGGAGATACAAGTGGTAAAATCCAACTCTGGGACTTAAATACAGGTTCCACGCTCACGCCCCTTACATCAAGTGCAGGCAAACCTATCGACGGACTAGCTTTTGGCACAGACGATACAACCCTTACCAGTGAGAGTGATGGTAACATTGAAACGTGGGATGTCGCTACCGGAAAACAGGTTGACACTTACACCATCCCGGGTGCCTCTGGAAGCAGCAGGATAAGGACGACAATAAGTTTTAAAACCACTTTTGTTCAATATCTGTCTGGAGTAGCAGCGTTGACCCCAAGCGGCGGAAAACTGGCTGTTTTCCGCGACTTTCAACATGGAAAGAGAAATGAAAAACTTACAGTATGGGACATTGCCAGCGGTGAACCTTTGTGTACCATCACAGATGTGTCATGGCAGGACATCATATTGGCATTTGCATCCGATGGGAAAACGTTCGCAACCAGCGGAGAGAAGACAACATACTTGTGGAACACATATACCGGCGAGCAAATTGTAACACTCAACATTCCAGCGTACTCAGGGGCATTCGCGCCTGATAGTAAAACCCTTGCCATCGGTGAAAAAAATAATAATAAGTCGATTTCTTTGTGGAATCTTGCGAGACAAGAACGTATTGCAACGCTCAAAGGACACGAATATATGATCTATCAATTAGCATTCTCGCCAGACGGGACAATTCTGGCAAGCGGAGATGCAGGTGGTGTAATTCGCTTGTGGGAACTGCCCATCGGCAAACATCTTACTACATTCAAATCCCCTGCAGGTTATATTAACAAATTGGCGTTCGCACCTGATGGGAAAACACTCGCAAGCACGAATGGGGGCAGCAACTTCCGAAGTCCTGTTGGCACTATCCTCCTCTGGAATGTTCCAAGGAAATAGACAAATGCAATCAACTTCTCACCAAAAAAAAACAAAGATGATACTAAAAGATGATGGAACATCCGAACTTCGGGTAGCACCACATGAGGTAGGGCTTTCAGTGAAGGGACTTGCGCGTATCTCTACTGCTGCGCAGGCGTTTATTGACGACAGGCAACTCGCTGGCGCGGTGACAGTTGTGGCGAGGCGCGGCAAAGTGACACACCTTGAAGCATACGGTATGATGGACCTTGCAGCGAACAAGCCGATGCAAACAGATACCATCTTCCGCATCTACTCAATGACCAAACCGATCGCTGCTGCTGCAGTAATGATGCTTTGTGAAGAAGGAAAACTGCAACTTAATGCCCCAGTTTCGACGTATCTACCGGAATTGGGTGGATTGAAAGTAGCAGCAGCGGCAGATGCCGAGACACTCACACTTGTTGAAGCAAATCGAGACATGACCGTCCGAGATTTGATGCGACACACCTCCGGATTGCCTGGTGCTGCCCGATATATGGCAGGGCAAACTGCCGTAGATAAACGCTACCGAGAGGAAGGTTTACATCTCCTACATGAATGTAACTTACAAGAAATGGTTGAGCGACTGGGTAGGATTCCACTGCTGTATCAACCGGGGGCAAAATGGCATTACAGCATCGCTGCAGATGTTTTGGGGAGGCTAATTGAGGTGGTTTCTGGTCAGCCTTTTGATGTATTCCTATCAGAAAGAATTTTTCAACCTTTAGGCATGGTGGATACTGGGTTCTATGTCCCCGCGGATAAAATTGATCGACTCGCAGGTATGTATGGTCCAACATCAGAGGGTGGCTTGCAGGTTATCGATGCCCCGGAGGGTGGAACGGGTCATGTATCTGAAAATAGTTTTATAGAGAAACCGAAATTCCTATCCGCCGGTGGCGGTTTAGTCTCCACCGCCGCCGACTTTTCCAGATTTTGCTTGATGCTCTCATGCAAAGGCGTACTCGCCGGAAAACGGCTGATGAAAACGGCATCTGTGGAATTGATGACACACAACCATCTACCAGTACACTTAATACCGCTCGACAAAAAACCGGATAAACGTTATGCTGGACTCGGTTTTGGACTCAGTGTCTCGGTACGGGTGCAACAGACAGACTGGATACCTACATCTCAAGTCGGCGAATACGGTTGGATCGGCGGGGCAAGTACCGAATTCTGGATTTCACCGCGAGACGAATTGGTAGCAATCACACTTGCCCAGCACATCCCGTTTTCCGAACTGAGCGAGCGGATTAAACCACTCGCCTATGCCGCAATTCTGAAGGAATAGTTTTCAGTTAAGTTAAAGAGAAACAGTTGATGTGCAGCAGAAACCTCTTCAACTCTCACTGCGAGGCAAACCGATAATTGATACCAAATCTGAAAAATAAACTCACATTTCAGAGGTTTTGAAACTCGTCGAATGTTTACGCGCGTAAGAGCGCAATGAATTGCGCAACTACGAACCGGTTTTTCGTTAATGAGAATCGTTTATTTAGAAATGGTATGATAACCGATAACTACTAAAACATGATTATCAAAAACAATCCTGAACACGTAAGCACTGATCAAATTGTGCTGTTCCCGTTCGACGACTACAGTATCCCGTTTCAACACGGTGTTCGGTTACAACTCGTGCCTTATAGAGCCGGTGTTGATCGGACCCGAATTGTAGTCCATCCCGGTCCGCCCGATGCGCCTGACAGTTCCCGTGTTATCTATTACGGATCTGTCCATCGCGTCGGCGACGAACTCTGGATGTGGTATCCTGCACAAGGAGACGATGATAGTTGGCACCAGCGTGTCTGTTTCGCAAAAAGCCGCGATGGTTATACCTGGGAGAAACCGGAACTTGGACTCGTAGCATATAACGGCTCAACCCGAAACAATCTCGTGGATATTCAAGGTGGACAGTACCATATTCAGGCGTGTGTGGTGTATTATGAACCCGACGATCCAGATCCTGCGCGTCGTTTCAAAGCCGTCATTGAAACTTCTAAATATACCCCAAAATTCGCAGTCATGTTTAGCGAAGACGGACTCCGATGGCAGGAAGCCGAACGGCACCCTCATCCACCTTCCTGCGAAATGTCCGGCATTACCAAATTCAACGGTTGCTATTACCTCACTGCGCACGGCGGTAGCCATATAGGTCCCACACGGCAGATGGTAATATATGCTTCTTACGATTTTGAACATTGGATCGAAGCGTCATGCTTAGGTTTCAGACGGGGTAACATTCCGCCGAGACCTGTGGTCTATGGCGCCCATCAAGGCGAACAGGTGCATCTTGGTGCGGCACTTTGGAATCGTGGGAATATGATTCTCGGTTTCTATGGACAGTGGCATGGACCAGAAAACAATGACCGACGACACGTGACAATGGACCTCGGTTTGGTCGTCAGCAACGATGCGCTCCATTACCGAGAACCGATCCCCGATTTCCAGATGGTAGAAGCAGCGGAGGACGATTTTGAACATCTACCAACACCGATGAATTTCAAACACGCCGCCCTGATGCAGGGACAAGGCTTTGAGAATGTCGGTGATGAGACGCTTTTCTGGTATGCTCCATGGCCAGAGCAGCTCAGCAACGGTGTCCGGATCGCAACATGGCAACGTGATCGGCTCGGTTATTTCCAAACAGCGGACACGACCCGAAAGACAGCACAACCACGACACGTGATTTCAGCACCCATTGACCTTGAAGGACAGTCTTGCGCGGTTTCTCTGAATGTTGACGGCTTATCCGAGTATAGTCAGGTTACCGTTGATATTTTAGATAAGCGTTTCCAACCGCTTAAAGGATATACCAGCGAAGACTGTCTCCCTCTTACGTCAGGATTTCATCAAAAAGTGAATTGGAAAAGGGGTGAACGGATTAAAGAAAAAGAAACGATTCGCATCCGACTTAATTTCACTGGGATCCGTCCAGAAGATCCGAAGGTTTATGCCATTTATATCGAAAAAGCAGGGGCTTCTTGATTTCAATCCTATCTTCTGCTAAAATATAATGTACGGAGGGAGGGAACGATATGGCTATTTTATATAAATGGAGCGCGTTACTGTTAATCATGATGGGGTTAGTGCTTTACCTTACTGCGTGTGGTCCGAAAACAATACCGTATTCCCAAAGTACAGATGCCCCCGAACCGAACCAAGTTGCCGTCGCCCACTACAATTGGGGTATGACATCTGCACAGAACGGCAATTTCGACCAAGCGATCATGGAACTCCACTTAGCTATCCAGAATGAACCGGGATGGGTAATGCCGTTTTTTACTTTAGGTGTTGTCTATGGCAATCAGGGTGAACTCGATAAAGCGATTCAAGTGTGGGAACGCGCCACGCAGTTAGATGTCAATTTTGCGAAAGCGCATTACAATCTCGCCGTCGCCTATTTACAGAAAGAAGAAAAAGCACGATCCATTGCATCCTTGCGTGAGGCGATTCGGTTAGACAAGGAGGCTCTCGCCTCAGCAAAAGTGGATCCGGCACTTGAGGGCATCCGTAACACCCCTGAATTTCAAGAATTGGAACACGCTACTGAAAAGAAGGATCAACAAGATTGATATCGCGCATCGCAAGATATGGCACGCTACACAACCCTTTCATCAACAGAACTCGCATACATTGTCGCGCAATATCCGATCGGCACATCACTGAAACTTGAGGAGATCCCCGGTGGGTTCGGGAATAGTAATTTTAAACTGACAACCACAAACGGTGAGTTTCTGCTGAAAATCTGCGATGAGAAAGACCCCGTAGAACTCGACACGCAAATTTCGCTCTTGGCGCAGCTCCAGCAGCACGCATACCCGACGGTATACCCGATTTTAACGAAGGCGGAGCAGCCGTTGATTCATGAGACGTTTGGCAGCGTCATGATCTATCCATTCCTACAAGGAACGCAACCCTCCTCGTCCCCGAAAATACTCGCGCAACTCGGCACTGTGCTGGCGAAACTGCACTGCGTTCCACCAATTGCAGGACTTCCGCGGTTTGCGATGGGAATATCACAGATGCGCCCTTTTTTTCAAGAGGTGCAAGATACACAATTTGCAAGGCATCCGTTCGTTGAATTGCTGCAATCGGAATTGGAAACGATGGAATCGCAACTCAATACGCCACTTCCTATGGGGCTTCTACACGGAGACCTTTTTTTGGATAACACGCTCTTTGATGGCGATAAGATGGTGGCAATCCTTGATTTTGAGGAAGGTTGCTACGATACACTGTTACTTGATGTTGGAATGACGATCATTGGGTGCTGCTATACACCAAAACACCGATTGAACTTAGAGACTGTACAGAGGTTTCTGGAAGCCTACAACGCGATGCGTCCTATGACAGAAAGCGAATGGCAGCATTTGGAGTGTTTCGTTCACTATGCAGCACTTTCAATAGCGTTTTGGCGATTTAGACAATTTAATATCCGCCGTCCAGACGCACACCGCGCGAATACGTATCAGGAAATGATAACCCGCAGTGCTCAATTTAAGCGTCATCAGTCGGACCTTTATGGTCAACTTTAGAATTAACATTACATCATCGCAGTGTAGGAGGAACGCACGTCAAAGTCTAAGCGTCTGAAGTTCTTCCGCAAGGTAAAATTAAAAAATGTCTTTAATACGGTTAGAAAACGTTACTAAACTCTACGATCCAGATTTGATTTTGGACGATATTTCGGTCTCAATTGAGCACGGCGACAGAATTGGATTAATTGGCCGTAACGGAACTGGAAAAACAACGTTAATTAAAATTATTAACGGTATGCTTGCCAATTTTAAAGGTAAAGTTGTGTCCGCGAAGGGGTTACGCATCGGGTATCTCAGCCAAGAACCGGATCTCGCGCGCGACTGTACGTTAAGACAAGAAATGCTCAAGGTTTTTGAAAAAAGACGCGCGCTTGAAGATAAGATGCTCCTGCTGGCAGAGGAAATGGAAACGCAGGAAGCACCACATCTTTTAACAGACTATGCCCGGGTTCAGGAACAACATGAACGACTCGGCGGTTACGATTATGAACACCAGATTAACCGAATCCTCAGCGGTTTAGGTTTCAACGAACTGGACTTCAACCTCCCGATTCGCGTGCTCAGCGGCGGTCAAAAAAGCCGGGCAACACTTGCAAAACTTCTCCTTGAAGCACCGGATCTGCTGCTTTTTGATGAACCAACGAATCACCTTGATATTAATGGGATTGAGTGGCTCGAAAATTATCTCAATATTGAATACAACGGTGCCGTCCTTGTCGTCTCCCACGACCGGTATTTTTTAGACAAAGTTGTTCGCAAAGTATGGGAACTCGCGGAACATAAGATAACAATTTATCGTGGGAACTATTCTAAGTATGTTGAAACGAAAAAAGTTGAACAATTAGTTGGAGAACGGGCGTTTAAAAAACAACAAGCATTTATTGAACACGAAGAAGATTTTATTCGCCGCAACATCGCGGGACAGCGGACACGAGAAGCACAAGGTAGACGGAAAAAATTGGCGCGATTGGAGAGAGTCGAAAAACCTAAACCCGATGCGCCAACGATTAAACTCAACTTTACACCTGAAACCCGCGGTGGAAACGACATTCTTCGATGCAAAAATGTCGGCAAAGCATTCGGTGAAAAGGCGATATTTAAGGGTCTGAATTTTGAGGTGTACCATCGCGATGTTGTCGGAATTGTCGGGGCAAACGGCACGGGAAAAACGACCCTTTTTCGTATGATCTTGGGGGAAGAATCCTCTACAGAAGGCGAAATGTGGGTAGGTCCGACGCTGAAGTTTGGATATTATACGCAGGAACTGGAGGGACTCAACCCCGATAATGAGATCATTGACGAAATCTGGGAACTGCGTCCACAGCAGACACAAGGCGAAATACGGAGTTTTTTAGCTAAATTCCTATTCTCCGGTGACGACGTGTTCAAACGGATTGGGAACTTGAGCGGCGGCGAGCAGAGTCGTGTCCTCCTCGCCAAGTTGCTATTGACGAACGCCAACGTGCTCTTACTTGATGAACCGACAAACCATCTTGACATACCAGCGCGTGAAGCGTTAGAAGCAGCACTCGCGGAATATCCGGCAACGCTATTTATTATTTCTCACGATCGCTACCTCTTGAACAACCTTGCGACGAAACTACTGATTTTTGATGGGACCCTTGGCGGGACCGCGACCCTTTTTGAAGGTAACTATGCCGAGTACATAGCACAGCAACAAGAATCTGAAGAAAATCAACAACCGATCGAAAACATTCCAGAATCACAACCTCCAGAATCATCTCCGCAGAAAAGCAAGTCGAAATCGAAGCGAAAGCGGAAGATAAAAGCACAACGCCTCGTCGGTAGCAATTAAAAAAACCGCATCTAAATTTGCCTTACCGAACCGCAAGATAAATTAAAAAATCTGAAAAATGCGCATAATTTTCCCGAAATACGTAGTTTTGGCTAAGAAATATGCCAAAATTGAACATTTTTTGCATTTTAATTTGACTTTTGGGTAAATCGGGCGTATAATTAATATATCGCATACGACGGGAAATATATCTGATATAGGATATATTATTTTCTTAATTGCCTTGCGAGTCTTTTCGACTTGCCCGTTTTAATAGTTAGCATTCATCCTTACTATTAATCCTATACTTTAACAATACCCAAAATGTCTAAAGACCAAGAATTCCACAATGAAATTGATGTTGTAATGCGTGTGATGCGTCATGCGCAAGCGGCTGTTAGATCCAGATTTATTCAAGAAGTTGTCCCGAATCGCCTGACGATCGTCCAGTTTAACGCTCTACAACATCTTCATTGGTATGGTCGTGATACTGGGATGTCAGTGAGTGAACTCGGTGAGCACTTGGGTCTCGCCCATAACACAACATCTGGGTTAGTGAGTCGTCTGGAACGGCATGGTTGGGTAATCCGTCGTAAATGTGATAAGGACCGGAGACGCGCTCGGATTAAACTCACGCCGCAGTCTGAAGAACTTTTCCGAAAGGGTGTAGAACACGCGGCAGATTTTTGGCAAAGCACTTTTGGGCAGCTATCCACACGAGAACGCGAAAGCCTGATTGAAAGCCTAAAACGGTTGAAACAGGTGATGGCGAAGCCGGTGTGGCCAAGTTATGCGCAGTTACACCCCCGCGATGCAGATCATCTCCAAAAACGGTTTAAAGCCGATTTGGACGAACTTGCACAGGCAAAACTGAAACTTGTCGGGATGCGATTGATTCTCGCGCAAATCGCAGAAAAGCAGAATGAACACGAACTCACAGCGTACTTAAACCAAGCCGCCTCCGAGGAAATTCGGCATACGAACCAACTGTTGAATCTACTCGGCCGTGGTGAAAATATGGAGGTGCTACTTTCAGCACTCGCTCATGAAGACAATGTAGTCTATGAGGAACTGGTTGCCTTACTTGAGACGGCACCACGTGCTGAAGCAGATGAAGAATTAATACTTCTACAACAGATGGTTCAAGATAGCCAAAGATATAAACGTTGGTTTTGTCGTGTTTATAAACAAACGAACCAGTGACTACTATTTTGTCAATGGCCACCAGAGTTTCTGGTTTTTGGTTTCCAAAAACTCCAGAAATCACTTTTCCGGCCGATGACGCTTAAGAGGAGAACATGCAGCCCCAAAGCCAAGAAAGCCTTCCTCCAGAGTGTTATGATGATACCGAACTGATTGAGCGATTTCAACAAGGCGACACCGCCGCGTTTGATACGCTCTTTACCCGCTACCAGAAACGCACCTACCGCTTGGTGCAACGCTTTATCTCAAACCGCGAAGATGCCTTGGACCTCACGCAGGACGCATTCATACGCGCCTACCAAGGCTTAGGTGATTTTAAGAGCCAGTGCCAGTTTTATAGCTGGCTTTATCGCATCACAGTGAACCTCTGTATCGATTTCTTAAGGAAAAAATCGAGATCAGAAGTGCTCTTGTATGATTCCGATGAATCGGGAGAATTGCCGATGGCGAACATTCCGGATCCGCGTTCAGAGTCGCCAGCAAAAGCGGTGGAGAATAAAGAATTGAGAACCCACATCCGAAAAGCAGTCCGTCGACTCCCACCAAAACAACGGCAAATTTTTATTTTGCGACATTGGGACGGGCTCTCGCTTAAAGATATTGCGGCAGTTGTTGGTAGATCTGACGGAACAGTTAAGGCACATCTGCTTCACGCGCATCGTAACCTTCGCAAACATCTACGTCCGTACTTACAAGAGGAAGATTCCTAAAAAATTAAGATGGAAGGCTGGAAGATCGGAAGGCTGGTAAAGAACTTCCGCCTCTTCCAACCTTCCAGTCTGTATGGAAGAAAGTTGATATCCCAACCTTCCATTCTCAAAATTCTCTTTCAAATTTAAGAGCACCCTTCCAAAAGGGCGATTTTATACAAATATTTCCCTTTCCATACAAATCAACGAACCGAACCCTCTCAGCATACTACACCGGGCAGTTGCTCAGACGGTGTTTCTATTTTGCTACCTTTCCGTCCTACCATGCCCATAGCAGAGACCCCAGGGACTATTTTCACATTTCACACAACGAATAGAAGATACGTGTATATCCAACGCTGTACCAAGTCTCTCAATCGAAAAGGGGAAGGATGGAAAAGGAAATTGGGTAGATACGATGCCTGAAGTGTGACACTTTAATTACCTCTTATTTCCGCCAGCCTCTTCGTTGATTTTTTCACACTTAACGTGAATTTGACATCAGAAACCTCTCCTACAAAAAAGCCAGATGGCTTGCTGGATCCCACTTTTTTTATAATTTATGACATTTTTTTCATTTTATGCACGAAAAGTGCCTAAAAAATTGGTCTTTGATACATTGTTAGATGACGGTTTTCATTTAATCAGACATTGCAGCTCAGGTTTATAGTAAAGTCCACAATTATTGAAACACTTTAAGCGTGGAGGTTTCGATGTGTCTCTGGTCTCCCCTGATAACAGATTAGAGCAGTTAGACCCCTCAAGAATAGTTGGCCCTATCAAAGTAAGTCCACTAATCTGTGTCAGTCCTGATACCAGAATTGGGGAACGACATTATTTTTTGTAACCTTTTCATCCAATTCCTGCACTTAATATAAGAAAGGCTCACTTTGAATGCCAACCGATTATGAAGAATATAGTGATGTCCAACTTTGGCAATTTTATCAGAAATAGGACTTACGCAAAATAGTTGACATGATTTTAGGACTTACGCAAATGTAGTAGGGATTTTTATGTCCGTGTGCCTACAGCAGAAAGGTTTGCTGATGCATTGCGTCCGTTCGTCTTTCTAAGGGATTTGGTATTGCGATGCTCGGCATTCGAGCCAGAATCACGCGTTTAGTGTATCAATTGTAAAGATTCTTTACAGTCCAGTGTAAAAAATATTGACAATTGTAAAGAATCTTTACAGTGGAAAAATCGTGGGATCCCGTAACAGTCAGGTTTCTCACATTGGCACGATACTTGCTACTATAAACGTGAGCTCAACTGTAGCACGTAGGGGCACCAATAGTCCTACCAAAGATGAGTTAAAGGGTGAACCGGTGAAACATCCAAAAGTATGGATGGTCCAGGTCGCCAAAAACGAATGTGTCAATTTTCATTTCATCGTCAAATGAAAATTAACGCGAACAAAGACACAGATTTGGCAGCTTTTATCAGCTGTGTTGCGTTCGGTAGGTGTGTGAGTATCGCCGATGATCAACATCAGGAGTCATCCTTGCGACATTCGTCCGATGGCTAATGAAAAATCGGCAGTTTTCTTGATGTAGATTTGACAGGAACGTACAACACGCTTAACCCCCTATCAAATCCGTTCGGGTGCGTTGCATGTGGCACTAACACCCGCAACGCACAGCACTGCCAAAGAGGTTTAAAGTTAGATTTGACCGTACTGGTTTTCTATTGTATCCATAATACAAGTATAATTGGAAATCAGCACGCTATACAATACGGAGAAGCGTTTCTGGTAGTTTGTTTGGAGTGGAAACGCGCCACCGAAATCGCGCATCAATTGTAGTTGACAAGAATATAGGAGACACG
Source organism: Candidatus Poribacteria bacterium (assembly GCA_003635195.1). Lineage (GTDB taxonomy): Bacteria > Poribacteria > WGA-4E > WGA-4E > WGA-3G > WGA-3G. The sequence continues at coordinate 35,721 of PYIY01000185.1, read as the reverse complement.
TTATCATAAACCCTGTCTCCTATGAATGACCAAGAGAAGTTGCTAAGTTGTGCTTCTCTTATATTCACTCCGGTTTCGTCTAAAGAATCGGAAAGGAGATAGATAAATAAATGTATCTGAAATATAGTTCATTCAAATCCATTGCGTTACTACTTGCACTCTGTTTTACCGTCTCACTAGTTCTTCCGGTCTTTAACCCCAAGCAAGAAGCGGAAGCATGCTTGGGTGAATGGTGGGCGGCTATAACACAAAGTGCCGCCGGCAGTGGTCTCTATAAAATTATTGAAGAAGCTCTGAAGAAGAAAGCTTCTCACGAGCCAGGGGTCGACGCAAGCAAACCCCATAGTTTGGACGATCACATTATTATTATCGTAACGGGTGCCAAGAGGTACAAATGTGGGGCATGTGGGGCAACAGACAGTTCAAGGGCCAACTTGGAGACATCTGCACATAGATTCATGTATACATGTGAAGATAACGATGATGTAGCAGGATGTGACAACGATGTCTATCAATGTCACTCCGATAAAGAGAAACACAAGCAGATAAAACACTGTCCTTCGTGTGTCGTCGATTATCGCGCGTGTGTAGGTGGACATGATGATTGTGATAATGACGACGAGAGTTGAAACTGCTGCAAAAATGGCGTAAACAACGGCATGTATGCCGATTGCGGTCACAACGCCTCCAGCATTTTCGGCAACCGTTGAGAGCAAGGGTCTCCGGGAAACTCGTCCAATGAAATCCTATTTATGAGAGACACGATATGATATCTGCTGTCATCTCAGAGGTTTCAACCACAAGGAGGTTATATGCACCCGAGATGGAAATATGTTTACTGGTTCACAGTTCTCGGTATCTACTGCCTTCTGATGGAGACCCTTCGCTATTTTAACACCGCTTCCGGAGACATGACCATTCTTACAATACTCTGTGTCACCGGTGCCGCAACCGCGATTGAGGAAATACTATCCCTGCAGACACAAAGTATTGTTCGCACAGGAGAAAAAAAGTGGAAATGTTTAGCGTGTGACACGACTACCCGTTCTTGGTTCAAATTGCAGAATAGGGTACATAGATTCATGTATACATGTCAAGACAACGATGCAACGAAGGGATGCGGGAAAAGAGTCTATCAGTGTCATTCCGATAAAGAGAAACACCGCCAAGTGAAGAGATGCAAGCCGTGTGACGTACTCTATCGCGGATGTAGCGAAGAACATGAGAATTGCAGATCCGCATAATGGAGAAAATTGTATGCACCCGAGATGGAAATATGTTTACTGGTTCACAGTTTTATTTGTCTATAACCTTCTTTCTGAGACCTGCTACTCTTTTGTTCAGGGGCTTACCGCGAAAGTCGCGGTGATTGTTATAATGACCCTATGCTTCTCTTTGATAACTACCTATATCTACACAAAGATTCGTTGGGAGACGTGGGCTATAGTTCGCGAAGAAAAGGAGGAGAGATGAGATGGAAACAAAAAACACAAAATCTTTATGGAGACGTTTCGCTTATATCTGTGCCACTTGCATCCTACTGTCAATCGGTGCCCTCATTCTCTTTCGAGACAACACACCTACACACAAACCTATTAAGATTTATAAGCCACGGCAGATACTAAGGCGGACATCATCCGCTCAGCACACTCACCATGAAGCGGATATTGGACACACTCACGACGAAGAAAACATCCCTGAAACCTTCTATGAAGCAATACCACCCGAAGCAACTGCAGAGGACATCGCATTAGAGGGTATGACCACAGAGCCACCTCGCTCCATGCCAAGTCGTATAGACACGCAAGATGCAGAAGACACCGAACACACAGATGAAACATCTTCCATCGAAGAGCTGCACTACACGCTGCATGAATACATGTTGGTTGTGGCAGAGGAAATAAACGAAAAATATCCCGACATCATAGAATTGTCTTCACTCACCTTGGAAGAAGTCGAGGAAAAGTACCCAACAGAGGCGGACCTTCATGCACTTGGTGAACGTGTGTCACAATTTGAAGCAGAGTATATAGAGGAAATACGTCACATTTTCACAGGGTTGGTAGTATCAGGACACACCGATGAAATCTTGGCCTCTTTGACGCAAATGCGCAAAACCTTTCGCGACAATTGGGGCGACAAAGCGGCGGATCAGATCCTGGCAGATATTGAGATAAAACTCGGCATCAAGTAAAACGACTTTTTATGAAACATTTGCTTTTCAAATACCTTGGCCGCGGCATACTCCTTTTCAGCCTCATCAGCCTCACCTTCTTGATTCGCGTTCAAGGTGTAGATAGAATTCCGGATGGACAATTTACTACCAACGATGCTTATATCTTCGCTGCACAAGCACAAGAGATTGCCGAACAGGGACACCTTCCTGAACGCGATATGCACCGCTGGCTACCATACGGGAGAGATAACGGACAGATATTGCCCTTCTATGCCTACGCCGTCGCCTACATCCACAAAGTTTCACCTTGGTTGTCTCTCTATCACATCCAACTTTATCTTCCTGTCATCTCATTTACAATCGGGCTCGGTGTTCTCTTTCTCTTTCTCACCCGTTGCTACGGAATCTTCTTCGCCACCCTCGTTGGCGTGCTTTTAGCAACCCTTCCTGGCAGTATCAGTCGCAGTGCCGCAGGGTTCGGCGACCGCGACGCATGGTGTTGGATGCTCGGGGTACTTGCAGTCACCAGTTACCTATGGAAAGAACAGATGGATCCCGGACATCGCAGATGGATTGCCACTGTACTCGCTGGCTTCATCGTTTTCCTGGGCGGCATGAGTTGGGAAGGTTTCGGGTTATTTGTCTTAATCATTCTCACTATAGAACTCTGGAAGTTCTGTACCACCGATGCCAAACACGCGAGGAAAGAATACCTCGCCTATATCCTCATATTCGTGCCCTTGCTCTACCTTATCAGTCCCGCCTATCGCAGCGGATATGGGTTCTCAACACATGTCGCAGCCCTCATGCTTCTCCCGCCGCTTACAGTGTTCGCGATTCGGGGGCTGAAAGATATGATCCTCCAGTACATTGAACACCTCCGCATACATGCACGTAAACTTGCCTGGGGTTTAACACTCCTTGCTATTGCAACCGGTGTCTGTTACATCCTTTTTTATGGAAATACGTTGAAAACAACCGCTTTCATATTTGGGGAAAGTCGCCTCATGCAGAATGTCGGGGAATTAGGCGATCCATATTTTGGATATTGGATCGGACGATACGGGGCTGTCTTCCTTTTAGGGAGCATCGGATTGATATTCGCTTGTTTGCACCTCTGGAAACGCAACGGGATACCCCTCACACTTTCGCTCATATTCTTTACTGCAACAACTTTCTTTCGATGGCCTGTCAGTACCTGGATAGGAGAAGCAAGGTGTGATACGTTCTTTTTGATTTCATTAGGGACGACTGCTGTTTGTCTCGCCATCGCATCCCTCCGAAAAATGCCTCAGAGAAACGAATTAGTAACGGTCGCTGCCCTTGTATGGTTTCTTTTGTGGGTTTCCCTCGCCCGTGGCGGAAAACGCTACGATTTCTTTATTGGTTTCCCACTTGCCTACGGTACCGCCTGGCTCCTCTGGCTATCACCTGCACATTTCATACAAAGATTAAAGGAGAAAAAGATTCTTTACCAACATCGCATTCAGGAAAAACGCTTCGCTGCCATTTTTGCTGTCGTTGTGTTAATACCTATTCTCTTTTGGAATCCTATCGGCGGTCATGCAAGTAGGGCTGTTGATGCTGCCGCACGAATGAAATCTCCCAAACCCGGAACAGGAAGTCTTGCACAGACTTTTGAATGGATGAAAGATACACTCTCAGAAGACGCTGTGATCGCTGCCAATTGGCCCCATGGCACACAACTCAACGTTCTCAGCGGTGTCAAAACTATTGTTGACTCCGACCATTTTCTCCCGCACTGGATACATCTCTATTACCGACATCTCTTCTGTGCGCAAGACAAGTACGAAGCACTGACCTTCCTTAAAACCCACAACGCCACACACCTTCTGCTAACTAAGCATGAAGTCATAGCTCGTTCCCATGCCTACTCACTTATTGGCAGCAATACAAACAATGACAGACACTTTAGATTCTATGAACTCAGACCTATAGAGACTCCCATCGGCACACCATACCAAGTACGACCACACTGGCATGAAACCCCCGTGGCGTTTGTTGATATGATTTCGACTACACCCATCCGAAACCCCGGTGAGCATGCACACACCTTGCCTAACGCACAACAAAAGATATCTGTCACCATCCATCTCAGAACACACCACAACATTTTCAAAGAGATTCTCATAAACACCAACAAACCCTCTCTACAAGCAGTAGATATTGGAAACGGTGGGATAATTTTTGATTTTGACAGACATGCACGCTTACAAAAAACCTATTATATACCATCGCTCGGATGGAATAGCCTCGCTGTTAAGCTGTTCCTGAGAGGCAAATACAATGACACCTTTATCCCTATCTACCCGACAAACGGAGAGAACACTGCCTTTGTCAAAGTTTGGAAAATTCACTATCCGTCATTCATTAAAGCGGATTCGGAATACCTTATAACAGAACCCACACAACATCTACGAACCCAAAGCATTCGTGATTCGGATCACCCCCATGAACACCAAACACATTGAAGTCTCTGTCGTGATGCCATGCCTCTCCAAAGAAGACACACTTGGTGTCTGTGTTCAGAAAGTACAGGATACCCTACCTCCATTCTCAGCATCAAAGATTGTAAGAACAAGAGAAGTCCACCCCAATCTTCCACCCTTCCACCCTTCCAATCTTTGTTCAGAACAAAAATCAGTCGGATTATGCGTCCGTGGTCGCTTCCTCTGCAAAGAGTGCTTCAACGAAATCTGCACCTGCGAAATCCCGTAAATCGTCAAGTTTCTCACCGATTCCGATGAGTTTGACCGGTGCGCCAATCTCTGCATTCACCCCAATGACAATGCCACCTTTCGCTGTCCCATCGAGTTTCGTAACAGCGACGCCGGTAATCGGCACGGCATCATTGAAAATCTTCGCCTGCATCAAAGCGTTCTGGCCCACTGTCCCATCCACAACGAGAAGTACTTCATGCGGCGCGCCAGCATGCGCTTTGCTCATCACACGTCCGATTTTCGCTAACTCATCCATCAGGGGCTTTTTAGTATGCAGCCGCCCGGCGGTATCTACAATTAGCACATCTGCATTGCGATGCTTCGCTGCGTGCATTGCATCGAAGACGACAGCGGCAGGTTCAGCATTCTCGCCACCCCGAATCAGTTCGGCACCTGCCCGCTCACACCAGATCGCGAGTTGATCTTCCGCTGCTGCACGAAACGTATCACCTGCGGCGACGAGCACGCGTTGCCCATTTGTGATAAAACGACTCGCCAGTTTACCGATAGTCGTCGTTTTTCCAGCACCGTTCACGCCAAGCACTAAAATTGTGTAGGGTTTCTCATCTTTAATGTGTAGCGGCATATCCTTGCCAAGCAGATTCAGAATTTCCGATTTTATGACCGATTCCAACTCCGAAGAATCACTCAATCCCTCCGCTTTTACGCGCTCCCTTACGTTCTCCATTAACATCAACGTCGTATCAACACCTACATCCGCTTGGATCAAAATCTCCTCAATTTCCTCCATCAGGTCCTCGTCAATCTTTCTACCCATCCGTAGGAGTCCCGATAACTGCGACATCAACTGATTTCGGGTTTTCGCCAAACCGGACTTGAGTCGATTAAACCAGTTCTCGTGTTCACCGCCAGTATCGGATTCTTCACGGCTTTTATCACTACTTTTAAATAAATTTCTGAGCATTATCTCTCCTCTTTTGTTATTGTCTGGTGTTTATGGTTTTCAGCAGCAACTGCGTCTGAATTTTCTACTTTCATATAATACTGTAAAAACAGACAGAAGGCAACGAAAATTAGTTACCAATTGTTAACGAAATACCCACGAGGTCGTCCCTTATTGGAAAAAGATAGATCACATACAAATTTCCTTGAAATGCTCGCTATTTTGTTTTATACTAAATTGCGTTAAAGGACGATTCGTCCTTGTATTACATTTTGGAGTATTAAAAACATATCTTTGTAGAAATTGGCTTGGGCAAAACCTCGCCAACAAAACATAACAAATCATCTATAAAAAATCAAGGATGTTATCATGAAAACGCAAACACGAAACCTGCTATCTTGCCTCGCAATCATACTGATAAGTTGTCTACTTCTCAGCGCGTGCGCCGAAAAGCAGTTAGAAGAACTCATTGAACAGCAAGAAGAAGAAAAAACTGAAACTGTAGAAGAACCTATCCAACCTGAAGAACCGGTAGTCGCCCTTCCCGGCTTACCCGATGATGTGGCAGGCTACACACAGTGGCTGAAATTAAACGCTGAACCTATACCACCCGTTCCTGATGGCGATCCACATAATGGGAACAAAAACGTTTACGTTAATAAAACACGAGAAGACATCGCACCGAACGGCGAACAGCAGTTTCCATACCCTGATGGTAGCATCGTTGTGAAGGAAGCATTCCGTCCCGGTAAGGACTTCGTTGGACTCATCGCGATTATGCGGAAGAAAGCAGGCGTGGACCCCGATCACAACGATTGGGAATTCATTGAGTACGTTCGAAACGCACCAGATGCCGAGTTCAGAGTCATCGCCAAAGACGGTGTGTGTTGGGGCTGCCACTCCGATGTTGAAGATATTGATTATGTCTTCACAGAACTTGATTAGGACGCTTGCTGGCGAGGTTCAAAATCTCGCCAGCCTTACTTAAGGCAATCGGATTTCACTGACAACAAGGAGATTTTTTTGGACACACATTATAATAACTATGTGAAGTATATCAGCCACATCACCGGACGGCTAAAACGCTTGGATATATCCAGGATCGTGTCGTCGCTGCTTCGACTCACACTCATAGTGTGTATCGCGCTCAGTCTTTTTTTCCCGACTGGTGCGGAGGCACGTCCTGAGTTTGCAACGGAACTTGAAAAAGAGTGTAGTTTTTGTCACCTTGACCCGGCAGGTGGGGGTCCCCGAAACCGCATCGGCGAAATCTTTGAAGAGAACTATTTTGAATTTCCAGAAGATTTCGACATGGAAGCCGTGACTGAAGAAGCCAAAGAGGTTGTCAAACAACTCACCACATCACTTGACTTCCAAACCGCATTCATCAAAACAACACATGTTGACGAAGAGCAAAACGCTATAGCCAGCTGCAATTCATGCCATTCCTCGATTGACAGATTTCTGCTGATGCAAGCAGAAGTAACGTTCAATGCCCAAGCTTCAGAACACATCAGACTGACGCTTTCTAACAACGTCGGAACAACGATGAATGCGTTCGCAACGGTAGATGCTATCCCGAAACACCTCTATGTCAAAGTTGGGCAATTCCGGCTCCCGTTCGCCATTAAACAGAAAGATCACAACATACTTGTCCGAGAAGGGTACAACCTCGGTTCTAACAAACGGGATGTCGGGGTTGAACTTGGTGGAAGTGCGGGCAAAGTTTTTTACAATGCAGCCCTCTTTAATGCCGATAACGCTGCAGCAAGGGGCGGACTCGGCACGTTTGGCGCGCAACTCGGACCGGTCAGAGCAGGTATTTCTGGGATACTCGAAAAACCCGGTGAAGACTGGGAACGCCTTATCGGTGCATTTCTAACCGCCTCTTACGCGGGTCTGAGTATAGAAGGAGAATTTAATTTTGGAAACAGTGGTGCGGTATCCTCTTTCGCATCGGCGGACATCGACTCAAAAGGATATTATGTCGGTGCAAAATACCGTGTCCTGCCCCAACTGACTGTCGCGGGCCGATACGGATTGTTCGATCCAGATAGGACAGTTAAGGGTGACGCAAGCCAGCGGGTGACACTCAGTGCCCAATACAATTTCATGGAAAATGGGGCGATCTCACTGTTTTATTGGGCAAATCTTCCGAATGCTGATCGTGGCGAGGATGACACCCTCCAAGATAAAGGCACATTACGTCAACTCCAAGGCACAGACCAGATTATTTTGATGTCCCGATTTTGGTTCTGAAGGTTATACAGTTTGACTTGAAACCCCACCAAAACTTACCTATAGGGACGGATCCCGATATCCGTCCCTATATGTGTTTATTTTTACACATAACGCCACCTAAAGACACTTTTCCGATCTTTTTTAGCAAGTTCAAATTCCATCTAAATCTGACTATCGCGACTCATCTAAAGACTGCGTGCGAATGAAAAAGTAAACCCGCGTGGCTACTGCTTTCATTAAAAACAATAGCACATACTTTTTACATGAGCCACTATCGTTTCTTAAACGCTTAGCACAAAACCTCCAAAACTTTGGCATGAAATTTGCTTAACCGATTCAGTATCTTTTTCCTACTATGTTCGTTAAATTTGTGGGAATTCACAAGCACCGTTTTAAATTGTTAGCAATAAGAAAACCGATAGGGATAAAATCTTTATTAAAGTAAAGGAGGCACTTCTCATGGTGTTTTCCAAACTTTCCAAAAATCTTTCGGCGGAGTCTGAGAACCGCAATTTGTTATTAAAAAGTTTAATCGGGGTCATAGGATTGATGACGTTACTCCTCGGTGCCTGCCTTTTCTACATTGTGCGGGGAAATGTGGGTGCCAAAACGCGATACAGCGTTAACGCTTTCGCGCCACAGGGAGAAGTCCCCGAACGGACTGATTTTTCAATTACCTTTTCGGAGGCAATTGTTGATAAATCGCGCGTTGGGACAGAAGTCCCGGCGGAAGCCCTTCGGTTCACACCAGCCGTTCAGGGTACTGCTCGCTGGGTCGCTCCCGATAGAATAGGTTTCTTTTTAGACGCACCTTTAGCCCCCGCTGCACAATATACTGTCAAACTCACATCTGAAATCAATCCATCTGAAGTATTTCAACTCACCGGACAAAAAGAGTTTAAATTCGCTACCGAACCCTTCGCAGTTCAGCAGACACGCATGGAATTTAACACTGACGAGTCCCGTGAACACGCAATAGGTTTCGGCACAATCACATTTAATTATCCAGTAACGACTGCCGATTTAAAGGCACATCTCTCTATTGAATTAGATGATGGAACAGAAATTCCGTATCAGATTCAAACCAACACGGTGACAGCGCGGACGATAACATTCGAGACGAAACGGATAAAACGTAGCGACGTAAACCAAAAAATAAAAGTCAAAATCGAAAAGGGATTTAAATGCACAGGCGGGGAAATCGGTCTGGAAAAAGCAAACGTTACACCCGTAATCCTCCGTGGTAGAGGCACTCTCGGTGTAACATATTCAGACGTTCGAGAAAGTGACGGGACCCCCTATATTTCAGTCAGTTTTAACGCGCCGGTACTCAGCGATACGATTCAACCCTATCTTGAACTTACACCAGCCATCGACTATCAAGTGATATCCAATTATCGGAACATTAGAATCCACGGTAATTTTAAGCGGCGTACCACTTACACACTGAAGATTCGGCGTGGTTTGACAGCGCGAAACGATGCTGTTTTAAAAGGGGACTATATGACGCGGTTCAGAATTCCAGACATCCGACCGCAGCTTCGGTTCCTTGGCGACGGCTTCTTCCTCGCGAGAAAAGGTCACCTAAATCTTGGACTCACAACGATTAATGTTAAACGTGTAAAAGTTGATATTGAGAAAGTTTTTGCCAACAATCTTATCTATGTATCAAAGTTAGATAGATGGAGTCGATGGAGCAGGAATTTGGGCAAACCCATTCATTCGGAAGTCCTTGATGTACCCCCTCAATTGAACGAAGAGGTAACGACACGCATCTCCTTGGAGGACTATCTCTCAGATGAACACGTCGGCATTTTCAAGGTTGTGGCACAAAACGCGGACAGACGGTGGGATAGTGCACATCAATGGGTGCTCATCACAGATTTGGGGATCAGTGCGAAACGTGCGGGAGATAATTTATACGTTTGGGTGAAATCTCTTGCGACTGGAACCCCCGTACCAACAGCACGTGTTAAACTCATCAGTGACAACAATCAGACGCTGCTCAGCGGCACAACCAACTGGGCAGGCTTTGTTGAGTTTACAGAGATCAGAGAAAAGATTGCGGACTTCATACCGTTTATGGTTACCGTTGCGAAACGTGACGATCTTGCCTTCATTCAATTAGACCGACACGAAATTGCGACAGCGGACTTCAACATCGCAGGTCCTGCCTACTTGCAAAAGGGCTATGAAGCTTTTCTCTATACAAGCAGAGGGGTCTATCGTCCAGGTGAGACTGTTCAGCTCGCGGGTATCGTCCGAGGACCAAAGCAGAAGACACCTCAGCCACTTCCTACGCGCATTGAAGTTCTCGCTCCAGATGGCAGAATCATACGAGAGTTAAGACAGCAGACAAATAAAAGCGGTGCCTGCGACGTGAAAATTCCGATTCCTGACTTCGCATTGACAGGTAACTACATTGCGAAAATGAAAATTGCTGATCGAGTCGTTGGCAGGGTACAATTTCAGGTTGAGGAATTCATGCCAGACCGGATGAAAGTTGCCGTAAGTGCTGATAAATCCTCTTATAAACTCGGAGATGAACTTAGCCTTGAAGTAAATGCTATGAATCTGTTCGGGCCACCAGCTGTAGGACGGAAAGTTCAGGCTTCATGTCAACTGACAGCAGTTCCGTTTGTCGTTTCTGACGATTCCTTACCACCCGGTACAGATGCGACGCAGTGGCGGTCTTTCGTCTTCGGAAACCGTACCAGACAATTTGAAAGCCAACGCATTGAATTAGGAGAAGCCAAAACTGATGCAGAGGGCAAAGCGCGCTATCAATTCACTATTCCTTCAACATTGAAAGCTCCGTCTCTGCTTAACGGTATTTTGACAGCGACTGTTAGCGAAATTGGAGGCCGCGCTGTGACAGGTTCCCACCGAGTTGTTATCCACCCTTACTCACATTACGTTGGGCTTCGGCGGGCAACTACCGGAGAGGTCAAGATTAACCAGCCGTTTCGCCTTGACTACGTGGCTGTTGATGAGACGATGGCAGTTGTCCCGGGTAGGGCTTTGAAACTCACCCTTTACAAAGTGCATTGGAATACAATACTTCGACAGAACTCAGCAGGACGTTATGAGTACGTCTCCGAACCGCAAACCACAGAGGTGAAAACGTACGCCTTAACTTCGGCGGAGACAGTCCAGACAATGACCCTAACGCCTTCGGACTACGGTCGATATCGCGTTCAGCTTGAGGACCTCGAATCAACGGCAACAGCGGAAATAGGGTTTTACGTGAGCGGATGGAGAAACACGCCGGTCTCTATGGAACATCCTACCCGGTTAGATCTGACCCTTGACAAACCTGCCTATCGTCCGGGCCAGACAGCAAAACTGAATATCAAGGCACCGTTTCCAGGGACGCTTCTGCTCACGGTCGAACGAGAACGGGTACTCAGTCATCGCACGATAGTAATGAAAGCGAATACTGCAACCTTGTCAATCCCGGTACGTGACGCTTATAAACCGAATGTGTATCTCTCAGCAACGCTGACTCGAGCCATCCCGATGAGTCCGGTATCACAACCAGGCAACAAGTCTCTGCTTCCTGCCCGCGCGTTTGGTGTGATCCCCTTGAAAATAGATGCGGCGCGGAGACGACTCGCAATTGAGATGTCGCTCAAGCAGACGAATGATGCTGGTGTCACAGAAGAGATATTGCTCCTTGGGGACAACGACGCTCAAATCTCTCAGGCCGAGAATAGCGAGGCAGTTGTCCGTCCAAACAACGAGGTGGACATCACGTTCCAAGTCCAAGGCAGACGTTCTTGGCAAAAATATGATGTCTGTATAGCAGCAGTTGATGAAGGCATCTTAGCGTTAACCGATTTCCAAACCCCCAATCCCCACGATTACTTCTATCAACAGCGCGGGTTGAAGACGCGCTCCTTTGATCTGTATGGTGGGATATTACCTGAAATAGCAGATGTTACGGACAATTCGAGTACCGGCGGTGACGCAGGACTTGCACGTGGATTAGGCAGGAAACGGCTTAATACAAGCAGTATCAGGCGGGTAAAACCGGTTTCGCTTTGGTCAGGATTTGTGAAAACTGATGGTAACGGGCGTGGTACTGTCCAATTCAAGATTCCGCAGTTCAACGGGAAATTGAGGTTGATGGCAGTCGCTTTCGCCGGAGCGGACTACGGTGCTACAGAAGCTTACTTGACTGTTCGTGAACCCATTGTTTTAACACCGACGTTCCCGCGATTCCTCGCGGGCGGCGATAAAGTGCGCGTCCCTGTCACGCTTTTCAACGGCACAGGTACGGATGCGGAATTTACTGTCAAGTTGCAAACAGCCGGTGATGTGCAACTCCTGTCAGCAAGTGGTATTAATAGACCTGAAACGAGGTCTGAGAAGGCTCCCACCCCTCCCCCACAGTCCGTAAAAGCGGAACCTCCGCTCCATGAACTCAGCATAGAAAAAGAAGTTGGAGCAGGCACAGAGGCACAAGTCTTTTTCGACATTCACGTTCAAGACGCGATTGGAGAGGTCAGTTTCAATCTATCTGCCGCAGGTAATGCTGAAACGACGCAAATAGATGTCGAATTGCCGCTGCGCTCTGTCGCGCCACCCGTTACACAAACAGGACACGGCGTGGTACGCGCGGGGAAACCGGTTGATTTTATCCTGCCGTCAAACTTAATAGCAGATTCGTCCGAATTTAGCCTGACTGTATCGCCGTTTCCAAATATCGCGTTTGCGGACAGTCTCCGCTATCTTATCCGCTACCCATACGGGTGTCTCGAACAGACCACAAGTAAGGTTTTCCCACTGCTCTATTTCAGCGACTTGGCACAAAGCGTAGAACCGATGTTGGCAGCTGAAGATTCAGTAGATTACTATATCACATCGGGCATCACGAAACTTGAAAGTATGCTAATGTCGAACAATTATTTTTCTTACTGGCCCGGCGGCACTTATTCTAATTCGTGGAGCAGTATCTATGCCTCCCACTTCCTCGTTGAAGCCCGAAAAGCGGGTTACGAGGTAGCAGACCGCGTTTACGATGCAATGCTGGAAGGTTTGAAAACACGGTCAAAGTTTTCACCCGACACAGAAGACAACAATAATCCTAAACAGGTAAGAACGAACATCGCGCTCGCGACCTATGCGTCTTATGTCTTAGCAGCTGCTGGACAACCGGATCGTGGCACGATGCACTATCTGAAAAACAGAGGTGCAAGCGGCCTGAGCGATTACAGTCACTTTCAACTCGCTGGGGCATTTGCCCTCAGCGGCGAATTGGAAACCGCTCTCTCAATGCTCCCGGTATCCGTATCGCCCAGTTTTAACGGTAAAGGCAACCCAGGATGGGAGACCGGCGGGACATTTAATTCACCTATTCGCGCCCAAGCGATTATGTTGGATGTGCTTGCCGAAGTTAACGAAAACCATCCATCCATTCCGATGCTCGTCAAGAACCTGAGTGAAGCAGCCGCCGACGGAAACCGATGGCGGACGACACAAGATAATGCTTTCGCGTTCCTTGCACTCGGTAAAATTATGAAGAAACAGGCAGATCGGAATTACAGCGGCACTCTCAAACTCAACGGTGAACATTTTGCAGACTTTGACGCGACTGAGACGCGTTATACCGATGAAACATGGGACGGTGCACGTATACAACTCACTGTTGACGGCGAAGGGAGTTGCTACTATTACTGGCAGGCGTTCGGCATCCGACGCGATTCGTTTATTGAAGAATACGAACGAGAATTACAGGTACGCCGTCGGTATTTTAACAAAGATGGTGAAGGTCTTACCAGCACGTTTGTACATGGCGACTTAATCGTCGCAGAGATAACGGTCAAAGCACTTACCGCCAATCTGGAAAATGTCGTCGTCGTTGATATGTTACCAACGGGTTTTGAGATTGAGAACCCGCGTTTGGAGTCCCGAGCCGGTATTCCATGGCTGAAAGAACAAGGTTTCAAACCCGATTATATCGACATTCGTGACGATCGCCTGATTTTCTTCGGCACGTTCCCGCGCCAACGCGAACGTAAATTCTATTACGCACTAAGGGCAGTTACACAAGGTGAATTTACGCTGCCACCTATCGCGGCAGAAGCGATGTACGATCCGACAAAATCTGCTGTAACGGGTAGTATGAGTATCCAAGTGGTTACGAGTGATGAGAAGGAATAACCATCAACCCTCAGCTGGAATGGCTTTCAGCAGTCAGCAGTCAGCAATCAGTAAAGACGCAAGCGTTACAAAACGCCTCTTTTCTTTGCTGAAAGCTGATAGCCGATGGCTGATGGCTATTCTGCCCCTCTTTATCATTGTCCTTTTTACGATCGCGAACTGGTGTTTTCCGCTGCCCAAAGCACGTCTCCATCCACCATCCTCTCGGATCGTGTTAGATCGGAACGGAGAATGGCTCCGCGCGTTCTTAGCTGAGGATGGTATGTGGCGATTTAGCAGTCAGCAGCCACGCATGCTTCGCAGCGAGAACAGTCAGCAAAGAAAGTTTTCTGTTAATCGGAAACCTCTTGTGGCTGAAAGCCGAAGGTTTCCGAAAGCCGATGGCTATTTTGGTGTTTCCCCCTTATTACACGAAGCAATGCTAACAGTAGAGGACAGGTGGTTTTACTATCACTGCGGAATCAATCCGGTGTCTATGACAACCGCCCTCTATGATAATATCAAAGCAGGAGAGGTGGTGCGCGGTGGTTCAACCATCACGATGCAGCTGGCGCGACTGATGGAACCGAAATCCCGGAATATTCCGAATAAATTGATCGAAATGTTTCGGGCAATTCAACTTGAACTGGCATATTCAAAATCTGATATCCTAAATTTTTACTTTGACATGCTTCCCTACGGTGGGAATATCGTTGGTACAGGCGCAGCGTCTCGGTTTTATTTCAATAAACCGCAGCACGCGATAAGTCTTGGTGAGGCAGCTCTCCTTGTCGCTATCCCGAACGCGCCAGAACGTTTACGTCCAGACAGATTTCCAGAAAATGCCCGGCATGCGCGCGCAAAAGTCCTGAACCGCCTCCGCGCACGCGGACAGATTTCCGAACAACAGTGGCGAGAAGCATTGCGAGAACCGATACCGACAAAACGGCATCCGCTCCCATTCAAAGCACCCCATCTCTCACGTATGTTGGTTAAGGGGAACCGCTGGAACCCAGAAACTACAGCAGATGGCAGGATATACACGACAATAGACGCGAAGGTCCAAGAAACAGCGGTGCGGATCCTTCGCGAATATCTGAATGTGTCCGCTGCTGGAATTGCGGATGCCCGTCGTTTGCAATCCCATACTGCGAGCACAGGTGCCATTGTCGTTATGGATACGCAAAGCCGTCAGGTCTTGGCAATGGTAGGTTCCCACGATTTTTTTGATCGGAGCGCATCGGGTCAGATAAACGGCACACTCGCATCGCGTTCGCCAGGCTCCACACTTAAACCTTTCGTCTACGCCCTTGGCATCGAACAAGGCTTGATCACACCAGAAACACTGCTCTTTGATGTCCCTGTTACATACAGCGGATATGAGCCGGTGAACTATGATGGCATTTATAACGGCTATGTTACCGCTCGTCAGGCACTTGCGCGCTCTCTCAATGTCCCTGCCGTGAATCTTCATGCGCGTCTGAAAAATAGGACACTGCACACTTTTCTAAAACAAGCAGGTATCTCCACACTCGCAGCCGCGAAAAAGTATGGACTCTCTATGGTTCTCGGTGGCTGCGAAGTGAATCTACTGGAGTTGACAACACTTTACGCGGGGTTGGCAAATATGGGAGAATTTGCCCCGTACCAAATAGTCCTCAGCGGTCAACAGCAGTTAGAAAACCTTCGTGCTGAAAGCCGATGGGAACCGAAGGAAACCGAAAGTTATTCACAACGTTTGCTCCAAGAAGAGACGAGTTTCATTATAACGGAGATGCTAACAACCTCACAATTACCCACCAATACTGTCAAAAACCCAGCAGCTTTTGAAATGACCATGAATCTCCCGAAAATTGCTTGGAAAACCGGGACCTCTTACGGACATCGAGATGCATGGTGTATCGGGTATTCACCGAAATTAACAATCGGTGTGTGGCTCGGCAATTTTGACGGAAAAGGTGCTCCGATGTTGAGCGGGACGGACGCAGCAACGCCTGTTCTATTCGCACTGTTCACTGCTCTCACGGGACAAGACACACACCGCTGGTTTACGAAGCCTGAACGACTGCAGCTGCGCGAGGTCTGTGCGCTTACGGGTGCCCTCCCCTCACCACATTGCCCTACCCACAAAAGCGATGTCTATATTCCGGGCGTTTCGCCCGTCAAAACCTGTACGATTCACAAACGCATCTATGTTGATGAAGTCACGGGTTACAGTCTCTGCTCCCACTGTCGGAATCTGCCGACGACAGCAGAAAATTATTCTTCTGAAACGCGTAGCCAGTATTACACAGTAGACATGTTACAGAGCAGTGTAGAAATGAAAATATTTGAAGAGTGGCCCGCCGAGGCGGCGACCTGGTTGACAAAGAATGGATTTGCTGTGTCAGTGCTTCCAGAGCACAACCCATTGTGTACAGGCACAATCGCGGGGACTGCCCCGGTCATCCTATCTCCCACAGCAGACACTGTGTACTACATACGGGATGGGGTCCCATTAGCGCAGCAAAAGATACAATTGTCAGCCTCGGCTTCCAACCGGACACAGCAGTTATTCTGGTTTTTGGATGGTGAATTGATTTTCAAAGGGAAGGCGGGGCAGCCGTACTGGTTCACACCTGTCAAAGGGAAACACGTACTCACCTGTGTAGATGCGGAGGGCCGCTCGACGAGCCGCCCATTCCACATTTCAGCTTTTTAAAAATATTAGGTCTCCGCTCCGTTTTTTCCGATTTGACCAACAACTCGTGCTTCTCTCTATTATATGCGGAGTCGAGTTGTTGGTCAAAAAAACGGGTTTCTGATGAAGTCCCTATTTCTTTGTTAGTATGGGGATTTCAATTCACCCCACAAAGTTGCTAATTTATCAGCAGGTTCAACGGCTGTCGGTGGAATGCCTTCACCATTAATCTCTACATACTCATAGTGAACAGTTGAATCTCTGCCACCTAAGCCGGGGCGACCTTTATCGTAGGTTTTACCTTGGTTTTCAACCATCAATTTCCCATCAATGTAGGTCCTGAGGGTTTCCCCTTCCGTTTCAAAGACCATGGTATACGAATCGCCACCTTTGTCGTCCTTTGAATCAGGACGTTTCGGGCGCGGACCGCCGGTAATCTCATTTGCGGCTCCACCGCTAAACATGAACAGAGAAGTGGTATGCGAGTTATAACTAATCTCCATGAAATAGAAATCTACTGCGGGTTCCTGTACTCGTGCGAACAGGTGGAAATAGGGTCCGACAATTTTTCGGGCTTTGACTTCCATCCGGTAATCGGTCCAGTTATCTTCACCGAAATAGATACCCGAATTCTGTCCACCGGCAACAGTAAGTTCAAGCATACCATCTTTGACTTTCGCCGTTGCCTGGGGTCCGAGTTCCCAATCTGCAATTTCCTTTTCATTATCAAACTCATAGCGAATCGCGAATGCCGGGTGTATCACTAACATGAAAGCGAAACAAGCACATATACAAAAACACTGAACGTTTAACTGCTTCATACGATCTTCTCCTTATAGGTGTGTTAAACACGAACTTTTCGTTCGGTTTTCTTACGAGTTTTCACATTAGGTTTTGGGAACTTAGCAACTGCTCTAAAGTCCTATTATTTTACACAACATTATGTAATCTGTCAACTCTCTTCTCAATTTAGTTTTCCATCTTTGGACGATTTTGGATAACCAGATGAAAGGAAATGGACAACTCAATGCTCTGCCTATCGGTATTGCGCTGTCTACCTCGCCAGAGTAGCTGCGGAAAACGTGGCTGTCTATTCCGTGGGCGGACTTTGCCAATCAATTTCAGCCACCCCGGATCGCAGCGATGGTCAGACAACCCCAACCGATAATAAATGCCAACCCACCGATGGGTGTAATCGCACCGAGCCATCGGATCCCCGTGAGACTCAGCACATAAAGACTCCCCGAAAAGATTAGGATGCCAGCCAAAAAACACCACCCGGATGCAGCCGTGAGTTGGTTCTGCCATTGCGATACCGCCCACGCCGCTGCGATCAGGCCGAGACTGTGGTACATCTGATACCGGACTGCCACTTCAAAAGTCTCAAGCATCTCCGCCGAGATTTTTGATTTCAGTGTATGCGCCCCAAATGCTCCCAAAACAACCCCCAGTAGACTCAAACCCGAACCGAGTGCGAAGAAAAGATTTTGCATAAGTGCCTCCTTTCAAGAATTTATCACTGCAACCAATTATAACTTAAATCTAACATATCTTGTCAGAATTTCCCCATTATCATGTCTAATATCCATTTTATGCAACCTTTCGTCCTGACATACGCGTTACAGTAATATGAAGACTCTATTTTTTGTTTCGCATTACATGAAAGACAATAGGACTTACGCAAACCTCGTACAAGATGATAGATTTTTGACTTTTAAACCCCCTAAAGAATCAGAATCAACGGTATGAAGCCCGTGTGGGCTTCAAATCAACGGTATTCATGCCGTGTGGCATGAACCGGGGTATGAATGCCTTATGGGCATTCCCCGCCCCTTATCAGGGGACTTTAAAGGAAATGCGTAAGTCCTAAGACAATTTATTGGAGATTAGCCGCATTGTAAAGATGATTACAATGTCTATTATAGAGAAGGTATTAGATAATAGCGTCATTCAGTTTTGAGTTACAGATTAAAAAGAAGTGTTAGATGAATAGGATACCTTCAAGACTTATATAACCGCCCCAAGGGCAGAAAAGGTGGCACCGTCCGAAATGCTGTTATCAAGAGAGAAGTTACATGGGAATTACGACCATATTATCGGTGAGAGTCCAGCGCATCTTAAAGTGCTGAAACGTATTGACACGTTCGCAAAATCTGATAAAATAGTGCTTATTTCTGGCGAGACCGGAACCGGTAAAGAACTGGTCGCGCGTGCTTTGCACGCAGAGAGCCTTTATGCAATGCACCGCATAGTCATCGTGAACTGTGCGGAGATTGCGGAGAACCTGATAGAAAGCGAACTCTTTGGACATGAGAGAGGTGCGTTTACCGGCGCGGATAATCAACACATTGGACTGTTTGAAACCGCATCGGGAAGCACCCTGTTCCTTGACGAAATCGGAGAACTTCCGATACGCCTACAACCGAAACTGCTGCGAGTCCTTCAGGAAAACGAGATTCGCCGCATGGGTGGGACAAAACAGATTCCGGTGAAAGTGCGCGTCCTTACAGCGACAAATATCG
This sequence comes from Candidatus Poribacteria bacterium, assembly GCA_003635195.1. GTDB lineage: Bacteria > Poribacteria > WGA-4E > WGA-4E > WGA-3G > WGA-3G. The sequence continues at coordinate 16,313 of PYIY01000185.1, read as the reverse complement.
ACCTTATAGAAGCGGTTGCAGCAGGCAAGTTTCGCCGAGATCTCTATGAGCGATTAAAATCCCTTCATATCCAGCTGCCAGCACTACGGGAGCGACGGGAAGACATTCCCACGTTGGCAAGACACTTTTTGAAAAAGGAAACCAACGCTTCAAGTCGAAAAGTAGCGAACATAAATCCAGAAGTCCTTTCGTTATTTGATGCCTACAGTTGGCCTGGGAATATCCGGGAGTTGGAAGGCATCATCGGTCGCGCGGTACTTTTAGCGGAAGATGGTGAAATCTTACCGCACCACTTACCACAAGACTTGCGGACGCCTCAAGTCGACCCATTGCCGTTGACCGATGAAACAGCCTCAGCAAATTCTAACGACGCAGAACGTTTCGTGCTGTGCTTTCCCTGCTTTCTCATGGGTACAACCTTGAAAGAGATAGAGAAGTCAGCGATCTTGACGACTTTGGCACGAGAGAATGGGAATAAATCAAAAACTGCGAAGACCTTGGGGATACATCGGCGTACCTTGCACAACAAGTTACGCGACTATAACGCTTAAAGAAACTTAGTATGGCACGATACTGCCGACGCGGGGTTGTAATAGACTTGAGATTCGCGCTTGGCAGCATCAACAGAAGCGTGCTTATTGGTGTGCCACTGGGCATATTTTACCCAGTTCTATAAAAAAATATGCCCACCTGTGAAAAATATGCCCAGTTGAAAAATGGCGAGATCCCGTCACGGTGCGGTTTCTCACATTGGCATGATACTTGCTATCATAAACGTGAGCTCAACTGAAGCATGTAGGTGCACCAACGATGTTACCAACGATGAGTTAGGAACAGCTTAACAGTGCTTGTTCTCTATTATATTCTATAGTTTGGACAATTTCTGTGAGACCGATGCCCCATTTTTAGGTGTTTCTGATTTTTCTAAGAGTTCCTAACACTGACCCAAATCAGAGAAACACATAAATACTAAGGTCAGTCCCATAGGGAGGAAAACTTTGTAGATAGGCATTTGCTAAAGATACTAAGTCCCATAGGGGTATTTGCTTGGGGTATTTGCTTGGGCGTTTCTGCGGATTTCTGCGGATTTCTTCAGCATTTGTATCAAAATTAAAATTGTCCAAAGTTTAGTAATTATAAAAGGCGTTTGTGTTCTCCATCAAACTACGGGATTCTATCGCGTAAAGTTTATTTCGCGATTGCCTTGAGTCGTAAATCTTAGCGTCTACTATTCTATCCATATTGCCTCCATCCGATATTTGACAAGCGTCCGAGTGTATGGTATTTTATAGGCAGGGACACCTGTCATCACCGATGGAAGACATCAAAAAAGGAGTGTTCACTGATGCGAAAATACCTCCGAAGGTGGTTGCCCCTCCTTATACTTTTACTGGTGGCGACGCTTGGCTACGCGGTGCGCGCCAGAAATGCGACGCAGACGCTGTGTCGTCAAAGTCCCGAAATCTGTCAACCGAACCCAATTACTCCGCCGTGTGAATATATCTGTCCCGACGCGGACAGGAAATAAACACGCGCAGGGGGTTCCGACACCTGCCTCACAGTGAGAGTGTGTGAGAAGAATCCTTGAACAACCGAAAGGAGACAAACAAATGTTGATCCGAAAACATTGGTTCGCCATCACAGTGCTTTTGATTGCCATTGTGGGCGTGGGGCTTTACCTGCTCGCGACACAACCGCCCCCCGAAACCGTGAAGATTTATAAGGTGGTTGAACCTGAGAAACCGACCGAACAACCGAAGGCGCAAGCACCTGTGGATGATACCTTGCAGGGTGGGCACGTCCACGATGATGGCACTTGGCACGCCGAACCACATGAGACAGTGTCTGACGCGACGAACCCAGACTCCAGTGCTGATCCGTTTGCGAACACGATACCGATCTACGACTCGGCAACTATGAGACGGCTTGAAATAGAGAAGCGAAACGCCTTCTACAAAGAACGATTCGGATTAGGACCGCCCCCGGAGGGATACGGCTATCTGCTCATTGATGGCAACGAAGTCGTCTTGAATCCCGATGGCACGCCTGTGCTACAACAGATGGAGCTGCCCGATGGCACGCGCATGGAGTACGAAATAGAAATGATCGAGGGGTTCGCCCCGACCCGCGAACAGTGGGAACACTATCAGCAACTCAAACAGGACCGTGAAGTCGCTCTGCACCGAGAAAACAGAGCCGAGGCGGCGCGGATTCAGACAGAGATAACGCAGATAGAAGAAACCGCAAGAGGCTTAGGCCCTTTCGGAGGCAGCGGCAGCTGGATGATACCGGGTCATCTGGATACCCCAGCGTATCAGGCACGATTGAGTAAAATGGAAGACGAACTGCGTCATAAAGCTCTGATACACATGGGAATGGAGTACCTCATCCGTCCCGAAGGGCCCGAAATATACTATGTCGGACCCCGTTAGTCCGAAAAGCGACAGGAGACATGAACCATGAAAAGTGTCTTATTTTTGATGTTCTTATTACTACTGATAGTGGCACTACAGGCAGAAAGCCAAACTGGCCCTGTGACGATTGACTTGAACGGTTCTGTCACGGGGTCCAGCAATATCTCCTCAAATGGGGGACATACCACTTACACGCGGTATCAGGAGTGTTGGATAACTGATCTGGATCCCGATGGCGATGGACACTTTCACGTCTACGATTGGGAACCGACGATTTACCCAACAAAGATAACCGTCTCTATTGATACTCCCGCGAAAGGGTATGGGTATGTGAAAGGGCAGCTCGACTCTGCGATTATCAACGGCTCGCAACAGATAAAAGGTTCCGGTGGGAAGGTAACAACGGGGAGTGCTGGCACGTGGTGGATTGACTATGATGCGATGAAACCCAAGGCACAAGAAGCGTTTTACACACATTACGTGCGTAAATCAGCAGATGCGCCGACAGGATTAGATACGACGTATAGTTGGAGCAGCTCTGGGCGTGGAGATTGTTATAGCATTTATTGGCGTGGGAGTGCAAGCGTCAGCGTAACGTTGACAACCGGTGTGACGACGAGCCATAATGGCATCGGTGTTTTAAGCACTGCGGCACTTGTGAAATCGGGTCAGGTAACGTGGGGCCAGTCAACTCTCGTCCAAAACGGCGAAGGTGGCACTGGAGGTGGCACTTGGAAAGTTGTTCACAAGGAACGCTGTCGTGTCTGTAAAGATGAAGTAGGGATGCATGAGCATCAACGTCTCTGCAACGGCTGCTTGGAGTGGTATGAATGCTATAAGCACCCCGGCAACCATATAGAGGTTTCCTGTCCACAAAACGACAGCGGGCAGTATTGTGAGTATAGTTCTTACTACAAATGTTCACCGCATACGCATGCGTATTCGGGTTCAGGCAGTGGTAGCGGCGGTGGATTGCCAGCGACGGGCGACACCGGTGGCAATCCACCGACACCGTCACCTTCCATGCATCCGTGTAATATTCATAACACGTCAGAGAGTGGTGATCATTCGTATCAAGCGAGTTGCTCCTCAACGGATAGCAACGGCAATTACTGCACCGTGACGAATTTCTATGCGTGTCAGTCGCATACCCATTCGTATCCGTCCCCACCCGCATCGCCACCGCCATCGGGGAACACAGTGCCCTGCGCTGCGGGACATCCGTATAATCCGAATAGCAACTGGGCGGTGAGTCATCACCGGACGCGGACGTGTCGGTTCAGTACTTGTGGTAAATCTTGGCAGTTGTGTCAGGGTCCCAAACCCGATTGTTCTGCCGCAATTCGCCAGGGCGAGAAGTGTTGGGCGCGGTAGCCTGAGAAACGCTGACCGAAAACTTTTCAATCGACGCGCCATTTATCTTTTGATATTTGGCGCGTTGTTTTACTTTTGATTGTCTTTGTGGTGCGTGTTCCGTCACCATCGCCCCCTGAACCTGTCGCGGTTGAAACATTGCCCGCCCCGCGTCGTGATGCCCGTAGAACACCCGCCGTCTTTGATGCGGAAGCGTTCAAACGCATGATTATCGACAATAACCTGTTCCGTCCGCTCAGTTGGACCCCGCCGCGCCCGAAAGAAACCTATCACTTGCCCGGAAGAAAAAGGCAGACTACCTTCCGAGGCACCTCCAACCCTTTCGCATGGTGAAAACCACTACTATCAAGCACAACAACACTTGCCCCCTCTGAAAACTTCTCCGAAAAATGATTTCAGATTTGAAAACTGATAATTCAGAAATCCCTTGTCCAGCATCTACGTTTCAAAAACGACGTGGTACCGCCTCATCACAGTCCCCGTTCATCCACTTTAAGGCAACACCAAGTAATGGGTTTCCGAGACAGGACATTTAGGTTTTAAATAAATTATCGGATTGTCTCAATTTTTGGATCTTCTTTTTTCAGTCCGGTGCGGTTGATGAAGATTAATTTTTTAATTCGGTAATATTGGAACGTGCGATAAATCGCCCTACTACGAACCTGCCCATTTGTAGTAGGGCAATTCATTGCCCGTTTATTACCGATTTATTTTTTTAAACTTCATCAAACCGCACCTACCGGGCCTGGGGGTTCAAAATTGGACGAAAAAACCGAAAACTAAATAGCCCTGAGTTTCGAGAAATATTTTCTTGACATTTTTGTTACATCGTGGTAAGATGTAATTTTAACGGCATAGCTCGCTCTATTCCGTAGTGGTTAACAGTAAAAGGAGAATTTTTTGGACGTATGAAACAATACAGAACCGATGAGATCCGGAACATTGCAATTATTGCGCATTCAGGAGCAGGCAAAACATCACTCGTTGAAGCGATGCTTTATAACGGTGGTGCAATTGAGCGTATGGGTGCTGTTGATAGTGGAACTTCTGCAGCCGACTATGCCGCTGACGAGATAGAACGCAAAACCACCCTCAATTGTTCAGTCTGTATCGCAGAATGGGAAGGACATAAACTAAATCTGATTGATACCCCCGGCGCAGAAGATTTTTACGGGGACCTCTATAGCGTACTCCGAATTGTCGATGCAGTCGTCGTTGTCGTTGATGCAACAACAGGCGTTGAAGGCGGCACCGAAAAGGTATGGGAGGTAGCAGACACATACGGACTCCCACGTCTCATCTTTATCAATAAGATGGACAAAGAGAACGCCAGCTTTGAAAACGCGCTTGCAAGCATTGAAGAGATTTTAGAGACCCGAACTGTCTCCGTTCAACTTCCGATAGGGAAAGAGGACAATTTCGCAGGTGTTGTTGATGTCGTACAGATGGCGGCGTATCTACAACCCGACGGTAACAAGCGCGCCGCGAAGGCAGAGATTCCGGCAGAATTAGAGGCGCAGGCTGAAGAAACCCGCGAAGCACTCGTTGAAGTCGCAGCAGAAAGTGATGACGAACTCATAGAGAAGTTTTTTGAAGGCGAACTCACTGACGAAGAAATTCAGAACGGTTTACAACTCGGCATCTCTGAGAATCAGTTTGCCCCGATCCTCTGTGGTTCGGCATTGAACAATACCGGCGTGCAACAATTGATGGATACACTTATCAATGGATGCCCATCTCCGGTAGATGTTGGGGCGGTGAAAAGTGCCGAGAATGAAGAGGAAGCCCGCGAACCGTCATCAGATGCCCCAATGTCCGCTGTCGTTTTCAAAACGATTGCCGACCCGTTTGCTGGGCAATTGAGCTTCTTCCGCGTCTACTCTGGCACATTGCAAGCGGACACCCAAGTTAGCAATTCGACGCGTGGCGAGATTGAACGTCTCGGTAAAACAACATTCATGAACGGTAAAAATTCGATCAGTACGCCACAGGTTGAAGCAGGCGATATTGGTGCGATCACTAAACTTGCCGCGACGCAAACAGGGGACACGCTCTGCGATAGAGATGCATCCATTCAACTCGCTGGTATAGACTTCCCAAACTCGGTGCTCTCTTACGCGATCCGTCCGACCCGTGAAGGCGATGATGAAAAATTGATGACATCCCTCACACGCATGTCTGAAGAGGATCCGGTATTTAGAATTGAACGGAACGATGTTACGAAGCAATTACTCGTTTCAGGGCTCGGCGATCTGCACATCACTGTCAATCGGGAGCGGATGGCAGATAAATTCGGTGTAGAAACAGATGTTGAACCGCCGAAAGTGCCGTACCGGGAAACGATCCGTCGAGGCGTTCGGGATATCCAAGGCAGACACAAACGCCAGTCCGGTGGCAGGGGTCAGTTCGGTGATGTCACGATTAATCTTGCTCCCTTGCAACGCGGTGAAGGCTTTGAGTTCATTAACAACATTGTCGGTGGTGCGATCCCGCGTAATTATATCCCGGCTGTCGAAAAAGGCATCCGTGAGCGAATGGACAGAGGTTTGCTTGCGGGGTTCCCTGTTGTTGATATCCAAATCGACCTCTATGATGGCAAATATCACCCTGTCGATTCTTCGGATATGGCGTTCCAGATTGCAGGGTCTATCGCCTTTGCTGCCGCCGCCGAACAAGCCGACGCGTGTTTGCTCGAACCGGTTATGAATGTTACAATCACCGTCCCTGAACAGTTTATGGGGAACATTATCGGTGATTTGAACGGACGGCGCGGACAGGTGATGGGTGTTGAGCAGATAGGGAAAAAGCAGGTTATTCAGGCACACATCCCGCTTTCGGAGATGCTTCGGTATTCGATTGATCTCAAGTCGATGACGAGTGCGCGTGGCAACTTCACGATGGAATTCTCGCACTACGACATCGCACCTGACGATGTTGCACAGAAGGTCATCGCCGAGTCAAAAACGGAAGAGGAAGAGTAGACAATAATAAAATCCATTTTGGCGAGGTTTTAAACCTCGCCAGTTCTTTAACGAATACAGGTATCACAGATGGCGTATAGCGACTGGACCTTAGAAACAGTGAAGAAAGCGTTTGAATTAAAAGAAGTCAACGCCGCTGGTATCTTTTCTGACATAGAGCTGGTGGCTCCGAGTGCACATCTTACCACAACACTGGAGCGAAATGTGCCATTAGCTTTCGCTATGGGCACAGAGAAGGCAAAATCAGAACTGATTGTCTCCGCAGTGCTGGTTGAGCTGTGGGAGCACTTCGGCCGAAACATCAGTTTTTTTTCGGGGATTGACTTTAATGTTGATGCTGAAAACGGCTTGACCGGTGTCTGTGATTTTTTGGTAAGTCTGTCGCCAGCCCAATTTCATCTGGAGGCACCAGTCATTATCCTTGTTGAAGCGAAAAGGGATAATTTGACAGCAGGGCTCGGGCAGTGTGTTGCAGAAATGGTTGCCGCCCAACGTTTTAATGTCGAACAAGGGAATGACATTTCTTGTGTCTATGGTACTACCACGTCAGGTATAGAGTGGGTATTTCTTAAGTTGGAGGAGAAGAAACTTCAACTTGACATGGCAGCCTACACAATTGAGCGGTGCGACAAAATACTCGGTATCCTCGCCAGCATGGTGGCACAAAAGGCATAAAAGAACGGGCAGATAACGCCATCCGCCCGTTGTCAAAATCCACTAACTATCCAAATGGAAGATCGCCATCTTCAATTCGGTCATCTCTTCTATGGCGTACTTCGGTCCCTCTTTGCCCATACCGCTCTCTTTGACACCACCGTACGGCATCAAGTCTGCACGCCATTGTGTGCCCCAGTTTACCATCAAGTTGCCAGATTCGACCTCACGGACGAACTTCATTGCCCAATCAACGTTTTGGGTGAAGATTGCGGCACTCAGTCCGTAATTCGTATCGTTGGCAAGCGCGATTGCCTCGTCAATGTCGTTGACCCGCGTCACACCGACAGCCGGTCCGAACACTTCGTCACAGGAGATTTTCATCTCTGGCTTGACGTTAGCGAGGATAGCGGGTGAAACAAACTGATCCTGTTTCTCTCCACCCGTGAGGAGTTCTGCGCCATCTGAAACAGCTTCCTGAATCCATTCGGCGACTCGGGTGGCATCACCTTCTCGAATCATGGGTCCCATGCGTGTCCCTTCTGCGAGTGGATCGCCTGTACTGATTTGTGCGACTTCGGCTTGGAATGCATCTAAAAAATCGCCATAGATTTTCTCGTGTGCGATAACGCGTTGCGTTGAGATGCAGACCTGTCCTGCATTGGAATAACCGGACGCTGCTGCTGCACGTGCGACCTTTTCAGGGTCGGCATCGGGCATGACGATGAGTGGCGAATTTGAACCGAGTTCCATCGTGACACGCTTCAATCCGGCGACCTTACAGATATGCTCGCCGACATCGCGGCTGCCAGTAAAGGTAATCTTTCGGACGCGCTGATCTGCACAGAGCGTATCACCGATTTCACCACCGGGTCCCGTCACACACTGAATCGCTTCAGGTGGTGTGCCTGCTTCCAGAAAGAGTTCGACGAGTTTGAGTGCCGAAAGCGGTGTGTCTGTCGCGGGTTTGATGATAATTGCGTTGCCGCCAGCGATTGCGGGACCGGCTTTGTGGCAGACGAGGTGTAGCGGAAAATTGAACGGACTAATACCAGCGACAATGCCACACGGCATCCGTACCGTAAAGCCGAGTTTATCTTTCACACCGGGCGCGCCTTCAAGTGGAATCGTTTCGCCGGTTAAACGTTTTGACTCCTCTGCAGAGAGTGCGATAATTTCCGAAGCACGGGTGGCTTCAACTGTCGCCTCAGCGAGGATTTTTCCCTCTTCGCGGGTGATAACCTCAGCGAGTTCGCCTGAGCGTTCCACCATCAAATCCGCCACTTTCCGCAGGATTTCATAGCGTTCATAGCCTGTCATTCCTGCCATGATCTTTGCGCCGCGTTCTGCGGTCTGAATAGCGGTTTCAACGTCGTTTGCGTCTCCTCTGGGGACGGTATCAACAACCGAACCGTCAAAGGGACTCAGTACGTCAATCTTATCGGATTTGTCAATCCATTCTCCACCTACGTGCATTTGCATAATGCATTTTCTCCATTTCTCGTCTTAGCCAGTAACCAGTAGCCAGAAAGAGACTTTGAAACGATCTAAACCCTCTGTAACCGATAACTGGTAACTCGTGACTGGTAACTATTTTTGAGTTTTTAGCAGTGCCCAAGTTGTTGTTGCTTTTCCAGCTGCATCCACAGCAGCATAGCCAGCTAACCCACTATCCATAACATCGTTGAGTTCATCTTTAGAAAGTGCCTCAGTGAAGAACCCAACCTCGTCAAAAAGCCCAGTTGCTGCAACATTGCCAGGGCGCGCGCCGATCCAGATAGGCGATTCACTCGTATCCAGTGTACCACCGCTCGACTTCTCGCCATCTACTTTTCCATCAACGTACATCTGAACGTTTTTGCCGTCATAGATTTTGGCGATGTGATGCCATTTGCCATCAGCAACGATGGTTTTACCGTCAATACGCCCGACGTTTCCTTTGACGTGCCACATAAAAACTGGGTAGTGATCTTTGTGAATCCATATATCGAGATGGCGGACATTTTCCGGTTCGGGCCAGACATCCCCATTTCGCCAGACGACGTACTGCCACGATGCGGCTTCCAACTTCACCCATGCGACAAAGGAGTAAGAATCAGAATTGAAAACGTCGTCGTGATCAACACGGACGTAGCTATCACCTTTGCCTGGGAACTTCAATGCGCCGCCGAACTTGCCGTCTTTTACCCAATCAAGGGTGCCCTTGATATCACCATCGTGTCCGCTGACAACATCTTTGACAACCTTTCCACCATTATCTTCAAAGAGCCAAGCACTCGCCAAACCGAGTTTCGCAGCGTGCGCATTGACACCAAATCCCATCATGAAAATTAGTAAACCCAAAATGACTATAAAAGTCTGGGTTTGGCAAACAGAAATTAGGCTTTTCATCTCACTTCTCCTTAGACGCGGCAATTGTCAAGAGCGTCCTCATTCAACTCAACCCCTAATCCGGGTTTATTTGGAACAGTTGTGTATCCATCAACAAGCGGAATCGTTGATGGCGTGACGAGATCATAGGCGCGTAAGGCGTTAAGCGTCATCGATGGCATCGTAGCATTTGGCATCACTGCTGCAAGATGCGTGACGTAGGCGGTTGTGATACCGAGCCCGACAATCTGTATCCAGACGGGAAGATGTGCAGCGTTTGAAATAGTTGCCTCGCGTACGGCATTTGCAGCGCGTGAATCCGGATAGGCAATAATAAACGAGTCGTTCATCTTTGCCCGAATCGCTTCAATCGGATCCGGGTTTCCGAAGTGAATCGTTATCGGCATGTCGGTGTGGCGTTTAATTTCCTGATAACCTTCGATATCGGCTTGTGGAATCGGTGTTTCAAACGACTCTATATTGTAATCTTGGAGATGGCGCGCAACTTCAAGTGTACGTTCCGGGGTCTCAAAGGAGTCATTTGCGTCAACGCGGAGTTGATAATCATCCGGTACAACGGAGGCGATTGCCTCGACCTGCTCAAGTACTTCAAACCATGGACGCGCCTTAATTTTGTGGAGCCGATAGCCGAGGGCATAAGCATGTTTTGCCTCTGCTGCCCATTCTTCAGGGGTCATATCAATAGACCAATAACCGAATGAGGTTTTGTCGTGAACCTTTTCGCCGAGCAGCTGATGCACTGGAACACCGAGTGCTTTGCCCATGATGTCGTAAAAGGCTTGCTGAAGCGGTGTGGGTGCCCAACCGTTCATGAACTCAAACGGATTCCTGCCGATATAGCGTTGGACGACCTCGTCCGACTGGTGTGATCCATCGCCAATTCCGACAAGTCCAACATCGGTATGGACTTTGTAGACGTAGTCAATCTGATAAAGATTGCGACGCGTCATCAATTCGTAGATGCCTTCATGATACGGCACTCTCACTTTGATAACGTCAATATGCGTAATTTTCATTACTGCTAACTCCTTACCACTTTCTTGACTTACTCATCGCGTCGGATCCAACTGACAACATCTTCAGCCTCGCCTGTTCCGCCTTCAACACCATCACTTCCGAACGAGATGAGATCGTACCCGTACCGGTCGTGTATACCGGGACGGATATAGATATAAGGGTTTCCCCACGGATCTTTTGTAATTGGAATCTGGATGTAGGGTTCCACCCAATTGATAGGTATCGGTGGTGCCTCAGGTTTCTCCCAAAGTGCCTTCAAGCCTTGTTCGGTTGACGGATAATCGCCGTTATCTTTGGCATATCTATCCAGAGCGATTCCGAGCGTTTCAATGTCTGCATCGGCTTGTGCTTGCAGCGCACGTCCTGCTTGTCCGAGCAATCGAGGTGCAAAAAGCACAGCGGCAATAATCCCAAGGACAATAACGACAACTAAAATTTGTATTGATGTTAATCCTGCCTGTCTATAATCAATTGATTTCACATTTTCCTCCGCAATCCGCGCATGCCTGCCTAACCTAACACAGCAAGGAATTCTGCTATGTCATTCGTGTCGGATGTTTTTTTAAGTGTATCACAACCCCCAAATTGTGTCAACCGTTTAAGCAAAATTCTCTTGACAGACTTTACCGTGCGCCCTATAATAGCGTGAAGCCTGAATCAAGGCAAGGTCAGAAATTTCACTCAACAAAGAATTAATTAGCGTAAGTCCTAAATCACGAGACAGTGGAGGAATTGGGGATGGCGAAGACGGTTTGCATTGTTGGAACAATGGACACAAAAGGTATAGAATTCACATTCATCAAAGAACAGATAGAATCATCTGGCGTCTCAACATGTGTTATTAATACAGGCATACTCGGAGAACCGCAATTAACACCGGATATTTCTGCGGATGAAGTTGCACAAGCCGGGGGTTCGTCTCTACAAGCATTAAGAGATGAAGGGGACCGAGGTAACAGCGTGACGATCATGGCACAAGGTGCCGCAGCACTTGTCGCTGAGAAACACGCCGCAGGCGAAATTGATGGAATTATCTCGCTTGGTGGCTCCGCAGGCACCACCATTGGTACGACAGCGATGCAGGCAGTCCCAGTGGGTGTTCCGAAAATCATGGTGTCCACACTGGCATCCGGTGATACGAGTCCTTATGTGCAATCGAAAGACATAAGTATGATGTATTCCGTCGTGGACATCGCTGGCATTAACCGTTTGTCCCGGCAGATTCTTGCCAACGCTGCTGGTGCAATCGTCGGGATGGTGAACGCTGAAGCACCAGAAACAACAACAGATAAGCCTTTAATCGCGGCGACGATGTTCGGTGTGACAACGCCATGCGTCACAAAGGCGAGAGAAATCCTTGAAGATGCTGGCTACGAAGTGCTCGTGTTTCACGCGACTGGCACGGGTGGCCAAGCTATGGAAGATTTGGTCAAAGGCGGATTCCTTGCTGGCGTGTTAGATGTTACGACGACTGAACTCGCTGACGAATTGGTGGGCGGAATTCTGAGTGCCGGTCCTGATCGGTTGGAAGCTGCGGGGGAATCAGGGCTGCCGCAAGTTATCGCGCCCGGTGCGTTGGATATGGTGAACTTTGGGCCGCCGGACACCGTGCCAGAGAACTTCAGCGATCGGTTGTTCTATCAGCACAATCCAACAGTGACACTCATGCGAACGACCGCTGAAGAGACCGCTGAACTCGGACGTATCATGGCGCGTAAACTCAGCGAAGCACAAGGACCCACTACAGTTATCATTCCGACACAAGGCGTATCGGCGATTGACATGACAGGGCAACCCTTCGATTCACCGGAAGCACGAACCGCATGGAGTGAAAATCTGAAGGCAAACATCGGCGACAATGTCACGGTTATTGAGATGGACGCTCATATTAACGACGACGAATTTGCGACAAAACTTGCAGAAACGTTGTTGGCGAACATATAATAAAGAGGCGATAGATGGGACGAACTTACAAAACACTTACCGAATCAGATGTTAATCATTTCATTGAGAAAGGGCATATTGTTCTAAAGGACTGCTTCCCACGCGAATTGGCAGAAGAGTGGCGGGCGTTTGCCTTTAGACGACTCGGTTATGATCCAGATGATCCGACGACTTGGGAAGAGCCACGCATCCATCTGCCATCCATGCATCGCGTGCCGATTCAGGAAATCGCGCCGAGGGCGTGGGATGCTATCTGTGATCTGCTCGGTGGTGAAGACAGGATTATAAACCTGCGGGATAAAACAAAACCGACATGGGGCGACGGTTTTATTATCAACTTTGCATTAGGGGCGGACACACCGTGGCAACCGCCTTCTCCAGAGGTGAGCGGCTGGCATAAAGATGGCGATTTCTTCCGTCACTTCCTCGACAGTCCAGAACAGGGATTACTGACTATTGTTGTCTGGTCGGATATATATCCACAGAGTGGTGGGACATTTGTAGCGTGCGATTCTGTGCAGCATGTTGCACAGTGGTTATATGAACACCCAGAGGGATTGTTACCAAGCAGCGGCTTTGGGAAACTCATTGGCAAATGTAAGGACTTTGTAGAGATTACTGGAAACGCGGGGGATGTTGTGCTGTTGCATCCATTTATTTTACACGCCGCGTCCCAGAACCCATCCGGTCGCGCCCGTTTTATTACGAATCCACCCGTCGGTCTTGCGGAACCGATGGATTTCAATCGTGAAAATCCGGACGATTTCTCGCCTGTGGAATTAGCGGTATTAGACGGATTGGGGAAAGACCGTCTGAATTTCAAACCGACAGCCCCACGGGAACGTTTAGTGCCAGAACGTGTTAAGCGTCAAAAGCAGATGATGGAAGAACAGAAAAAGCGGCTTGCGATGGGATAGGTTTTGATAAAAAAGGCGATTGCGTGTCAACCGGGGTATTGGTAGACCTGGGCAATCGCCTTTAAGCATGTTTTGGTGTTGTTTCCAAAATGTTATACACCTGCCGAAACTGTCTGTTCAATTAGTCCAAGTTGTTGACATGCCTGTTTGAGCTTGATTTCGACTTGGTTTATCAACTGGGGGACACGTCCTGAGCTGAGATGTAAGATTTCGGCGATGTCCCGGTTCTGCATATCCCCGCGAATGCAGTCAAAAACTTGCCGTTCACGCGGTGTCAGCGCGTTCAAGAGTTGCGGAAGTGCGCGTTCAAAGTTGGCGACAGAGATGTCCCAGAGAAGAGCGTCAACAAAGGATTCGGTTGTGGGTTCTGGGACGCTTAGCATAAACGCCATATCCGTGTCGTCTTCAGTATCTGCCGCGTTGGGAGCATCAGACGCTCCAATGGGTTCAAGTCTTTCACGCCCATGATGGTCGAGTTCTTTTCGCCTTGCGTTTGTAAGGCTAACACAGATACGCGGACGGATAAAGGTTCCGAAACTCGCTCGGCTTTCATGTGCGGGATCAAAGGCGGGACCCTTTTCGTGCAGCGTGATAGAGGCAATCTGTAGCAGGTCATCTCGGAAAGATGGGAGTGTCGGTGCCATATACGCCATGCAGTCTGCGCATCGGTTCAGATCGGGGAGTAAACGTTTGATGCTTTCATTATCAGGATGGAAAATTCCATTATGTTTGAAAGGTGGGCATTTTGCCCCTTTCAATTGGCATCTTAATTTCATTGTCTCATGTTCCTCCTTGAAACAGATAGGGCAATTTAGTAAGAAAGTCGCGATTCGGAGATCGTTCCTGCTTACACCTATCCGGTGTTGAATATGCTTTATATAGACCAATTTTCCTATCCGAAATGAAAATTGTTAGGACCTACGTAGGCAGTAATGCAATTCATTGCGCATTGCGTAAGTCCTAATTGTTATGAAAACGGTGCTATTCTGGCCTTTTCTTTACTTCTCCCCAGAGGGTTATCTTTTTCTCTTTCGGGGAGACATCAAGGGGACCTTCAACCCAATCCGGTGAGTAATTCCGACCGGGTAGATGGGTGAGTTGGGTCATGGTGTTGCTCGGAACATGATACCGGTAGATATTATAGGTACCGTGCCTCCGGTTTTTGATACCGGCTTCATCTGCTCCGAGAATGAGGGTTTTCCCATCCGCCATCCATTTGACACGCTGGACGCGCCAATCTTTGTGGAACGGCAGCTTCTCTTGTGTGTTCAACCGCATATCGTGAAGGAACATGTTACTGAAGACAGGCTTCCCCTGATCGCTGTATGTCGTTTCCGTATAAAGCACCTTGCGACCATCAGGCGACCATTGCCCATGATACCGCTCAAAAAAACCGATGTTTATGTGGGCGGGTATGTTTTTATCCCGAAGGGGCCACGGGAGCAGGGGTTCCCGATTTCTAAAGTTCGACCCCATGATATAGATATCACCTCTATCGCCGTAGACGATATGCTGTTTGTCCGGCGACCAGTCGGGTGCGGCGATAAAGCCATCTACTTTCTGTTTTACATCACCACTTTCCACATCAATGATATATAACGTGAGTTTGAAAAAAGTTTATAAGTTAGAAAAGCACAGGTAAATCGTTATTCGCTTGAAGTTCGGAGAGATTCACCGAGGGTTTGGTCTCCAGCAGCTGATACGCAATCAATGCAGCAACAACATTAACTTGGAAGTTAGCGAAACTCCTATGGCGACTGTGTTCGACTTGCGTCTGCGTTTTCAGTTCCTTGATCACGGATTCAATGATCAGACGCTTTTTCAGCAGCACCTCATCAGAAACCGATAACTCAAGGGGGTTCATGTTCTTACGGACTTTATAGATCAAGTTGATGCCTTGCGCGTTGAGCAACTCTCGGAGGTCTTTGGAGATATACCCCTTATCCGCATAGAGATTTCCGAAGAGATCTTCGGATGACAACTCCCATAGCGGTTGACGGTCATCGGTATTCCCTGGGGACACTTGAAAACCTAAGAGTTCGCCTTTTCCGTTGATAATTAGATGAAGTTTAAAACCATAGAACCACCCCATTGAAGTCTTCGAGCGTCCAGCGTGTTCAGCAAAGACGCGATGCGATGAAATGCGCTTATTGTCGCAAACCCGCAAACGTGTCGAATCCACGAAGGAGATACCACTGCATTCACCGAAATGAGCATGAAGATAAAGCGTCAAAAGCATCAATACCTCTTTCTTGAGTCCAACGAACCGAGAATAACTCACCAAATGCGGAAACTCAGCACGCCAATAGACACAAACATGTCTGTTGTAAAAGTGTTTGAACGTCCGATAGTTGCTTTGATGGAAGGCAATAAGGATCGTCATCACTTCGCTCGGATGCAGTTGCCGAGGGCGTCCGCGTGTTTCCGGTGTCGTCGTCTCTGGTAGACAATGCGTCGCCTGCCATTGCGTATAAAGCAGAAAAAAGTCGTCAATTTTACAGAAAAGTGTTAGGATACTCATCAGAGAACTCCTTTTGGTTAGAGAGTGTAGATAATCTCATTATACCAAGAGGGTTCTCTTTACACAAAAACTTTCAACTATTTATCAAACTCACGTTAAA